>CAZGFE010000007.1:0-32235 GCA_964524665.1 uncultured Gemmatimonas sp.
GGATCCCGGTGGGGCGGGTGGCGAGTGCGGGGGATGTGGCGGTTGCGGTGGTGAGTTTGTGTGCGCCGGGAGCGCGACACGTTCTCGGAGAGACGTTCAACGTTAACGGAGGAAGTGTGCTTTGCGGCTAATCGTAGAGGCAAGATGGCGGTAGTCATCGTGACGGGTTCTGCGGGCCTGATCGGATCTGAAGCGGCGGCGCACTTCGGCGGCCTCGGCCTCGATGTCGTCGGCATCGACAACGACATGCGCTCATACTTCTTCGGAGCGGACGCTTCTACGGCCTGGAATCGCTCGAGATTGGAGGCGGCGCTCGGCAAGCGATATGGCCATGTAAACGCTGACATCCGTGACGCAGCGGCCGTGGACCGGGTGTTCGCGGAGCATGGAAACGCGATCGTCTTGGTCATCCATGCGGCCGCGCAGCCGTCGCACGACTGGGCCGCGCGCGAACCACATACGGATTTCAGCGTCAACGCCGTCGGAACGTTGAATCTGCTCGAGTCGACGCGCCGCCACGCGCCAGAAGCCGCCTTCGTCTTCACGTCGACGAACAAAGTCTACGGTGATCGGCCGAACGGATTGCCGTTGGAGGAGACGGCGACCCGGTGGGAGATCGAGTCGAGCCACGCGTACTTTGCGGAGGGGATCCCCGAGTCGATGAGCATCGACGAAAGCACCCACAGCCTCTTCGGCGCGTCGAAGGTCGCGGCAGACGTACTCGTTCAGGAGTACGGCCGTTACTTCGACATGCGCACAGCGTGCTTCCGAGGCGGATGCCTGACCGGCCCGAACCATTCGGGTGCCCAGTTGCACGGCTTTCTTGCGTACTTGATGAAATGCGCGGCGACCGGCTCGCCCTACACGGTGTTCGGCTACAAGGGGAAGCAGGTTCGGGACAATATTCACTCGGCGGATCTCATCCGTGCGTTCGACGCGTTCTATCGTGATCCCAAGAGCGCACGCGTCTACAACATCGGGGGCGGTCGACACTCGAACTGCTCCATGTTGGAGGCGATCCAATTGTGTGAGGAGATCACGGGTCGCGAAATGCAGTGGAGTTATAGCGAGGCGAATCGCACGGGCGATCATATCTGGTGGATCAGTGATCTGCGACGATTCCGGGCGGACTATCCGAGTTGGGAGCTCAAGTACGATGTGCCGGCGATCCTGCGTGAGATGTTCGAGTTGAATCGCGAGCGCTGGGCCGATGCGGCGTCGGCAACGAGGTAGGCGTGATCGACCGCGGGCGGTATTCGGTGCTTGGGGTGCAGATCTCGGCGGTGGACTACGAGGCCGCCGTCGAGCGCATCGTCCGCGCCGCGCAGGAGGGTCGGCGTTGCACGACGAGTGCGCTGGCGGTGCACGGAGTGATGACCGGTGTGTTGGACGCGCGACATCGGTATCGCCTGAATGCGCTCGACTTGGTTGTGCCGGACGGACAACCCGTCAGATGGGCGCTCGGCGTCCTTCACAGAGTGTGGCTCCCGGACCGAGTGTACGGGCCGCAGCTCATGCTACGCGTGCTCGAACGGGCGTCGCGAGAGGGAATCCCCGTCTATTTCTATGGAAGCCACCAGTCGACGCTGGACCGACTGGCTGATCGATTGCTCGAGCGATTCCCTGCGCTCCAGATCGCCGGCTCAGAGCCGTCGAGGTTTCGACAGCTAAGCGAACTTGAGGCCGACGAGCTCGCTACTCGTATACGAGCCAGCGGTGCCGGAATCCTGTTCGTTGGGCTCGGATGTCCACGTCAGGAAGTTTTCGCCTACGAAATGGGAGACGAGACGAGACTGCCGATTCTTGCCGTCGGCGCGGCCTTTGATTTCCACGCCGGGACGGTGCGCCAAGCGCCTCCCGCAGCACAGCGTCTCGGGTTGGAGTGGGCGTATCGCCTGTGGCAGGAGCCCCGGCGTCTCTGGCGCAGATACCTTTATCTCAACACGGGCTACGTCTTTGCGATCTTGTTCCAGCGATTCGGCGGGTTCTCCGGTGGGTCTTCCGAGGCTGATCGGCCTCGAGTCGCGGAACGATTCGGCTAGCGAACTCCCTACGCGTTCGGTTTGGACTTGAAGGTGTCGAGATAGAGTGCGGCGATGCGGGCTGGCGCATAGTAGTCGCGAAGTGACGCAGCCGCCGCATCGGATGGTTGGTGACGCGCGGGGTGATCCAACACGTCACGGATCGTCGTGGCCAGCTCTTCGGCATCGCGAGGATCAGTCACATACGTGGCTAGGCCGCGGGTCACTTCAGGGAGCGAGCCACAAGTGGTGGTGATTGTAGGGAGGCCGAATCCGAGCGCCTCGACGGCCGGCATGCCGAATCCTTCGAAGAGAGAGGGAAAGACAAAGGCGGCTGCATTCCGGAAACACCAGCCGACTTCTGGGTCGGTCAGATGTCCAGTCAGATGCACCCGGTGGACAATCCCGAGAGAAGTCGCGAGTTCCGCAAGATCCCTTTCGCCTCCAGAGCGCGTGCCCACAAGCTGGGCCAGCCGCTGACCGACCAAGAGGAGGTCGTGAGGAATCTGATCTGCGATGCGGGCAAACGCCCGCAGGAGCGTCGCGAGATTCTTGTGGCTGTACTGGGACGCGACGCTCAGGATGAAGGGCCCGCCGAGCGAAGATGCCGAGCGCGGAGCGATAGCCGGTTCAAAACGCGCCCAGGAAACGCCGACTGGGACAGTCCGCACACGGTGCGCGTAACGCGCGCCGTACCGAGTCAGGATGTCCTCTCGAACGAAATCGGAAATGACAGTCACATGGTCCGCACGGTGCAATGTGAACGCGTGCGCTGCGCGCAACCACGCGCGCTTCTGCGGCGAGAAGTACTCCGGGTAGTGCAGGTACTGAAGGTCGAGAATCGCGGTAAGGCTCTTGTGACCGTGTGCAAATGGCGGAGTGAAGTAGTTCGGGAAGATGACGCGGTCGACACCGTCTCGGCGCGCGAATCGCGACGTGTGTAGAGTTTCGGTGAGAAAGCGATTGCCTACGTGCGGTATCGGAGCCAGCCGCAGGGCGCCCGAAGCCACAGCCGGCCTGGTGCGCGCGACGAACGATGGATCGAGAGGTCGTCCCGCCGTTGTGTAGAGCACCGTCGGCACTCCGCATGCGAGCAGGCCCTCAGTGACCCCGTACAGCAAGTACTCGGCTCCGCCAACGCGTCCGTGATGGACGAAAAGCCCACTGACGCCCACCGGCTTGTGCGATGGCGAGTTGTCCGCCAAGGGGCCACTCATTGACGCATCCGATCGAGATGCGTTTGGATGGTCGACCATGCGGGCTTCGGCCGGAAATCATCGTCGAACGGAAGCGGACGTTGGGGTAGTCCGTCACGTCGCGGTGCGTACTGCTGGAGCCACGAGCGAGAATCCGTCAATCCCCATGTGGTCACTGCGGAAATCGCACCATGTCCAAGGGCGATGCTCAGAAACCGATCGTAGACATCGGCGACCGCAGCATCTCTTAGTGCGGTGTCTGCGGGAAATGCGACGTCGCTGACGTCCATTTCGGTGATGAGCACTCGGACGCCGAGACCTAGTACGCGTTCGATAAATGTGCCGAGCCCGTCGTGCGAGAAGGTCTGTCCACCGGCGAGGTGACCCTGAATGCCGAGATAATGCGGCAGGACGCCATCGGCTCGCATCCGAAGGAGTAGGGTGAGCATGTCCCTACGCCGGCGAGCAGCCGGAACAGAATCATCTTCGAGGCCCGTCTCGTTAATCCCGAGGAGCGCACTAGGATCCGATTCCTGCGCAACATGAAACGCAACGTCCATGTACCTCGGGCCACCTTCTCGGAGCCACCGTGAGGTGCGCAGTCCGTCGGATCGTCCGTCCGCAGCGTTGAGCGGTTCGTTCAGCACGTCCCAGTAGCATACTCTTCCGCGGAGGCGGCCGACGATCTCGCCTACGTGCATCGAGATGAGTTCGCCAAGTGGAACCGTCCCCTGCACGTCGTCGAGCCACATCGGGGTCATCTGGTGCCACAGAAGCGTGTGTGCCCTAGCCGAGAGACCCAACTGTTCCCCGAACGATAGGATCTCTTCAGCGTCGGCAAGCACAAAGCGGGCGCGTTCTGGCTGTGCGTTCCTCCAGTATATCGGTCCCGCAACGGTCAGGAACGCGCAGTGCCTCTCGACCAGTGCCCGGTAGCGCGGACCCACACCAATCTCCGAGCGACTCACCATGGTACCGAATGGCAGACGCTTCGAGTTCGCGATTTGACGATTGCCGGGTGCCGCGATTGCTTGAGGCGCCGCGTCTGGCCGCGCGTGCAGTACCGTTGTTGCCCAAGTGCCGATTGCGGCGAGTGCCGTCCGGCGGGAGATGGTGTGGGGAGGGAACCCATTCATCGGCGTGGATTCACCATTGCAGCGACGGTGGGAGTGGCGAGTGCTGTCTCGAGCTGCTCTCGCTCGATTGCAGTCAGCGCGCGAATGCCGTCGCGAAACAGACGACGCCTGAGAACGAACCACGAAAACTGTGCGGGAATCACGACGGCACGATAAAGCATGCCCGTCCAGGAGAGTGCAAGCTCAGCGGCGCTCTCTCCGGCGCCGTTGCTTCGTCTCAGTGCGAGCCAGCGGTAGAAGTTGTTCTCGCGCACCTGCGCCCAAGGAGCTGTGAGACCCTGGACACGGTACAGCAGCAACGGTGTGGATGTGGTCACGAACGAGAGGAGACGATGATGGCGAACGAGAAAGCCAAAGTCCTGATTGCGCTGCAACTCCGGATCGAAGCCGCCGTAGGTTGTGAAAAGGTCGGCGCGCAACATGGCGCTTGCAAAGAGGAGCGGCATGCGGCCGCTGGAGAACGTGGCGTGGATCTGCGCATCGCTTGAGGGGGCGGACACTACAAAAGTCGTCGTCCGCGCTGTATTGAATGCGATTACCTCCGAGCACGAACAAACGTCCGCGCCGGAGCGCTGAAGCATCTCGACCTGCGTGGTAAAGCGGCTCGGTAGCGAGACGTCGTCCGCATCACAAATCGCCACAAACTCACCACGCACATGGGCGAGGCAATGATTGCGGGCGACGCCGCGACCTCCGTGTGTGATCTCGATCAGGGTGATGCGCGTATCGTCGCGCGCCAACTGACGAACAATCGCTGCGCTCTCGTCCGTGCTACCGTCGTCGACGACAATCAACTCCCAGTTCCGATATGACTGTGTTTGTATGGCTCGGATTGCCTGTGTGACGGTGTCCGCAGCATTCCGTAGCGGCATGATGGCGGAGACGAGCGGATCGCCGCCAACGGACGATGGTGACGATGCATCCATTTCACTCATCTATGGAACTGGCTTAGTGGCGACCAGAAAATAGCCAAGTGGAAACTGTCGTGCGGTGCGGCGCGCGAACTTGCGACCAGCGCGTGAACGCGAAAAAGCGCCGACGACGCTCTGGAGCACCTGCGCACCTATCGGTCCGACTAGGGGCACGCGGACGATGTGTTTCGCGCACAAGTCGGCAAGGACCTCCGCAGAGCCGCCAACGGGCTGCAGTTCGACCATCGCGAGTGAGCTCTGCTCCACGAATCGCCGCAGCGCGAACTCGGTGTACCGAAAGTAGTCGTGCGGCGTTTCGTGAAGGCCGTAGTAGAATGGTACGTTCATCAGAAGGTGTCCGGAGGGAGCGAGGAGTCTGGCCATCTCGCGCCAAAGCAACCCGGGTTCGGCGACATGTTCGAGCACGTCCGAGAGGACGATTGTGTCGAATGCGCCTGTGGGAAATGGAAGCGGCTCGGAGAGGTTACAGGCGACGTCTACGTGGTCGTCGCCGTGAAGCGAATGACTCCAGTCCACGCAAGTGACTGCTGCCACGTGGGGTCGATAGGTGGCGTAGAGAGGAACACGGCCGCAGCCCAGGTCAATGAGACGGCCTCTCGCGTACTGGGGAATCGCCACGCTGTAGCGCCGCGCAACCTCGTCGGCGATCAGGCGCGAGCCGACGGCCACCTCGCGATGATCGCGCGAGGCACGCAGTGTGCCGCCTGATAGAACGAACTTCGACGGTCGCCAGAGGCGCTCATTTCTCACGGACGGGTCGTCCCCAGCGGCCGAGAGGTAGAAGTGGACACGCCAGTGCGTCTGACTTCATCATAGAAAGATTCGAGGCGAGCGGTCTGGCGCTCGAGAGAGAAGTTGTCTAGCACGTGCCGTGTAGCAGCCACGCTAAAGCGGGCCCAGTCCTCAAAGCGTAGCGAGAGCAGCGTGCGCAACGCGGCGGTGAGGCCCGAAGTGTCGCCTTCCTTTGCCAGGAGTCCGGACACGCCGTCTCGGACTGCCTCCGGGACGCCGCCCGACCGAAAGCTAACAACCGGCACCCCCATCGCCTGTGCCTCGGCGAACACCATGCCGAACCCCTCCGCATCGCCGCTCGGCGCTGTGAGACTCGGTACGCAGAAAACGCGTGCGCTAGCGAGTAGAGTCCGCACGTTTGCAGGAGACTGAGCCCCGAGGAAGCGGACGGCGCGCATTCCTAAAGCCGCATCCTCCGCTGTAGCTCGCTCCGGGCCATCACCGACAATTGACAACTGCAGCGACGGGATCTCCCTCTCCAGAGTGCGTGCGGCGTTGATTAGATGCATCACGCCCTTCTTCGCGACCAGGCGCGCAACGAAGACGACGTGGGGTGGACGCTCCTGAGGCGACTGTGGTGGCCTGAACGCAATCGTGTCGACTCCCGTGTAGTGCACGCGGACGCGATCCTCAGGGAATCCCGTCTGGAGCAACCGCTGACGGATGAAGCCTGAGACAGCCAGAATGGAGACGCGTTCGTCGACCAGCCAATGCCGGCGGCGAAGATAGCGGCGGTGTGTCCACGGACCGCGCGCCAGGATGTCGTCGCGGACGGTCGCGTCGAAGCCGTGGAACGTGACGACCAAGGGAGTGTCAAGCCGACGTGCGAGGCCCAGCGCCGAGATGCCGTCTATACCGAAATGAGCGTGGAATAGGCACGGAGTGCGCACCGCGATTCTTTGAATGAAACGCCGAGGCAGCGTGTCGAGTCGACGGTGGAGCGCACGCGCGAGGCCAGCGCCGAAACCGTCGTGTGCGATGATTGCGTCCGCCGGTGCAACCAGCGAATTGTCCCGCCACGTGAGCCCAGCAAAGAATGGCGCGTATCGCCTCAGCGAGTACCCCTGGGCCGCGATAAACGTCTCGGACTCGGGCAGTAGCTCCTCGCGATAGATCGCGACGGCTGGCTTGCGCTCGTACTTGCTCGCCGCGTCCATGACTAGCCTACCTCGGCATGCGAACGGGATCGGCTGCCTCGGAGATCGGGGGGGCGGAGCCAGAAAACGAAACAGCAGAACGCAACGAGCAGCGCCACCTCGGATGTAACCGTCGCAATGAGCGCGCCGCGCCACGAAAAGGCTTCGATCAACACGAGATTCAGTGCGGCGTTGAGTGCGACTACTCCAACCGAGCACATCATCCGAACAAAGAACCTTCCAGTGCTCAAGAGCGTATCCCCGAGCACGGAGGAAAGAGCGCGGAGGGGAAGCAAAAGAGCGAGCCAGCGCAGGGCCTCGACGGACGGGCGAAAGGACTCGCCGAGCACCGTGGGGACCAAGCCCGCGCAGAGAAAAATGGTGAGGGTTACTGGCAGCGTATAGAGAAGCGCTGCCCGCGCGAGCTTTGCAGCGAACTGCAAGGAAGCCATCGCTCCCTGGGCGCCGGTGCTAAAAAATCGTGCGTAGGCCGAGTACATGAGAGCCCGAACGGGTGCGAACGCGACGTCAACCAGACGGTACGCCGCGCTGTAGGTGCCCGCGGCCTCCAGCGTGGACATCCGCGCGAGAAGTGTCTTGTCGATATCGTTGTGTAGGGACTGCGCGGACACCATTACTGAAAACGGCCAGCCGGCGCGGATGCGGACGAGTGCGCGGCGTGGTTGAAACGGACTTGGCCGCGCGATGCGCAGTACTGAAGCGAGTGCGAGTGCCGCCGAGAGGAGGCCCGCGATGGCGTACACCGTGAGCCATGTCGAAAGCGCCGGCGTCGCTAGGGACGAGAACCAAACAACCGCTGTCAGACGGAAAAGTCCCGGCGTGAACTGCAGCACGGCGCTGTATCGGATCGAACGAGAGGCCTGAAAGGCTTGGGCGCACACCTCTGTGAGGGGTACTCCAAGACCGTCCGCCAGCACCAGAAGGGCGAGCGTGGCAAGGGGAATCTCGTCCGGCGCCACGATCGCGACCAACGGAAGTGCACCGAGGCAGAGCAGCCCCCCTCCGATGAAGACCGTTCCAAGAGCGTCGCCGGCGGCAGCACGGAAATCGTCGCTCTGAATCGCAGCATCCCGAACCAGGATGTGACCGATTCCTAATCCGGCAAAGGGCCCCACGAACCCAAGGACGACCACTGTTGAGACGAAGGCGCCATACGCTGAGGCCCCGAGCGCATTGGCGAGCATCAGGAAGTACCCAGCCTGCAGCGCCATTCGGAGGGCGTAGCCGCAAATCATCCAAACGGTGTCGGCGGCCATTGAAGGCCCAGTCGATCCGCCGCGGCCGTCGCTGGTTTCCGGCGCGGCGTGCTTTTCGCCGCGACTCCAGGCGCTCATCTCAGCTCTTGCGTGCGGGAAGAGTGGCGCGCCGGCTCCACTTGATCCACTATCCGCTCACGGTGCCTGGAACGCTCCGCGTGACGCACATCGTCGAGCCCGCAGATGACGCTGACGAGCACCACCGAAAAGATGCTCGTGTGTCTTAGCAGCGTGCTTTCCGTGAAGTTCGTCAGCACCGTGTACGCGAGGACAGCGAGCGGCCAGATCGCGAGGGGTTCGGAGCGATGGGCGATCGTCAGGCGGCTGGCAACGTGCGTGTAGGCCCCAAGGCCGACCACGAAGAGTACGCCGCCCACGATGCCTACGTTTAAGAGCAGGTCAAGGAATCCGTTGTGCGCGTGTGGAGGTGCCCAGCCGACGAGACGCCACACGTCCGCGAACTCAGCTGTCCTGCCGTTCCAGAAGGCGTGGTACCCGTACCCCAGCCACGGGCGCTCAGCAACCTCTTGAAGCACTGAGGCCCACAGCAGCGTCCTGCCGCTGAAAGTTGAGTCCCTGCCAAGAAGCTGCAACAGCACCTCGCCCCACTGCAGAACCGCAAGCACGGCCCCACTAGCGAGCAGCGCGCCGAGGAGCGCTGCTCGCGAGACGCTTCCGTGACGCGATCGAAGGACCCATGAGAGCGGAAGAAGGACGAGCAGGCCGGCGGCCACGCTCAACGCCGTTGCGGAGCGGGACTGGAGCAGCAGGACTGCCGCCCCTCCGAGGCCGAGTGCAAGTATCGGGGCGAATCGGGGACGCGCGAGAAGCAGTAGTGAAAAGACGATCATCGCCAGAACCATAATTCGACCCAGCGAGTTCTTGTGGATGAAGACCCCGCGCCAAGCATTTGCGTGGAGTCCTGGGTCTATACCCAGACGAGGCCACGCGAGCGCAAAAATGAAGCTGAACAACACCACAAGGGCGAGTGCTAAGGCGAGCAACGTGACTTGATCGTGGCGTGAGAAACGCTGATTGAGATACACTCCAAAAAGCGTCGTGCCCACGAACCACACCCATGTCTTCGCTGTCGTGTTGGGGTCCGTGGACCATTGGGCTGAGAGCCCGATAAAAAGTACAAAACCGATTAGCCACGACAGTCGACTAAGGGAGCGGAGGGTCTCCCGGGCGTCGAAGGCTAGTAGCACGCCGGTTGTCGCGTAGATCGCGATCATTGACGGCTTGCTAATTGGGTCGATGCCGAGCGATACCGTTCCTTCGCCCGCAGGGTTTAGGAGCAATACCCGGACGCCGTCCGTAAAAAAGAAGAGGCACGCAACGACGAAGGCGCGCTCAAGAAGCGCTGCGGGTCCACGGAGAGACGGCAACGTGGACGCGTCAGCGATCGGCGCCGAAAGGGGAATCAGGACCCCTGCTCGAGGTCGGAACGGCGCCAAAAAGCGAGCGCGCGTACCTCGCTAATGAACCCCCGCACCTCGGTATCCAGCGTGGCGAACCGAAGCGGCGTGCTTGCACGCGCCCGCGTCAGCGAGGTCGCCATGCTGATGTATCCAAACGCCAGAACGAACCCAGCAATGAGTCCCGCGGCGAGTTTCGTCACCGTGCGCCGTCGATCAAACCGCAGCGCTGGTGCCGGAATCTCAACTAGGCTAACGGATGGCGTGTTTCGCACCGAGGCCAGCCGTGCCGCCTCGTACGACTGAATGAGCGTCGTATAGACGGACTGCTTGAGGGTGACCTCTCGCTCCAGACGCGCGTACGTGAATACGAGCACTGGGTCGCTCTGGTAAGAGCGGTTCGCGAGGAGGAAGTTCTGGAGCGCGTTCTCCGCCTCGCGAAGTTCAACACGCGCAGAGTCAATCCGACGCTCAAGGAATTGCTGCTCGGCGCTGGCGCGGTTCTGTCGACTCTTGAGATTGAACTCGTCAATGCGTGCAAGCAGTAGCGTCGCCATCTGATAGGACATGTCCTTCCACTTCGTGCGCACGTCGACAGAGACGATGGAGGTCTGTCGGTCGAAGCCCACCGTCAACACCTTCGACGAAAGCACTCGCAGCGCCTCCGCGAGCGTTCGTCCTTCGTCAGCCCGGCGAATCTCGTACAATTCGACGAAAGTTCCTCGCAGAGTATCGCCCTGGTGGACGACGACGTATTCGGCTCGCGCAAGCTCGAGGAGGATATCGGGCGTCCGAATGAGTTGCGCATAGAAGTCCGGTGATGTCGACACGTCGGTCGACGGGAGACTCAACCCAATCTGTCCTGCCAGACTTGCGAGCCCCTCAACAGACCCTTCTGTCTGAACGGGGACGAACGACAGGGTCGTGGTGTACTTCTTCGGGAGGATGAGCGTGACGGCAACTGTGAGCGCGCCCAGCAGTAGCGGCACGACGATAACCACGCGCCGATAGCGCGCGAGCGGAATCATCCAGTCAAGGAAGTTTTCGGGCTCGTCCCTTTGACCCGTGCCCTCGGACGTTGCAGTCACAAGCGTGTCCTCACTGCCGAGAGACCACAACCACGATGGCGACCATCCCGGTGATGATCTGCGCCACCGATCCCGCGATAGCGGTCCAGTCCTTCTTGTCATCCGGATCCTTCGAAGGAACGACGACCTCGGCACCGGCCAGGGGCCTCGGATTCCTGTCGGGGAATGGGAAGAGCCAATTCCGATAGGGCTCCACCAACCCGTTCGGCTGTCGCACATAAGCCCGATCCGCGTCAGCCAGATACGTGTCGCCACCCGCCGCCGCGATATAGTATTTCATCCGCTTACCGGGCACGTACGCGACAGCGATGGGAGAGTGCACAGCGCCCAAGACTTGCACAGTTGCGACGAACCTAGGAATGATCAGGGTGTCACCAGGCTCGAGCGCGAAGTTGTCGCGGCCTTCTGGCCCTTGTACGACACTCTTGAGATCGAACGCGATGCGGCCCACGCCGCGCGCGGGACGCGTGAACACTGCCCCCTCGGGATACGCAGTCGGTAGGAGCCCCCCCGCCCGATTGATCAGGTCGGAGACTCGATCTCCCTTGGTAAGCAAGGCGTACGTGCCGGGAAAATTCACCTCACCTCGAATCGTCACGCGCCGCTCAAGGAGCCACTCGGGCTGTCGCAGGATCAGGACGTTGTCATACGGAGCCAACGGGAAGTCAGGCGCACCTTTCAGCGGCGCGGCGATCCCCGGAGGCCCCAGATACCGGCCATCGAGTCCCCGCTCAAGCAAGTACGTGGAGTCGAGCGGGACCGTGACCGTGCGCGCGAGGACTCCCGGCGCGCGTTGCTCAGGGAGCCGCGCCACCTCCGCGTGCACGAGATACGCGCCGTCTTCAAGGCCGCCGGCCAAGTGCACGAGGTCGCGAAGCGTCATCCCTTCACGCCACTCATAGCGACCGTCGCGTACCACCGCACCATTGATCGCGACGAACCGATCTGGCCGGAACTCCGCCGTGGAGAAGACGCGAATCGAATCGTCTTCCTGCAACAGCATGTCCTCCACCAGCGCGCCCAACGTGTCCGAGAACACCGCACGCAGAGTGCGACGACTCTGGTCTGAGAGCAGCCGCTCGATGATCACATCTTTCACTTCAGGACGAACCCCGCCAGCGCGGCGTAGCGCGTCCGATAGTCGCAGGCCAGACTCGAAGCCCTGTGGACCCGGCGACCAGACCGCCCCTTCCACCACGATCCGATTGCGCAGCCGCTCGGCGATCTCGAACACCTGGACTCGGTCGCCATCGGCGAGAGGGAGGGAAGGGCCGAGTCCGCTGGCAAGGTCATCGGAGGTGATGTCCAGAACGGTGCGATCCCGTCCGCCGGCAGAGTCCCGAAGCGCGGCTGGGACGATCCGTGTGACAAGCACTCGCCGCCGGGCCGCTGAGGCCGTGAATCCGCCGGCCATCTCGAGGAGGTCACGGAGCGTTTCGCCCTGCCGCAGTTCGTACGTGGAGGGACGAATGACCTCGCCTTCGATCGCGACGCGGGGACCGTGGATCGGGATGAAGACCACGTCGCCCGTCTCGAGTCTCGCATCGCCTCGCGCGTCGCCGCGGATCAGGTAATCGTATACATCGAGTCGGGACACCACCTGCCCGCCCCGCCGCAACTCAATGTTGCGCAGGGAACCGACATCCGAGGGCCCGCCGGCGCCGTACAGCGCGGTCAGCATGGTGCCCACACTTGCGACCTGATAGCTGGCAGGTGCCGCGGCCTCGCCGATCACGAAGACCTGATTGGTCCGCAGCCGAACGATCGTCACGTAGAAACGCGTGGAGGCGCTGGCCTCGCGCCCGATGCCGGAGTACACGCTCCGCAAGCGGCGGTACAGAACCTCGCTGACCTGGTCCAACGTCAGGTTGGCGACGAAAACTTGACCGACCTGCGGGATGACGACGAAGCCCTCTCGGGTGACCTCCAGCGAATACGACGTCTCCACGCCACCGGTGATGATGAGGGCCAGCACATCGCGAGGCCCCACCTTGTACGAGGCATCCACGGGACCGGCGATGTCGGGCTGAAACTGCGACGTCGACGTGCGGAACACGTCGAGACCAAAGATCGGCGTCGGCACCTTGGCCGGAGTCGGCCCGACCGCCTCCACAGGCATCGCAGCGCTAGCGCCGGCCTGGAGGGCGGTGGTTTCCTGCCGGTCCACGATACCGAGCGCAGTGACGGCCCGCAGGACGGTCTCTTCTGGAGCCGGCGCCACCGCGCTCTGGTTCGTGCCTAGATACTGGTCGAGAAGGGTCTCCGAGTATCCCGCCGCCCGAAGTCGCTGGCGGATCTGCTCGGGCGTCATTCCGCTCGCCTGGATGCGCTGGCGGATCAAGTCGCCCGCGCCTGGGCGCGTTGCGATGGCACGCTCGACCGCTGCCTGGGTCGGTTGCTGCGCCAACGCGAAGGAGGGTGTCGCCGACGTCAGCGCCGTGAGCGCGAAGAACGCTATGCGCAGACAGTATCGAGTGGCCATCGGCGAAGAATACGGGAGAGTCCCATCGGGCGCCACGGTGCAGGCGCGCCTTCGCATCGTCACTGCGTCAGTAGGCCCCGCGGCCGCGCAGTACCGCCGGGATCGTGATCAGCAGGATCCAGAGGTCGAGCAGCACCGTCCAGCGGTCGATATACTCGCGATCCAACCTTACCACCTCTTCGAAATCCGTCACGGCGCTACGCCCGTTGACCTGCCACAGCCCGGTGATTCCGGGCTTTGCTCCCAGACGCGCGAAGTGATGGTCCAGATAGCTCTTCAGATCCGCCGCAAAGAACGGACGTGGGCCCACGAGCGACATCTCGCCCTTCAGGACGTTCAAGAGCTGGGGCAGCTCGTCAATGCTCCACTTCCGCAGAAACCGCCCGAGTTTCGTCACCCGCGGATCGTCCGGGATCTTGAACAGCCGTTCGTCTCCCGACGCATTCAAATGGCCCAATGAGGCCTTCATATTCTCCGCGTCTACTCGCATCGTCCGGAACTTGAGCAGTCGGAAGACCCGCCCTGCGTAGCCGACGCGCTCCTGACTGAAGAAGACCGGACCCGGCGAGTCGAGCTTTAGCGCTATCGCGATTACCAGGAATGCCGGAGCGGCGAGCACAAGCCCGACGGCAGCGCCGAAGAAGTCCAGCGTGCGTTTGATGATCAATTGCGAACCGCGGAGCCCTGGCACCGTGAGCTCGACGAACGGCGTACCGTCGTACCAGACCATACCGTGCCGCTCCTGGACCACTCCACTGACCCGAGGAACCGTAAGCACGCGGATCCCCGCCGACGTCGCGATCTCGACGAGCGCCTCCAGCAGCGCCGGGTCGTACTCCCCGCACAGCACCAGCGTGTCGGCGTTGCCGCTGCTCAACGCGTCGTGGATCCGCTCGATCGACCGCGCCGTGGTGCCGGCGTTGGGGTCGCCGCGCTGCGGCAGGTGCACCCACTCCGTGGATCTGGCCCGCTGCGGACCCAAAAGCTGATCGTGGATGCGCCGCGCCTCGTAGTCGTTGCGGTCGCCAACGAAGACCATCGGATCGCCGTCGGCGGGCGTCTGGAAGACGAACCGAATGAACGCGTCGAAGGCGAGGCGCTCGACCGAGATGACGGACCACACGAGGGCGAACATCAGTGCGCCCTGCGCCAGAATAAGGAGGGCGTCCCCAGCCCAGAGCAACTGCCAAAGGGCCAGACCGACGGCGAGCAAGACGCCGGTTGCCACTCGCGTGACGTCTCGCCGCGCGTCTCCGCGGCCGTACGCCCCGGCGGCGCCGAGTCCGATCACGAGCGCCAGAGCAAAGTGCGTCCCGCCGAGAATGCCGACCGGAAAGACCGCCTTAAGCGCTCCAGCGGCGGCCGCACCGAACAGCTGATCATCGCGGATCACGCGGACGATCGCCCGCATGATCCAGAACGCCCCGACATCCGCGAGCAACAAGAGCGTGACGCGCGCGACGGAGCGCAGCATGTGCCGACGCAGGGAGCGGCGCGCGCGCAGTTGCAACAATAGCCGCGCGGGCATTGTTGATCCGGCAACGCTCAAGGCTCCGGACGATCTCGCCCGCTCGCCTCCCGACGTGCGTGCACCCGTCAAGCGTTCGTCCCGAGAGTTAGTTGTGGCTGATCCAAAGTTGGCTGCGGGCTGCTTGAGGGATCCGTCTCGCCGAGTACCGGTCGGGTCGCCCCATCTTGGCGAGGAACCCCTTTGATGTCAATGACTTATGCCTTGACACCGCGTGACGTGCATCACGAGGGGCGAAGCGCCCCGTGGCCCTAACGCTCGAGGTTTCCGCCGGAATCCAAGACGGCACGAAGGGTCCCCACAAGAATGGCGGCGTCCGCGGACAGCGACCAGCGACGCACGTAGCGCAGCTCGAGCTCGGCACGGGCGGGATACCCCACATGGTGCCGGCCGTTCACGGCCCAGGAACCCGTCATGCCCGGGCGCACTGAGAGCAGCAGGCGTTCCGAGCCCCGGAAGTGCTCCAACTCCTGCTCCACCACCGGGCGGGGTCCGACGAGGCTCATCTCCCCGCGCAGGACGTTGTACAGCTGCGGGAGCTCGTCGAGCGACGTCCGGCGCAGGATCTTGCCGAACGTGGTCACGCGCGGGTCCAGTGCGTCCGGGAGCTTGAAATTGTTCTCGCGGTAGAGTCGGAGGAGTTCGGCGTCCTGGCTGAGATGTCGCTCGGCATCCGCCCGCATCGTGCGGAACTTGAGGCAATGGAAGCCATGGCCCTGCCGCCCGACGCGCCAGTGTCGAAAGAGGACCGGGCCACGCGACTCCATCTTGATCCCGATGGAGATCAGCAAGAGGACGGGCGAGAGGACGAGCAACCCCAGGAGCGCGCCGACGACATCCAGTCCGCGCTTGACGGCAAGCCGCCAGGACGAGAATCGGTGGCTCGACAGCTGCACCAGCGGACTTTCGCCCTCCCAGACGATCATCGGCTCGTGGCCGGCGACCATTTCGCTGGGCATCACGGCAAGCAACCGACAGCCGTGCAGCAGGGCGACGTCGCTGGCGGCGCGCATGGCGGCCGCCCCGAGCGGTCCCGCGACGAACACGACGGTCGCTCCCGTTTCGACGATCAGATGGTGGAGCGCATCGGCGCTCTCACTCCCGGCTTCGTCCTCGCTATCGACCGTGACGACGCCGCTGACGTCAAAGCCGCCCACGTGCCCGACCGCAGGATGCTCGAGCGCCCGGGGCACGTCGCTCGCCAGTCCGATGACGACCGCGCGCGCGTAACGCGAATCACTGGTCGTCGGCCGCGCGCCGACGACGTCCACGGATGAGACGGCCTTCTGCTGTTGATCGGGCGTCATCACGTCTGTTGGGGTGGTTGCGTGTCTGGCGGAGGAAGGTACAGGCGGTACTTCGATCCGACAATGCGTTCGTGGGTCTGTAGAATGTGACGCAAGCCACAGCGCTCTTTCGGGTCCCCGTAGCCGGCCGCTGTCGCGCGACTCGGCCTCCTCCCGACTAGATTGTTCGCGTGCCTCTGGTGCTTGCCGCCGTGCTCCTTGTGCTCGCCTCGAGTCCCCTCCAGGGGCAGGGTCGTGCAGCGTCGCCCGTGTCGCTTCGTCCCGGGGATGTCGTGCGGGTCGTGATCTCGCGCGAGCCCGCGCTCTCTGGCGACGTCCTCGTGGATGATCGGGGAAGGGCGCACCTTCCGATCCTCGGCTCCCGAAGTGTCGACGGCGCGAGCTGGAGCGCCGTGCGCGATTCGATCCTTGCGGAGTATGCGCGTGAGACCGGCGCCTCCGAAGTGTCCGTGATCGCTCTCCAACGCGTGCTCGTGCTTGGGAGCGTGACAAGTCCTGGCGTCTACTTTGCCACGCTCTCCTCCACGATCGCAGACGCCGTCGCGCTCGCCGGCGGCGCGACCCCCGAGGGCGATCTGCGCCGTTTGCGAGTCGTGCGAGATGGGGAGACCCTTTATGCGCAAGTAGCCGTCGACTCGCCGGCGGCACAAGCGGGTGTTCGCTCCGGCGACCAGATCTTCGTCGAACGCCGCAGTTGGTTCGACCGGAACTCTGCGACCGCGGTCTCCGCGTTCGTTGGCATCGCGGGTGTGATCGTCACGCTCCTCGTATTTCGCTAAGCCGCGCTACCACCCGCGCCAGACGGTCCGCAGCTCGAGGTTCCAGACGTCGTTCCCGGGTTCGACGTTCCGGTTGAGCACCATTGCCGGGGCTACGCTCCAGAGCAGCTCGCCGCGGCCAAATGGACGAAGCCGTTCAAATCGAAGGCCGACCAGGGTCTCAGCCTCCCGCATGCCGCCGATGTTCCCCATCGGGCGCGTCCAGTCCTGCCGCAGCTGCCGCTCGAGACTCCAGGAGCGACGCCCATCTGGGACATACCGGTCGAACGTGATCACCGTCCCGGCGCCGCCGAACCCGCTGGGCGAACCGAGAATCTGACCGCGGGACGTAAGGCCCTGCGGTACCTGATGGTGAAAGTACGGAGGTGACGGGAACTGGAGCGTGCGCTGCGCGCGCTCGTGATGCGCCGTCTCGCCATTCACGTGCTCGACGCGAAGCACGCGTAGACCTCCATCGGCGCCAACGCTCGTGCGCGTGAACCCAAGGAGGAGCTGCGCCAGATTGTCGGGCAGGAGCAGGAACCAGCGCCCGTTGCCCGTGAAGTCCTCCCGCGACATCTCGGCGTAGACCTCAAAACCGTGAGTGGGCACCGCGAGCCGTGCGAAGACGGACGCGTACCCGTTCTCCTGCACTTGATTCAGGACGGCCCCGGTCTCGGGGTTGTTGATCACACCGGAGAAGGGGCGAAGGATCTCGCCGATCGTCGGTCCGCCTTTTCGCCACCGGGCCTGCATCACGCGCATCGCGCCGACCTCAAGGCCCGGCCAGAGGGAGGGGGAATAACTCCCAACGAACGCCGAGGTGAAGCGAGCTTCCGGGCCCGATTGCACGATCGAATACGGACTCTGCGCAAGCTTGCCGCCGATGAGCCGACCGTTGATGGTGCCGATCCGAATATCAAGCGGCGCCGCCGTCCCCGCGAAGACGTGCGGGAACCCGCCGGCGTTCGTGCTGAACACGAGATTCTGCTCGCGACCCGGCCCCCACGCGATCCGAGCCGTGGAGATCCCGGTGGTGAGCCCGAACTTCTCGACCGAGAGGAACGACTCGCCGGGGTCGAGCCGTCCGTAGCTCCCATCGCCAAAGCGCTGCGGCGCGTCGATCTGGTGTGGGTACCGGGCGTCGGCGTAGACGAGTTGCCCCGTCCGCCCATTCGCCGCGATCTCGAACGCCGCGTTCTGCGCCACGAACCCGATCGGCGCGAGCTGCATCCGCACCGGCCCCCACTCTGCTCGCACGCCCGCCTGCGCAACGGTCGTCGCCCCGCGCCCGGCCCACACCACGCCATCGGTCCGCGCGCTGGGCAGCGCGCTGCTGTAGATCAGCTGCAGCTCAGGCCGCAGCACCGCCCACGTCCACGGTCCGATCCGCCGCGGAGCCCTGTCGGACTCCCCGACGAACCGCTCACGCCACGGATGGGAGTTGCCGTCTGTCGCCGCCCACGTCCGAAGCCGCGCTTCACTCCACGCACTGAACGGCTGCGCGAAGAACGGCACACGGATCGTGTCCAAGAGGGAGAGCGCGCGGAGGTAGGTGATCTCCTCGCCAGCTGGGACGATCGCGCCGCCCAGGTCGAGGCGCGGCGATCGCTGGGCGTGGGCGTTCGTCGGCGGAACGACGAGCGCGAGCACGGTCGCCGAACTGACGATGCGCGCGCCGCGACCGCACGCTCGCACGAACCTTGATTCACCCCGCGTCATACCGGTAAGGTTACCCACCGTGCCTCCCCAGCGGCTACCTCTCCTCGCGACCTGCACCGTCGCTGCCGCCGCTCTTGCCCTCGGCGCGGCATCGGTGCCGGCACAAGGCGTACCCGCGCACCCCGCCGTCCTCCTCAGCTCTCCGGCCGAGCAACAGGAACGCCTCCGCATCGCCACCGGCACGGACTCCGCGGACGGTTCGCTCCTCCGCGCGCTCGGCCAGCGCTTCGCCCGCGCGCATCCGGCGCGCGTCGTAGGCCCCGGCGAGATCGTCCGCCCGGAGTTCATCGCGCTCCTCCCGTCGCTCGCCTACGTCTACAACTCGGGCCACGCGTGGTCGTGGAACGACGGCCCGAACCGCGGTCTCAAGGGCGGCAACGCCACGCTCACCGGTGGCTTTGTCCTCCGGCAGTACGGCGTGACCCTGCAGGTCGTGCCGCAGCTGATCTACGAGGCCAACCTCGCCATCCCGGTGCTCCCGTACGCGGACAACCGCACCCCTGCGCGGAAGGTCTGGGCCAACCCGTTCCACGGGCCGCCAGAGAGCATCGACGCGCCGCTGCGCTTTGGGACGGAGCCGCGCCTTGCCCTTCGCGGGCAGCACCGCCTCGCGGTGGACGTGCCCACCGCACTCACACTCGGCGTATCGACGGAGAACCGGTGGTGGGGGCCCGGCGTGCGCAACGCGCTCGTGCTTGGCAATCAGGGTCCGGGGTTCGGCCACTTCTTCATTGAATCGCGCGAGCCGTGGCGGACGCGACTCGGCAGCTTCGAAGCGCAGTACGTGCTCGGCCTGCTGCGGGAGTCCAAGTTCTTCGACTACGACCCGTCCAACGACGAACGCTCGCTGAGTGCCGCGGCGGTCACGTGGCGACCGCCGCCGGGGCTCGACGCCCTGGTCCCGGAGCTCGGGCTCTCGCGCGCGGTGATGGCGGAGGGCGCACCGCGCTTCCACAATGCGCTGGACCTGCTCAGAGACGTGGGCCGTCCGTACTCGGAGCCGAGTGACATCGGTGCGCGCGGCCGCGATCAGATCACGGCGCTCTTTGCTCGCTGGCTGATCCCGGCTGCGGGACTCGAAGCCTGGACAGAGTGGGCGCGCTACGAGCAGCCGATCAACCTGCGCGACCTGCTGGTGAACCCCGGCCACACGCAGGGCTACACGCTCGGTGCGTCGTGGGCGCAGCCCTGGCGACGTGGCCTGCTGCAGTCGCAGATGGAGTTCACTTACGTGGAGCCGAGCGCGAGCATTCGGGTGCGGCCCGTGGGGCCGAGCTACACGAGCGCGAGCGTCCCACAGGGCTGGACGCACGAGGGCGAGTTGATCGGGCCGGCGGTGGGGCAGGCGGGGAGTTCGCAGTGGCTCGGGTTCGACTGGTATCGGAACGCGGGAGAGGAGCGGCGTGCGGACCAGGCGCGCGCGCTGCGCGGGGTCACGCAACTCGGCGTGCAGTTCGGCCGCTGGCGCCGTGACAATGGCGAGCCCTTCGAGAATCCGTTCCAATTCCTCCAGCGCGAGGACATCTCGCTCTGGATGACGTTGCGCGCCGGGTGGCGTATCGGTCCTCTGGATGCACTGCTAGAGTACACCGACGGCGCGCGGCTGAATTACCTCTTTCAGGCGATCGATCGTCCTCCCAGCGAAGGCGGGTGGGCCGGCATCGACATCCGCAACCGCACGCTGGCCCTGACGCTCTCTCCCCGACCGTAGTGACCACACCCTCCCGATCCCTGACCGTGCTGCACTGGCGTCCGCTCCCGGCCGTGCTTGGGGGCGCGCTCTTTGCGCTCGTGATGCTCTGGACCTTCACGGCGACGCCGCGCTACCGGAGCACGGCGCTCGTGCAACTCACCGTGGAAGACGCGTCGAGCGGGCTCGCCGGTGCGCTGAGCGGGATCCCGGGCGCGCCGCTGCTCGGCCTCTCGCGCGACCGCCTGGAGACGGAGATGGGCGTGCTGCGCAGCCGCCGCCTGGTGGACGCGGTGATCGATTCGCTGGCGCTGACGGTGCGGCGGGTCGCGCCCGACGCGGGTCGCGATGAGGTCGTGTCCGTGTGGCTGGAGAGCGACGCCGAGGCGGAGGGAGAACTTGTCTTCACGCGCACGGAGCGGGGGAGCTACGCGGTCACGGCGCGCGATCTGAAGCCAGCGATCACCGTGCCGGCCACACTCGCGCGTGGGGAGACCCTCGCCGTGGGCGGTGCGCGGATCCGCCTCGCCGAAACGCCCGTCGATCCGGCGGTGGAGCGCTTCACGCTCAAGCTGCGCCCGCGCTACGAAGCACGCAAAGCGCTGCTGGACCACCTCGAAGTGCTCCGCCCCTCGGCGGGGGCGCAGCTCGTCTCGCTGACGTTCGACGACCCGGATGCCCGCGTTGCGGCGCGTGCGCTCCAGGTGCTGATCGGCGAGTATCTGCGCTACACCGCACGCACCGAACGCGGCGATGCCCGCTACACGGTCGAAGAACTGCGGCGTCAGCTCGACACACAGGCCACGGCGCTCGCGCAGGCCGAGCGCGACCTCCGCGCGTTCCAGGAGCGCACGGGGATCGTAGTGCCCGAGGAGCAGGCGGCGGCGCAAGTGAAGCGCTACGCGGCGCTCCGCGGGCAGCTGGACCTGCTCACCGTGGAACGCGAGGCGCTCGCGCAGATGCTCGCGCTGGTGCAGGGCCGCGCGGCGGGCAACGGCGCGAGCGCGGCGTATCGGCAGCTGGCGACCTTTCCCACGCTGATCTCGAACCGCGCGATCCAGGATCTCCTCGTGGCACTGACCGAGCTCGAGAACGACCGCTCGGCGCTCCTGCTGCTCCGCTCCGAGCAGAACGCCGACGTCCGCCAGCTCACTGCGCGGATCGTGGAGATCGAGACGCAGCTCGAGCGGCTGGGCGCGCAGTATCTGGAGGCGCTCGACGGGCAGATCGCGCCGACGCGTGCCTCGCTGGCGGAGATCGATCGCGAGCTGGGCGAGCTGCCGGCGCAAGAGATGGCGCTGGTCCGCCTGCTCCGCGACCGCACGATCCTGAGCGAAGGGTACTTGGCGCTGCAGCGGCAGCTGCGGACCACGGAAGTGCAAGACGCGCTGCGGCTCGACCGCGTGCGGATCGTGGACGCGCCGGAGCCTGCGCACGAGGACGACCCGTACTTCCCGAAGCCGGCCGTGCACTTCGTGCTCGGGCTGATCCTCGCGCTCGCGACGGCGGGCGCGGTGGTGGCTGCGCGGATGTCGGTCGCGGCGGCGGGCGGGATCGCGCCCGAGGCCTGAGCTGCGCTACGGCCGGCGTGTGACGCGCAGGGTGGATTGGACCAGCGACTTGTGCGCGACCGTGATCCCGTCGTCGACGCCGCTGCCCCGTGAGGGATCCACGGTGAATCCCGGCTGTCCGATCACATAGACGCCGTACCCGCCGCAAGGAACGTTCAGGAAGCGCGCGATCCCGTCGGGCCCGGTGTTCAGCGTCGAGCGCACCGCGATGTGCGTGTAGAGCGAGACCGGATACCCCGCGACCGGCTGCATCGCCTGGTCCAACACCAAGGTGCGCACCTCGCCGAGGCACCGCGGCACCACGAGGCGCACCTGAGCGACGTGGTCGCGGTCGATGAACAGACCCGTGTCGCGGACGATCGGCGGCGAGCCGGGGACCCCGAGGGAATCCGGTGGCTGGGTCCAGATCCCGTACGGACCGAATGGGAGGCCGTAGAAGGTGATCTGCCCGTCGGTGTTCGTCGCCACCGAACTCAGCACCTGCGTGGGGTTGTAGAGATGCACGATGAGGCCCCGCACGGGATCGCCGGCAGTGTCCACCGCCGTCACGACCATGCCGCCAGCGCCGCGGCGCAGGAAGGTGAAGCTCAAGGACGTGTCCGACCCCGACCGCACGGTGAGGGGCACCGCGAAATCGTTGCGCGGACCGAGTCCCACTTCGTCGAACCCGACGTAGTCCGTGGGCACCGCCATGTAGACGCCGTACGTGCCCATCGTGACGCGATGCAGCGTGGCGTTGCCGTCTGCATCCGTGTACGCGTATCCGAAATGCCGCGTGTTGTTGTAGAGGATGGCCTTGATCCCGGGCAGCGGCGCGCCTTGGCGCGACGTCGCCCGGACGCGGATCGTCCCCTGCAACGGGGGGTCGGTGACGAGTTCGCCGCACGCTGCTACCGCGAGCGACGCCGCCAAGGCCGCCGTGCGCGTGAGCCTGGCGCGCGCGCCACCGCGTGATCTCACGCGGGCAGGTACCACGGACGGGGTCGAGCGCCGCGCTCAGCGAGCCGCGGCGCCAACCAGACGAGGGCCACCACGAACCACAGGGCCGGCTGCGCGAGCCCTTCGTAGAAGATGTTGTAGACCGCCATCGCGCAGACCATGCCGGTCAGCGGCCCGGCGCGCCGCAGCGACCCGGCGAGGATCGCCACGAGCAACAGGAGCGCGAAGATCCCCGACTCCGCCCAGAGCTGCACGTAGAGCGAGTGGTAGTTGCCGTACTTGGTCCCCGGCATCACGTCGGCGAGCGTCCGGTAGCTCGTCCCGTAACCGAAGCCGAAGAGTGTGCGCGGTACGTTCCGCGTCGCCTCCTCCACGCCGCGCCGCATCAGCATGGCGTGGCTCTGCGCCGATTCCTCCGCCGGGTCGAATCGGTAGGCGAGCGGCGCGAGCGCCCGCGCCGTCGTGTCGCGACGGCCGGCATCGAGGAGCGCGGCGCTCGCGATCGCGAGCAGCACCAGCGCCCCTGCCACCGCGAGGCGGGCGGCCACGCGCGCCTGCACCACGCGCGGGAACAGCGCGAGCACGATCACGCCGGCGAGCGCCGAGGCCCGCGAGAGCGTCGCGAGCACTTGCACGGCGCCGAACACGATCCAGCCCCGGCGCCCGCGCATCGGCGGATCACTGAGCGCGATCAGCACACTCTGCAGAATGAGCGTGGCGCCCGCGCCGTTCATTTCGCTCGCCGCCCCTGAGAGTCGGGGAAACACACCATACGAGAAACTCTGCAGCGCGATCTGCGCGGGACCCACGCGCACCCAGTCGGGAGCGAGGCCCACGAACTGCAGTAGCTGCACGACGCTGAAGACCGCCGCGAGCACGAGTCCGGCGCGCGCACCACGGGCGAGCAGGGCCCGCAGATCGGGCCGGTCGGCGGCGCCGAGCACGGCGAGGGAAAGGCCGACGGCCGTCCCAGCCAGGAGGACGGCGCGGTTAGTGGAGATGCCGATGTCCACGCTGCGCACCACCGACGCCGCCACGAGCACGAGCAAGCCGAGCAGCAGCGCGGCGAATCCCGCTTGGGCACGTGAGATCGCCGGCAGCCGGCCAGCCTGCAGGCGACGCCACCACTCGGAGCCGATCACCAGCGCCGTCGTGAGGTGGATCGGCACCAAGCGGAACGGGCCCGCGCCGCCGAGCAGGTCGATGCGGTCCGCGCCGAGCAGCGCCACCCAGAGCACGATCACCCACGCGCGGGGCGCGAGCGAGGCGTGGTCTGCGCGCGAGGGATCCTCGGCGATGGAGGGCGCTGTGTGAGTCACGGGACGTGCATCATATGCAAGGCGCGCTCGCGCCACCATCGGTCTCGGGGCCTCTTCGGGCGGAGCAGAGAGGCGCCCGGCGCGCGGCGGGCACGCGTCGGGCACGCGACGGGCGGGATTGTTCCCCTCGTGTCCGGCGACGACCTTGTGGGCCATGCCGCCGTCCTCCGCCTCGCCCGCCACAACCGCAGCGCCGCGCGTCACGGCCGTGGTGCTGAACTACGGCCGCGAGCAGATGACGGCTGGCTGCGTGCAGGCGCTCGAGCGCAGCGTCGGCGTGACGCCGCGGATCCTGATCGTGGACAATGCGTCGCCCGATGGCAGCGGCGCGCGTCTCGAGGCGCGCTTCTCGCAGCACGACTTTCTCCAGACCGGGGAGAACCTCGGCTACGCCGGCGGGAACGCGCTGGGCATCGCGCGCGCGCTCGCGCACGACGCCGAGTACGTGCTCGTGATCAATGACGACGCCGAGGTCGCGCCCGACGCGCTGCGGCTCCTGCTGTCGGCGCTCGAGACCGACGACCGAGCGGCGGCGGCCGGCCCGACGATCCGCTTCGACGACGCGGCGGGGAGCATCTGCTGGGCGGGCGGGGAGCTGGTGCGCGCGCGGGCGCTCGGCACGCCGACCACGCGCGGCGCCGCGCCGGGCGGCGCCGTTCGCCCCTGCAGTTTCATCACCGGGTGCTGCGTGCTGCTGCGCGCAGTAGCCGTTCGGAGCGCGGGGAGCTTTCGCCCCGAGTACTTCGCGTATGCCGAGGATGTGGAGCTGTGCCTTCGGTTCACGCGCGCCGGATGGCGGCTGTTGTACGTGCCGGAGGCCGCGGTGGTCCATCACGCGCCGTGGCCCGAGCCGGAAGCGGCCCCGTGGAAGCTCCGGCTGCGCGACCTGAACCGTCGCCGGCTGGTGCGCGCGCATTACGCGCTGGGGGAGCGGGTGCGGTTCGCGCTGTGGTTCTATCCGACCCGTGCGCTGCACTTCGCGCGCTACCTGATCCGCGGCGACCTCGCGCGCGCCGGCGCCATCTGGCGCGGCGCGTTCGAAGGGTTTCGGGACGGCGTCTAGCGGGTCGCGCCGGTCGTCGCGATGCGGGGGGCGGAGCGCTGCGCGCGTTGTGCGTCGGCCACGGCGGCGAGGAATCCCGCGCGGAACTTCGCTGCGGTGAATCGCTCGGCGTTGGCCCGGCACGCTTCGGGAGAGAAGGCCGGTGACGCGCGAAAGCGCCGGACCGCGTCCCGGATAGCGTCTTCGCTTTGCTCGTCGAAGAATAGGCCTGTGATGCCCGGCTGGATCGTCTCCGCCGCGCCGCCTTGGCCGTAGGCAATGACCGGCGTGCCACACGCCTGCGCCTCGAGCGGCACGATCCCGAAATCCTCGAGTGCCGCGAACACGAGCGCCTCGGCGCGCTGCAGTTCCTGCCGCAGCACGCGCGGGTCGTAGGAGAGCAGGCGGATGTTCGCATGCCCTTCGGCCGCCCGATCGCACGCGGCGCGGTCAGGTCCGTCGCCGATCACCGTGAGTGAGAGGTCCGGCATGTGCGCGAAGGCCCGGATGATCATCGGCATCAGCTTGTACGGCACGAGCCTCGATGCCGCGACGAAGCCGGCGCGCGGGGCGGTGGACAGCGGGAAGGCGGCGAGGTCGACGGGCGGATGCACGACCGTGCTGTCGCGGCCGTAGCAGCGCCGGATGCGCTCCGCGATGTGCGTCGAGAGCGTGACGAAGCGGTCCACGCGGGACGCGGTGCGCGCGTCCCAGCGCCGCAGTCCATCGAGCATTCTGCGCACGAACCATCCCCGCACGCCGCCGAGCCCGCTCTCGGCGAGGTACTGGTCGCGCAGATCCCACGCGTAGCGCACGGGCGAGTAGCAGTAACTCACGTGCAACGCATCGGCGCGCGTGATGGCGCCCTTCGCCACGCAGTGGCTGCTCGAGATGACCAGGTCGTACGCCGAGAGGTCGAACGATTCGACCGCGCGCGGAAAGAGCGGCAGCCAGCGGCGGAAATGTGCCGGGACGAACGGCAGTTGCTGCACGAACGAGGTACGGACGCTCCGCCCACGGTACGTCCCCGGCGGCTCTCCCTCGACCGCGCACACGAGCGCGAAGAGATCCGCGTCGGGGTAGAGCGCGAGGATCTCGTCCAGCACCCGCTCGGAGCCGGCGAGGACGGTCAGCCACTCGTGGACGATGGCGATGCGCACAGCGGATGGGTGACGGAAGAGGGAAGGCGGAAGGTCGGGCGATGCAGGATGCGGAGCGGTGGCTGCCGGAAACGCAAAACGAGAGCCGAAGCTCTCGTCTGGACCGTCGCAACGGAAGTGTGAATGGGCGCGGAGGGACTCGAACCCCCGACCTCTGCTGTGTGAAAGCAGCGCTCTAACCAGCTGAGCTACGCGCCCGGAGCGGGAAAGCTAAGGGGTCGGGTGGAGCGAGAGTAGGGGTGATCCCGTCTCAGATGGGCCCAGCAGGATTCGAACCTGCGCACTTCGGATTATGAGTCCGCCGCTCTAACCGCTGAGCTATGGGCCCGCGATGCAAAGCTCATCTGCGACGACCGGTCGAAGCAAGGGGCAGGTCCGTGCCCGAACCACCAGCACGCAACCAGTCCCACTCCCGTTCGCGCGAGTGGCGTGGGTCCGAGCGACCGGCGATCATACGGCCGTGCGGACTCCCCGTGTCCTTCTGCTCAAACTCGCCGCCCTTGGCGATGTCGTGATGGCCTCGACGATGATCCGGGCCGTGCGGCGCCAGTGGCCGGACGCCGAGATCACGTGGGCGGTGGGGCGGGCGTATGCGCCGCTGGTGCGTCGCTTCGAGGGCGTCGACCGCATCGTCGAGCTCGACGAGCAGGCGCTGCTGCGCGGCGGGATGCTGGCGCGCGGGTGGGCTGCGGCCCGAGCCGTTGGCGCGCTCGGGCGCCGCGCGTACGATCTGGCTGTCGTCGCGCACCGGGATGCGCGCTACGCGCGCCTGCTCGCGTTGTCAAACGTGCGCGAGCTGCGCGCGATGGCTGCGCCCGAGGCGATGCGGGACGAACGGTCTGGTGTCTGGATGGGAGAGGAGTACGCCGACCTTGTGTCCGGTCCCCAGGCGCACGCTGTGCCCGCGGAACTTGCAGCGGTTCGAGGTGTCCGCCGCGATGCGCCCGCGCGCGACGGCGCTCCCACCGTGCTGCTCGCTCCCGGCGGCGCTCGCAATCCGCTGCGGGACGATCACCTGCGCCGCTGGTCGGTCGCCCACTGGGCGGCGCTCGCGCGGCAGCTCGCCGCCGCCGGCGCACAGCTGACCGTGATCGGCGGCGCGGGCGACAAGGCAGAGTCGAAGATCGTTGCTGACGCTGCGTCGGCGGCGGATCTCTCGGGGCGCGAGACACTGGATGCCACGATGGACCGGATCGTCGCAGCAGATCTGCTGATCACGCACGACAGTGGTCCCATGCACCTGGCGCAGTTGTTCGGGACTCCGGTGGTCGCGCTCTTCGGCCCAACCGACCCCCGCAGCCGCATCGCGCCCGGTGCGGACGTCACCGTCGCATCTGCGGCCGCAGGGCTTCCGTGTGCGCCCTGCTATGACGGGCGGGGCTACGCCGTCTGCTCGGACAACCGCTGCCTCGGTGGCGTGGCCCCGGCGCGCGTCGCCGAGCTCGCCTTGGCGCGTCTGGCGGCGCGCGCATGAGCCTGCTGCGTCGTCTGGGTCGCTTGGCCGCAGAGTGGATCCGAGCGGCGAGTTCCGCGCTCTACTTGCTCACGCTGGGGCTTCACTCGTCGCGCCTGCTCGGTGCGCTGCGGCGTGTGACGGACGTCGTGGGGCTCTGGCCCGCGCCGCGCCTGCGCATCAGGGCCGTATCGCCGGACACGATCGCTGCGGGCGGCGCACCGGTGGTGCTGCCCGATCTCGTCGGCGCCGATGGCGAGGTCTCGCTGCTCGAACTCACGGTGATCGCGTTGCTGGTCCGGACACGCGCTCCGCGCGTGATCTGGGAGTTCGGCACGTTCGACGGTCGCACCACGCGAGTGCTGGCAGCCAATGCGCCGGACGCGGAGGTCCATTCGCTCGACCTGCCGCCGACCGAAACGCCGCTGCACGCGCTGAGCGGCGCCGAGCGCCAGTTCGTCGAGAAGCCGAGCTCTGGGGCGCGATTCCGGGACACGGCGGAGGCCGCGCGGATCAAGCAGCATCTCGGGGACTCGGCGCGGTTCGACTTCGCGCCGTGGGGTGGGAGGACGGACTTCGTGTTCGTGGACGGGTCGCACGCGGAGGCGTACGTCCGGAACGACACCGCCCGTGCCCGCGCGCTGACCGATGGGCGCGACGCCGTGATCGTGTGGCACGACTACGGTGCCTGGCCGGACGTGACACGCGTGCTCGACGAGTTGGCGGAGCACGAACTGCTGTACCGCGTGCACGGGACGACGCTGGTGGTCTGGGAGCGCCGCGCGCGCTGATCGGCGTACGGTCCGGGGGCGCGATCCCGCGAGTGTGGGATAGGTCACGTTCCGGGGGCCTCACTCTCTTGACACCCTCTCGCCCAGTACGGACATTAGAGCGCATCACCCGCCCCCGGATGCCGGAGGCGGTTCCTGTGTTGTTCATTCGTCCACTTGCTCGGAGACTACCGATGCTGCTTCGCTCGTCCGCTGCTTTCCTCGCGCTCGCCGCGACGCTCGCGCTCCCGAGCGAGTCGCAGGCCCAGAGCCGCGATGCGCTCCGCCTGCCGATGCCGGCGGCGCCCGACATGAGCCAGATGACCGGCCGCGCGCAGCCCGGTGTGGCCGCGAGTTCCCCGGTGGGATTTGGCCCGGCCAAGGGGGACATCTTCGCCGGTTTCGGCTACCAGAGCGCGACCTCGGCTGGCTCCGAGTCTGACGGCACTATTTCCGCGGGCATGGGCTTCCTGAATCCGCAGGAGATGGTCGGCCTCGAGCTCGTGGTCACGTCGCTCTCGACGGTGCGTTCGGGCTTCGGCTCGCGCATGACGGCCGGCCTCAAGGTGCACAGGGCGTTCGCCGGCAACCTCGGCATCGGCCTTGGCGTCGAAGGCGTCAAGATCAATGGCGACAACGATACCGATCCGGCGGTGTACGTGGCCGCCACCAAGGTCATGATGATGCGCGAGGGGATGTCGACCTTCAATCAGCTCACGCTCAACCTCGGTGTCGGCAGCGGGCGTTTCCAGCCGATCGAGGACGTGATGGCCGGCGAGAGCGGGATGGGTGTCTTCGCCTCCGGGGCGCTCAAGATCAACCGCGCGGCGTCGTTCATCATCGACTACGGCGGAGCCGGGCTGAACGTGGCCGCGTCGTTCGCGCCGATGCAGAACATGCCCCTCGTGATCACTCCGTCCTTCAGTGACGTGACCGGTGTGTCGCCGACTGGCAGGGCCGGGCGCTTCGCGCTTGGCGCCGGCTTCTCCTGGAAGTACTAACCCAAGGACACTGACCAAATGACCAAGACCTCGAACGTTCTCGCTGCTCTCGCGCTGGTCGCGATGAGCTCCTCAGTGGTCCTCGCGCAGACCGGCACGGATGGCGGCTCGCCGATCGGCGGCGGTGCTGGCCTCGGCGCGGCGGTCGCTCCGCTCGGCTTGCCAGGTGGAGTTGGCCCAGGTTCTGGCGGCGGCAATCAGCTTCCCGCTACCGGCACCGCCGGACTCTCCGCCGCGCGCGGCAGCTTCATGACTGCCCCGCCCGCTGGCGTGACGGTGCCGAACCCGCTGGGCGGCACGGCGACGGTCCCGCAGCCGGCCGCGCAGGCGCTCGGCGCCGTGCTCGGCGGCAACCCGACGACGGCGCAGACCTCTGCGCTGACGACCGCGCTCGGGGGCATTCCCGCGGGACCGGCCGGCAATCTGGTCCGTGCGCTGGGCACGTTCGCTGGAAACCCCAACCACGGCACGCTGACCGCCGCGACGACCGCGTTCAACAATGCGGTGGCCGCACTGCCCGCCAACGCGCCGGTTCCGCCGGCGTTGCTGGCGATCCGCCAGGCGCTTGCGGCGGCGGCTCGCCGGTAACGCGCGGTAGTTGAAGGCAGACGAAGGGGGCGCGGCGAAAGCCGCGCCCCCTTCGTCGTTCCCGGCGCTTCAGCGCTCGTCGTCGCGGAACAGCGCGCGCTGCCGGCGGATCCCGAAGGCGACTGCCACGAGTTGGCCGCCTGCCGCCGCCGTCACGTTGCCGACGTAGCGAAACTCCAGCGTGTAGTCGTTTCTCCCGCCAGTGGGCCAGCGGTACCCAGCGGCCACGCTCCAGCCGACGAGAAACGTGTCGCCCTCGTCACAGGCGACGCGTCCGTTGGCATCGTGCGTCCCATAGGTGCCGCACGCGGCGCGGAAGCTCGCCACGGGCCCAAGCGTTGCAAAGGCGCCCGCGAACGGCCCGTCGGCGATCATCGCGCGTGCCTGCGCGAGGAACTCGAATCCGTTCTCAGACACTTTGAACTGCGCTGTGTCGACGTCGCGACGGAACTGCATCTGAGTGTAGGCCATCTCGCCGCGCCATCCCCAGCGAGGCGTGAGGTCGTGGTCGTAGTAGACGCGCGCTTCGTAGCCGGAGCGGTCGGAGTTCCGCACGCTCTCGCTCGACGCGACCGGCACGCGAAAGCCCACGGCGCCGCCCCACTGCGCCGGCGCCGCGGTGGGCAGAAGCGCCGCCGCCAGCAGCCCCGCCAGCACGCTAGTGCGCATCATAGGCCTCGAGGATCTCGTCGGGTGAGACGGTCGCCGCGCCCGCCTTGCTGACCTCCACACCCGCAGCATAGTTCGCGAGGATCGCGGCTTCCAACGGCGTGGCCTTGGCGGCGAGCATCGCCGCGAGGTACGCGGTCACGGTGTCTCCCGCACCCACCACGTCGTAGACCTCGCGCGCGGTCGTAGGGATCCGGTCCACCGCCCCATCGGCCCCGATCAGGGCCATGCCGTGCTCACTCAGGGTGAGCAGCAGGTGCTCGCATTCGAGTCGCGCCAAGGCCGCGGGCAGCGCCTCCGGGTGGTCGAGATCCACCGCCGCGCCGAGCGCGGCCTCGAGCTCCCGGCGATTCGGTTTGAAGATCGTGGCGCCCTTGTAGACGAAGAAGTTCCGGAACTTGGGGTCCACGACGATCGGGATGCCCTTGGCGCGCGCCGCGCTCATCGCGGCCTCGATCACGGCGGGGATCAGCACGCCCTTGTTGTAGTCCTCGAGCACGATCGCATCGGCGTCCTGGATGGCCCGCTTCACGGCCGCGAGTACGCGCTGCACTTCGTCTCCGGCGAGATCCGCGTCCACTTCCTCATCCACGCGCACGACCTGCTGCCCGCGCGCCACCACCCGGGTCTTGATGGTCGTCGGCCGCGCGATCGTCACCAGCCCGCGCGGCTCCGCGGCGTGGATCATGAGCATGTCCCGCAGCTGGGCGCCATTGGCATCGTCGCCGACCACGGCGACCAGTTCACACCGCGCGCCGATCGCGAGGACGTTCTGCGCGACGTTGGCGGCGCCGCCGAGCGCGTAGCGACGCTCGCGTACTCGGACGACCGGCACGGGCGCTTCGGGGCTGATGCGGTCGACGTCGCCCTTGAGGTAGAGGTCCAGCATGGCGTCGCCGATGACGGCGATGCGGGGGGGCTTGGTCTTGATGGCGGCGAGGAGGGCCGTCACGCGATCGCGGGCGATGCGGGATTTTGGCATGGGGCGGAATCTGTGCGCTCGCCTGTCGAAATGCGATGCGCGATACACGGGCGACGCGGGACGCGGGGTTGCTGGATGCGGGATGCGGGACTGGATGCGGGTACGGCGTCGGGGCGATGCGGGGGCGGGATGCTGGGACGGGATGCTGGGACGGGATGCTGGGACGGGATGCTGGGGCGGGATGCTGGGACGGGATGCGGGGACGGGATGCTGGGACGGGATGCTGGGACGGGACAGGGTGCTGTTGGCTCGCCGCGC
>CAZGFE010000007.1:32335-69023 GCA_964524665.1 uncultured Gemmatimonas sp.
GGCTCGCCGCGCTCGCATCTTTCCTTTCACATCTCACATCTCCCACCTCACATCTCCCACCTCACATCTGCCCCTTTGAGCTCCGTTCCCCGCCTCCTGCCCGTTGTGCTCGCGCTTGCGGTCGTCGGCATCTCGATCTCCGGGCCGCTGGCTCGGGTGTCGGGGGCGGAGGCGCTGGCGATCGCGGTTTGGCGGATGCTGATCGCTTGGGGGGTGATCGGCGTGCTGCTGGCGGTGCGCGGCGGGTGGCGGGAGTGGCGTGGGCTGTCACGCCGGGATCTGATGCTGGCACTGGCGGCGGGGGCGTTCCTTGCGGTGCACTTCTGGAGCTGGATCGCATCGCTCTCGCACACGACGGTCGCCGCGAGTGTGCTGCTGGTGAATCTGCATCCGGTCGTGATCGTCGCGGGCTCGGCGCTGTGGCTGCGTGAGCGGCCGAGCGGGGCGCAGCTGGCGGGGATCGTGCTGGCGCTGGTGGGCGCGGGAATGATCGCGATGGATGCGGCGGCCGACGCGTCGGCGCGAACGGTTGGTGACGGATCGCGATTCAGCGGCGCCGTGTTCGGCAATATGCTTGCGCTCCTCGGGGCGGTGACCGTCGGACTCTACTACTTGGTGGGTCGTTCGCTGCGGCAGCGGCTCTCGCTGCTGCCGTACGTGGGGCTCGTGTACGGCGCGTGCCTGGGGGTGCTCCTCGCGTTCGCGATGGTGCAGGGCACGCACCTCGCGCCGCAACCGGTGCGCGAGTGGGGGATCTTCGCGGCGATCGCCATCGGGCCGATGCTGGTCGGGCACACGGGATTCAACTGGTCGCTGCGGTACGTGCCGGCGTTCGTGGTGAGTCTCCTGCTGCTGCTGGAGCCGGTCGGCGCGAGCCTCTTGGCGTGGGCCCTGCCGGCGATCCAGGAGACACCGGGCGTGTGGACCCTCGGTGGCGGCGCGGTGCTGCTTGCGGGGCTCGCGTGGACGGCGACGCGGCCCGCACCGACCTTATCTTTCCCGCGTGACACGCCTCCAGCCTCCTGAACCCGTCCGGGTCATCTGCGCCACCATCGAGAAGGCGGGGCACGAGGCGTGGTGTGTGGGCGGGGCGGTGCGCGATGCGCTCCTCGGGATCGAGACGCTCGACTGGGACATTGCCACCAGCGCGCGCCCGGAGCAGGTCCAGAAGCTCTTTCGACGTACCGTACCGGTCGGCATCGCCTTCGGCACGGTCGGCGTGCTAGACCGCGCAGGCGTGCTGCACGAGGTGACGACGTTTCGCCACGACGTCGAGACGGACGGACGCCACGCGGTCGTGAAGTTCGGCGCCACGCTCGACGAGGATCTCGCGCGGCGCGATTTCACGGTGAACGCGATCGCGGTGCACGCGGAGCGGCTCGAGGTGCGCGATCCCTTTGGTGGCCGTGCGGATCTCGAGCGCAAGCTCATCCGCTGCGTCGGCGATGCCGGGGAGCGGATGCGCGAGGACCGGCTGCGCGCCCTGCGCGCGCTGCGCTTCGCGGGCCGCTTCGGGTTCTCGATCGAGCCCAACACGTGGGGAGCGATCCGCGCGAGCGCGCCCCACCTCGGACGGCTCTCGATGGAGCGCGTGAAGCAGGAACTCGAAAAGGTGATGGATCAGGTCGCGCGCCCACACGCGACGCTGGAGCGCTACCGCGAGGCAGGCGTGCTCGCGCAGCTCATTCCGCGGCTGGCGGACGCGCCGCCGGCGCGATTCGCCGCGCTCGATCACCTCGCGCGGCCTGGGCTCGCGCGCCGGCCCGATCGCCGGATGCTAAGGCTGGCTGCGCTCTTTGCCGAGCCGGGTGTGGCGCCGGCGCGCGGACTGGAGCAAGACCTCAAGGCGCTCAAGTTCTCGAATCTCGAACTGAAGGCGACGGTCGCGCTGGCGGAGGCGGCGGGGCGCGTGAGTCTCGCGCGGCTGCGGGAGCTCGCGGGCGCGCCGGAAGCGGACGAGGCGAGTGGAGCGGAGTTGCGGCGGCTGATCGCGTCGGCGGGGCGGCTGATGGTGCCGGGACTGGCGCGGCTGCTCTGGGCGCGCGCATGTGCCGAGGGACTCGGTGGGGCGATGCGGGACCGTGGGGTTGGGCTGTATCGGCGGGCGCTGCGGTCGGCGTTTCGGGATCCGCTCACGGTGGCGGATCTCGCGCTGGATGGGGAGGATCTGCGGTCGCTCGGCGTGGCGAGTGGGCCGGCGCTCGGGCGCATGCTGAAGGCGATGCTGGAGGCGGTGATCGCGGTGCCTTCGCTGAATACGCGCGAGGGGCTGACGGAGTTCGTGCGGGGTCGGCTGGAGGCGGGAACTGCCTGACGGCGATGCGCGATACCCGGGCGACGCCAGACGCGGGATGGAGGCGATGCAGGATGCAGGACTGGATGCGGGTACCGCCTGGGGACGATGCGGGAGCGGGGACACGCATCAAGCATCTCGCGTCTGGCATCGCGGTCATTGATTAGGTTCAGGGCATATGCATGCACTCAACCTCGACGTCGAGGTCACGCGCGGAGACGTGGTCGAATCGCGGCATCGTGTGCATGCTGCGGTGATCGGGGCGGACGACGTGCTCGTCGCGGCGGCGCGCGACAGTGCGCTGCTCACCATGTGGCGCTCGTGCTCCAAGTTCTTTCAGGTGATGCCGCTCCTCTCCTCGGGCGATTTCGACAAGCTCGGGTGGGGCGACGAGGAACTCGCGCTGGCGGTGGCGTCGCACGGCGGCGAGCCGGAGCACGTGGCGGTCGCCGGACGGATGCTGCGGTCGCTGGGCCTCGAGGAAGGCGATCTTGCGTGCGGCGCGCACGAGCCGCTGTCCACGCGCGGCGCCAAGATCCTCCGCGAAAGCGGACAGGCGCCGACGCGGCTCCATAACAATTGCAGCGGCAAGCACGCGTCGATGCTCGGGCGCGCCAAGAGCGCGGGTTGGGCGATCCGCGGCTATGAGCAGGCAGACCATCCGGTGCAGCGCGGCGCGCTCGGCGAAGTGTCGGCGTGGACGGGCGTGCCGCTCGACGACATGCCGCTCGCCGTCGACGGCTGCGGAGTGCCCGTGATGGCGCTCTCGCTCGACCGGATGGCGCTGGCGTACGCGCGGTGGGCGCGCGCGATCCACTCGGGGGAAGAAGTACCGCTCCGCACGGCTGCGGCGATGCGTGCGCACCCGCACCTCGTGGGCGGCACGGACCGCTTCGACACGCTGATCCTCGAGGAGACGAACGGCGAGGTGATCGCGAAGGTCGGCGCCGAGGGCGTGCACTCGGTGGCAGTGCCGGCGCTTGGCCTCGGGCTCGCCCTCAAGGTCGAGGATGGCGCGCTGCGCGCGCAGCACATCGCGGTCCTGCACGCGTTGCAGCAGCTGAACGTGCTGCCGGCCGATCTCCCGCCGCGGCTCGCGGAGTTTGCCGCCAAGGGGCTGCGGAACACGCGGGGCGAGCAGGTGGGGGAGGTTCGGGGCGCGCTGGCGTGAAGGCGGTGCGCGCTGGCTCGACGGCGGTGCGCGCACGCCTCGCGGCCCCGGTCGTTGATCGATGATCACCTCCGAGCTCTCCGCGCTCGTCCGGCTCTCCGCACGCATCGCGGCCGGCACCGAGACCGACATCCGCGCCGGCTGCGAGGAGGTCCTCTCGGCCAGGACTCCGGTCGCGTGGGTCGAGGAGGCCATCCTTCAGGCGTATCTCTTTGCCGGATTCCCCCGGGCGCTCAACGCCACGCGCGAGTGGCGGCGTTCGAGCGGCGTCGCGGCACCGTCGCCGGCCGAGATGCCGACGCCGGACCTGGATCGCTGGCGCGCGGACGGCGAGGCGACCTGCGCGACCGTGTACGGCAAGTTCTACGAGAAGCTGCGGCACAACATCGTCGCGCTGCACCCGGCGCTCGACGAGTGGATGATCGTCGAGGGCTACGGCAAGATCCTCTCCCGCCCGGGACTGGAGCTCAAGATCCGCGAGTTCTGCATCGTCGCCGCGTGCGTCGCGAGCGCGCAGGACCGTCAGCTCCACTCGCACTTGCACGGCGCCCTGAACGCCGGCGCCACATCGGATGAGCTCCGCGCGACCCTCTCGGCCCTCGACGGGGTGGTGAAGGCCGACGACCTGGCGCGTGCCCGCCTGCTGCTGGAGCGCGTGTTCGGGAAGTAGGGTGCCGGGAACTGCTTCACCACGAAGGCACGAAGGCACGAAGTCGACGGCGGCGCGAGAAGAACGTGGCGTGCATGTCGTGAACTGGGGAACAACGCCCGACCGACGGGCGACGCACCGCAGTGCCCGCATCGCGGTGGCAAAGGGATAGCGAGCGGCGATTCGATGCGAGGGGCAACGCTCGCGACGTGCCCGGGCGCGGAAGGGGGTTAGCTTTCACTGCTCACTCCGACCCCTCGCGCGTTGTTCATTGATCTCGTCACCGTAAAGGTCGCCGCCGGCACCGGCGGCTCCGGATGCTCCTCCTTCCGTCGGGAGAAGTTCACCCCCATGGGTGGGCCCGACGGCGGCGATGGCGGCAAGGGCGGCGACGTGATCGTGCGCGGCGACGCCAACTTCTCGACCCTCCTCGACTTCAAGTACCGCGACCAGTGGGACGCGGAGCGCGGCGAGCATGGGATGGGCTCGAACAAGACCGGGCGTTCCGGCAAGGACATCGTCCTGCCCGTACCGCCGGGGACCGTCATCCGCGACCGTGATACGGGCGAGCGGTTGGGGGAGATCCTCGACCACGGCCAAGAGCTCATCGTGGCCAAGGGCGGACGCGGCGGAAAGGGCAACACCTTCTTCGCCACCGCGACGCACCAGTCGCCGCGGGAATGGCAGCCGGGTGAAGAGGGCGTGGTGCGGAACCTCGAGCTCGAACTCAAGCTCATCGCGGACATCGGGCTCGTCGGGCAGCCCAACGCAGGCAAGTCCACGCTGCTCTCCGTGATCTCGGCGGCGCGCCCCAAGATCGCCGACTACCCGTTCACGACCCTCGCCCCGAACCTTGGCGTGGTCCAGCTGAGCGACTCGCGCACCTTTGTGGTCGCGGACATCCCCGGCATCATCGAGGGCGCCCACGAGGGGAAGGGGCTCGGCCTGCAGTTCCTCCGGCATATCGAGCGGACGCGTCTGCTCGCGTTCATGATCCCCATCGACGCCATGGATTGGCAGGAGGAGTACGACAAGCTGCGCGCGGAGGTCCGGAGCTACTCGGAGGAACTGGCTCAGAAGCCGCATTGTGTGGTCTTCAGCAAGCTCGACCTGCTCGGGGAGGACTACGTTCCCGAGATCGAGGCGCCGGAGGCGTTCGGGCTGTTCTCGATCTCCGCAGCTGGCCGCATGGGGCTGGAAGAGATCAAGGCCGCCTGGTGGAGCGAACTGCTGGCGATGCGAAAGGCCGCCGGGGAGTTGCCGGTCGGATGATCGGCGCGGCGGCGTCTCCGAGCCTTCACCCGCTCAGACTGGACGCCGCCGACCTGCCTGCCACGCTGGGGGACATTTCGCACCCGGTCGCGGGCCTTTGGTACTTGGGGGATGCGACGACGCTTCGCGCGGCTCCCCATCTCGCGGTGGCCATCGTCGGCACCCGAGAGGCGTCGGCCTACGGGGAGCGGACGGCGCAGCGCCTCGCGTCGGCGGCGGCCCGCGCCGGCCTAGTCGTGGTCAGCGGACTCGCCCGAGGCGTGGACGCAGCCGCGCACCGGGGGGCGCTCGAGGCCGGCGGCCGGACCATCGCCGTCCTCGGCACCGGGGTCGACGTGCCGTATCCCGTGTCCCACCGCGCCCTGCACGAAGCCGTACAGCGGCAGGGAGCAGTAGTTTCCGAGGTGGAACCGGGGACCAAGGCCTTTCGGGGCTGCTTTCCGAGGCGCAACCGGATCATCGCGGCCTTGGCCCGGGTGACTGTGGTCGTGGAAGCGGGCTTCAAGTCCGGCGCCGTCAATACGGCCTCCCAGGCGCTGGAGCAGGGGAGACTTGTGGCGGCGGTGCCCGGTGCGATCGATGACCCGCGTTCGGCGGGCTCCAACCTTCTCATCCGGGACGGAGCGATGGTGGTTGCGGATGTGGAGGACATGTTGAGTATCTACGGGTTATCCACATCGAGAGCTGCCTCGGGAGGTGGCGAAGACTCGAGACTCTCAGATCTCGAGACCAGGATCCTCAGCCTCCTCGGGCCCCGGGCTACGCCGAGCTATGATCTCGCGTTCCAGCTCGGTATGCCAGTAGGGCAGATATCCGGATCGCTGCTGCGGCTCGAGCTCGATGGGCTCGCGGCAAGAGATGGGGGCGGGTACTTCCGGATCTCTGCGTGAACCGAGGCCTGCTGGAGGAGGGGTCCCGATAGCGCCACCAAGGGCTTGTCCTGGAGGGGTCGGGAAGGGGGCTGACGGGGCGTTTCGCGGGATGTTTAACCGAGCTTTCGAGGCGTTCGCAGCTAGGCGAGACTTTCCAGAATTGAGTGACGTCGTCAGGATGTGGAGATTCTGGAGTCGTCGGAGAAGTTACATTATGTAACGCCAGTAAACTTATATATTACATTGATTTGAGAAAATACTTGAAGTCGTTCTCATGCTGTGGACTTGCCGGCTATCGCCGATCGGTACCGCGTGAGTGCGTTCGCGAGGCTCTCCAGCGGAGCCGCTCGTCATGAGCGAGCCCATTGTCGCAGGATCCGCGCCCCTGATGCCGGCTCCTCAATACCGCCACATCTACGTGCACGTCCCGTTCTGTGGACGCCGTTGCTCGTACTGTGACTTTGCGATCGCGGTTCGGAAGAACGTACCGGTGAACGAGTACGTGGCCGCCGTAATGGCGGAGCTGAGGATTCGGACTCCGGACGTGGATCGGAGCGGTCTGCGGTCGCTCTACCTGGGCGGCGGCACGCCTTCGAAGCTAGGCGGAGCTGGGATGCAGGCACTGCTCTCGGGATTCGCACACTGGCTGGGTGTGGATGACTTTTCCACATTTGGGCCCGATTTCGAACTTACGATCGAGGCCAATCCCGAGGACGTCGATGCGCCTGCGGCAGCCGCTTGGGCGGCGGCCGGTGTGCGCCGCGTGTCGCTGGGAGTCCAGAGTTTCGATCCTGACGTGCTCCGCTGGATGCACCGGGAGCATTCGGTGGAGCAGGTGGCTTCGGCCGTACGCGCGCTCAGGAGTGCGGGAATCCCTGACATTTCGGTGGACCTGATCTTCGCGTTGCCAGAGCACCTCAAGCGGGATTGGGGGCGGGATCTGGACCTGGTGCTGGCGCTCGAGGCCAACCACCTCTCCATCTACGGATTGACGGTGGAGCCCAAGACCCCGCTAGGGAAATGGACCGCCAGGGGACAGGTGATCGAGGCGCCTGAGGAGCGATACGAAGCGGAGTTCCTCGAGGCGGACCGGCGATTGGTGGCGGCGGGCTACGAGCACTACGAGGTCTCCAACTATGGAAGGCCGGGGCACCGGGCCGTACACAACTCTGCCTACTGGACCGGCGCACCGTACCTCGGCCTCGGGCCGGCCGCGCACGGTTTCGACGGGAGGACGAGGCGCTGGAACGAGAGCCATTACACCGCGTGGCAAGCGCAGCTCGCCGAAGGGGTGGATCCGCTCGAAGGCAGAGAGGCGATCGGTCCGGATGAGGCGGTCGCGGAGGCGGTTTATTTGGGACTGCGGACGACCGATGGACTGAATATCCGGCAAAATGAGCTGACGACGGTTACTCGATGGATCGACGCCGGTTGGGGTGAGCTGGGGTCAAGCGGTGCTGGTGCGGACGAGCCTGGATTTACAGCGCGACCGAGCGGGTCAAAGGTCGCGGAGCGGGCGGAGCCGCTGCCCCAGTCCCCGGTGCTTCGCCTCACTCCAGCCGGTTGGCTCCGACTCGACTCGCTCGCGGCCGCCTTGACTTCGCTCCGAAGTCGTTCGTAATCTTCGACTTATGGCGCTTCACGACCTCTCGGACCGCGAACGGCAAGTACTCGAGGCCGTCGTGCGTTCATATGTCGAGACCGCGGAGCCCGCCGGCTCGCGCACCTTGGCTCGCCGGTTTCGGCTCGGGGTCTCGCCCGCCACCATTCGAAATACGATGGCGGATCTGGAGGAGAAGGGATTTCTCTTCCACCCGCACACGTCCGCCGGGCGGATCCCCACGGACAAGGCGTACCGCGTGTACGTGGATGCGCTGATGCGCCTCGAGCCGCCGCCGTCGATCGACCGCGATCGCCTGGCCGAGCAGATCGGGGAGCGCGGCTCGGCGATCGAGACGATCCTGCGCCGGGCCGCGCAGTCGCTCGGGGTGCTGACCCAGGAACTCGGCGTTGCGCTTGGGCCGCGGTTGGATCAGACCATCTTGCAGCGCCTCGAACTCGTGCGGATGAGCAGCGAGCGATTGATCCTCGTGCTCACACTTCGCGGCGGCGTGGTGCGCACGATATTCATCGAGATCGCCGGCGAGATCGCGGACGAAGCGATCGTCGAAGTGCAGCAGGTGCTCAACGATCGCCTCGGCGGACTGTCGCTCGCCGAGATCCGACAGACGCTGGGCGAGCGCCTGCGTGACGCGGGGTCGCACGCGGGCTCCACGGAGCTCCTCAACATCTTCGTGCAGGAAGGAGAGCAGTTCTTCGACGTGGCGCGACCTGCGGACGAGGATCAGATCGTGCTCGGGCAGGCGTCGGTGCTGGCGGAGAAGCCGGAGTTCGCCAGCGGGGAGCGTATGAAGCAGCTCCTCACGCTCACCGAGACCCGGACGCAGCTCGCGTCGCTGCTGCGGGCGCGCAGCGAGTCGCCGGGGGTTTCGATCACCATCGGCAACGAGCACGGCTCCGAGCTCCTCGGCGGCCTGACGGTCGTGACATCGGAGTATCGCGCGGGCGGGCTCACCGGAGTGATCGGCGTGATCGGACCGACGCGGATGCCGTACGAGAAGGTGATCTCTCTCGTGACGCACACGTCGTCGCTGGTGACGGACCTGCTCGCGTAGGGACGCACGTCGCGCGCGCGGTGCGCGCCGCGCCGGATTCGCTCGCCGGGCGATTCAAGCGCGGAGGAACTCTCCGAGCGCTGCGAGAACCGTGCGGCCGGGACGCCGCCGGAGTCTGAGGACGCCAAGCTTTCGCGCGAGCGCGCTGTGGCGGGGGAGCGCCCCATACGCTTCGAGAAAGAGCCGGTCGCTCGCGGTGAGCGCGTCCCCGAAACGATCCACGAATGCCTGTGCGAGGGCGCAGCTGTGTTCGAGGTCTCTGCGATACTCGCGGCGTGTGGCGATCCCGCGGCGGATCGCCGTCAGGAGCGACCGCTGCGCGCGCTGGGCGCGCTCGAGCGCCCCGACCGCGTTCGCGCCGTGCTGGCGGTAGCGCACCGTCACGACGGGCAGTGCCACGATCCGACCGAACGCGGCGGCAGCGAGGGCGAACCACGCGTCCGGATTGCGGACCGCCGCGGGTGGACGCGGCCCGAGCCGCTCGATGAGCGCGCGATTCATCGTGATCGTCGAGGTCGTGACCACGTTGTCCACTGCAATGCGTCGTGTGTCCGCTCGCGTGACGTCGAGTTCCGCCGCCTGCCAGAACGAGGAGTGGATCGTCTCCAGCCGGTCATCCACCACTTCGAGGTCAGTGTGCACGAGGATCGGTCCCGGCTGCGCCCGTTCGGCGTCTGCGAGCGCGGCGAGACTGCGTTCGAGCCGATCCGGAAGCCACACGTCGTCGTGGTCCGCCAGGCAGACGATCCGTGCATCGGCTGGCAGCCGTTCGATCAACCAGCCGTAGGAACCGGCGCCCGCGCCACCGAGAGCCGGCGGGCCTTTGTGGAGGAGGGTGATCCGGGGATCACGCTTGGCCCACGCCTCGACGCGCCCGGCGCTCGCGTCCGTCGAGCCGTCGTCACGCACCCAGCATCGCCAGTCCGGCACGCGCTGCGCCTGCAGACTGCGAAAGAGATCGTCCAAGTAGCGATCGCCGTTGTGCACGGCGCAGAGAATGTCCACGGTCACGGTGCACTCCGTTCGCGACTCCGGTCTCGTCCTCGGTAGCGTCGCGCGAGGAGCACGAAGATCACGAGTTCGCCGACGAGGATCGTCCACGCCACGCCCGCCCCTCCCCAGTACGGCGCCACGCCGATGGCGAGCGCGATGTTCAGCAGGCCTCCTGCGATGACGGCGGCGACGAAGGGCCGCTCCAGGCCGAGCGGCACGGCCCAGTGCAGCCCGAGGACGGTGTTGATCGCGACCAGCGGCGGGAGGAGTGCCAGGATGCGCATCAGCGGGATCGCCAGCTCGTAGCCGGGGCCGAGCAGGAGCCGCACGAGCAGCGGCGCGCCCGCGAAGGACACGACGCCGAGGAAGAGACCGGCGGCGCCAACGACGCGAAGCGAGACCCGCACGATGGCGCGCGCGCCGGCGGGATCTGCGGCGGCGACGTGACTGACGCGCGGGAGGACCGCCTGCGTGACCGGACCCAGCAGGCCGATGCCAGCGCGCACCAACCGCTCAGCGCCGCCAAAGATCGCGACCGCCGCGGGGGCGGCGAAGATGCTCAGCACGAAGACGTTCGCCGACGCGAACAGGCCCGCGGACGCGCGGAATGCGAAGAGGGGCGCGCCTTCGCGCAGTCCGTCGCGGGCGGCGCTCTGGGTGGGCAGACGCGCTGGCACCTCGCGGTGCATCCGCACCGTGAGCAGCAGCAAGGCGATGGCCGCGAAGACGCCCTGCAGGGCGAGCACCTTCCAGCCGTCGTTCGGCGCACGAACGAACCAGAAGACGCCGAGCGCTGCCGCGAGCTTGGTCGTGGTCTGCACGATCACGGCGGCGCCGACCCGCTCCACGCCTTGGAAGTACCAGAACGGATCGAGCCCGCGAATGAGAGCGTAGCCCAGCGTCCAGTACAGGAGTGGTCCGGCGACCGTGAGCGTGGGCGTCGCGGCGAACGCGACGACGATGAGCGCCGCTCCGAGCGGCAAGAGCGCGGCTTTCGCGCTCTGCACGCGGTGCACCACGGCTGCGGCATCGGCGGTCGTTCCGCGCACACGCGCGATCGCGCGCGTGCCGGACAGTTCGAAGCCGAAGTCGAGCACGAGGACGACCCACGCGGCGATGGCCTGGGCGACCAGCACCGGCGCCCACCCCTCGGGGCGCAGGACGCGCGCGAGGTAGGGGATCGCGATGAGGGGCGCGAGCAGTCCGACCGCATTGCCGGCGCTGAGCAGGAGGACGGAATCGCGAAGGCGGCGCACGCGCGGGAAGCTAAGGCGGGGAAGGCCGCGCGCGAGGGTCTCCCGTGACACTCCCCCCGCGTCCCTCTTAACTTTCTACGATGGCCGATTTCTACACGACCCTGAACGTGCCGCGCACCGCCTCCGACGACGAGATCAAGAAGGCGTATCGCAAGCTTGCCATGCAGTATCACCCCGACAAGAACGGGGGCAGCAAGGAGGCGGAGGAGAAGTTCAAGGAGATCACTGAGGCGTACGACGTGCTCCGCGACCCGCAGAAGCGGGCGGCGTACGACCGGTACGGCGAGGCCGGCCTCCGCGGCAGCGGCGGTGGCGGTTATCACCACGTGGACCTCTCCGAAGCGCTCAACATCTTCATGCGCGACTTCGGCCTTGGCGATCTCTTTGGCGGCGGGGGTGGGGGCCGGCAGTCGTCCGGGCCGCGGGCGGGCGCCGACGTGAAGCTGGATCTCCAGCTCACGATGCTCGAGGTGGCCACCGGCGTGACGAAGACGGCGAAGCTCAAGCTGCTGGACCCCTGCGATCGGTGCGCGGGTGTGGGGGCGGAGCCGGGTACGTCGCCGCAGCGTTGCGGCACGTGCGCCGGCGTCGGGGAGGTGCGGCGCGCCCAGCAGAGCTTCTTCGGGCAGTTCGTGAGCGTCGCGCCGTGCCCCACGTGCCGCGGTGAGGGCGTGATGATCCAGTCGCCGTGCAAGGAGTGTCGCGGCGAGGGCCGGCAGCGGGGCGAGCACTCGATCGACCTCAAGGTGCCGGCGGGCGTCTCGACGGGGCAGTACATGCATCTGCGCGGCGTCGGCAACGCGGGCGTCCGCGGTGGACCGCGCGGCGACGTGATCGTGGTCTTCGACGTCGTCGAGGACGACCGCTTCGAGCGCGACGGCGAGGATCTCTACTGCGAGGTGCTGGTCACGTATCCGCAGGCGGTGCTCGGCGCCGACGTGGACGTGCCCGGCGTGACCGGACCGCTCACGCTGCGGGTGCCAGCCGGGACGCAGAGCGGGCAGGTGTTCATCCTCCGCGGGCGCGGGCTGCCGCGCGTCAACGCGAGTGGGACTGGGGATCTCCATGTTCGCGTTCAGATCTGGACGCCGCAGAAGCTCGGCAAGGAAGAGGAGCGGCTGATCGAACAGCTGCAGGAAGTGCAGGACAAGGCGCCCGAGAAGCGAGAGAAAGGGTTCTGGGCGAAGATGAAAGAAGTGCTGAACGCATGAGGGACAGGCGGCAGGTGGCAGGTGTCTGGTGGGAGGGACTTCGTTGAGTTGGACGCGGGTGGCGCTCACGCCTTCCTCTGCGGATCTGGCGGGCCCAGTCTCAGCCGCGATGTTCGCGCAGGGGGCCGAGGGGGTGCACGAGGATGGCGCAGCGCTGGTGACGCATCTCGCCGCGGGGGCCAACGTGAACGCGCTGGTGGAGGCGGCGCGTTCGGCGGACGCCGGGATCCGCGCGGACGTGTCCGCGCTGGCCGACGTCGATTGGTCGCTCAAGTGGCGGGAGCGCATCGGCGCGCACACGCTCGGCCGCCTCACCGTCACGCCGCCGTGGCTCGCGGACGGACGGGACGCGGCGACGACGATCGTCATCGAGCCCGCGATGGCCTTTGGCACCGGCGAGCACCCCACGACGCGTGGCGTGGTGCGGCTGATGCAGGAGTGCATCCGACGGGGCGACGCCGTGGCCGACCTCGGCGCGGGCAGTGCCGTGCTCGCGATCGCGGCCGCCAAGCTCGGGGCCGGGCGGTGCTTCGCGATCGAGATGGATCACGACGCGATCGGAAACGCCGAGGAGAACGTCGAGCGCAATGGGGTCGCGGACCGCGTGATCGTGCTCGAGGGCGATGCGGCGGCGTTCCTGCCGGTGGTCGGCCCGGTGCGCGTGATCCTGGCGAACATCATCTCGTCCGTGCTCCTGGAACTGCTTCCGGTGATCAAGGCGTCGCTCACCGCCGACGGCCAGGCGATCCTGAGCGGGATCCTGATCGAGGAGCGCGAGAGGATGCTCGCCGCACTCGCGGACGGCGGGTGGACCGTCGAGCGGGAGGATCAGGAAGAGCAGTGGTGGAGCGTTCGTGCGAGATTCTCCGCGTGAGCCTTCCCACGTTCGTCACCGACGAGCCGTTCGGCGACGCGACCACCGTGACGCTGGGCGAAGAGGCCGCGCATCACATGCGCGTGCGTCGACTCGACGTGGGCGCGCGGGTGCGGATCCTCGATGGACGCGGCGCACGGGCGGAGGGGGCGTTGACGCAGCTGGCCAAGCGCCACGCGACGGTGGCCGTGGAGACGCGCGATACCGTGGAGCCGCCGCCGGCGATCCACTTGCTGCTGCCTGTGGCGGACCGTGACCGGATGCTCTGGCTCGCGGAAAAGGCCACGGAACTTGGCGTGGCGAGCTGGCGTCCTGTGCTCTGGCGCCGCTCCAAGCATGTGACGCCGCGCGGGGAAGGCACGGTCTTCCAGCAGAAGGCACGGGCCCGGATGGTCAGTGCGCTCGGGCAGTCTGGCGGGGCGTGGCTGCCGGTGATGTTTCCGGATGCGACGCCAGCCCACGCCGCGGAGGCCCGCGCCGACGGCGCGGCGATCCTGCTCGATGCCGGGGCAGATCCGTTGCTGCGGGTGATCGAGTCGCAGTGGAGTGCGCTCCGCGCGGCGGAGGGCGAGCGGGTGATCACGTTGGCCGTCGGGCCCGAGGGCGGGTTCGAGCCGGATGAACTGGACCTGATGCAGGGTGCGGGTTTCGCGCCGGCCTCACTCGGGGCGAGTGTGCTGCGCTTCGAGACCGCCGCGGTGGCGGGCGTGGCCGCGGCGCGGGCGTTACTCGAAGCGGCAGGGGGTGCCGGGTGACCGATTGTTTGTTCTGCAGGATCGTACGTGGGGAGATCCCGGCGACCAAAGTGGCCGAGAGCGCGGCGTGCATCGCGTTCCGTGACATCCAGCCGCAGGCCGAGGTACACGTGTTGGTGATCCCCACGCAGCACTACAGCTCGATGAACGACGTGTCGGATGCCAGCGTGGTCGGGGCCATGTCGATGCTGGCCAAGGAGGTCGCGGCGACCGAGGGTGTGGACGCGAGCGGTTACCGTCTGGTGATCAACGTCGGCAAGCACGGCGGGCAGTCAGTGGACCACATCCATATGCACGTGCTGGGGGGTCGGCAGATGCGGTGGCCGCCCGGATGAGTTGCGAGCAGTCCGTGGGGTTGCTCAAAGGCTTATCAGACGGTAACTTAGAAGGCTACCACCACTCACACCCCAGCCGGCGCACAAACGCCACGAAGGGGGGAATCCAGTTTGTCTGAAGTCATCATCCATGAAGATGAGAACTTCGAGCGTGCACTGAAGCGCTTTAAGAAGAAGTGCGAGAAGGCGGGGATCCTCGCGGACCTGCGCAAGCATCGCCACTACGAGAAGCCGAGCGAGAAGCGAAAGCGGAAGCTCAACGCAGCGCAACGCAAGAACCGTCGCACCCGCACCCACTAAATGTCCGAGTTGGCCACACGGTTTCAGGGCGAGCTGAATGTCGCCCGAAAGGCACAGGACAAAGATCGCGTCCTGCTGCTGGGCACCGTGCTATCGGAGATCAAGAACCGCGAGATCGAGGTCAAGCGCGCACTCACCGATGACGATGTCATCGACGTGTTGCGCAAAGCGGTCAAGCGGCGGCGCGAGTCGGTGGAGCAGTACGAACTGGCCAAGCGAGAGGACCTTGCTGCGGTCGAACGTCGGGAAGCGGAGGCCCTCGAGGTCTGGCTCCCGGCGGCTCCGTCGGACGAAGAGGTCCGGGAGGCCGTGCGTGCCGCCATCCAGGGCGGTGCCAAGGTGATCGGCGCGGTGATGGGGCAGGTGATGCCGCGCTTCAAGGGGCGGCTGGACGGCGGCGTGATCAATCGGATCGCGCGCGAGGAGCTTGGAACGTCCACGTGACGGTCCAGACCCACGCACTCGACGTCCTCGAATTCGCGCGACTGCTGGATCACGTCGCGGGGCAGGCTTCCAGCCCACCGGGCGCAGCGCGCATTCGCGCGCTGCGCCCGGTTCGCGCTGGGGCCCTGGCGGATCCCGAGACCGCCGACGCCCTGCACACGCTGCACCTCGAGCACACGCGGGTGGCGGCCATGCGTGTGCTCACACAGGCCGACGAACCGTTCCGTCCGGAGGCGATCCCAGAGCTGCAGGACGCGTTCGGCCGGCTCCGTGTGGAAGGCGCCGCGTGGACGGGCGTCGAACTCCTCGGCGCGATCGTGTTGCTGCGTTCGTCACGACGGACGCAGCTGGCGCTCCGACGCGACGTGCATCCCGCGGCAGCGCGTGCGGCGCTGGCGTCCTTCGCCGATCGCCTGATCGCGCGCGAGGCGATCGAGAGACAGCTGGAGCGCGTGCTCACGGACGAAGGGACGCTCAAGGACGACGCCTCGCCCGCGCTGCGGAAGATCCGGCGCGAGCTGCGCAGTGCGGACGCCGAGCTCGTGAAGCTCCTCGAGAAGTTGATGGGGAAGCTCGAAGCGCATCATCGCGTGGACGACGGCTCGGTGACACTCCGGAACGGCCGCTACGTGATCCCCGTACGCCGCGAAGGTCGTGCGTCGGTCGGCGGCATTGTGCACGACACCTCGCAGTCGGGGCAGACCGTGTTCGTCGAACCGCCGGCCGCTGTGGAGGCGGGGAACCGGATCCGCGAACTCGAGGCGGAGGAGCGCGCGGAGTGCGAGCGCATCTTCCGCGAGCTCACCGACCTGCTGCGCCCCGAGCGTGAGGCACTCGCCGACGCGTGGGATGCGCTCGTGGCGCTGGACTCTCTCTACGGGCGCGCGCGGTATGCGGTCGCCGCCGGCTGCGCCGACGCCACGCTCGTCGCGGCGCGCGCGGGATTCCACGTGCGCGACGCGCGGCACCCGCTGCTGCTCGCGCAGGGCGTCGCGGTGGTGCCGTTCGAACTCGCGATGGAGCCTGCGGAGCGCACCCTGCTCGTCAGCGGGCCGAACACGGGCGGCAAGACGGTGCTGCTCAAGGCGCTCGCCTTGATCTCGCTGATGGTGCAGAGCGGGATCCCCGCGCCGGTGGGCGCGGAGAGCACCGTGCCTTGCTTCGACGACGTGTTCGCCGATATCGGTGACGAGCAGAGTCTCGAGGCGTCGCTCTCGACGTTCAGCGCGCACCTCAAACACCTCACGCAGATCATCGAGCGCGCGTCGGCGGAATCGCTCGTGCTCATCGACGAGCTCGGCTCCGGCACCGACCCGCTCGAAGGCGCGGCACTTGGCGGGGCGATCCTCGAGTCGCTTACGCGGCGCGGCACGACGACGATCGCGACGACGCATCTGGGGGCGCTCAAGGAACTCGCCGGCTCCGTGCCGGGCGTGGTGAACGCGTCGCTGCAGTTCGACGCCGAGCGGCTCGCGCCCACGTACCGGCTGATCAAGGGCGTGCCGGGTCGGTCGTATGGCCTGGCCATCGCGCGGCGGCTCAAGATGCCGGAAGACGTGCTCCGTCGCGCCGAAGAGCGTGTGCCGCAGATGGAGCGCGACCTCGCGGCATTGCTGGCGGACGTCGAGGCGCGCGCGACCGCACTGGAAGCGCGCGAGAAGGATGCCGCGCAACGCTTGGAGGACGCGGACCGCCGCGCCGAGCGGCTCGCGGAGCGCGAGCAGACGGTGAAGGGCAGGGAGCGCGACCTCGAACGGCAGTCCCGGGCCGAGGCGCGTCGCTACCTGCTCGAGGCGCGCAGTGAAGTGGAGCGGACGATCCGTGAGCTCAAGGCAGCCGGCGCGGCGGCGATCGACGAGCAGGCCGTGGAGGCGCGGCGGGGCATCGAGGCGCGCGCGGCGGCGGAACGCGATGCGCTGGAGGCGCTCGATGCGCGAGAGCTCGAGGAGGCGCGGCGTGCGTCCAGCTCCCGCAGTGGCAGCGATCGCGCTGCGGTCGGTGATGCCGCCGACGCCCGAGGCGTAGCCCTCGAGGCGGGCGATGCCGTCGAGGTCGCGACGCTCGGCGGCAAGACCGGGCGATTGATCGAGCGCCGCGGCGACGACGCCGTGGTCGCCGTGGGCGCGATGAAGATGACGGTGCCCTTTGGCTCACTGCGCCGGCTCTCGCAGCGGCATCTGCGCGAGCAGACGCCGAGTGTGGTGGTCGTGGACGCACCAGAACTCGACGCCAAGACCGAAGTGGACGTGCGCGGCGTGCGTGTCCACGAGGTGGATGGGTTGATCCTCGAAGCGATCGACAATGCGATCCGCGCCGACTTGGGCTCGCTGCGCATCATTCACGGCAAGGGCACGGGCGCGCTCCGCGAGCGTGTTGCGCAGCTGCTCAAGAACGAATCGCGCGTGAAGAGCGCCCGACTCGGCGCGTGGAACGAAGGCGGCGCGGGTGTCACCATGATCGAGTTCCGATGATCCCCGACGAGATCGTGGACCAGGTCTCGGCGCAGGCCGACATCGTCGCCATCATCGGCGAACACGTGAAGCTCAAGAAGGTGGGCTCCGTGTGGCGCGGACCCTGCCCGTTCCATCAGGGGACCAACTCGAACTTCTCGGTGCTCCCGCGCGGCGGCTACACGTGCTTCGTCTGCGGCGAGAAAGGCAGCGTGTTCACGTTCGTGCAGAAGCGGCTCGGGATGAGCTTCGTGGAAGCGGTGAAGTACGTCGGCGCGAAAGCGGGCGTGGACGTGCCCGAGGTCGAGCGCAAGCGCGAGGGGCCGGATCCGCGCGAGCCGCTGTGGGAGCTGCAGGCGACCGTCGCCGACTTCTTCCGGAAGTCGCTCTGGGATGCGCCTGAAGGCGAGGCGGCGCGCGCGTACCTCGCGGAGCGCGGGGTGAGCCGCGAGACGGCGGACCGGTTCGGACTCGGCTACTCGCCGCGCGCGCTGAGTGCGATGCGGCAGCACTTGAACGCGCTCGGGATCGACGACGACCGCCTGACGGCGGCCGGACTGCTCGTGCGCCGCGAAGAGACCGAAGAGCTGCGGCCGCGGTTCCGCGACCGCCTGATCTTTCCGATCCTGGATCAGAGCGGCCACACGGTGGGCTTCGGCGGCCGTCTGCTCGGGCCGGGAGAGCCGAAGTATCTCAACTCCGCCGAGAGCGAGATCTTCTCCAAGGGCAAGCTCCTGTACAACCTGCACAGCGCGCGGCACGCGATCCGGAAGGCGGAACGGGTGCTCCTCGTCGAGGGCTACTTCGACGCGCTGCGGCTGGTGGACGCCGGTATCGAGCACGTGGTCGCGCCCATGGGCACCGCGCTCACCGATGGGCAGGCGGATCTCCTGGCGCGCTATTGCAAGCAGGTCGTGCTGCTCTATGACTCGGATGCCGCGGGTCAGAAGGCGACGTTCCGCGCCGCCGACGTGCTCCTTGCCAAGGGACTCGAAGTACGCGTGGTGACGCTGCCAGAGGGCGAGGACCCCGACACGTTCACACGGTCCAAGGGGCGCGAGGCGGTCGAGGGCATGATCGACGGCGCGATGGACGTCTTCGACCGCAAAGTGCAGCTCCTCGAGCGCGCCGGATGGTTCAAGGACCTCCAACACAAGCGGCGCGCCCTCGACCGGCTCGTCCCGACGATCCGGGCCGCGAGCGACCCCATCACGCGCGACCTGTATCTGGCGCGCGCGGCGGAGGCGGCGGGGATCGCACGCGAGGTGCTGCTGCAGGAGGTGCACACCATGCGGCGCGGCCGGACGATGACGCGCGGCGCCGCCTCGCCGACCACCAGCGCCGACGAGGCGCGCGGGCGCTCGGCGTTGCGCGGCGCGGGCGCGCAGGGCGCTGCCGCCGCGCCGGTGCCGCCGCCGAGCGGGCCCTACCGTTCGCGCGTCGAGCAGGGCAACGCCGAGGCGACGCTGATCCGCGTGCTGCTCACGCAGCCGGTCTTCGAGGATCAGATCCTTGAAGAGCTGGGCAAGCTCGAGTCCGAGGAGATCCCGGGCGAGAGTGAAGCCACGCAGGCGCTCGAGGACGACCTTCCGGGGATCCTGCGGGACGACATCTACCGGGCGATCTACCACGCCGTGCAGACGCACGGTGCGTCGGCGGACCCGGAGGTCTTCACCGCCACGCTCGACCCGCACGCGATCCAGGTCTACGAGATGCTCCGCAGCGAGCGCGACGCGGTCGTGGAGGCGCGGCGCTCGATCGCGGACGCGCTGCGCCAGCTCAGGGCACGCTCGCTCGAGGAGCGCGTGCGCACACTGGAGTCGCTGCTTCCGCTCGCGGAAGCCGACGAGAAGGACCGCATCAATCTGCAGATCAAGCAGCTGGCCGACGAGAAGCGCTCGCTCGGCGTTCCCAGTTGGGGCAGCGTGCGCAAATCGCGCGCCTGACCCATCTCCTCGTTCGATATCGCCATTCCGTATCGCCGTTCCCTCCCATCTTCCATCTTCCTTCTTCCCTCTGCCCCCAACTGATGTCTGAGATCAAAGCACTACTCGCCCTGCAAGACGAAGACCTGGCCATTCACGGGATCGAGACCAAGCTCGCCGCGCTCGCGCCGCGGATCGCCGAACTCGACGCGCGCCAGAAGCGCGTCACGGACACGATCGAGCGGCAGGGGGCGCTCGTCGCCGCCGAGGAGAAGAAGCAGGCCTTTCTGCGCGACAAGATCGCGGAGCATCGCGGGCTGATCGACCGGAATCAGGCGCAGCTCGACGCCGTGAAGACGATGCGCCAGGCGACCGCCGCCGCCGCGCAGATGGAGCAGGCCAAGCGGATCGTGGCGGGCGAAGAGAGCGATCTCCTCGCCCTCAACCGCCGCCTCGAGGAGATGCGCGGCGTGCTCAATGCCGCCAAGGCGGATCTGGCGGCGCTCGAAGCGGAGCAGGCCACCGCGCGCACGGAGGTGGCGAGTGAGCGTGCCTCGCTCGAGGGCGAGTTGGCGGCGGCCGCGGCGAAGCGTGCGGGCGCGGCCAAGGCGGTCCCCGCCGAGCTCCTGACGCGCTACGACCGGACGCGGAACAAGAAGCGGGTGCACGTGGTGGTCGCGCTCAACGGCATGGCCTGCGGCGCGTGCGACACCGCGATCCCGATGCAGCGTCGTCACGCGATGACCTCCGGCACGACGATCGAGGTCTGCGAGGTCTGCGGCGTGATGATGTACCACGAGCCGGGGTGAGTCGGATCCGGCCTGCGGCGCGCTGGCTCGCGCCGCCTCCCGTGCCCGAAGCGGTCGCGGCGGAACTCGCCGTGGCGCTCGCGCCGAGCGGGGACCGGGCGGCGCGCGATCCATTGCCGGCGGCGGTGTTCCGCCTGCTGGCCGCGCGCGGCGTGCACGATCCAGCGGAGGCGCGGCAGTTCCTCCGCCCGTCACTCGCGGACCTCGAGCCGCCAGAGGCGATCGCCGACCTGGCGCGCGCCGCGCAGCGCCTCGCGGACGCCGTGCGCGAGCGTGAGACGATCCTCGTGCACGGCGACTACGACGTGGACGGGATCTGCTCGACCACGCTGATGACGCGGACGCTGCGCGCGCTGGGCGGAAACGTGGTGCCGTTCATTCCGGATCGGCTCCGCGATGGCTACGACCTGAGCGCGGCTGGCGTGGAGGCGGCGCGCGCGGCGGGCGCGGGGGTCGTCCTCACCTGCGACTGCGGGACGACGGCGGTCGAGCCGGCGGCGGCGCTCGCGGCGGCCGGCGTGGACCTGATCATCTCGGACCACCACCGGCCGGGGCCGACGCTGCCCGAGGCGTTCGCGATCGTGAATCCCATGCGAGACGAGCGCGAGGGCCGTGACCGCTACCTCGCCGCGGTTGGCGTGGCCTACAAGCTTGCACTCGCCGTCACCCGGGTCCTCGGCGGCGACGAGGCGGTCGTGGAGGAGCAGCTGGACCTGGTGGCGCTCGCGACGGTGGCGGACGTGGCGCCGCTCGTGGGGGACAACCGGGTGCTCGTGCGCGCGGGCCTCAAACGCATGGCGGAGTCCAAGAACCTCGGCCTGCGGGCGCTCATCCGCGCCGCGCGGCTGGACGAGAAGCGGATCACGGCGGGACGGCTCGGGTTCACGCTGGCGCCGCGGCTCAATGCGCTCGGACGGCTCAAGAGCGCGCTCCGCGGCGTGGAACTGCTGCTCGCGACGAGCGAGGCAGAAGCGAATACGATCGCACGGGAGTGCGAGGAGCTCAACGAGGAGCGGCAGGGCATGGACCGCCGGATCCTCGCCGAGGCTGAGCAGGCGGTGAGCGCGCTGGACCTCGAGTCGACCTACGGTCTGGTGCTCGCGTCCGACGACTGGCACGCCGGCGTGATCGGGATCGTGGCCTCGCGCGTGGTGGAGATGACGGGTCGGCCCACAATGATGATCGCCGTGAAGGACGGGATCGGGAAAGGCTCCGGACGCGCGACGAGCAAGTTCGACCTGCACGCCGCGCTCGAAGGGTGTACGGATCTGCTGCTCAAGCACGGCGGCCATCGCGCGGCGGCGGGGCTGACGATCGACGAACAGCGGATCCCCGAGTTCGCCGCGCGCTTCAACCGGATCGCGCGGGAGCGGCTCACGCCCGATGATCTCGTGCCGGAACTGCGGACGGACCTGGAGTTGCCGCTCGACGAGGCCGATGCCTCGCTCGAGGCTGCGCTGCGTCACATGGAGCCGTTCGGCGTTGGCAATCCCGGGCCGGTCCTCGTGTCGCGGAACGTGCGTGTGGCGTCCGCCGCGCGCACGGTGGGATCCGACGGGCTCAAGTTCTCGCTCGCAACGGGGGCTGGGAGCATCGAGGCGCTGGGGTGGGGCCTCGCGGGTCGCCGGAACGAGGTCACGCGTGACGCGGTCGTGGACATCGCGTATCGGCTGGAGATGAACGAGTTTCGCGGCGCCCGCACCCTGCAGGCAACGCTCCTCGACGTACGGGCGGCGAGCGGTGCATCCAACGGCGCCTCCGGTGGCTGAGCTGCGGATCGTCGCTGGCGCATGGCGCGGGCGCCGCATCAAGGTGCCCGCTACCGGGGTGCGGCCCACCGCGGACCGCGTGCGCGAGGCGTGGATGAGCATCGTGCATCCATCGCTTGATGGCGCACGGGTGCTGGATCTGTGCGCGGGATCGGGCGCGCTGGGGCTGGAAGCGCTTTCGCGTGGTGCCGCGCACTGTGACTTCGTCGAGAAGGACGCCAGAACACGCCGCGTCCTCAGCGAGAACATCGCGACGCTCGGGGCGGCGGACCGTTGCGCGGTGCACGGCGGCGACGCGCTGGCGTTCCTCTCGGCGCACGGGGCAGGGGTGACGCCGCCCGGCGCGGGGGCGTCCCTGGAGAAGAGGGACGCGCGGTGGGATGTGGCGTTTGCCGACCCGCCGTACGCTCAGGGGATCGCCGAAGGTCTGGCCCGCCGCTGGCTGGACGCTGCGTTCGCGACGATCTTTGGCATCGAGCATGAAGCGTCGGTGACCCTGCCGGCGCCCGAGGGCAACGCTGGCCGCAGCGTGGACCGGCGCGTCTATGGCGACACCGCAGTCACCTTCTACCGTTCAGCCACCTGACCATGCCGAAGTCGGCGCTCTACGCGGGCAGCTTCGATCCGATCACCAACGGACATACCGATCTCATCAAGCGGTCGCTGGGGTTCGTGGATCGCCTGGTGGTCGGAGTGGCGGTGAACGTCTCCAAGGAGCCGCTCTTCTCGGAGGAGGAGCGGGTCACGCTGATCCGCGCCGCGCTCGAGAACGATCCGCGCGTCGAGGTGCGCGCGTTCCGCGGACTCGTGGTGGAGTTCGCGCGCGAGATGAAAGTGAAGGTGATCCTGCGCGGACTGCGCGCCGTGGCGGACTTCGAGTACGAATACCAGATGGCGCTGATGAACCGGCATCTCTCGCCGGATCTCGAAACAATGTTCATGGTCCCGTCGCTGCAGGTCTCGTACCTGAGCTCCTCGCTGGTCCGCGAGGTGGCGCGGTTCGGCGGCGACATCGAAAAGCTGGTGCATCCGGCAGTGGGCGCGGCGTTGCGCCAGAAGTTCCAGTCGTCATCTTTCCCGTCGAACTCCGGCAAGGGTCGCTCATGAGTCTGCATATCACGCGTACGGGCAACGTCGTCATCGTCGAGATCGAGGGACAGCTCATCGTGAGCAATCGCCAGGAGCTCAAGCAGCGCGTCCTCGACGAAGCGGAGGGCGGCGCGCGGAAGTTCCTCGTGGACTTCACGCGCACCGGGTACATCGACTCGGCGGGACTCGGCGTCCTCGTCTCGCTGGCGAAGAAGCTCCGCGAGATGGGAGGCGACCTGCGCCTCGCCAATCTCAACGACGACCTCCAAACGCTCTTCGAGCTGACCAAGCTCGACACGCTCTTCCAGATCGCCGACAACCGCGAGCGCGCTCTCGAGACGTTCTGAATGGTCGCGAACGGCGCCCTGGACCTCCGCATCCCGAGCGACGTCCAGCATATCGAGGCGATCGTGGCGCAGGTGGTGCGGCGCTGTGAGGAACTCCGATTTCCCGCGAAGGCGCTCTCGCTCAACGTGCCCGTTGCGCTGACCGAGGCGCTCTCCAACGCGATCCTGCGCGGGAACGGCGAGGACGCCGCCAAACAGGTGCACGTGCGAGCCACCTTCGAGAACGGCCACCTGGTGCTCGAGGTCGAGGACGAAGGCAGTGGGTTCGATCTCGAAGCGTGCACCGAGGACCCCACGACCCCCGAGAACTTGGAGCGCGAGGACGGACGCGGGCTCTTCCTCATGCGCGCGATGATGGACCGCGTGGAGCGATTCCGCGGAGCGGGGAACGTGGTGCGTCTCACGCTGCAGCGCCGCTGACGGCCCGATGAGCGACGTCGCGCAGGTCCTGCAGGCCTTCAGCGCCGCGTACGGCACGGGTGCGGTGCTCTGGACGCAGTCGTCTGCGGGCGCTCCGCTCGACGTGGCAGCGACGTCGGGCGGCGACGTCACGCCGCCCGAGGGATTCGCGCGGATCGAGGGTGCGGAGCCGACCGCGCGCGAGACCGCGCTCGGCCGCCAGCTCGTGGTCCGCGTGCCCGGGCGCTCACGCGCGTGGCTCGGCATCGGCCCCATCGCCGACGACGATGCGGCGCCGCTCAAGTGGGTCGCGGTGCTGACGCCGGTGCTCTCGCAGATGCTCCAGTCGCAGTGGGAGGCGCGACACGCCGCGGACGAGCTGATGGAGCGCTACGAAGAGATCAATCTCCTGTACTCGATCAGCGAGATCCTCGGCCGCACCGTCACGCTCGAAGAGGCCGCGCGCACGATCCTGCTCGAAGTCAGCGACACGGTGGGCGCCGACTACGGGGCGCTGCTCGTGCACGACGCCAATGCGGGGCTGCTCCGGCCCGTCACCACGCTCCGCGGTGCCGGCGCGTCGGAGCCGACGCCGATCCCGATCGACGACCCGGTGAGCGTGTCGGCGCGGGTCTTCCGCACGCGTCACGCGCTCCTCGTGAACGCGGGCGTGCTCGAGAGTGAGTTCGAGGCCTCATTCCGGAGCGGCGCGATGCTCTCCGTGCCGATCGTGTGGACCACGCCCGAGGGCGGCATTCCACTCGGCGTCGTGAGTCTCTCCGGCCGGCGGAACGGAGAGAGCTTCACGGCGGGCGACGAGAAGTTGGTCGCCGCGGTGGGCAGCCAGATCGGCACCGCGATCCAGAATGCGCGCCTCGTGCGCGCGAGCATCGATCAGGAGCGGCTCGCGAGCGAGATGCGGCTCGCGCACGACCTGCAGATGAAGCTCCTGCCGTCGGGCGAGATCGTGGCGCCGGAAGCGGTGTGCGCGGTGCGTGTGGAGCCCGCCGAGGGCGTGGGCGGCGACTTCTACAATCTTTTCCGGCTCGGGAATGGGCGCACCGGGATCCTCGTCGGCGATGTGTCGAGCCACGGGTACCGCGCCGCGCTGATCATGGCGTTGGTGATGAGCGCGACCGCGATCCACGCGCAGACCACCGCCGACCCCGCCGAACTCATGACCGCGCTCCTGGCGACGCTGGAGGAGGAGCTGCGCGAGACCGAGATGTATCTCTCGCTCTGCTACGCGGTCGTGGACCGCGAGGCGGGGACGATCCGCTGGACCAACACCGGGCATCCGCACGCGTTCGTGATCGGCGCGGACGGCACGGCGTCGCGACTCGACGCCACCGACCCGCCGCTCGGACTCGGCCCGGACGCGTTCCACGTGAGTGCTCGAGCGTGGGATGCCGGGAGGGACCTCCTGGTGCTCTTCACCGACGGTGTCAGCGATGCGCGGAACGCGCGGGGCGAGTCCCTCGGAGAGACGGCGGTGCTCGACGTGCTGCGGGCTCGGCGGAAGGAAGTGCCGTCGCGGATCGTCGACGGCGTCTTCTCGTTGGTCGAGGGGCACATGGGACGCACGCGGCCGCATGACGATCAGGCGGTGGTGGTGTTGAGGAACGGCTGATGGGAGAGGGAAGACGGGGGACGGACGAGGGAAGAGGGAAGTCAGAAGGAGCGGCGAGTGTCGGGTGAGCGCGAGCGTCTTCCACGGCCGAAGAAGCGGCTTGGGCAGCACTTCCTCACGGACCGCGCGCTGCTTGGGCGGATCGCCGAAGCGTTGGGTGCCACGCGGGACGACACCGTCATCGAGATCGGGCCGGGGCGCGGGGCACTCACGGAGCAGCTGCTTGCGCGCGCGGGCCGAGTGATCGCGATCGAGCTCGACCGTGAGCTCGCGCCGATGCTCGCGGCGCGGTGGAAGGATGAGCCGCGATTCCGGATGGTCGAAGGCGACGTGCTCGACCAGGATCTCGGCGCGCTCGCGGGCGGTGACTATCTCCTCGCCGGAAACGTGCCGTACAACATCACCACGCCGATCCTCTTTCACGCGATGATCCGGCCGCGTCCGCTGCGCGCGGTCTATCTCGTGCAGAAAGAGGTGGCCGAGCGGATCACGGCGCCGCCGGGCAGCGAGGCGTATGGCGCGCTCTCGGTGAACGTGCAGGCGATCGCGAAGGCGGAACTCCTGTTCGGCGTGAAGGCCAAGGCGTTCACGCCGCCGCCGAAGGTGGACTCCGCGCTGATCCGGATCTCGGCGCGCGCGACAACGCTGCTCGCAGACGAGGAGGAGGAGCCGTTCCGCGTGATGGTGCAGGCGGCGTTCGGGCTCCGGCGCAAGCAGATGCGGCGCGTGATGCGCACCGTGCGCGGCTGGAGTGCCGAGCAGGCCGACGCCGTGTTGGCGGCGGCTGGGGTGGATCCGGAAGCCCGGCCGGAGACGCTGAGTGACGAGGAGTTCCTGCGCGTACTCCGCGCGGCGCGTGCGGCGTAGGGTGCTCGCCGCGCACCGGGGGACTGCGCGCCGCGCCGTCTACTTCGCGTTCGTCAGCGCGTAGGTGAGGATCTCGAGCTCCGTCGCCATGTTCACGGCGCGGAGCGTCACGTCGGCCGGCACCTGCAGAGGCGCGGGCGCGAACGAGAGGATCGCTTTGATCCCCACCTTGACCACGCGGTCCACCACTGACTGCGCGGCGTCCGCCGGCACGCAGAGCACGGCGATGCGCGGCCGGTGCTTGGTGATGTCGCGTTCGAGTTCGGCGTCCGCACGCACGGTGATGCCGCTCAGCGCGGTACCGACCTTGGCCGGATCCGAGTCGTAGACCCCGACCACGTCGAAGCCGCGCGCTGAAAAGCCGCGGTACTGCGCGAGTGCTGCGCCGATCTTGCCGGCGCCCACGATCACCACCGACCACTTCTCCTCGAGCCCGAGGATCTCCCGGATGGCCTGGATGAGATCCTTCACACCATAGCCGAGGCCGCGCTTGCCGAACGAGCCGAAGAACGAGAGGTCCTTGCGCACCTGCGCGGACGTGGTACCGCCCGAGCGCGCGAGCTCGCCGGAGGAGACGGTGGTTTGTCCACGCGCGTCGAACTCCTCCAGAAAGCGGAGGTAGAGCGAGAGCCGTCGGACGGTGGATTCGGCGATGTGCTTCACGGAGGGATCGAAGGGGCGAGCCAGCTTGTGAAATCCTTCACAAGCTAACGTCGATTTTTCCCGACCTCAATAGGGAAGGCGCTTAGTTTGCGGCGTGGAATCGCGCCCGCTGCACACCCTGCCGTACCTCGTCGTGGACGTCGAAACGACAGGTGGCCAACCGTCCGGCGCCGATCGCGTCACGGAGATCGCAGCCGTGTTGGTGGATGGCGACGAGACCACGCTGGCCTTTCACTCGCTGATCGATCCTCAGCGGCCGATCCCGTGGACCATCACGCGGCTCACGGGGATCGACGATGCGATGGTGCGCGGGAAGCCGACCTTTCGCGACATCGCCGGCGAGTTGGCCGCGCATCTGGTCGGCCGCGTATTCGTCGCGCACAACGCCCGGTTCGATCTGGGGTTCCTCGCGGCGGAGTTCGCGCGCATCGCGCCGACGCCGATCGAGGAGTTGATCAGCGAACAGCTCTGCACGGTGCGGCTCTCGCGTCGCCTGCTCTCGCACCTGCCGCGCCGCAATCTCGACGCGGTCTCCGCGCATTACAACGTCTCGATCTCGGATCGGCATCGCGCGAGCGGAGACGCGCTCGCGACAGCGGAAGTGTTGCGCGGTCTCCTCCGCGACGCGTCGCATCGGGGCATCCACACGTGGGGCGACCTCCAGGAACTCCTGTCTGCGCGGACGTCGCGGTCCAAGCGGCGTCGCGCGTTGCCGTTCGGGTCGGAGTTCACCGAAGGGGCGTGAGGTTCGTCCCTGCCGGGAACCGGGCCGGTCGGCGCAGTGGCCGGGCGCAGGCCGACGGCCGCGCGCGTTAGCTTAGTCCGCATGCCCGCACCGACCCCTCTGCACGAGAGTCGCGCACTCGGCGCGCTCACGATCCACGCCCTCCAGGCCGGCGGCCAGCGTCTCGACGGCGGCGCGATGTTCGGTGTCGTGCCCAAGCCGCTGTGGGAGAAGCGGATACCGGCGGACGAGCGCAACCGGATCGCCCTCGGGATGCGCTGTCTGTTGGTGGAGCATCCCGACGGTCTGGTCCTGATCGACACTGGGGTGGGGAACAAGGAGGACGCCAAGTTCCTCGGGATCTACGGGGTGGAGGCTGAGGTGCCCGGGCATCGGACGATGCTCGACGCAGCGATCGCGGCGGCGGGCTTCGCGGCAGATGACGTGCGGGTCGTGATCAACACGCACCTGCACTTCGATCACGCGGGCGGCAACACGGCGGTCGATGCGAGCGGTGCCGTGGTGCCGAGCTTCAAGAATGCGCGGTATCTGGTGCACGCGGGCGAGTTCGACTACGCGACGCACACCAACGAGCGGACCGCGGCGAGCTACTTCCCGCGCAACTGGGAGGCGCTCAAGGCGAGCGGCAAGTTGGAGCTCGTGGAGAGCGGTCGTGAGCTCGTGTCCGGCATTCAGATGCGCCACACGCCGGGCCACACGCCGTCGCATCAGAGCATCGTGATCGAGTCGGCGGGTGAGACCGGGGTCTTTCTCGGTGATGTCTGCCCGACGGCCGCGCACGTGCCGCTGCCGTGGATCATGGGCTACGACGTGGAGCCGCTGGTGACGCTGGAGTCCAAGCGCGCCCTCTGGCAGGAGGCGGTGGCGGGGAACTGGCTGCTCATCTTCGAACACGACGCGCAGGTCGCGTGGGGGCGGTTGAGTGAGGGGCCGAAGGGGTATTCGGTCGGAGGGCCCTGAACGGCAACGGCGTTCACCACGAAGGCACGAAGGCACGAAGGACTGCTACTCACTACGCGAAGAGCCGACCTGAGGCGGGGTCAGTGCTGCCTCTGTCGGCGTCTGGAGCCGCAGATCTTCGCGCACGAAACCCACGTCAGGTCCTCTTGGGCTTCTCGAGCGACCTTATTGATCTCACCGCCACCAATTAGCGCAGGTGGACCGCCGCTGGACCGCTGCTCAGGTCCGGGAGGCCTCGCATGTGGTCTTCGTGACTTCGTGCCTTCGTGGTGAAGCAGTGCCCCCGCAGGAGCTCCTTGACCTAACCCCCCAGCCCGCCTAGCTTTAGCGGACAACCAGCAAGTGGGTGAACGAGCGTTCACCCCACCCTCTGGCCTTCGTCTCGCGAGAGATGTCGTGCTGCAGGAGTCCTCAAGCAAGCGCACCGCGCGGAGTCTCCGCGTGGCAGAGCGTCTCACGCGGACTTCGGCAACGGGGTTCGCGTTTCGTTTTGTCCTCCACTCCCAGGAGCCGTCGTATCCAGGATACCACCAAGCGAGGCCCACGCATCAATCGGCAGATCCGTATCAGTCCGGTCCGAGTGATCGGCGCCGATGGCGCGCAGTTGGGCGTTCTGGAAGTGGATGCAGCAATGGCGTTGGCAGTGGAAGCGGGGCTCGACCTCGTGGAAGTCGCCCCGCTGGCTCGGCCCCCGGTGGTCCGGATCATGGACTTCGGGAAGTACAAGTTCGAGCAGGCCAAGATGGCGCGTCAGGCCAAGAAGAAGCAGCACGTGATCCAGCTCAAGGAAGTGAAGTATCGTCCCGGCATCGAGAAGCACGACTTCGACACGAAGACCAACCGCGCTCGCGGCTTCATCGGAGACGGCAACAAGGTGAAGGTGACGTTGATGTTCCGCGGCCGGCAGATCGCTCATCCAGAGCTCGGCATGGCCGTCGTAGACCGGGTTGCCCAAGCGTTGGCGGACATCGCAAAGATCGAGACCGCCGCCAAGCTCGAAGGGAAGGCCCTCACCATGATCCTCACGCCGAAGTGAGCAACTGAGAAAGGCGAACAAACCATGCCGAAGATGAAGACCCACAAGGGCGCCAAGAAGCGCTTCTCCATCACTGCGAAGGGGAAGGTGCGCCGCTTGAAGGCGAACAAGAGCCACATCCTGACCAAGAAGACGTCGAAGCGGAAGCGGAATCTCCGCCGTCCGACGACCGTGTCCACGAACGGCGAGGCGCGGAATCTCAAGCGCCTGCTGCAGGCCTAAGGAGAACCGACCATGCCACGCGTCAAGTCGAATGTCGTGCGCCTCAAGCGCAAGAAGCAGGTGATGAAGGCGGCCAAGGGCGCCTTCGGCGGCCGGTCGAAGCTCTGGAAGGCCGCGAAGGAAACGGTCGAGCGCGGATGGGTCTACGCCTACCGGGATCGCAAGGCCAAGAAGCGCGACTTCCGCAAGCTGTGGATCCTCCGCATCAACGCCGCCGCGCGTCTGAACGGGATGTCGTACAGCACGTTCATCAACGGCATCCAGGCCGCGGGCGTCGAAGTCGACCGCAAGATCATGGCGGACCTCGCCGTGAAGGATCCGGCCGCGTTCACGCTGCTCGTCGAGAAGGCGCAGTCTGCCCTGTCGTCCAAGAAGGCGTCGTAACGGCAGGTGGCAGGTTGCAGGTATCTGGAGTCAGGGACGGCGGGCGTGAACTGGGTTCGCGTCCGCTGTTCTAATTCAGGGGACAGGAGTCTGGTCTCTGGTGTCAGGGGTCCCGCATCCCGCATCGCGCATCCCCCTCCCACCAGACACCTGCCACCTCCTACCTGTCTCTGGCGGTCCCCCGCATCCGTGCATCGCAGTTAGTTTAGGCCGAGCCCCGAACCCGTTCCCCTCCTCGTGACCCTCGACGCCTTTCTCGCCGCCCTTCAGCAGCTCGAATCCTCCGCCCCCGCGCGCATTGCGGCGGCGAAGACGACGGACGACTGGACGGCCGTCCGGAACGCGCTCGTCGGTCGCCAGGCCGGGGAGTTCACCGCGCTGATGGAATCCCTCGGGAAGCTCCCCAAGGAGGCGCGCCGCGAGGCGGGACAGCGCGCGAACGCGCTCAAGGTCGCCCTCGAAGAAGCGCTCGAGCTGCAGCAGCGCGCGATCGCAGCGGCCGCCGCGAAAGGGCCGCCGCTCGACCTGACCATGCCGTCCCGCCGCCGCTGGCAGGGGACCGTGCACCCGGTGTCGATGGTCATCGACGGGGTGGTCGCGATCTTCCGCGAGTTGGGCTTCACCATCGCCCTCGGCCCCGAGGCCGAGCACGCCTGGTACAACTTCGGCGCGCTCAATTTCCCGGCCGATCATCCCGCGATGGACCTGCACGATACGCTGTATCTGGGTGCCGAACAGGTGCTGCGGACGCACACCTCGCCGGTGCAGGTGCGCACGCTGCAGCAGTATCCGCCGCCGGTGCGCATCCTGGCGCCGGGTAACGTCTACCGCCGCGACTTCTTCGATCCTTCGCACGCGCCGATGTTCGCGCAGATCGAAGGCCTCGTGGTGGACGAAGGCGTGGCGTTCGCGGACCTGAAGGCGACGCTCTCGTACTTCGCGCGCCGGTACTTCGGCTCCGAGACCAAGACGCGGTTCCGTCCGAGCTACTTCCCGTTCACGGAGCCCAGTGCGGAGATGGACGTGCAGTGCGGCGTCTGCGGCGGCGTGGGCTGTGCGGTGTGCAAACAGACCGGATGGATCGAGATCCTCGGGTCCGGCATGGTGCATCCCTCCGTGCTCGAGGCCGCGGGCATCGACGCCGAGCGGTACACGGGCTGGGCCTTCGGCATGGGGCCGGCACGCACCGCGCTCTCGCGCCACAAGATCCCCGACATCCGCATCCTCTACGATTCTGACGTGCGCTTCCTCGATCAGTTCGGCCGATGAATCTCTCGCACGCCTGGCTCTCGCGGTTCGTGCCGCACGGCCTCACGCCAACCGAAGTTCGCGATCTGCTCACCGCGCACGTCGCGACGGTCGAGGGCATGGAACCGCTGCGTGCGGACCTCGCGCCGTTCGTCGTCGCGCGGGTCGTGGAGAGCGAAAAGATCCCGGAGACCAAGCTCTCGTTCAACAAGGTGGACGACGGCTCGGGCGATCTGCTCGAGGTCGTCTGCGGCGCACCGAACGTGACCGTGGGCGCGGTCTACCCGTTCGCGCGCACCGGCACGGTGATGCCCGGCGGGATGGTGATCGAGAAGCGGAAGATCCGCGGCTTCACCTCCAACGGCATGCTGTGCTCGGCGGTCGAGCTCAAGCTTGGTGCGGACGCGAACGGCATCCTGGCGCTCGACACCGACGCCGCGCCAGGGACGCCGCTGCTGGACGTGCTGCCGGTCGGCGACGTAAGGCTCGTGCTCGACGTGCTGCCCAACCGTCCAGACCTGCTGTCGCATCTCGGCGTCGCGCGCGAGATCGCAGCGCTTACTGGGAAGTCCCTCACGGGGCCGGTGGAACTTGCAGACCTCCCGCAGACGCCCCTGACCGCGGAGCGCGGCAAGCAGGAGGCGAAGAGCGGCGGCGTGACGGTGCGGATCGAGGACGTTGCGGAGACGTCGCGCTTCACCGCGGCGGTGATCACCGGCGTGACCGTCTGCCCGAGTCCGGTGTGGCTGCGTGAGGCGATCGAGGCCATCGGCGGGCGGTCGATCAACAACGTGGTGGACGCGACCAACTACATGCTGCAGGGCTTCGGCCAGCCCATGCACGCCTATGATCGGGCCAAGCTCGACGCGCAGACGCTCGTGGCGCGCCGCGCCAAGGCGGGCGAGAAGCTCGTCACACTCGATGGCGTCGAGCGCGTACTCGACCCGGAGATGCTCGTGATCGCCGACGCCAAGCGCCCCGTAGGGTTGGCGGGCGTGATGGGCGGCAAGGACAGCGAGGTCACCGATGCCACCACGGACATCGTGCTGGAGGTGGCGTGCTTCAATGCGCGCCGCGTGCGCGCCACGCGCCGCCGCGCCGGGATCTCGACGGACGCGAGCTATCGGTTCGAACGCGGGATCGACGAGGCGATGATCCCGCAGGCGCTCGCCGTGGCGGCCGCGCTGCTTGCGCATGTGAGTGGGGGCCACGTGGAGGCCCTGCTCGACGTGGGCAAAGCGCCGCCGGTGCGGCCGGTGGTCGCGCTGCGCCCAGCGCGCGTGACCAAGGTGCTGGGAGACGCGGTCCCCGCAGCCGACTGCGCGCGGCTGCTGGGCAGCATCGGGTGCCTGGTCAAGATGGAGGAGAAGGCGCTCCAGGTCACGCCGCCGTCCTGGCGACACGATCTGGTGGAAGAAGTGGACCTGATCGAAGAGGTTGCGCGGCTGCGCGGCTACGACCGCCTGCCCGACGGGCTCACGGCCGCGCGGCCGGGCACGGTCCCGGATCATCCGCTGTGGGGCGCGTACCACCGCGTGCGGAACGCGCTCGTCGCCTGTGGACTCCACGAGGTGCGGCCGCTGCCGTTCACGTCGGGCCGCGTTCTCGGCGCCGATCGCGTGACCCTCGTGCGCGTCCAGAATCCGTTGGCAGAGGACGAACCGTTCCTGCGCGGCTCGCTGCTGGACTCGCTCGGGCGCCGCGCGGAGTTCAACCTGAATCGCATGCAGGGCAATGTCCGGCTCTTCGAGGTCGGCAGCGTGTTCGCCGCGCAGGCAGGCGGGTCGCAGCGCGAGGAAGTGCGCGCCGCGCTGCTCGTGATGGGGCAGCGCCGCCCGCCGCATTTCACGGAACCGCAGCCGCCGGCATTCGACGCGTGGGATGCCAAGGCGCTCGCGCTCTCCCTGGCGCAGGCCGCGTTCCCCGCGTCCACCGTCACGCTCGAGGCGGGCGAGGATCCGGTGCTGTGGCACGTCCGCGCAGGTGCGGGGCGGATCGGGTCGGTGCGTCGCGTCCCGCTCGACGCGCCGATCTGGGCCTCGCCGGCCTTCGGCGTGGAGGTGCTGCTCGGCATGATGCCGAACGCGGCCGTCGCGCCGTCGGGCCAGCACTCCCACGGCGCGCGCGGCCGGACGTCCGGCATGGCGCCTGGGGTCGAACCGCGCGCTCGCGTGGAGCCGGTGCGGTTCAAGCCGCTGCCGACCACACCGGCCGCCGAGTTCGATCTGGCGCTGCTCGTGCCGGATGCGCTCCCCGCCGCCGAGGTGGAGAGCCTGTTGCGCACCACGGCGGGCGAGCTGCTGGAGAGCTGCGTGCTGTTCGACGAGTTCCGCGGTACCGGGATCCCCGACGGGTCGCGCTCGCTCGCCTGGCGATTGACCTTCCGGCATCCCGAACGCACGCTGCGCGACAAGGAGATCGATGGTCGTCGCGCGCAGATCCTCAAGAGTCTGGAGGAGACCCTCGGTGTCCGACCACGCACAGCCTGATTCCCCCGCCGCGCTCGCGTTCGGTGAGCTCGAACTGCTCGTCCGGAACCTGGGCGAGGAACTCTCCGCCTTTCGCAAGCGCGCCCACGCCGCCGAAGCGCGCCTGAAGGCGCTGGGCGCCACGCCGTCGGGCGATGCATCCGCCGAAGAGCGCGTGGCCGCGCTGGAGGCCGAGAACGAGCGGCTCCGCGCGCGCATCGCGGAGGCGGGCACGCAGACGCGCACCATGCTCGACCGCGTGCGATTCCTGCGCCAGCAGCACGTGATCGGAGGTGACGCATGAGCGTGCACTCGACGCGGGTGCGGATCGTCGGAGAGGAGTACACGATCCGCTCCGATGCGGCGCCGGAGCGCACGCGGGCGGTGGCGGCGCACGTGGATGCGGCGATCCGGCGCGTGCTCGAGAACCCCGCGATCACGGATCCCGGCAAGGCGGCGATCCTCGCGGCGATGAGCATCACGGACGAACTCTTCGCGCAGCGCGAGCAGGAGGCGGAGGTCGCCTCGCGCATGGAAGGCCTGTCCGGCGAGCTCCGGCGGTGGCTGCCGCCGGCCAAGCGCGGCTCGGTCGCGGGCTGAGAGGATCGCGGGAACGGGTGCACGCGCAGGACACAACAAACCGTTTCGAGGAGACGACATGCGATCGTTCAAGCGCTGGACGCTGTTGGTCGGTGCCGTGATGCTCGTTGGTGCTTCCGTGCAGGCGAGGTCCGTGTCGCTCGCCGGCTACGGTTTCGAGATGGACCTGCTCGACGCGGATCCACCAGCTGGCACACACTCGACCGCCATCGCGACCTTCCTTCCGGCACGGGACGGGATCGCCCCGAACGTGAACGTCGGGGTGCAGTCCTTCGCGGGCTCGATGGACGAGTACATCGCGTTGTCCAAGTCGCAGTTCACCGCCGCGAACTTCGCCGTGGTCTCGGAGCGGCGCGTGGGGGCGGACGAGTGGATCGTCGAGTACTCGGGCCAGATGTCTGGAACCCCACTCCACTGGTACGGCCGGGGGGTTCGGCGAGCGGGACGGGTCTACCTGGTGACGGCCACGTCCGCACAGGCCTCGTGGACCGCGGTTGAGGCAGACCTGAAGCGGAGCGTGCACTCGTTCAGGCTCCGGTAGCGCGGACGCGTTGCCTCCCTTGGCGCAGGGCCGTACCTTTCCGAGCGAGTGGGTGCGAAGGCCCGTAGGTGCCAGCGCTCCCGGCAGTTAGCCCGTCCCGTCCCGCGCCCCACGAGTGCCTCGAGCACGCGTCGGCGCCCGATCGGCCGGCCAGCCTCCGAGGAGATGCAGGCGCTGATCGAGCTGAACGTGCCCTCCGTTCCGGACGCGGCCCCTTAGGGTCGCCCTGCGTATACGAGGGATCAGATGACTTTGCCGTACATCATCGCGACTGCGATCGGCGCCCTATTTGTGGTGGCCCTTCCGGTCGCTTTCGTTTTCGGGAAGAAGCAGGGGAAGGCCTCCGAGGACGCTGCCCGGCGCGCCGCCGGCGAGGCCGCCGATCAGGTGGCCAAGAAGATCCTCGCCGACGCCGAGCGCGAGGCCGACTCAGCGCGCAAACAGGCGATCCTCTCCGGCAAGGAAGAGGTGATGAAGACGCGCGAGGCCTGGGAGCAGGAGGCGCGCAAGCGCCGCGAGGAGATCGAACGCGAAGAGAAGCGTGTCGCGGAGCGCGAACAGCAGGCGGACCGCAAGTTCGAGATGGTGGACGGCAAGGACAAGGATCTGTCCCGCCGCGCCAGCGAGCTGGGCCGCCGCGAGAAGCAGCTGGAAGAGAAGCAGTCGGAGCTCGACGCGGTGGTCGCAGAAGAGCGGCGCAAGCTCGAGGCGCTGGCCGGCCTCAGCGCCGTGGACGCCAAGGCCGAGCTGATCCGCCGGCTCGAGGATGAGGCACACGCGGACGCCGCCAACAAGCTGCGGGAGATCCGCGAGAGCTCCAAGCGCAACGCCGACCGCGAGGCCAAGAAGATCGTCGCGCTGGCGGTGCAGCGGATCGCCGCCGAGCACACGGCGGAGATCACGGCCAGCGCCGTGGCGCTGCCCAAGGACGACATGAAGGGCCGCATCATCGGCCGCGAAGGGCGCAATATCCGCGCGTTCGAACTCGCGACCGGTGTGGACGTGATCATCGACGACACCCCGGACACGGTGGTGGTGAGCTGCTTCGACCCCGTGCGCCGCGAGGTCGCGCGGCTCGCGCTCGAGAAGCTCGTCGCCGACGGCCGCATCCATCCGGGCCGGATCGAGGAGGTCGTCGAGAAGTCCCGGAAGGAAGTGGACGCCGGGATCATCGAGAGCGGAGAGCAGGCCGCCTACGAGGTGGGCGTGCACGGACTGCATCCGGAGCTCATCAAGCTCATCGGCCGGATGAAGTGGCGCACGTCGTACGGGCAGAACATCCTCGGCCATTCCAAGGAGGTCGCGTTCCTCGCGGGCATGATGGCCTCTGAGCTCGGCCTGGATGTCGCGATGGCCAAGCGCGGCGCGCTGCTGCACGACGTCGGCAAGGTGCTCACGCACGACCACGAGGGCACGCACGTGCAGCTCGGCGTGGA
>CAZGFE010000008.1:0-68546 GCA_964524665.1 uncultured Gemmatimonas sp.
GCGGGGATCGTCACCACCGGCGCGCAGTTCGCCGAGGTCGAGGTGGACACCGAGACCGGCGTGGTACGGGTGGTGCGGATCGTCGCGGTACACGATGCCGGACGCATCGTGAATCCCACTCTCGCGGAGTCGCAGCTCGAGGGCGGGATCATCCAGGGGATCGGATTCGCACTCTTCGAGGAGCGCGCGCTCGACGCGCGATCCGGGCTGCCGCTCAACGTGGGACTCCACGACTACAAGCTCCCGACGCTGGCGGACATGCCAGCGATCGACGGGCATTTCCTCGACGGCGCGGACCCGAAGGCCAATCACGTGGGCGCGCGCGGCATCGCGGAGCCCGCGATCATCCCCACGGCACCGGCGATCGTTGGCGCCGTGGCGGATGCGCTTGGCGTCGAGGTGCTGGAGCTGCCGCTCACGCCGTGGCGTGTGCTCGCGGCGTTGTCGACCTAGACCGCACCGACCGCAGGGCGCGACGAACGCGGGCTCGACGGCGGCGCTACGTCCGCCATGGCGGAAGTCCGCCCGGCTTTCGCTTGAGTTCCGGGTTGTGCTTGTACAGCGACGCCGTGCGACCGATCACCTGGATCACCTCGGCGCGGACACGCGTGGCGAGCGTCTCCGCTGCTTCCTTGGCGGTGACACGGGCGGCCTTGTTGAGCTGCACCTTCACGAGCTCGTGCGTACGCAGGGCGTCGCTGAGGGCCGTCGCCAGAGCCGGCGTGAGTCCCTCTTGGCCCACGTGCACCTGCGGCTTCAGGCGATTGCACTCCGCGCGCAGTGCGGCGCGTTCCTTTCCGGTCATCGTCATCGTCTGTTGCCCTTCTTGCGCAGGTAGGGAATGGGATTCACCGGATCGCCGCTCCACCACTGCCGGCTGTCGTGCCGATAGCGCAGGAGCTGGTAGTGCAGATGCGGCGCGTTGGCTGGCGCGTTACCGGTCGTGCCGACCGTCCCGATCAACTCGCCGCGTCGGATGCGCTGCCCGACCTTGAGTCCGGGCGCCCATCGGTCGAGATGTGCATAGTAGTGGACGTAGCGCTCGGCGTGGTCCACCACATAGACCACGCGGCCGCCGAGGGGGTTGGTGTCGATCCGACGCACGATCCCATCGTCGGCCGACACCACGCGGGTGCCTTTGCGCACCAGGATGTCGAGCGCCAAGTGCGCGCGCCCTCCGGACCGCGGCGCGTTGTAGGTGTCACGGAGCTGTGACTGGCGGATGCCATCCACTGGCACCATCAGATCGCGCGAGCGCAGATACTCGCGCTCACTCATCGGCCGCGGCACGTCGGCGGCGTTGCGGCCGCCGGCGCAGGCGCTCGTGGCGAGTGCGGCGCAGAGGAGCATCAGCAAGTGGGAACGCATCACTCCGAACACGAGCGCCGCGGTGCGAAGGTCACGCCCCGTCGACAGGCTCGATCGCAGCAGCGGAGAGCGCGGAGCGCAGCGCAAAGACGCGATCGCGCGAGCGGCCCGTGACCTCGACGGCGATCCCGGCCGCGACCAGTCGGTCGAGGGCATCGCTGGCGGCGGGACGCGACGCGCTGAGCGTCGTGGCCAAGGTGGGCACACTCACCGCGAGATCCTCCCGCAGCGTCTGCAGCCCGCGGCGCGCGGTGATCGCGGCCCGACCGAGCGCGTCGAGGCGCGCGTCCTCGTCGGGGATCCCGCGGAGGGCGTCGACGAGGTCGAGACGCCGCTGTCGCGCCGCGCGGGCGAGTTCCGTGAGGGCAGCCGCGCACCAGTCGGACGGATCACCTGCGTGCCAGACGTTGATCGCGTCCGCGGCAACCGCTGGATCGAGCGCAGCAAAGGGCAACACCCGGAGCCGGTCCGTGACGCCGGCGCCACACAGCAGGAGTGCGGCGACCGCACTGCCGTCCGCGCTGGTTCCGACCGCGGCGGCCGCGGACACCGCGCGCAGGAGTACGGGACGCACGTCTCCGCCCGAGCGAAGCGCCGTGCCCAGCGCGTCGGCATCGCGGATCTCGATGCCGCCTGCGCGGAGACGGTCGGCGGAGAGCGTCGCACCGCCACGCACCCGACGCTCTTCCTCGCGGAGCAGGTCCGCGTACGCGGCGGCGGCGGGCGAGAGTGACCTGACGTGCACCGGCTCGGCGAGCGCGGCGACGAGCAAAGCGGCGGTGCCCGGCGTAGTTTGAGCGTGGCGCCGCGCGAGAACTTCCGTGTGCGCCGCGAGGGCGTAGGCCGGCGGCGCGAGGGTCAGTGTGGCATCGAGACGCGCCAACTCCTCGGTCGCCTGTTCGAGGAGGCGCGCTTGTCGCGGATCGATATTGGGCGCTGCTTCTCGATGCATATTAAGAAATACAGCTATAACTCTTGTTTTTCGCAAGCTATTGCAGTTTTCACGTGACCGAGTCAACCACGAGAATGCGACAATACCCAGTTTTATCACCTCTTAGTTTGTTAACTGCGGTTCTTCTTGGCTCCTTCGGCCAAGACCTGTCGGCTCAGGCGCCTTTGTCGCCTCAGGTGACCGGGGTCCGGACCGTCGAGCGCTACGTGCCGCACCGCGTCTACGACACCAGGCGGAAGCGCTTCATCGACTTCGAGTCCATGGTCGCCACGCTCTCCAAGGCGGACGTGGTGTTCCTCGGCGAGCAGCACAATGACCCGGGAACGCATCGGCTGCAGCTCGGCGTGCTCGACGGCATCGCCCGCCGGCGATCGGGCCCAGTGGTCCTCGCGCTGGAGATGTTCGAGCGGGACGCGCAGGCGGCGCTCGACGCCTATCTGGCGGGCACAATGGACGAAGCGGCCTTTCTCGCCGGGTCGCGGCCGTGGCCTAACTACGCCGCAGACTACCGCCCGCTCGTGGAGTTCGCGCGCGAGCGAAACTGGCCGGTGGTCGCGGGGAATGTGCCGCGTCGCCTCGCACAGGTGGTCGCGCGGCGCGGACTCGCTGCCGTGGACTCGCTCCCGCCGACGGATCGCGCGCTGATCGCCACGGATCTCAACTGCCCGCGGGACGAGTATTGGACCCGCTTCCGCGACGTGATGGGAGACCTGAGCGGCCACGGCATGCAGCTCACGCCGGAGCAGGCCAGCGCGATGGCGTGGCGGATGTACGAGTCCCAATGCGTGAAGGACGAGACCATGGGTGAGGCGATCGCCGCGGCCGCGGCCGCGCACAGCACCTTGGTGGTGCACGCCAACGGCTCCTTTCACTCGGACTATCGGTTGGGAACAGCGGACCGCGCCAAGGGGCGCATGCCGCGTGCGCGGATCGCCGTGGTGAGTTTCGTTCCGGTCGCGGACCTCGACGCGGCCGACGGCAAGTCGCGCCGGAAGCTCGGCGACTTCGTGGTATTCACGCTCGCGCCGCCGCCAGCCCCGGCATCCGTGACGACGCCGGTACCTGCCCCCTCGACCACGCCCGCGCGCCCGTGAGCGACTTCGCCTACACGCGCCCCGCCACGCTTGACGACGCCCGCGCGGCGCTCGCCGAGCGCGGCAGCGTGGCAATAGGCGGCGGGACGGACCTCTTGGTACTGATCGACGAGGGCCTCGCAGCTCCGAGGCGCGTGGTGGATGTGCGCGCGCTGCCGGGTGCCCGGGACATTCGTCGTCTCCCGGACGGTGATCTCCGGCTCGGCGGCGGCGTCCGGATCGCCGACCTCGCCAGCGACGCGACCGTGCGCGCAGAGTATCCGCTGCTCGCAGACGCCAGTCGCAGCGTGGGCACGCCAGCCCTCCGCAACATGGGCACGCTGGCCGGCAATCTGCTGCAACGGCCGCGCTGCTGGTATTTCCGGCGCGGCGTGAAGTGCTTCAAGAACGGAGGCTCCACGTGCGCGGCGGTCGACGGCGAGCATCGGTACCACGGGATCGTCGCGAGTGGGACCTGCCGTGCGGTGCATCCATCGGATCCCGCAGTGGCACTGCTGGCCCTCGACGCACGCGTGGAGATCGCGCAGACGGATGGCGACCTCCGCGAGGTTGCGATCGACGCCTTCTTTGACGGCGCGGCGGCGAATCCCCACGGGGAGGCCGCGCTCGGACCGGGTGAGATCCTCACGGCGGTGCTCCTGCCAGCCGCTGCGAGCGGCGGCGCGCAGCATTGGGAAAAGCTGATGCAGCGCGGCGCGTGGGACTTCGCGCTGGTCTCCTGTGCGGCCACCCGCCGCCGCGATGGGCTCGTGCGCATGGCGCTCGGCGGCGTGGGCGCGGCGCCGTGGCGCGTGCCACTCTCGATCGAGGAGGACGTCGCCTCCGGAGGGCTGGATGACGAAAGCTTCGATGCCCTGGCCGAACGGGCGATGTATGACGCCGAGCCGCTGGAAGGGACGTCGTACAAGGTGACTCAGGCGGAGGCGCTGCTGCGCCGCGCGATGCGCGCGCTGCAGCCCCAGGGCTGAGGCGCGACGCGAACGCAGAAGGCGCTCCGTGCTGGGCACGTTCAAACCCTTTGCCGGACACCCCGGTCGAATCCGAGTCGCGCGGGCTCATGCCCCCGGGCGAAACCCCTCACGCCGGAGGTCGTACGGTGAGGGCAGCCGCTTTCCTTCAATCTCGGACTGTTTCCATGATCTCGATCCGCTCTGCCGGCGCCCTGGCTGGCCTGTTCCTGATCTCCGCCGGTGTGGTCAGCGCGGTCGGTGCACAAGACCGCGATGAGGACATGCGCGATGAGCGCCTCCGGGGCGCGCCGGTGCGCTACATCATCTCCATCGGCAACCACCCGCGGGTGGACGGACTGCGCCTGAACTATCGCGACTGGGACCTCGAGAAGGTCCGCGGCGTGAACGTGACGATCTGGCGTCCCTATGAGGACGACTTCAGCGGCCGGGTGTATGGCGCCGCGATCGGACTTCCCATCACCGCGGCAGAAGAGCTCCACGGCGTGGGTATCGGTCTCTTCGGCGTGGGCGCCTCGAATACAATGAGGGGAGTCAATCTGGGCGGCGTGGGCGTCGGCGCGGGCGGGTCGCTCCGCGGCATCTCCATCGGGCTCGTGGGCGCTGGAGCCGGGAACGAAGTCCGCGGTCTCGCGGCGGGCGGCATCGGCGTCGGCGCCGGCGGCTCGGTCACGGGGATCGCCTTCGGCGGCATCGGGGCGGGCGCCGGCGGATCGGTGCGCGGCGCGGCGATCGGCGGCATCGGCGTCGGTGCCGGGGGTGACGTGACCGGTCTCATGGTCGGCGGGATCGGCGCCGGGGCGGGCGGCTCCGTGCGCGGCATCTCCCTCGGCGGCATTGGCGTGGCGGGCGGCGGATCCATCTGCTGCTTCCAGGTCGGCGGTGTGGGCGTTGGCTCAGGCGGCCGCGTCAGTGGCATCACGGTCGGCGGCATCGGCGTCGGGGCGGGGAGCCGCGTCACCGGGATCACGGTCGCCGGAATCGGCGTGGGCGCAGGTGGCACGGTGAAGGGCGTCACGATCGCGGGGCTGGGCGTCGGCGCACCGCGCATCGAAGGCGGCGTGGCCGGCTTGCTGGTGGGTGCCGAGCGCGTGACGGGCGTGGTGATCGCCCCCGTGCTCTTCCGCACCGAGTACGGCGGCCAGTTCACTGGTGCCTCCGTCTCGGCTGTGAACGCAGTGCGCGGGGCGCAGAGGGGCATCTCGATCGGCCTCGTGAACTACGCCGAGCGGCTCTTCGGCGTGCAACTCGGCGTCGTGAACGTGGTTCGGGACAATCCCACGCCGTTCAAGGTGTTGCCGATCGTGAATGCGGGGAGAGCTCGGTAGACGACAGGAGGCGCAGGACGGAAGTCGACGCGGGGGCTCCGGGTGAACGCTCGGGGCCCCTCGTGCGTTCTGGGCACCGAGGTGCGGTTTCTGGAGCTGTCACACCAATCGGGAGGTCCTATGTCGTTCTCTCGCATGCTCGCCGCCGCGGCGCTCGGTACATTGCTCGCCGCGCCGGAGATCGCCGTCGCCCAGCAGGGGGACCGCGTTCCATCCGCCGAGTGGGAGGTGCCGTATGGCGGTCGCCCCCGCGATCCGTACGTCGCGCCGGACGGCGCGGTGTGGTTCGTCGGACAGGCCGGGAACTACATCGCGCGGCTCGACGCCCGAACGGGGAACTTCCGCCGCTTCGAGATCGACAGCGGCACGCACCCGCACAACCTGATCATCGATCCGAGCGGCATGGTCTGGTATTCGGGCAACCGGAACGGGATGATCGGTCGGCTCGACCCGGTCACGGGCGCCATCACGCGGTACCCGATGCCCGACCCGACCGTGCGCGATCCGCACACCCTGGTCTTCGACCAGAGCGGGAACATCTGGTTCACGGCGCAGCAGTCCAATGCCATCGGGCATCTCAACGTGCGCACCGGGCTCGTTCGCCTGATGAAGACCGGTGAGGGCACGCGCCCGTATGGGATCGTGATCAACTCACGCGGGATCCCGTGGTTCAACATGTTCGGCACGAACAAGATCGCGAAGGTGGATCCCGCCACGCTCGCCGTCACGAGCTACGACCTGCCGCACGAGCGGGCACGCGGGCGTCGGATCGCGGTGACGAGCGATGACGTGATCTGGTACGTGGACTACACGCGCGGCTATCTCGGTCGCGTGGATCCCACGAATGGCCGCGTGACCGAAGTGCCGATGCCGGGCGGACCGGCGTCGCTCCCGTACGGGATGGCGTCGGACGACAAGGATCGGCTGTGGATCGCCGAGTCGGGGCGCAACGGCGCGATCCTGTACGGCTACGACCCCAAGACGGGGCGCTTCTTTGGCCGGACGCTGGTGGGCCGCGAGGAGAACAACACGATCCGCCACATGTACTTCGACAAGAAGACGGGGCTGCTCTGGTTCGGAACGGATCAGGGGACGATCGGCCGGGCGGAGGTGTCGGCGGCGCGGACAGCGATGTGAGGCTGACGCCAGGAGGCAGGTAGCAGGTGTCTGGGGTCAGGAACGACAATGCGGGGGAGGCTCAACCGAGCTTCCCCCGCATCGTTTGACCTGAGACCAGATGCCTGCCACCACCCACCCGCCGTTCAAACTACCACAACCACCCGAACACCCCACCCATCACCAGTCCGTACGCGAGCGCATCCGCGGCCTGCAGGAACCAGCTCTTCCACGGGCGGCCGAACCAGATCGAATCCGGGATCGTCGCGAAGCAGTAGCTCATGAAGGTCACCGTGCCGACGATGCGAAACACCGCGAGGTACTCAGCGTCGGGCATAAGCGCGTGCGAGGCGACGTAGGCCACGCCCGCCGCAACGATGATGTTCGAGAGCAGGCTCTTGATCATCATCGGGCCCATCGCCATCTGGCCGTTCGGCATCAGGGTGACGATGCCGATCGGGCCCTGCTGCATCTTGGCGACCATCTCCGGCGTCCCCATTTCCTTCATGTCGGCCGCGTGCGGGAAGTGGTAGAGACCCGGCGGGAGATTGCTGGCGCGGATCGCGTCGCGCACGGCGGACTCGTTGGGGAACGCACCCCACTCCTTCCTGTGATGCGGCATCACCGTCCACACGAGCGACGAGATGATGAAGACGGCCACGCCGCCGACGAGGATGGGGAGCCACAGATCCATGAGGAACTGCATGAGACCTCCGAAGTAGGGACGAACCGCAATCAACGGGTCGGCCGCGGACGGGCACGACCCCCATAACGTCTGGCTGGATTCTGCGCGGCGCAATATCCTGAACCATGCGGCTGCCGATCGAGAACGACTCCGAGGAGCTCCAGCGCGCGCTTCGCGTGTCGCAGGCGGTGATCCGGGTCCGGCAACTCCCGACGGTGTTCGTCGCCAATCCGCTGGTCGCGGCCTTCGTGACCGCCGCCTACTGGGACCGCGTGAGCCAGATGGCGCTCGTGCTGTTCCTGTCGGTGATGGTGGTCCTCTGGATCCCCGCGATGCTCAGCTGGCGCCGGTTGCGCCACCGCGCCGCGCCGGAGGACGTGAGTGCGCAGAACGAGACCCGGGCGATCTACTTCTCGGTCACGGCGGGCATCCTCTGGGGGGTGGCGACCGCGTGGCTGTACGCGGCCGGAGGTCTCGAAGAGCGGACCGCGCTTGTGGTCCTCCTGTCGGGCCTGTGCGCTGGCTCGGTGGCGTTCTTCTCGTCCTCCCCCGTGGCGAGCATGGCGTACTTCCTCCCGTTCACGCTCCCACTCTTCGTCCAGGTGCTCCGGTACGACCGCGCAGCGATCCCGGTCCTCCCGGCGGCCGTTGGTGTGTTCATCCTCTGCGCCCTGCTCTTCACTCGGACCAGCTGGCGGCAGTTCGTCGAGAACGTTCGCGTCATCGTGGAGCGGAACCGTGCGCTCGAGGAGGCGCGCGCCAGCGAGATCCAGCTCGAGCTCGCACTTTCTCGCATGTCCGATCTCGCCATGGTGGACGAGCTCACCGGACTCAAGAACCGGCGGGCGTTCTTCGACGACGCAGACCCTGCGATCGCGATGAGCCGTCGTCGCCAGCAGCCGGTCGCCGTGGCCCTGCTCGACCTCGACCACTTCAAGCGCGTGAACGACACCAAAGGCCACGCGATCGGCGACTGCGTGCTCAAAGAGGTCGCGGAGCGGATCACCGCCACGCTCCGCGAGGAGCAGATGGTGGGGCGGATCGGCGGAGAGGAGTTCGTGGTCCTGCTGCCGGACACCACCGCCGGCCAAGCGCTGAGCGCTCTGGAGCGCGTCCGGAAAGTGGTCGGGGGCACACCGGTCGACACGCCCGCCGGCCCCGTGTCCGTGACGATCAGCGGAGGGATCGCACCCCTCGGTGAGCATGAGCTGGTCGAGTCCGCGATCGACCACGCGGACAAGGCGATGTACCGCGCCAAATCCCTCGGACGGGACCGCGTCGAGGTCTTCGGGGTCTTCGACCCCGCCGTGGGCGTCTAGCGGTCCGCGCTTCGAGCTGGCGCCCGGGACTCTCCGGCAGCAGCCCGCCCGCCCCGAACCCGTCCCCTCACCGCCCCGCACCGCACCGCCCGGCATCCCCCGGCGCGTCCCCGCATCGCCCTCACTAACGCTTCCGTCTTCCGTCTCAGATCCGCCCTTCGTTGACCCAGCCAATAAAGGGGAGTATTTTCATCCATATTAGCTGTATCCGTCCCAAGCTAGGTCCCAATGAGCTCATCGATCGAAGCACTGGTCAATAAAGAGTACGCGTACGGGTTCGTCACAGACATCGAATCGGACACCATCCCCAAGGGGCTGACCGAGGAGACCGTTCGCGCGATCTCGGCCAAGAAGAACGAGCCCGAGTGGCTCCTCGAGTGGCGCCTGAAGGCGTTCCGCCGCTGGCTCACGATGAAGGAGCCGCACTGGTCGAACGTCACGTATCCGCCGATCGACTACCAGGCGCAGACGTACTACTCGGCGCCCAAGAGCGTGAAGCCGCTCCAGTCGCTCGACGAAGTGGACCCGGAACTCCTCCGCACGTACGAGAAGCTCGGGATCTCGCTGACCGAACAGAAGCGCCTCAACGGCATCGCCGTGGACGCGATCTTCGACTCGGTGTCCGTGGGCACGACGATGCGCACCGAGCTCGAGAAGGTCGGTGTGATCTTCTGCTCGTTCGGCGAGGCCGTGCGCGAACATCCCGAGATCGTTCAGAAGTACCTCGGCAGCGTCGTCCCGTACTCGGACAACTTCTTCGCCGCGCTCAACTCGGCAGTGTTCTCCGACGGGTCGTTCGTCTACATCCCCAAGGGCGTGAAGTGCCCGCTGGAGCTGTCGACGTACTTCCGCATCAACGCTGCGGACACGGGCCAGTTCGAGCGCACCCTGATCGTCGCCGACGAGGGCGCGAGCGTGAGCTACCTCGAGGGCTGCACCGCGCCCAAGCGGGACACGAATCAGTTGCACGCCGCCGTGGTGGAGATCGTCGCGCTCGACCGCTCGAGTGTGAAGTACTCGACCGTCCAGAACTGGTACGCCGGCGACGCCGAGGGCGTGGGCGGCATCTACAACTTCGTCACCAAGCGCGGCAAGGCATTCACGGACGCCAAGATCTCGTGGACGCAGGTGGAGACCGGCTCGGCGATCACGTGGAAGTATCCCAGCGTGATCCTGCAGGGTGACAACTCGGTGGGCGAGTTCTACTCGGTGGCCGTGGTGAACAACCGCCAGCAGGCCGACACGGGCACGAAGATGATCCACATCGGACGCAACACGAAGTCCACGATCATTTCCAAGGGCATCAGCGCCGGCAAAGGCCAGAACTCGTACCGCGGCCAGGTGAAGGTGCTCCCCAAGGCCGAGGGCGCGCGCAACTACACGCAGTGCGACTCGATGCTGATCGGGAACGCCTGCGGCGCGCACACGTTCCCGTACATCGAGGTCGCCAACTCCACGGCAACGCTCGAACACGAGGCCAGCACGTCGAAGATCGGCGAGGATCAGATCTTCTACTGCAAGGCGCGTGGGCTCAACGCGGAGCACGCGATCTCGCTGATCGTCGCGGGCTTCTGCAAGGAGGTCTTCAAGGAGCTGCCGATGGAGTTCGCGCTCGAAGCGCAGCAGCTGCTCGGGATCTCGTTGGAAGGATCGGTCGGGTAACGGCGAGCGACAGGTGGGAGGTAGCAGGTGTCAGGAGTCAGGCACCGCGACCGCCCCGACAGCCCAAGCCGCCAAACCTCACCATCACGCAGCTTCGTAGTCCCTGACACCAGATACCAGCCACCTGCCACCTGTATTTCCCCATGCTTCGCATCGAAAACCTCCACGCCGTCGCCGGCGAGAAAGAGATCCTCAAGGGCATCTCCCTCACCGTCAACCCCGGCGAAGTGCACGCCATCATGGGCCCCAACGGGTCCGGCAAGTCCACGCTCGCGCAGGTGATCGCGGGCCATCCCGGCTACGAGGTCACGCAGGGTTCCATCTCCTACGAGGGCGCCGACCTGCTCGACATGGAAGCCGAGGTGCGCGCGCAGCAGGGCGTCTTCCTCGCGTTCCAGTATCCCGTGGAGATCCCTGGCGTCACGAACGCCTACTTCCTCCGCGCGGCGTACAACGAGCTCCGGAAGGCGCGCGGTGAGGAAGAGGTGGACCCCATCGAGTTCCTCGACATCATGGAAGAGAAGCTGAAGCTCGTGGAGATGGACGCCACGATGATGCAGCGCTCCGTGAACGCGGGGTTCTCGGGCGGCGAGAAGAAGCGCAACGAGATCCTGCAGATGGCCGTGCTCGAGCCCAAGCTCGCGGTGCTCGACGAGACCGACTCCGGACTCGACATCGACGCGCTGCGGATCGTCGCGGAAGGCGTGAACAAGCTGCGCCGTGCGGATCGCTCGACGATCGTCGTCACGCACTATCAGCGGCTGCTCAACTACATCGTGCCCGACCACGTGCACGTGCTCGCCGGCGGACGGATCGTGAAGTCGGGCGGCAAGGAGCTCGCGCTCGAGCTCGAGGCCAAGGGCTACGACTGGCTCCTGGAGCCGGTGGGCGTCTGACGTGACCGCTCCGACCACCGCGTCTCCCTATCTCGATCAGTTCACCGCCTTCACGCAGAACGGCGGTGGACAGGGGCCCTCGTGGCTTCCGGCGCTGCGGCAGCGCGCCTTCGAGCGGTTCTCCACGCTCGGCTTCCCGACGACGCGCGACGAGGACTGGCACTTCACGTCCGTGACGCCGATCGCCGAGCGGACCTTCAAGTCCTTCAAGGCCGCGCCGACCGCGCTCGCACTCGGCGACCTCAAGCCCTACCTCATCGATCCCGAGTGGCACCGGTTGGTGTTCGTGAACGGCCGACTGGAACCGGGGCTCTCGCAGTTCGCCGAACTCCCGGCCGAGGTCAGCGTCTCGCCGATCTCGGAGATGCTCAAGGAAGAGCCCGAGTGGATCCAGGAGCACCTTGGGTCCATCGCCGGATTCGACAAGGCGGCGTTCACGGCCATGAACATGGCGTTCATGCAGGACGGCACCGTCGTGCGCGTCCCGAAGGGCGAAGTCGTGGAGACGCCGATCCACGTGATGCACATCGTGGATGCCAACGCCGCGGGCGCGGCCTTCCACCCGCGACTGCTCGTTGTGGCCGAGGCGCTCTCGCAGGTGATGATCGTCGAGAGCTTCATCGGACTCGGCAAGGAGTCGTACCTCGTGAACGGCGTCTCCGAGGTGGTCGTGGGGAATGGCGCGCGCGTGGACCACTACAAGATCCAGCGCGAGAGCACCAACGCGTTCCACGTGGGCACCGCGCAGGTCACGCAGGGCCGCGACTCCATTTATCACTCGTTCTCGTACGCGGCGGGCGGAGCGCTTTCGCGCACGAACGTCTACACCAAGCTGGCCGACACGGGGAGCGAGGCGCGGCTCAACGGGCTCTACCTCTTGGGCGGCGCGCAGCACGCGGATCACCAGACCTTCGTGGAGCACCTCGCGGAGAGCTGCGCGAGCCGCGAGCTGTATTGCGGCGTGCTCGACGATCAGTCGCACGGCGTGTTCAACGGCAAGGTGTACGTGGACCCGATCGCGCAGAAGACGGACGGCAAGCAGACCAACAAGGCGCTGCTGCTCTCGCCGCAGGCGCGGGTGGACACCAAGCCGCAGCTCGAGATCTTCGCGGACGACGTGAAGTGCACGCACGGCGCGACGATCGGTCGGCTGGACGACAATGCGCTCTTCTATCTGAAGAGCCGCGGCATTGGCGGCGAGAACGCGCGGTCGCTGCTGACCTACGCGTTCGCCGCCGAGGCGCTGGAGACGATCGAGATCGACGCACTGCGGCTCGAGCTCGAGCGGCAGGTGTTCGAGCGGTTCACGCACACGCGGCTGGAGTAGGAGCGCCCCATGGCGGACGCCGCGCTCGACGCCCTCTACCAGGAAGTGATCCTCGATCACAACCGGCGGCCGCGGAACTATCACGCCATGGAAGGCGCCACGTGCTCCGCGGACGGGAAGAATCCCAACTGCGGGGACGCGCTCACCGTGTGGCTGCGGCTCGAGGACGACGCGGTGGCAGACGTCTCGTTCCAAGGCGTCGGGTGCGCGATCTCCAAGGCGTCGGCCTCGCTGATGACCATGGCCGTGAAGGGCAAGTCGCGGGCCGAGGCGGAGCGGATCTTCGGCAAGGTGCACAAGCTCGTCACCGGTGAGGACCCGTCGCTGGCGACGGACAAGGAGCTCGGCGCGCTGCGCGCGCTGGCGGGCGTCTCCAAGTTCCCGATGCGGGTGAAGTGCGCGTCGCTCTCGTGGCACGCGATGAAGGCCGCGCTGGATGGCGCGGCGACCGCGACGACCGAAGATGCGGACGCGCGTGGGGGCGGCGCGTGAGCGCAGAGCCTGCGCACGCCGCCACGCGGGCTGCCAGCGGGGACGCTCCGTTCGTCCGGGTTCGCGCGGTCACGCCGGAGCAGGTGCGCGAGGGCGCGCTCCTCGGCGCGGAGACGGAGAACGGCGGGCGGGTGTGCCTCGGGCGGATCAATGGGGCGGTGTTCGCCGTGAAGGACTCCTGCCCGCATCGCGAGTACCCGTTGAGCGAGGGCTCGCTCTACGCCAACGGGGAACTCGAGTGCTGCTGGCACGGCGCGACCTTTGACTGCCGAACGGGCGCCGTGGTGCGCGGGCCGGCGGAGACGCCCCTCGTGCGGTACGAGGTGGACGAGCGTGATGGCGCGCTCTGGGTGAGGCGCGCGTGAGCGCACTCGCGCCTCGTTCCGACTTCCCGCTCCTCGCGGCGCAGCCGGATCTTGTGTACCTGGACTCTGCGGCCACCACACAGAAGCCGCGCGTGGTGATGGACGCCATCCAACGCTACTACGAGACCGCGAACGCCAATCCGCATCGCGGCGCCTACGCGCTCTCGGCGGCCGCCACGCAGGCGTATCACGATGCCCGAATGCGCGTGGCGCGGTTCGTGGGCGTGAAGGACGCTGACACCCTGATCTTCGTGCGCGGCACGACCGAGGGGCTCAACCTCGTGGCGTCCTCGTGGGGCCGCCCGAATGTCCGCGCCGGCGACAACATCGTCGTCACACGCATGGAGCACCACGCCAACTTCGTGCCCTGGCAGCAGCTCGCGCGCGCGAGTGGCGCCGAGTTCCGGATCGCGGAGCTGAACGCGAACGGCGGGCTTGATCTCGACCATCTCGCCAAGCTCGTGGACGCCAAGACGAAGGTCGTCGCGTTCGGGCACGTGTCGAACGCGCTGGGGACGATCAATCCGGTCGCAGAGATCGTTGCAATGGTCAGGGCGAAGGGCGCCGCGCTGATCGTCTGCGATGGCGCGCAGGCCGTGCCGCATCTCGCCGTCTCGGTGGATGCGCTCGGCGTGGACGCCTACGCGTTCAGCGGGCACAAGTTGGGCGGCCCGATGGGCTCCGGCGCCGTCGTCGTGCGCCGTGCCGTGCTCGAGCAGATGCCGCCGTATCATTTCGGCGGCGACATGATCGAGTGGGTGAACGATGCGGACACCACGTGGAACGTGCTGCCGCACAAGTTCGAGGCGGGGACGCCGAACGTGGAGGCGGCGGTCGGGTTCGCGGCAGCGTGCGAGTATCTCGACGCGCTGGGGATGGACCGCGTGCGCGCACACGAGGTCGCGCTGACCGCCACGGCGATGCGGGAACTCGCCGCCGTGTCCGGCATCACGCTGCACGGAACGGCCACGGCGGATGCGCGCAGCGGGGTGGTCTCGTTCTCGCTCGCGGACGTGCATCCGCACGATGTGTCCACGGCGCTCGACGCCGCGGGCGTGTGCGTACGCGCCGGGCATCACTGTGCTCAACCGCTGATGCGGGGGATGGGGACACCGGCGACGGTGCGCGCGAGCTTGTGGGTGTACAGCAGCGCCGGCGACGTCGCGCGCCTGGCGACTGCGCTCGACGCCGCGCGCGCGCGCTTCGCAGGAGTCTAGGGCAAGCGGGTCAGGCGCCGAGCCGCGAAGCCCCTCACGTCACGACGCGCGGTCCGGCCGTCTGAGTCCTCGCGAGCGACCACGAACCGAGGGCTACCGCAGATAGCGGTACAGGCCGATCCCGCCGATCACGAGACCGCTCAAGGAGACGATCGTACCCACGTCATCTCCGATGATGGCGCCGCCGATCACGAGCCCACCGCCGACCAGCATCCAGCGCAGATCACGATCCGCGGGACGTCCCTGCATGCGGTGGAGTTCGAGCCCGTGCGCGGGCGGGGTGACGATGACGCGCCGCGCCGCAGCAGCCTCTCCCGGCGGTGGGACGCGAACTTCCCGGGATCCCTGCGCCGACACCGTTGAAGGCGCAACCGCAAAAAGGACCACAAGCGTCGCGCTGAACAGCCAGCCGGTAAGCGAAGTACGCGTCATCACGTGGGTCTCCTGACGAGGAGTGAATGCAACTTGCCGTCCCTTGCGCTCGCGACGGAGGCGCCGCGAGTGCAATTTCGAGGGGGACCCCTCAAACAGACGACCATGCGACGCCGCCCACAAGTTGCGATCCTGATCTTTGCCCTGCTGCTCGCTTCCGCAGCAGAACCACTTGCGGCCCAGCGCACCGAGCGCCCGCAGCTCCACGGCCGCCACTGGATCGCCATCACCGGCAAGCCCCTCGCGGCCACCGCAGGCGCCGCGATCTTCCAGCAGGGCGGCAACGCCGTGGACGCCTCCGTCGCGATGCTCGCCGCGGCCTGCACCATGTGGGACACGCTTGGCTGCGGCGGGGAGACGCAAGCGCTGATCTATCACCCCGGCCTCAAGAAGGTCATCGGCATCAATGCGCTGGGCGTGGCCCCCACGGGCGCGACGCCGGAGTTCTTCCGCAGCCGCAACATGCGCTTTCCACCCGAGTACGGGCCGCTCGCGGCCGTCACGCCCGGTACGCCGGGCGGCATGATGGTGATGCTGGCCGAGTTCGGGACGATGTCGCTGGCGCAGGTGCTGGCGCCCGCGATCCAGATGGCCGAAGAGGGCTACCCGATGGAGGCCCAGCTCGCGAACGGCATCGAATCGCAGAAGGCACGGATCAAGCAGTGGAAGCACTCGCCCGGCGTATTCCTCCCGCATCTGGGCCAGGCGCGCGAAGCGCCGAGCGCGGGCGAGATCTTCAGGCAGCCCGCGCTGGCCGCCACGTTCCGGAAGTTGGTCGAGGCGGAAGCTCAGGCGCTCCGGCAGCGGAAGTCACGGAAGGAGGCGATCATGGCGGCCTACGATCGCTTCTACAAGGGCGACATCGCGCGCGAGATCGTCCGCGCGATCCGCGAGGAAGGCGGCCTCTTCACCATGGAGGACCTCGCCAACTGGCGCGTGCGGATCGAGGAGCCGCTCTCGACCAACTACCGCGGGATCGACGTCTACAAGCTCCCGATCTGGCAGCAGGGGCCGGCGCTGCTGCAGGCGCTCAACATTCTGGAGCATGCGGATCTCAAGGCGATGGGCTACAACTCGTCGCAGTACATCCACACGATCTACCAGGCGATGAACCTCGCCTTTGCGGATCGCGACTTCTACTACGGCGACCCGTACTTCGCGCCCGAAGAGCCGGTCGCGGGCCTGATGAGCAAGGCGTACGCAAAGGCGCGGTGGGAGCAGATGAGCCAAGACCGCAACGATCCGGCGGTGAGGCCGGGAGACCCGTACCCGTTCCAGAACGGGACGAACCCGTTCAGGGAACTGCTCGCGCGGTGGTCCACCACCGGGCCGCGCCCGGACAGTCTGGTGCGCGCCGCCGCGGGGGCGGGCAACCAAATGTCGGACGAGGCATTCGACGAGGCTTTCACGCGCGGGACGACCAGCATCCAGGCGGCCGACAAGAACGGCTGGCTGGTGTCGATCACGCCAAGCGGCGGCTGGAATCCGGCGTACATCGCCGGGACCACCGGGATCGGGCTTTCGCAGCGGATGCAGAGCTTTGTGACGGAAGCGGAGGATGGACCGTATAACGTGGTGGAGCCCGGCAAGCGGCCGCGGGTGACACTGACGCCGACGATCGCGCTCAAGGACGGCGAGCCGTGGATGGCGTTCTCCGTACAGGGCGGCGACACGCAGGACCAGGATCTGCTCCAGTTCTTCCTGGCGATGACCGAGTTCGGGTTCACCGTGCAGCAGGCGGCGGAGCACACGGGGTTCCACAGCTACCAGATGCGGACGAGCTTCGGGAACCACGAGGCGCGGCCGGGCAGGCTTCAGTTGAACGAGCGGGTGCCGGACTGGGTGCGCGATGACCTCCGGCGGCGCGGATATGCGCTAGACTTCGCGCGGTACACGTCGGGCCCGATCACGGCGATCTGGATCGACCGCAAGCATGGCTCCCTGTGGGGCGCGGCAAGCAACTTCGGCGAAGACTACGGCATCTCATGGTAAGACTGCTCGCGGTTCTCATTCTGGCCCATCTGCTCGCGCCGCCAACGGCGCTGGCATATCTGGACCCCATCTCCGGGTCGGTGATCCTGCAGGTGGTGATCGCGGGCGCGCTGGGCGCGCTCCTCACCATCAAGCGCGTGAGCTTCGCGATCCGCGAGGCCTTCTCGCGCGCCTGGAAGAAACTGCGCGGATGACCTCGGAGCGGATCGGCAGCTCGTTCCGCGACCCGAGCGGTTTTCTCTTCACACGCAACGGCGAGCTGCTCCGGCAGGTCAACGAGCGGTATCGCCCGCACTACGCGCTGCTGCGCTCGAGTGGGCTGTACTCTGCGCTCGTGAAGGAAGGCCTCCTCGTCCCGCACGAGGAGCGGCCGCTGACCGAGGCCGCGCGCGACGGCGCCGCCTTCGTGCTCGCGCCGGAGCGCATCCCGTTCATTTCGATGCCGTACGAGTGGAGCTTTGGCCAACGCAAGGCGGCCGCGCTCCTGACGCTGCGCGTACAGACCGTCGCCCTGCAGCACGGCATGACGCTCAAGGATGCCAGCGCCTTCAACGTGCAGTTCCGCGGCGCGAAGCCAGTGCTCATCGACACACTCTCCTTCGAGACGTATGTGGAGGGCGCGCCGTGGGTGGCGTACCGCCAGTTCTGTCAGCACTTCCTCGCACCCCTCGTGCTCGAGGCCCGCGTGGACGGCCGCTTGGCACGACTGCTCCGGCAGCACATCGACGGGATCCCGCTGGACCTCGCTTCGACACTGCTCCCCCGGCGGAGCTGGCTCTCGCCTGCGCTGGCGATGCACATCCACCTGCACGCCCGAAGCATTGCCAAGCATGCGGCCACCGACGACCGCGCCGAGGCCTCCGGCGCGCGCTCCAGGACCGCGAAGGTCTCGCGCCTCGGCCTCGAGGGGCTCATCTCGCACCTGACCAGCACGGTCGAGTCGCTGCAGTGGCGTCCGAAGGGCACGGAGTGGGGCGCCTACGAGGAGACGCACAACTACGACGATCGGGGACGTACGGCCAAGCAGACGCTCGTCGGGGAGTTCGTCCGCAAGAGCGGCGCGCGGCGCGTGCTCGACCTCGGCGCAAACGCCGGCGAGTACTCGGTGGTCGCGCGCGCGGCCGGTGCGAGTCTCGTGGTGGCGGCGGATGGCGATCCCGTGGCGGTCGAGCGCGGATTTCGCCGGTTCGCGAGCACCGGGGAGGCGGGGATCCATCCGCTGCTCGTGGACCTCACGAACCCGAGCCCGTCGCAGGGCTGGGATCACCGCGAGTGGCCCTCGCTCGCGGATCGCGGGCCGTTCGACGTGGTGATGGCGCTGGCCCTCGTGCATCACCTCGCGATCGGCAACAACGTGCCGCTCGATGGCGTGGCGGAGATGTTGGGACGGCTCGGCACGTCGGTGATCATCGAGTGGGTGCCGAAGGACGACCCGCAGGTCCAGCGGCTCCTGAGTGCTCGTGAGGACATCTTCGCGGGCTACACGGAGGAGGCGTTCCGTGCGGCATTCGCGCGGGTCGGCCGCGAGATCGCACGCGAGCCTGTGGGTGCGTCGGGGAGGACGCTCTACCTCTTCGCCCCATGAGATGGTATCCGGCAGCGATCGGCGCCTATCTGGTCGCGTCGCTCTGGATCCAGCGCAGCGGCGGCAGCGGCGACCTGCTGCACGATCTGGTCGGTTCGGTCCTGGCGATCCTCGTCACGGCAGCGCTCGGGTGGATCGCGGTCTTTCGTGCCACGGCAGATCCGGACCGCCGCGCGCTCCTGACGCTGCTCGCCGTGCTCTGGATGGCGCTCTTTGGATCCTTCCGGGTCGCGGCGTTCGCGCTGGGCGGCGAGGTGTTCGTTTCTTCGTGGCTGACCCTCGGCACGTGGACGCTGCTGTTCCTGCTCGCGGCGCGAGGGATCCTGCGGTCGACGCGGTCGGTCGCCAGCGTCAGCCGCGCCCTGGGGGTCGCGTCGCTCGTGCTGCTCGGCTTCCTGCTGCCGCCGCTCGTGCGCGCCTGGCCGCTCGCGCGCGCCGCCTCGGCTCCTTGGCGGGACGCGCGGAGCGTTGCGACGCCCGACATCTACCTCGTGGTCCTGGACAAGTACACGAGCGGCGCGTGGCTCGCCGAGAACTACGGCGTCGACCACGCGCCCATGGAAGACTCGCTGCGCGCGTCGGGGTTCACGGTACCGCGCCGCGCGCGGACCAACTACGCCCACACGAAGCTCGTGCTCACGAGCATGCTCGAAGGCGCGCTGATCGACACAGCGACCACAGGACTGGGCCGGGGCGCATACAACGACCTCAACGCGCGGATCGCCAACGCGCCCATCTGGAGCGAACTCCGCAGCCGCGGCTACAGACTCGCCTTCTTCCCGAGCACCTTCTCCGGCACACAGGAGCTGCCGAGCGCTGATCTCGTACTCGACCACGACGTGCCGCCGAGCGTGCGGTGGGGAGAGACGCTGGTCTCGAACTCGCCGCTGGCCGTGGTCGCCCCGCTGGTGCGGCGCGCCGCTCGCGCGTCAGAACGCGCCGCTACGCCTTATCCACTCGAGACGCTCGAGCACCTCGACTGGAATCTGCGGACGCTGACCACGCTCCCGGACAGCGCGGGGCCCGTTGCCGCGTTCCTGCATCTGCTCGTGCCGCACGAACCATACCTCTTTGCCGACGACTGCTCACCGCGCGAACCGTGGTGGCCGCTCACGGACCTCCCGCCGACGAACGACGACTCGCTCCGGGCCGCGTACGCCGCCCAGGTGCGCTGCCTCGACACGCGGCTCCTCGCGGCAGTGCGGGAGCTGCAGCGGCGGTCCAGGCACCCGCCCGTGATCCTCGTGGTCGGCGATCACGGCAATGGACGACTGGCTACGAACGTGCTGCGCGGATTCACGCTCGAGTTGGACGAACTCGCGCCCGAGCAGCTCGGCGAGCGCCTGAGCGTGTTCGCGGCGCTGCGCTTCCCGAACGCGCAGCGTCTGGTCCGCGACGACTTCACACTGGTGAACCTCTTCCCCACGCTTCGACACGCGCTCTGGAGCGCGCCGCTCGCGCTGCAGCCCGACTCGAGCTTCTGGTCGCCGTATCAGCGCGCGCTGGAGTTCACCGCGGTGGATCCGGCGCGCCTGCAGCCGGCGCCCAGGGACTGAGCGTCATCGATCCCTCGTCGAGGACGTAGGCCGCGCGGCCCTCGGCCTGCGCCATGAGTTGCGCGTTCAGCGCGGGTCCGAGATCGCGCACGACCCAGAGCGGTGTGGACGCAGGCGGACCGAGGACATCCCAGAGCGTGAAGTGCGGACTCATCGGCGAGGTGCGCCGCACGAACACCACGGCGTGCTGGTCCGGCAGGCTGCGAAAGAGTTCCACCGCGAGGAGCTGACGTGCGCTTCGCAGCTGTTCATGCCACCGGCGCTCCGGGATCGTGCGGGCCGTGAGCAGAACGAGCACCGCCACGAGTCCGCCGGCGGCGAACACCAACCGGTCGGGAGTGAAGAGCGACCACGAGCGTGAACGCGCCACCATCGCCGCAAGCGACACTGCCTTGGCGAATCCCGCCACCGCAGCGAAGGCTGCCAATGGAAGGATCTCCAGATAGTAGATCGTCCAACCGGGCGTGTGCGGCATCACCAGGTAGACCGCGATGAGCAGCACGAATGAGGCGCCCGCGAAGATCGACACCGCAGCGCCGAGCGCGAGTCCGCCGAGCGGTACGAGGACCCACAGCGGCTCGGCGAACGGTCCGAGTGCTCCGGTGAGCACGCGGTGCGCGCGGGCGACGAAGTTCGCTGGCATGCGCGCTGCCACGTGGCCCTCGTAGTTCTGCTTCGTGGCGGCCGCGAGCAGCTCCAGATCCGGTGGCAGCGTCCGGAGCGGAGGCGACGTGTCGCGCGCGAATCCGGGCATGTCCCAGGGGAAATACCACCGCGAGTACTCCACGTACGGCAGCGGCGAGACCGCGCCCAGCGTTCGAATGCTCCAGTACGGCACGATGGACAGGATCGCCAGCCCGACGACGAGACTCCGCCTCCACCCCGGCATGGCGCGGCGTGTCCACGCGGTGTGCAAGATCACCGCCGCGATCGGCACGCCGAGCGCGATGGCGGTGATCGGTCGCGTGATCCCCATCCACCCAACGGCGGCCACGAGCAGGACCAGCAGGAAGGGACGCTGTTGCTCACGCCATTCGACGAGCGCCCACAGCGCGAGGAGCCACAGCGCGGCGGTGGTCGTTTCGGAGAAGTACGACGAGTGCCAGTCCAGCGTCTCGGGTACCGTCGTCCACACCGCCCACGTGCCGAGCGCGATCCAGATCCCGGCGAACCGACGGGCAAGGAGAAAGGTCAGCGCGCCACTCACCGCTGCGAGCAGAACCGGAACGAGACCTGCGAATCCCAGCCAGATCCCCGGCACGAGCACGAGCGCGTGGCCCGGGGGATACTTGGCGAAGATCGCGGGTTCGACGAACAGATGCGCCATCTCCCAGAAGATCGGGATCGGTGGCGAAGGCGCGGTCCACGAGAACTGTGCGAGGAGCCGCGCCTGCACGAGGTAGGCGCGTTCGTCGTGGTACGCGCCGGGCGCGTCGAGTCCGGACCACGTGTACGCGACCAGGAGCGCCGTAATGAGGCCCGCGAGGATCGGCGCGGCGCGGCTCGCGAGGAATCGCTCGGCCTGCGCCCTCAGGTGCGCACCGGCGGCTGAGGCGCAGCGCTCGGACGACACTCCGGCAGCGGCAACGCCAGCCAGAAGCGTACGAGATACGCGAGATAACTGCCGCGGCGCTCCAGCTGCGCAGCTCCGGGATGCCGCGACATCTCTGCATCGGCCGCGGGCAGATGGTAGTACGGAATGCCGACCCAGAGGTGGTGCGCCACGTGCAGGTTCATGTGCATCGGCGCGAGGAACCAGCGCTCGAGCGGATTGCTCTCGAAGGTCACGAGCCGATGCTCATCCGCGAGCGCGTCGGCCTCGGGATGCGAGTGCTCGACGAACGAGCGGAAGAGATCGGCGAGATACGTGAAGACGTACACCGGGGCCAGCCACATCAGCGGCCAGCCCCACCATCCGAAGGCGAGCGAAAGTCCGCCGATCAGCCCGACCTGCCACGCGAGCAGGATCATGAGGTCCCGCAGCGTGTAGCGCTCGCGCGAGGCCGCAGCGTCCGCAACACCGGCTTCCACCGAACCCGGCGTGTTCACGCTGGCGCCCGACGCGGCGGGCGCTGCCTTCGCGCCACCGCGCAACGGCACGATGAACACCTGATACGCCGCGCGGAACACGCTCGAGAGCCCCGTGAGGAACGCGACGAGCGCCAAACGGTCCGCCTTGTTGGCGCAGCCGTGCTTGAACCGATCTGGATCGTCCTCGGTCCCCAGGTGCCGGTGGTGCGACAGATGATTCTTGTTGTTCAGCCGCGTGATGGCGCCGATGGCGCCCAGGATCAACACGTCGTTGAAGAGATCGTTCGCGCGCTGCGTGGGCAGGATCCGCCGATGCAGTCCGTCGTGGCCGATGATGAAGAGCGCGTAGTAGCGTGTGCCGACAACCACTGCCGCCAGCGCAAGCACCCACCAGCGTCCATCGAGCGCAGCGACCGTCCACGCGCCGAGGATCATCGCCCAGCAGAGCAGCACGTCGCGCACGGCGATGCCCGGACGCAGCTGACTGAGCTCGCGGACGCGCTCACTCGTCAGCAGTGTGGAGCGATACGGATGATAGGGGTCGAACTCCGCGCGCGCGGTCATGCCCGGAATCTACGCAGCACGTGGCCCGGTGCGACGGGCGAGTACGAGCATCGCGGACGTGCGCGCACCGAGCGCGCCGCGCAGCAGGTCGAGCGCGGTGAAGCCCGCGAGCGGTACCACGGACCGCAGCGGATCGAACCGACGCGCAAGGCGAGGCCGCGACGGGTCGCCATACCGCAGGCGATGGTGGAACGAGTACATCCAGAAGGAGTGCCCGGTCTGGAACCGCACGGCGAACGGTTCGAAGCCATGCCGCCGCAGCATCGCCTGCAGCGTCTCTGGCGTGAAGAGGGTCCAATGCCGCGGAAAGTGATAGCCGCCCCACCACCGGTCCCGGAACTTCCGCGCATCCCAGCTGTCGAGGTTCGGGGTCTCCAGCGCAAGTACGCCGCCAGGCGCCATCCACTCGCTGACGCGGTCCAGCACCGTGGCCGGAGAATCCACGTGCTCGATCACGTGGAACATCGTGGCGAGGTCGAGCGAGCCCGCGGGAATGGCCGTGCACGTCTCCACGCGATCGTGATGCGCCTGGAATCCCTCACGGCGGAGCGACGCCACGACGTCCGCATCCAGCTCGAGCCCGTGGATCCGCTCCCTCGGTACTCCCGACTCCGCCATCGCCCGCAAGTAGCGTCCCGTGCCGCACCCGATGTCGGCGTACCCTTCCACCGGACGGTGCAGCGCGCGCCGAATGCCATGGATCTTTCGGCGATCGAGGAACGCCTTCCCTGCCCGCGCGATCCACGGGATCGTCGACTCGTACGTGTACGCGTAGTAGGTCGGCGGATAGATCACCGGCAGCGTCGATACGGCCGGACGGGGATGCAGGCGCACGAGGGCACACGCGGTGCACTGCACGAAGCTCCACTCGTTCGCACACGTGCGACTCTCGTAGTCTCGTCCCTGCGCGAAGGGTGCGTGCGCGGTATTGCCGCACTGATCACAGGCGTCCACCGGCTCGACCGGAATGGTGGGGATCGCGGGATCCGAGAACTCCTGCCGTTCGGCGTACGACATCAGGGATCTCGGCGCGAGAGCACTTGGTACTGTCCGCCGATCGGCAGCCGTGAGAGCAGATGTTCGAGCGGGCGCAGCGCGGCGAGCCCACCCGGGAAGATGAACAGGTGGTCCGTACGCAGCACGCGCAGTCCGCTGCCTCGCACGAGCCGCCGCGCGGCAGGCGGGCTGAGCAGATCGGCGTCCCGATCGAACTTCACGCGGCTCATGACGAAGCGCGTGCCGGGATTCCACGGATGGTTCTCCCACATCGCAAAGAGTCCGCCGGGGCGCAGTGCGTCGCGCACTTGCTTCATGGCGCCTACACGCTCCGCGCGAGCGATGTGGTGGAAGACCCCGTTGCAGTACGCCACGTCGAACGCGTCCTCGTGCACCAACGCGTCCATCTCCACGAACCGCGCCCACAGGTGACGCGCGCGCGCACGGCCGAGCATTGCGGGCGAGACGTCGGCTCCGACGACCTCCTTCGCGCCGAGAATGTCGCGCAGCAGTGGAGTCGCGTCGCCATCGCCGCAGCCGAAGTCGAGTACGCGCTCAACACGCGGCAGTCCCGCATCACGGACACGCGCCGCCAGCCACGTGATCCGCTGCGTTGCGTAGTAGCGCTTGTCGGCTCCCGTGAGCCTCAGTCCTGCGTCCAGTGCGGCATCGTACTCCGCCGCATACGCATCGAACTCCGCGTCGGCGCCGGCACCGCGCTCAGTCATTGGCGCGGCCAAGTCCCTCGGGTGCCACGATGCCGGAGGAGGACGCGACCCGCTTCTGCATCCCGAGAATGCCGAGGAAGAAACTGGCGAAGAACGTCTGTGCGCCGAGGAGCACGAAGAGCACGCCGGGGATCACCAGGCGCAGGCTCGCCGAGGCGTCGAGCGTGCCGAAGTCCACGGCCTGCCAGTCGAGTACGGCGCGCACGAGGAAGATGGCGCCGAACGCGGCGCTCAACACGCCGGCGATCAGTCCGCGTTCGAGGTTGATCGACCGAAAGGCTCGCACGAGCCGCGTATCCGCCGGCAGCAGGTCCTCGTTGATGGCGAAGACCTTGGTGAACACCGCGAAGAGCCCGAGCTGGAAGCCGAGCGAGAGAAAGAGGCTCCCGAAGAGCATCGTGTTCACGTCGAACATCGCGCGGCCCACCGAAACGTTCAGGAATCCGGCGGCGAATGCCGCCGCCCCAGCGGCCATCAACGCGAGTCCCGGCCAAAGGAACAACCATCGCGGGCTGAGCAGGAGATAGAAGCGGAGGGTCCGCCAGCCGTCGCGCCAGGTGCGCAGATGCGGCGGATGGTTCGTGCGCCCATCCACGTGCAGCGTGATCGGCACTTCGGTGATCCGCGCACCGGCCAAGCTCATCTTGATCACCATCTCGTTCGCGAACTCCATCCCGGTGCAGCGCTGGCGGAGCCGCGAGTGAAACGCGCGCGAAAATCCGCGGAGTCCGCAGTTCACGTCGTTGATCGGCGCGCGGAACCAGCGGCGCGCCATCGCCGAGAACATCGGGTTGCCCCACCAGCGGTGCAGGAACGGCATGGCGCCCGGCATGATGGTGCCGCCGCCGGATGGCAGCCGGCAGCCCTGCACGAGTTCATAGCCTTCACGGAGCTTGGCTACGAAGCGCGGGATCTCGCGAAAGTCGTAGGAGTCGTCCGCGTCCCCCATGATGATGTACTTCCCGCGCGCCGCCGCGATGCCCGCCAGCAGCGCGCTGCCGTACCCGCGCTCCGGCGCGTCCGCGACGCGCGCACCGGCAGCCATCGCCAGTTCCCGGGAGTTGTCGGTGCTCCCGTTGTCGCCGATGATCACTTCGCCCGTCGCGCCGGCGGCCTGGATCCCCTCGAGCGCCTTGCGCACGCACGTCGCCACCGTTTCCGACTCATTGAGGCACGGAATGACGACGGAGACCTCGATCTCTCCTGCTGCCGGGGCGCTCGCGGCGCTTAGCATAGATGAACCGCCATGGCCTTGAAGCTAGCGACCACCGCGATGCCCGGCGCCAATCCCAGTTCCAGCGCGGAACGCGTCGTCAGCGCCGCGATCAGCGGCGTCCCCCGGACATCCAGCGTCACGCGCGTCAGCGCTCCGAGCGCGGTCACCTCCACCACACGCCCAGCGAACCGATTGCGCGCCGAATCGTGCGTCTGATCCCGCGCGATGGTGATCTCCTCGGCGCGGATCACGGCGTGCCCGGCGCCCGCCGCGAAATCTCCCACGGCATAGAGGGTCAGGCCCTCGGCCTCGAAGGCGAACGCCCGGTGGCCGTGCGCGTACGCGCTGGGATCCCCGTCCACCCAATCGGGGGACGCCTCGCCGAGATCGCGCGCCGTGCCCGCGAACACGTTCTCGGCGCCAAGGAACTCCGCCACGTAGGGCGACTCCGGACGGCGGAACACGTCCGCTGGTGTTCCCGACTGCAGCACGCGCCCGGCGTCAAGCAGGATCGCGAGGTCGCCGAGCATTCCGGCCTCCGCGAAATCGTGCGTGACCTGCAGCGTGGTGAGTCCCCAGGCCCGGTGCAGGGCGCGCACCTCCCGGCGCACGCGGGTACGGCGCCGCGGGTCGAGCGCGCTGAAGGGTTCGTCGAGCAGGAGCAGGCGCGGACGCCGCGCCAGCGCGCGCGCGAGCGCGACCAACTGCCGCTCGCCGCCCGAGAGCCCGCCCACATCGCGCGCGAGGAGCCGCGTGACGTCCAGCCGCTCGCACGCTTCGTCGGTGGCGGCATCGTCTGCGGCGCCGTAGCGCACATTCTCTTCGACCGAGAGATGCGGGAACAGAAAGGCGTGCTGGTAGACGAGGCCGATCCCGCGGTCCTCGGGCGCTAGGCGCGTGGCATCCGCGCCGTCCAGGTGCACACGTCCGCCGCGCACCGGCAGGAGGCCCGCGATCACCTCGAGGAGCGTCGTCTTGCCGCTCCCCGCCGGACCGATCACCACGCCATACGCGCCGCGCTCCAGTGTGAACGACACGCCGTCGAGGGCGAATCGTCCCTTCTGGGCGGAGACGGCGTCGAGCCGGATCACCGGTCCGCTCGCCGTTCCGTGCGCAAGGCGCGCAGCAGCGTGAGTGGCACCAAGGCGAGCAGCGCGAGCGCGGCGGCCACCGGGAGCGCCTCGGAGAGTCCGAAGCTCGTGAACCGGTCGTAGCTCAGGACGCTCGCGACCTTCGGGTTGTACGTGAGGATCACGATCGCTCCGAACTCGCTCACTGCGCGTGCCCACATCACCACGCTCGAGGCCAGGAGGCCGCGCGCCGCGAGCGGCAGCGTCACACGGCGGAAGGCGCGCCACGGCGGGTCGCCGAGCGTGCGCGCCACGCCCTCGTACCGCGCGTCCACCTTGGCGAACGCTTCGCGCGCGCCGCTCACGAAGAGCGGCGCCGAGACGAACAGCATCGCCGCAATGATGCCGAGCGGCGAGCCCACGATGCGGAGACCGATCTCGAGCGCCGCACCGCCCACGGCGCTTTCGCGTCCGAGCAAGAGCAGCAGCGCGATCCCCGCGACGGGATGCGGAATGAGCAGCGGGAGATCCAGCAGTGCCGACAGCACCGCCCGCCCCGGGAACTCGCGGCGCGCAAGGAGCCAGGCGAGCGGCGTGCCGCCAAGCACCCCGAGCAGCGTCGCGACGGTCGCGGTGAGTCCTGTGAGCGCGAGGGACGACCGAAGTTCGGCGTCCGCGCCGAGCCGTTGGAGGCCGTCTCCGCCTGCGGCGCCGACGAGTTGCAGGATCGGGGCGGCTAGAAAGAGCAACAGCAGCGACGCGAAGAGCGCCGCCACCACACTGAGCGCGCGATGCGCTCCACGTCCCGTCACGAGAGCCTCACCGGACGTGCACCGCGGAGTCGAGGGCGTCGAGTCCCTCGCGGCGGAGGATCCGTCGTCCATCCTCGCTCAACAGGAATGCTGCAAAGCGCTCACCGAGCGCGCGGTGCGGGGCATCGCGCGGCACGGCAAAGGCATACACGATCGGCTGGCCCCGGAACGTCACGCGCTCCCCGCCCACTGCGCCGCGCACCGAGACCACGGCGTGGTGGTAGAACGCGGCCAGCGAAGGATCCGCGAGATCCACCGAGTCCCCGAGCGCGACCCAGCGGAAGCCGAGCGCGCGCGCCATCGACTCGTACGACCAGATGTAGTCGAACTCGCCGGCCTCGAGCAGACCGACCAGATCCGCTTCCTTGGGCCGCACATTGCGCGGCGGCGCCGTCGCCTCGAGTCGTGCGGCAAGACCAGCGATGCCGGTGGCGCGTTCCGTCAGCTGCCAGACCATCAGCGTGCGATATCCGTTCGGGTCGAGCTCGGGATCCGAGCGCCCCACCTCGACGCCTGGCCGCTGCAACACGTCCCACCAGTTCGCACGAGTGATCTCGTCGGCGAAGCGCGAACGCGCCGTGTACGCGAGCACCATCCGATTCCGCGCGAACTGCACGTAGCCGTCCACGTGCGAGGGCATCAGGTAGCCCGGAAAGACCTCCGCGTCGGCGAGCGCGATCAGATCCGGGATCTTGCCGAGCTCCGTGAGCTTGCGGGCGCTCTCGAGCGAACCGGCGCTCTCTTGCTCCACGCGCACGCCCTCGCGGCTGGCGAATGTGTCGAGCGCTGCGCGCATGGGGCGCGCGAGACTGCCCGCGTTGAAGACCACGAGTGGACCTTCCGCGCCGCGATCCCGCGCACAGCCGCCGAACGCGACGAGGCCCGCAAGGACGAGGAGAGCTGAGAGCGATCGAGTGCGCATCGCCCCAAGTGTCGCGAGTCGCGAGAGTCCGCACCAGTCCCGTATATTGCCCGAGCCCTTCTCCGGACCACGTCACGGCATGACCGAACTCGCGCTGGACATTCGCGGCATTTCGAAGCGTTACGCCGAACATGTCGCCGTTGCCGATCTCTCGCTCGCGATCCCGCGCGGGAGCGTCTACGGCCTCCTGGGCCCCAACGGGGCCGGCAAGACCACGACGATCCGCATGGTGCTGCACGTGATCGGCCCGGACACCGGCAGCATCCACGTGCTTGGCCGTCCGAATACGGAGACCGGGGCGCTTGATCGCGTGGGGTACCTGCCCGAGGAGCGCGGTCTGTACAAGAAGATGACCGTCCGTGGCGTGCTGCGGTTCCTGGCGGAACTCAAGGGCGTATCCGCCAAGGTTGCGGACAGCCGGATCGATACCTGGCTCGACCGGTTGCAGCTCCGCACCGAGGCCAAGGACTGGGGCAAGGCCAAGGTCGACGAGCTCTCGCGCGGCATGCAGCAGAAGGCGCAGTTCATCGGCACGCTGCTGCACGAGCCGGACCTCGTGATCCTCGACGAGCCCTTCAGTGGGCTCGACCCCATCAATGCGCAGGCGTTGAAGGACACGGTGGTCGAACTGCGGCGACTCGGCCGCACCGTGATCTTCTCCACGCACCTGATGGACAACGCCGAGCGGCTGTGCGATGCGGTATGCATCATCGCGCGTGGGGAGAAGGTGCTCGACGGCACGCTCGCGGACGTGAAGGCGGAGAACGCGGGCCGCACGGTGGCGCTCGCGCTCGACGGCGGCGCCAGCACGGCCGTGCAGGCGATCCTGAACGACCGCACGCTCGTGGACCGCGTGGACGACCAGAACCGCTTCCTCGAGGTGGAGCTCACGGCCGCGGGAGATGCGCAGCAGCTCCTGCGCCGCATCGTCGAGGCGGGCGCTGTGGTGCAACGCTTCGAACGGGTGCAGCCCTCGCTGCACCAGATCTTCCTACAGCGTGTTGGCGCCACCGGCGTCGAGGCTGGCATGGGCGGAGACGGCTGACATGACGAGCCTGCGCAAACTCCTCGTGGTCACCAAGCGCGAGTACCTCGAGCGCGTGCGGACCAAGTGGTTCATCATCGTCACGCTCTTCGGGCCGCTCTTCTTCGGCGCGATCATGATCCTTCCCGGATACCTCTCCGTCCGCAACATCCGGGAGACCCGCGTGACCAACATGCGGATCATCGACGCCACGCAGATCGGCCTCGGCGCGCGGGTGGCCGACCGCCTCGCCGTCGGTGCGCTGCAGGGCCCGGACGCGCCCCCCAAGGCGCGCGTGGACCTCGTGCCGCAGTCCGCCGTGGACTCTGTGGAGAACGCGCTGGTCGCCGCGGTGCAGGCGCGCGCGTTCAACGGGTTCTTGATCCTCGACAGCGCCACGACCGGCTCCGGCCGCGTGCGATACTTCGGCCGAGACGCCGGCTCGGTGGGGCAGATGGATGTCGTGGAAGGAGCCGTGCGGAATGCGCTGCTCACCGCGCGGCTGGAGGGTTCTGGCATCGACCCGGAGACCGCGCAGGCACTCGCGCGCCTCCGCGTGCGGGTCGCCAGCGAGAAGATCACGGACGAGGGGCGCGGTGGCTCCGGGATCGCGGGCCTGATCTTCGGCTTTGGCGTCGCGATGCTGCTGTACATGATGATCATCCTCTACGGACAGAACATCCTGCGCGGCGTGCTCGAGGAGAAGACCACGCGGGTCGCGGAGGTGATCGTCTCGAGCGTGAGCCCCGACATTCTGCTCGCGGGCAAGGTGATCGGCGTGGGCGCCGTAGGCCTCACGCAGCAGCTCGTCTGGCTCGGCAGCGGGATCCTCTTCTGGCAGCAGCGCAGCCGGCTGCTCTCGATGATGGGCGCGCCCGGGATGCCGGACATCGCCTTTCCGACGATTCAGCCGATCGTGCTCGTGGCGCTCGTTCTCTTCTTCGTCTTCGGCTACGCCTTGTACGCCTCGATGTTCGCGGCGGTCGGCGCCATGGTCGGTTCGCAGGAAGAGGCGCAGCAGGCTGCGCAGCCGGTGATCATGCTCCTGGTCTTCAGCATCATCTTCGTGCAGCCGATCATGACGAATCCGACCGGCACGATGGCGATCTTCATGAGCAACTTCCCGTTCTCGGCCCCCATCATCATGCCGATGCGGATGACGGTGACCCCGGTCTCGACACTCGAGATCGCCGGCTCGCTGCTCGGCGTGATCCTCGCCTGCGCGGGATGCATCTGGGTCGCCGCACGGATCTATCGCGTGGGCCTCCTCATGTACGGCAAGCGCCCCAGCCTGCGCGAGCTCGCTCGCTGGATCCGACAGTCCTGAGCTGCCTGTAAACATCAGGCCGCTCGGCGGCATCCCAGAACTGAAGATGTTCGCTCGTGCCACGATCCCCGACCCCGACGCGGCCGACGCGACGGCCGACCTCCGCGCCGCCAAGGCCGGGGACGCCGAGGCGTTCGGGCGGATCTACGCGGCGCACGTGGGCCGCGTCCACGCGCTGGCGTTGCGACTGACGGGGGACGCCGCGCGCGCCGAGGAGCTGCTGCAGAGCGCGTTCATCCGGGCGTGGCGCAAACTCGAGAGCTTTCGCGGCGAGAGCGCGTTCGGAACGTGGATGCACCGGCTGACGGTGAACGTCTTCTTCGTGGATGACCGCAGCGGTCGGCGGCGCGCCTTGCGCGAGTTGCCGGACGAGGAGGTGGGGTCGCGCAGCGGCGTGCGCCGGATCGCGGCGCTCGACGTGGATGATCGGATCGACCTCGAACGGGCGATCGCCAAGCTGCCGGAGGGCGCGCGGACGGCGTTCGTGCTGTTCGATGTGTATGGCTACTCGCACGACGAGATCGCGGCGATGTCCGGCGTGGCCTCGGGGACGATCCGGGCGCAGCTGCACCGCGCACGCAAACGCTTGATGGAGGAGCTGGACCGATGAGTGACGACCGAATTCCTGACGACGATCCCCGCCTGCGCGACCTGATCGCGCGGCTTCCGGACGAGATCGCTCCGGCACGGGACCTCTGGCCCGAGATCCGCGCGGAGCTCGAGGCCGAGCGCGTTCTGCCTCTGCCGACGGCGCAGCTCCCGCCGGGACGCGTGGTGTTGCCGTGGGTGCGGCTCGCGGCAGCGGCCGCCGTACTGGTCGTTGGCAGCGTGGCCGTCACCTGGGGCGTGATGCGTTCGGGCGAGCCAGCAGCGCCCGTGGTCACGCACCCGACGCCGGAGAACCCAGCGCTCGCGCAGTTCGCGTCCTACGAGCGCATGGCGAACGAGCTCGCGGCGACGCTCGAGCAGAAGCGCGCCACGCTCGACCCCGCGACGCGCACGGTGCTCGAACGCTCGCTGCGCACGATCGACGACGCACTCCTGGAAGCCCGCACTGCGCTTGAGGGCGATCCCTCGAGCGCTGCGATCCGCACGTACGTGGAGGCTGCGTACCGTCACAAGCTCGACTTCCTGCGGCGCGCGAATGACGTCGCGGACCTCAGGGGGATCTGATGGACCTCATCCGTGACCGCTCGCGCCGTTTCGTCCGCCCTCGATCGGTGAGCCTATGGGTGACGGCGACCGTGCTGCTCAGCGCGGTGGCCGCCACAGGACTTGCTGCGCAGCGCGCGCCCACCCCCGTGCGTGCCGGCTGGGCACTCTCGCCCAACGGTGCCGTGAAGATCCACAATCTCGTGGGGCGTGTGCGCGTGATCGGCTGGGACCGCGACAGTGTGAGTGTGGAGGGCACGATGGCGGCGGGCCTCCGCTTCTTCGGCGGGGGCGGACGCAGCGGCGTGAAGCTTGGCATCGAAGGAGATCAGCAGGGGGCGGCCAGCGCGGCCGTCCTGATCGTCCGTGTGCCCGCGACCTCCAAGGTCGCAGTGCGCGGCGCTCAGACGGAGATCGAGGCGGAAGGGCTCACGGGCCCCGTGGATCTCGCCACCGTCAGCGGCCGCCTGCACGTCACGGGATCGCCGAGCGACCTGCTCGTCGAGACCATGGACGGCGACCTCACCGTCATCGGGTCACCGGAGACCATGCGCGCGCGCACGGCGTCGGGCGCGTTCGTCTGGGAGGGCTCCGCGCGGGAGGCGACCATCACGACCGTGGATGGCCCGGTGCGGATCACGCGGGGCCCGCTGGAGCGGGCGCGCATCGAGACCGTCTCGGGTCGCGTGTTGCTCGACCTCTCGCTGCACACGCGCGGGGATGTGCTCGTGGAGACCCACGCCGGCGATGTCGAGCTCGTGCTCGGCGTGGCGGAACCCGTGCGTCTCTCGGCGGACGCGGCGCGGGTCTCAGGAAGCGGGATCGCCACGAGTGAACGCGCCGCCGGTCGCCCCTCGGAGCCGCGCGTGATCGACCTGCATGCCCGACGCGGGGTCACGCCGAGCGCTTACCTGACCGTGCGGTCCTTCAAGGGTCAGGTCGTGGTGCGCGCGCCGTAGCGCTTGCCAAGGCGTACGCCTTGGCGTGCGCCCTACTGAGCGACCGCGCTCCCGCAGTGCTGGTCGAACGCCCCCTTGAGTTCCTCGGCGATCGCTTCGGCCGAACGCCCTTCGATCTGCCAGCGCTCGATCATGTGCACGAGTTGGCCGTCCCTGAGGAGCGCGATGCTCGGTGAGCTCGGCGCGTAGCCAGTGAAGTAGGTGCGCGCCTGACGCGTCGCATCCACATCGTTGCCCGCAAAGACCGTGAACTTGTGGTCCGGCGTCACGCTGTGCTTGAGCGCCTCGGCAACCGCAGGGCGCATGTTGCGCGCGGAGCAACCGCACACCGAGTTCACGATCACGAGCTGCGTGCCCTTCGTCTCCTTCAGTGCCTTGTCCACCGCGTCGGCGGACTGAAGTTCGTCCACTCCGTGCCGCGTGATCTCCGCGCGCATCGGCGCGATCATTCTCTCGTCGTACATCATCGGGGGTTCCTCTCGGTCAATTGAAGCCGACTACTCGCGGCTCAGCGCCAGGATCGCGGCCTGAGGCACCACGAGGAAGCGCTCGTTCTCGAATGTGATCTCCACCGCGGCCTTTCTGAAGAACAGGGCGTAATCGCCCGGCTTGGCCTGCATCGGCACGTGCCGCGTCTCCTTCTGACCCGCAATGCGCCAGGGCTCGTCGAGATGGTCGCTCACCTCGGGCAGTGGAGTTCCCGGTCCCGTGGCGATGATCGTCCCGCCCTGCACCGCTTGATTGTCCACCGCGGAGGCGGGCAGGATGAGCCCGACCTTCGTGCGCTCCTCGCCTTCTTCGACGCGGACCAGCACTCGGTCCCCCACCACGATCAACTCCTTGCGGCCCTTACGCATACCAGAAAGATAAACTCACCGGACGAGAAAAAGGTTCGCCTGCCGGCGGAGGGCCCAGCGGGTGCGCCCCTCGGGTGTCACGATCGCGTCCTCCTCCTGCGCCATTCGAACCAGCTGACCGCCCCATTCGGGCACCGGGGTCGAGGCCTGCAGCTCGATCGAGTACCACATGCCGGGGATCACGCGGTGGTCGCCAATGCCCGGGAGCGCGTCCTGATGGTCCCAGCGGCCGATCAGCGCCCCGGCGCCGTGACCGTGCAGCCCGATCGGGTGCGAGTACACGGTGCCGTTGATCCCCGCCGCCCGCATCCGGGCCAAGGACGACGCCAGGATCTCGTTGCCCGTCCGGCCCGCGCGGAGCTCCTCCATGACGATGTCCTGCAGCCGATTCGCCTGCGTCAGCGCGTGGACGAGTCCCGCAGGCGGCGCCGTCTCACCCGGGAGCAGCACGTAGCCGTTGTGCTGGGTGTCCGTGTTGAGGCCGAGCGCCGTGATGCCGACGTCGCAGTGCAGCACATCGCCGCGCTGGATGACGGGATCGTCACCGAGATCCGCGGCGGAGACGCCTTTGCGCTGCACGCTCACGCTGGGCTGGAACCAGGTCCCGAGCCCGCGGTCGTTCACCTGCTGCCGCCACCACCACACGAGATCGCTCGTGCGCGTCACACCGGGCGTGATGACCTCCGCCGAGAACATGCGCTGCGTGAGCGACCAGACGAGCTCCTGCATCTTCGCGTAGAACGCGGTCTCCTCGGGCAGCCGCGCAGCGAGGAGATCCACCGGCAGTGCATCCACGCTGCGGATCCGCGCGGTCCACGCGGCGCCGAGCGCGGCGAACATGCCGTCGCGCTCCCCGGCGGTGAGACCGTCGGCGAAGGCGAAGGTGCGCGAGACGTTGATGGCGATCGTGCGCGGATCGCGCTCGCCGAGCACGGCCTTCAGCACCTGCCACTGCGGTTCGCCCCAGAGCTCCGCGGTGCGCTCGCTCACGTCGTTGGCGACGGGCGCCGCCGCTCGGCGCGCATCGTACACGCCGCCTTGCGAGGTGCCGCCGAGCGCGACGCGTTCGATGCAGGAGCCGTCACCGGGGTCCGCGCGACCGTCGCGTGCGCAGCGGTCGAAGAACACGTAGATGGTCCGTCGGCGCGCGGCGAACGTGGTCGGGGCAACGAGCGCCTTGAACGTCGGGTCCTCGTTGTACTCGCGCATCGAGATGACCCAGGCGTCCACGCCGTTCGCACGCATCACGCGCGGGAGCACCGTGCGCATCCGCTGGTCGAGCCAGCGCTGCTGCATCTCCGCCTGCTCGCGCAGCGTGCCGAACGGGCGCTCGGGCTGGGCCTCGACCGGTGCGCTCAAAAGCGCGACGCTCGCGAGGACGGCGAGCGCAGGTGCGGCTGCGCGCCCGCGGCGCGCGCAATGGTGCAGCGAACGCTCACTCACGCCGACTCCTCCTTCTTGGGTAGCAGTATCAAGCGCACGACCGTCGAGACGAGCGCGAGCAGCACGGTGAACAACGTGATCCCGACGACGCGGAAGAGCAGGATCCGCACTGAGGTGCTCTGCCAGTCCTCGAGCGTGGCGACCAGGCTCCCGATCCGCTCCAAGCCCAGCAGCGTGAGGGAGAGGCTGACGAGGATCTCCGTGGCGGACTCCAGCAGCGCGAACAGCGGGGCACGCCAGAACCACGAACGCACCGGGAAGTTGCCGACGTGCAGCGTGACCATCAGGAACAGAAAGACCGCGCCGCCGATGAACGTCCCCGCGATCCAGATCCAGCTGGCGCTCCATCCGAACTCCAGCACGAGCGCGCGGTACGACCGCAGCCCTGCGCCCGCCAGGAACGCCATCAGCGGGAGCGAGAGCGAGATCCGCCGGGCGATCGCGGGTTCCTCGATCGCCGAGAGCGCGGTGGTGGCTCGGAGGAGCGGCATCCGTCAGCGCGTTGCGATGCACTCGATCTCGACGCGTGCGCCGAGAGCGAGTCCGTTGGCGCCGAAGGCACTGCGCGCCGGGAGACGGCCGGCGGTGAAATAGGTCCGGTACACTTCGTTCATCCGGTCCCATTCCGCCATGTCGGCCATCATCACCGTGCACTTCACGATCTTGTCCATCGAAGATCCCACGGCCTCGACGACCCGCTTGATGTTCTCCATCGTCTGGCGCGTCTCGGCCTCGATCCCGGTCGCCCCCGACGCGTCGACTGCGGCGGCGCCTGTCCGCCCGATCTGTCCGCTGAGGAAGATCACGTCCCCCACACGCACGGCGGGCGAGAACGGGCGGGTGGGCGTACCAAAGGGCGTCAGGAACTCGACATCGGCGGGACCGCTCGCGTGATCGTCCTCCGGCCCCTCGCAGGCCGTGAACAGGAGGGCGGCAGCCAGCAGCGGCGTGAGGCGGCGCGAGAGTGCGTTCATCGGATGATGTGCCCGATACGGGACCACCGGATGTCGGTCAGGAACGGCAGCGGGCGGTCCGAGTCGTCTGCGTTCCACGAGTAGTACACGAAGAGCGGGCGAGCGCGCACGTTCGCGCGCGGCACTACGCCCCAGTAGCGGGAGTCCTTCGAGTTATAGCGATTGTCTCCCATCATCCAATAATGGCCTTCCGGGACGACGAGCGGGCCCCAGTCGTCGAGGGTCGGCCGCGCGGGGGCCGCGCCAAAGCGTGAGCTGTCGAGCGCGATCCGGGCCTGCCACGCGAAGAGCGGGTGGGTCTCGTTCGCCGACGCGCCGCCGTTCGACGCGGCCTCGTATCCCTGCCGCTGCGCGACGCCGTTGATGTGCACCACACCGTCGCGTGAGTAGATCGTGTCGCCCGGCATCCCGATGAGCCGCTTCACGAGGATCGGCGTCGGGTCCTCCGGCTGATCGATCTGCAGCGGGGAGATGAACACGACGATCTCGCCGCGCCGCGGGTCGGCGTAGCCGGGCAGGTTGATCCTGGTGAACGGCACGTGTGGGCCATAGCGGAGCTTGTTCACGAACAGCCAGTCGCCGATCAACATCGAGGGGATCATCGATCCTGACGGAATGCGGTACGCTTCGATGAAGAACGTCCGCAGGATCAGGAAGATCGCGATGGTCCCCGCGATGGACTTGAAGCCTTCCCAGAACTTCTTGGCGTCGAATCGGGAGCCGCCGCCCGCACGGGCGGCGGCAACGACGTTCTTGGGTGCGTTGGAGGATCCGGACCTGCTGGAACGCTTCTTCGAAGCCACTGGAACGGGGTCAGGGTGTCGGTCGGGGCGCGCGTCGCCCCGAGGGAATCTGCCGGGAGGGAGGCCCGAAAACGAGAGGGGCGCGCCTCGCGGCGCGCCCCTCCGATCTTCGACCGAGCGTCTCGGTTACTTCAGGTTCTTCGAGACGAGCTTCGTCATGTCGAACATCGAGACCTGACCACGGCCACCGAACACCGCCTTCAGGTTCGCGTCCGCATTGATCATGCGGCGGTTCTTCTTGTCCTGCAGGCCGTGCTTCTTGATGTACACCCAGAGCTTCTTGGTGAGCTCGGTGCGCGGCAGCGGCGACGCGCCGACGACCATCGCCAGCTTCTCGTTCGGCGTGACCGGCTTCATGAATGCGGCGTTCGGCTTGCGCTTCTTCGCCACCTTCTTCACTGCCTTCTTCGCGGCCTTCTTCTTCTTGGCGGCCATTTCGATATCTCCTCGAAAGGATGTGAGCGATCGCAATGCTGCGCCCGGACGAGCACGTACGCGATCTGCTCTCGAAAGTAAGGGTCTCCGTCTGGGACGCAATAGGGAACTCCCTCTGACGGACCCCCGATCTCCCTCTGGCGCGCGTGGAATTCCCCTCGGGCGAACCGCCGTGCGTCGCCCTACGCCTCCAGGAATCCCCTCAGCAACGCGATCATCTTCGTGTCGGCGGGGTCGGCGCTGGCGTCCTCATCCTCGACGGTCTTGCGCTCGGCGGGCGTCTCGAGAATGCACGGAACTCCCTCTGTACGAGGGTCTTGCAGCAGCCAGCGGAACGGCTCGGCGCCGATCTCCCCCTCACCAATGAGCGCGTGCCGGTCCTTGTTCGACCCGAACGGATGCTTGCTGTCGTTCAGGTGAAAGAACGCCGGCGGCTCGCCGATCACATTTTCGAAATGATCGAGTATTCCACGCAGGGCGCGCTCGGACTCGTGAATGGCGTGTCCCGCCGCGAACAGGTGACAGGTGTCCAGTCCGTAGCCAGTGCGCGATCTCAGGGCCGCCGGCACCTGCGCGAGCATGCGCGCGATCTCCTCGGCGCTTCGCCCCATCGTCTTCCCTGCACCCGCCGTGTTCTCGATCAACACCCGGGTGCCCTCGGGGTTCGCCGCCACCTGCTCGAGCGCGTGCCGGATGGTCGCGCCGCTGCGCTCCGCCGCTTCATCCGGGTCGCTCTCGCCCGCCGAGCCCGGGTGAAAGCAGCATCCCCAGGCGCCGAGCGCGCTCGTACGCTCGTACTCCTTGGTGAGTCCGTGGCGCGCGCGGAGCGCTTTCTCCTCCTCGGGTGAGGCGGTGTTGAGCACATAGGCCGCGTGCACGAAGACGTTCGCGCGCGGGATACCGCACTCGTCGAGCGCGGCGTGCACGGCGGCGACCTTGGGCGGCTTGAGCCCCACCTTCTCGTTGTAGTAGGTGGGAGGCGCGGTCATCAGCTGCACCGCGTTCGCTCCGGCCGCGTGCGCGCGGCGCACCGCCATCGCCATGCCCCCGGCATCGTCCGGGTGAACGCCGAGGATCCGCAACGGGCTCACTTGGCCTTGGGGGCGCCTTTGCCCGGGCCCAGGTCCACCATGTTCTGGCCCTTCAGGTATTCGACGCTGCGCGGCTCGACGCTCCGCAAGCGCTTGAGGACATCGGCGATCCGCTGGGCCTGCGTCTCGATCGTCCGGAGACTGTCGGGGATCTCCTCGGGCTTGAGCATGCCGCCTGTGATCAGCGCCGCCGTCGTCAGCAGCGCAGCGAGCGGGTTATTGATCTCGTGCTGCAGCGCCAGGGAGATCTCGCCGACCCCCGCCAGATAGCGCGCCTTGCGCAGTTCTTCCTCTGCGCGCCGACGGGCGGCACCGCTCTCGATCCGCTTCTCGGCGATCCGGAGCCGTGCGGAGACGTCCGGCGGCGTGACCGGCTTCGGGAGATAGTCATCGCCACCCACGTCGAGCACGGCTTCGAGATCCGCCTCAGCGGAACGCGCCGTGATCATCATGAGGTAGGTGTCCGCGCCCTCGGGATGCTCCCGGATGCGCCGACACACTTCGAGGCCGTCGAGCTTGGGCATCTCCCAGTCGAGGAGCACCAGAGGCGCCGGGAGCTTCTGAAACGCCTCCCAGACGGCAGCCCCATCGGGATACGCCTCAACGTGGTGGCCGAGCGCCGAGAGCACGGCCTCCAGCAGGTCGCGCATCAGTTCGTCATCGTCCGCAAGGAGGATCCGCATCCGCTTACCAGTGGAGCGTGCCAAGGCGTGTCACGGTCCGCGGCACGCCGCCGCCACGCTGGGTGGTGGTCCACGCGATCGCGATCCGGGCGCCGCGGAGTGCGACGCGCGGGGCGCGCGCTTCGCCGTTCTCATCCGAAGCGTTCACCCGGTACTCGAAAATGTGGCCCTGCGTGAGCGAGAGCGCGAGGCCGAGCCGCGGCAGCCGGCTGTTGGGATCCTCGTAGACGACCACGACCGTATCGCCGCGCGACGCCACGGCGGCGAGCGACGGGCGGTCGCCGTACACGATGGGCACGGGCGAATGAAAGAGCGCGCCGCGTTCCATCGTGTGCGTGAAGAAGAGCCCCGCGCCCTCGATCGCGTCGAGGTGATAGACCAGATGCACATAGCCGTTGAGCGAATCGGCGGCGATGTACGGCGCGGGCCGTGCGCACCCCGCGCGTCCGCGATCGGTGGTGTCGGCCGTGACGGCGGCGTTCCACGTGTGCCCGCCGTCGTCGGAGCGCGCGACGCGCAAAAGGACGCTCGAGTCGGGCCGCACCGCGTACCACGACGCGAACGCTTCACCCGCCAGCGCAGGCGTCGCGCGAAGCGTCGCCGGACACAACGCGGGTTCGCTGGGCCACGCGGGCGGCACCCACGCGCCGGCGAACAGGGGCTGACCGCTGGCATCCAGCCCGAGGCGGAGCGAGTCGGCGAGCGCGCCCGTGGTGCTGGTGACCTCCGCGTCCCATTGCACCGGCTGGGGCACACACGCGGCCGCGAGCAGCGTGGTGAGCACCACCGTACGCGCGACACCGAGCCGCCGGTCCATGAGCATCCGTGAAGTATCGCCCGACGCGCGGTTAGATTTCCACTGTTGATCTCCTCCAGCCCCTCTTCGACGATGAGCACTTACTCTCCGAACGGCGTGCGTCAGCTCCCGCCGACCGTCAATGAGCCGATCCGCAGTTATGCGCCCGGCACTCCCGAGCGCGTCGCCCTGCAGGCCCGCCTCAAGACGATGGAGGGCGAACGTCCCGACATTGCGGTCGTGATCGACGGCAAGGAGATCCGCAGCGGTGAGAGCGCCAAGGCTGTCTCGCCGCACAAGCACGCGCACGTCACCGCCACCTACCACAAGGCCACGCCCGACGACGTGCGCGCGGCCATCACGAGCGGCAAGCGCGCCTGGCGCGAGTGGAGTGAGTGGACGTGGGAGGAGCGCGCGGCCGTGTTCCTCAAGGCCGCCGACCTGCTCGCGACAAGCCATCGCGATACGATCAACGCTGCGACGATGCTCGGGCAGTCCAAGACCGCGTATCAGTCGGAGATCGACGCCGCCTGTGAGATGATCGACTTCTTCCGGTTCAACGTGCAGTTCGCGCGCGAACTCTGCGCCGAACAGCCGATCAGCGGCCCGGGCATGTGGAACCAGAGCGAGTACCGTCCGCTCGAGGGGTTCGTCTACGCCGTGACGCCGTTCAACTTCACGGCCATCGGCGGCAATCTGCCGACCGCGCCTGCGCTGATGGGCAACGTGGTCCTCTGGAAGCCCGCCGCGACCGCCATGCTCTCGGCGTGGCACACGCTGCAGCTGCTCCACGAAGCGGGGCTGCCCCCGGGCGTGATCAACTTCCTCCCCGGCGACCCGGCGATGATCTCCGAGATCGCGCTCACGCACGAGGATCTCGCGGGCGTGCACTTCACGGGCTCCACCGGCGTGTTCAACTCGATGTGGAGCACGATCGGCAAGAACATGGGCAAGTACCGCTCGTATCCCCGCATCGTGGGCGAGACGGGCGGAAAGGACTTCATCATTGCGCACCCGTCGGCTGATGCGGCGGCCTTTGCCGTGGCCGTCGTGCGCGGCGGCTACGAGTACCAGGGCCAGAAGTGCTCGGCGGCGAGCCGGATCTACGTGCCCAGGTCGCTTTGGCCCGAAGTGAAGGAGCGCATCACCGCGATGATCGCCGACATCAAGGTCGGCGACGTGAATGACTTCAAGAACTTCATGGGCGCCGTGATCGACCAGCGCGCGTTCGACCGCATCAGCGGCTACCTCACCGACGCCAAGAAGAACGCGACGGTGATCGCCGGCGGCGGCGCCCGCGGCGAGACGGGGTGGTTCGTGGACCCGACGCTCGTGGAGACGAAGGATCCTGGCTACCGCCTCATGTGCGAGGAGATCTTCGGTCCGATCGTCACGGCGTATGTCTACGACGACGCCAAGTGGAGCGAGACGCTCAGGATCGTGGACCAGACCTCGCCGTACGCTCTCACCGGCGCCGTATTCGCACAGGACCGCGCGGCCGTGAAGGAAGCGCACGCTGCGCTCCGTCACGCGGCGGGCAACTTCTACGTGAATGACAAGTGCACCGGCGCCGTCGTGGGCCAGCAGCCGTTCGGCGGCGCGCGAGCATCGGGCACCAATGACAAGGCGGGGTCCAAGCTCAACCTCACGCGCTGGGTCAGCGCGCGGACGGTGAAGGAGACGTTCGCGCCGCCGCGGGACTATCGGTACCCGTTCATGGGGTGACGGCAGGAGTGAGGTGGCAGGTGTGAGGGGCGCGCGGGAACGGCCGCGCGCTTGCGTGCAGGCGAATCTCTGCGGCGCTCCGCATCGTACGGCCTGACTCCAGACACCTCCACCTGCTACCAGTACTTCATGGCTCGCTATCTCACCCTCGACGTCTTCACCGCCTCCCCCTTCGGCGGCAATCAGCTCGCGGTCTTCCCCGACGCCACGGCGATCCCCGAGTCGCAGCTCGCACCCATCACACGCGAGTTCAACTTCTCCGAGGTCACGTTCTGCTATCCGCCCGCTGACCCTGCGCACACGCGCCGCGTGCGGATCTTCACGCCGGGCGGCGAGATCCCGTTCGCGGGTCATCCCGTGGTCGGAACGGCCGCCGCGCTCGCGCTCAAGGAACGCGCGTTGGGCGAGGCGCGCGACGGCCGATTCACCTTCGAACTCGGCGTCGGCGTGGTCCCGGTGGACGTGCAGATCAAGGACGACACGCGCGCGTGGGCCGAGCTGAGCGTCGCCAAGATGCCGGAGATCGGGCCGCAAGCACCTACGATCAACACGCTCGCCGAGATCCTGTCGCTGGAGCCGAGTGATCTGGTCGGCGGTGCGCTCTCCCCGCAGGCCGTGAGCTGCGGCTATCCGTTTCTGCTGGTGCCGCTCAAGTCGCTCGATGCGCTGGCGCGTGCTCGTGTCCGGATCGAGCCCTGGGAGCGCACGCTCAAGCGCTTCTGGTCTCCGGAGGTCCTCGTCGCGGCCCGCGACCCCGAGCGCGGGGAGCACCACTGGCGCGCGCGGATGTTCGCGCCCGGGATCAACATTCCCGAAGATCCCGCCACCGGTTCGGCGATCGCCGCCTTCGGCGGCTGGCTCGCTCTCAAGGACTCGCGCCCCGATGCGACGTTCGCCTGGACCGTGGATCAGGGCGTCGAAATGGGACGTCCGGCGCAGCTGGCCGTGCGGTGCGAGAAGGTCGGCGGACAGGTCACCGCCGTTCGGGTGGCCGGGCAGGCCGTGCTGATGAGCGAGGGCGAGCTGCTCAGCCGTTGACGCGCAGCATGCCGGGGGTGGACGTGCGTCCCCGGCCGGCACTCGATCCGTCGAAGGCACGCATCCCGGCGTGCCACAGCACCGCCTGATCGCGTCCGTTTCGCTTGGCCACGTACAACGCTTCGTCCGCGCGGGCGAGCAGCGTCTTGGCGGCTTCGTCGTCGCGCGCGAGGTCTGCGGCCACGCCCACACTTGCGGTGATCTGCATGTCCGGCGGCAGCGACCGGAAGTGATGGGTCCGGAACGCGTCCATGACGCGCTGTGCGAGGATCACCGCGCCTTCGTCGGCCGAGTCGGGGGCGAGGATCGTGAACTCCTCACCGCCGAAACGCGCCACCACGTCGGCCTCACGGGCCGTGGCGCGCAGCAGGTCGCCGATCTCGCGGATCACCTCGTCGCCCGTCAGGTGGCCGTACTGGTCGTTGATCCGCTTGAAGTGGTCGACGTCGATCGCGAGCACGGCGATCTCCTTCTTGCCACGGATCGCACGGGCCACTTCGCGCTCGGCGAGCTGGTTCAGTCCGCGCCGGTTGTAGCATCCGGAGAGCGGGTCGGTGAGGACGATCGTCTCCAGATGCGTCCGCATCCGATTGTAGGCGCGTCCGATCACCGACACCGGGTCGGGCATCGCCTCCGGATCTTCTTCGTACCGCGCGGAGAAGTCGCCCTCCTGTGCACGGCTGAAGATCTGGACGAGCGCCCGCATGCGTGCGGCAACGTGTCCCTGCAGTCCGAGATACACCATCACGCCGATCCCATACAGCGCGAGGGTCCACAGCTCCTCGGCCGGCGATGGGATCGCCCCGGCGTCCGCCCCGATCGCGATCAACGACGTGTAGCCGACGGCGATCAGCGCGAGGTTCACCATCGTCGCGGACCACCCGAAGAAGATCTGGGTGAACTGCACGGTGAAGATCGAGACGATCAGCGTGCGGCCGAAGTGTTCGGGCGGCGTGATGAGCGCCACGGCGACGAACAGCGCGATCATGTCCGAGGCGATCGTGCTGACCACGAGCGCCATGCCCGCGCGCTTCGCCTTCCTGAGGTACACCGCCATGAGGCGGTGAAAGAGCAGGTACGCGACCAGCAAGCCGATCGTCGCCAGCAGCAGGGGGCGCTGCCCGTACTGCTCTGCGTACACGGACTCGGCCGACACGACCCCGAACCACTTGAGCGTGACCGTCGAGAAGCCAACGAGCGGAAGGAAGATCGCGCGGTAGCGGCCCTGCCACAGCAGGACCTCCGCATTCGTTTCTTCGTCCGTTGGGATCAGCGCGCCGGCGTTCAGCGTGGGGGCCATGCGAGGGGCAGGTGGTCGCGGGTCGGGGTCTGCCGGAAGAGCCCAATAAGAGGCAGAACGCCCGCGACTTACGCAAGAGGCCGGAGGGTGTATTCCCTCTAGAAACGTGCCTCGAGATACAGATCCAGCCGCGTCTGCCATCGCGGGTGGATGCCACGGGCGAGATCCAGACGGATCATTCCGTCGAGAAAGCTGGCTCCGACGCCGACACCGCTGATCGGCCGGTCGATGCTGTGCCAGCCGTCCCTTGGCCCCGCCCAGCCGAAGTCCCCGAAGATCACCGGGCGGGCGGCGGCGAACGCCGTTCCGAGCTCGAAGCGGCCCAGCCAGAAGGCCTCACCCACGCTGGTGCCCGCCGTCTGACCGCGCACGCTGTGCAGCCCGCCAAGGAAGAACTGCCGCTGCGGAGGCAGCTCGCCTTCCGTCGTCCCGCCCGCGGTCGAGAGCGACACCGCCACGGGCCCGAGACCGCGCGAGACCGTCGTCTCCAGCAGTCCGCGCGCATAGTCGCGCTCGCCGGTGGCGCCTTCGAGCTGGAGGTCGGTGGTCAGGCGCCATCCCTGAGGGTTCTGTCCGTGCGACGAGCGCCACCGCACCGCCGCGCCGTGGTACCATCCCATCGTCGCCGCCACGTTCCCGAGGAATCGGTCGTCGTGCGCGCCGCCAAAGAGCGACCACCGATTCTCCACGGGGGCATTCCACTGCTGCTCGCTGAAGAGCCGCCACTCGAGGCCGCCGGACTGCGGCCGCACCCAAGCCAGTTCCGCTCCCCACGCGCGGTGATAGAACCCTTCGTCGCGCGCGTAGAGGAAGTTGGGCAGCGACGCGCCGAACGAGAGCGGGTCGCCGAAGTCCGAGCTCGCCACCAACCGCCGATACGCCGCCGCCCGAAGCGTGCGTCGCCCGTTGCTGCGCGAGAACGCGAGCTCTCCGTTCAGCTGCACGTCGGCCACGGAAGCCCGCAACAGCGCTTGCGCCTCGTAACCCCGACCGAGCGTGCTCTTGAGCGCAGCGGCGCTCGAAAGCCCCTCGACGCGGTTGAAGCGCGTGTAATGGAGGCCCCACTCCAGCTGCGGCGGCTGCGGCGCCCACCCGGGCTGCAGATCCATTCGCAGCATCTTCACGAGCTCGTCGCGCTGCTGGACACCAAAGAGCTCCTCACCGGGGTCGTAAATGGATCCCGGGAGTTCGGGCGAGTTGCGCAGCGCGGCCGTGTCGCAGGGAATGAACGTGACGACCTGCGTCTCGCCGTAGCGATTGCTCGACCCGCGGTACACGCCCGTCTCCTCGCATTGCGTGCGTCGCAGCTCTCGACGGGCGGAGTCCCGCTGCGCATAGATCTCGCGTACGCGTGCGCGCACGGCGGCAGAGTCCATTCCCGAGGCGTAGAGACTGTCGCGGTTCACCCGGGTCACCACCGGCTCCGCACGCGGCGGGATGGGCAGGGAGTCCAGCCCGTTCACCACGTTGTAGCGAAAGCGCTCCTCCACCCGCAACGGGAGCCGCATGAACCCGACCCGGGCCCACGCGTCGAGCCCGTGGCTCGTGGGCAGCCAGAAGCGCTGCTCGAACAGTCCGTATTCGATGATGATCGAGGTCACGTCCGCGCGCATCGGCGTGAGCATCGGTTTGACCGCCCAGGGAATGTCATCCATCGCCGTGGAATCGTCGGCGCGTGCCACGTTCCAGATATCGATCGGTGTGGAGAGCCGGTACACGGCGCGGACCAAGTGTCCCCGCTCCACCTCGAACCAGAAGGAACCCACGATCGCATTCCAGCGCGGTTCGCGCGCCGTGATGCGCAGCTCGCGCAGCGTCATCCGCCGCCCGTCCGGCAGCGTGAGCAGCACCGAGTCGCCAGTCGCAAAGTGGTAGTACGCTTCCGACCCCTCGGCGATCGGGTGCACGAGCTCCCGTTCGTTCACTTCCGCCGCGGCGAGGTCGCCCCCGACCCACAGCTGCTCCTTGCCGGGAAAGTACGGAACGGTGGTCATGTCCCCCGATTCGTCGTTCATCTCGGCTTCGCCCTCGGGGATCATCGGAAGCGCCGCGCGGGCGCCCAGCACGTCCACGCGCACGCCCGAACCCCGGTGCCAGCGCACCAGGGACGCGTTCTCGTTGCGGAAGAGCAATCGGTCGCGCGCCGTCTCCCGCAGCGACATGCCGACGGAGATCCGCTGGAACGACTTCGCCTCGTAGCTGATGAGCATCGAGTCCTGCGCCATTCGCGCGACGCGGGCGCGCAGCAGCAGCGTCCGGGCCGCAGAGTCCTTGAACGCGGTCCGGCGATGCGCTTCCGTGACCTCGATCCGTCGCGGGGCGCGGTAGGTCGAGTCACCGTCGCCTTCACGACGGACCTCGCCCCCGCCGGGGCCGATCGTGACGGTGGTCTGGAATGCGAGGGCGAGTGAGGCGAGCAGCATGAACGTGTCCCTACGAGTGCGCGCGGTGGCTTGTTTCCCTTGCGGCGCCCTCGGCGCCCCTCTCCATTTCGCGAATGCCAGAGTCACCGACGCCGCCGAGCGGTCCCCCGGGAGACCTCTCCCCCGAGGAGTTCGTTCGGCACGCCGACCGGCTCGCGCGATGGATCGCCGCGTACCTCGCGACGCCCGAACGATACCCTGTGCTCTCGCGACTCGCGCCTGGAGACTTCCGCGCCTCGGTGCCGGCCGCCGCGCCCGACGGCGCCGAGTCCCTCGACTCCATCCTCGCCGACCTCGACCGGGTGGTGATGCCCGGTGTCACGCACTGGAATCACCCGGGCTTTCTCGCCTACTTCGCGAACACCGCGTCGGCGCCCGGTATCTTGGGAGAGCTCGTGACGGCGGCGCTGAATCAGGTAGGAATTCTGTGGCGCACCTCGCCCGCGCTGGCGGAGCTCGAGCAGGTCACCACCGGCTGGCTGCGCGACGCGATGGCGCTGCCGCCCGACTGGTTCGGGATGCTCACCGACACCGCGTCCACCTCCACTCTGGTCGCGCTCGCCGCGGCGCGCGAGGCGGATCCCGCACTCGAGATCCGGCGCCGCGGGATGTCCGGCCGAACCGACCTCCCGGCGCTTCGCATCTATTGCTCTGCCCACGCGCACTCCTCGGTGGACAAGGCCGCGATCACGCTCGGCATCGGCGCAGACAACGTGGTCCGCGTGGCCGCGGACGCCGAGTTCCGCATGAATCCCGACGCGCTGGCGGCGGCGATCGCGGCAGACCGGTCTGCCGGCATGCGCCCGATGGCGGTGGTCGCGACGCTGGGGACGACGTCATCCACGGCGGTGGATCCGCTGGCCGCGATCGCGAGAGTCGTGGAGCGCGAGAAGCTCTGGATGCACGTCGATGCGGCATACGGCGGCGTCCTGGCGCTGCTTCCGGAGCGGCGCGCGGAGTTCGCCGGCTTGGAGCGCGCGGACTCGTTCGTCGTGAACCCGCACAAGTGGCTCTTCACGCCGATGGACTGCTCCGTGCTGTGGACGCGGCGGCCGGATGTCCTCAAGCGCGCCTTCGCCCTCACGCCGGCATATCTCGAAACGGCCGAGCAGGACGTCGCGCTCTCGTATTCGGACTACTCATTCCAACTGGGGCGGCGCTTTCGCGCGCTCAAGCTCTGGTTCGTGATCCGCGCCTTCGGGCTGAGCGGAATCCGCGAACGCCTCCGCCACCACTGCGCACTGGCGCAGGAGTTCGCGGGCTGGGTGACGCGGGAACCCAACTGGGAGGTCTCTTCTCCGGTGACCATGTCGGTCATCTGCTTCAGGCACGTGCCTCGGACCGGGATGGACGAGCACGCGCTGGAGCAGCACAACGCCCGGATCCTCGCTCACGTCAACGCCAGCGGCCGCGTGTTCCTCTCCCATACCAAGCTGGGCGACCACTACGTGCTTCGGGTCGCCATCGGGAATCTGGGGACGCAGGTCACACATCTGGCCGAGGCGTGGCGGCTACTTTCAGAGGGGGCGGCGGGGACGGATTAACGTTCCCGGAGTGCTGGCTTCTAACGAGCATCACACGCGCTGGCACCCACCCAGCCCCGCGACAACCGGCCCGTCAGGGCTTTTGGAGGCACCACCAATGCTGAAGCGACTCGTTTCCCCCGCCCTTGCCGCCACGCTCCTGCTTGCGGCCTGCGACCTGGCCCCGACAGGCCCGTCGAACGCAACGCTCGCCTCGGACGACTACGCGCTCGTGATGTTCGGCGAGCCGGGGTCGTCGCTCGAAGGCACGATGGGCTCCGATGTGCCCGGCGACCGTCCGTACGATGGCCGCACTGGGCGCCTGCCGTTCCCCGATTCGATCAAGCTGAGCCAGGAGCAGATCGACGCGATCCAGACGCTGCGGCTCGAGTTCCGTGCCGAGCATCAGGCGCAGCTCGACTCGCTTCGGGCGATCTTCGTCGAAGCGCGACTGGCCCGTCTGGACGGCGCCACGCATGAAGAGGTCCGCGCGATCCTCATGACGGGCCGTCCGATCGCGGATGCGCTCCGGCCGGACGTGCAGGCGCTCCACGCCGCGATCCGCGCACTCCTGACGGACGCGCAGCGCGCCTGGCTCGACGCGCATCGCCCGCGGCATCTCCCGCGCGGCCCGCGTCGCGGGCCGTTCTGATCGAAACGGCTTTCACCACGAAGGCACGAAAGCACGAAGAACTACAACGGCGACGGCGGTTCACCGCACAGACACAGTGAACTGCTGCGAGCGGAAAGAACGCATAGGGGGTCCGAGCGGACAGATCTGTCCACTCGGACCCCCTAAGCAGTTCCTGGCTCACGAGCGAGTCCACCTTGAGGTTGAATCTCTCGGTGGGCTCAGCGCCTCGGTGATGAAAACAGTTGCAGTTGCCGTCTTCGTGCCTTCGTGCCTTCGTGGTGAACGCCGTTAGCAGTTAGGGATCTCAGTCTCTCCGCGACGGCAGCATGTACTCCTCCGTCTTCGGCCGCTCGGGGAACTTGAACCACCCCGACACCTTCTCGCGCCACTCGTCCATGATCTCGTAGACCGTCGGGATCACGAGCAGCGTCAGCACCGTCGACGTGATCACGCCGCCGATGATCGCGCGGCCGAGCGGCGCGCGGAAGTCCGCGCCTTCGCCGATGCCGAGCGCCACCGGGATCATGCCAGCGATCAGCGCCATGGTGGTCATCAGGATCGGCCGCAGACGCACGCGGCCCGCCTCGATGATCGCCTCGCGGCGCGCCATGCCCTGCTCCTGACCCCATTTCGCAAAGTCGATCAGCAGGATCGCGTTCTTTGCCACGATCCCCATCAACAGGATCACGCCGATCATCGACATGATATTGAGCGTGTCGCCCGTGAGGAGCAACGCGAGCACCACGCCGATCAACGACAGCGGCAAGGAGATCAGGATCGCGACCGGCTCCAGGAACGAGCCGAACTGCATCACGAGGATCAAGTACATCAGGAGGAGCGCAATGCCGAGCGCGGCGAGAATGTCGCCGAACACCTGCGCCTGGTCGCGCGCCTCGCCGCCGAACGAATAGCGTACGCCCGCCGGAATGCTCATCTGCTGCAGATTGCGTGTGATGTCCGTCGTGGCCTCACCGAGCGAACGGCCCTCGATGTTGCCCTGCACCACGATCACGTTGTCACGGTCCAGGTGACTGATCTTCGCCGGACCGAGGCCCTGCGTGATCGTCGCGAGCTGCCCGAGCGGGACCATGCGCATCGGGCCGCCCTGACCACCCACCGCGATCGGCAAGCGCTCGATGTCGGCGATGCGCGTTCGCGATTCTGGTGCGAGTCGCACGCGCACCTTCCGGTTCTCGCCGGCAGGATCCACCCAGTCACCAGCGTCCACGCCCGCGAACGCCGGGCGCAGCGACTGCGCGATCTGGCCCACGGTCACGCCCATCGAGCCCGCGAGCGCGCGGTTGAGCGTGATCTCGAGCTCGGGCTTCTGCCCCTTGGTCGAGAGGTTCACGTCCACCATGCCCGGCACGGCGCGCACCATCGCGAGCACGGAGTCCGCCACCCGCTGGAGCTGCTGGCCGTCCACGCCGCGCAGCTCCAGCTGCACCTGCTTGATCGCGCCGCCGAAGCCGGAGGTGAAGACCGCCACCGACGCGCCGCCGATCTGCTTCACGTCCTCGCGCAGGATCGTGCCGAACCGGTCCTGCGAGATGCTCCGGGTCGCCTTCGGTGTCATGCGCACGTACACGCTGCCGAGGTCCACCGCGCCGAGCGCTTCGGACGGATCCATGCCGCCCGACGCGCCGATCGTGGTGAACGTGTAGCGCACCTCCGGATGCGCACGCGCCAAGCGTGCGGCCTCCTCGGTCTTGAGCCGCGTGTACTCGAGATTCGACCCCGGCGGCGTCTCCACCTGGATGATCAGCTCTGAGTTGTCGGTGATCGGCACGAAACCGAACCCGCCGAACGTACCCTGCAGCCAGAGCGCGCCCACGAGACTTCCCGTCGCGAGCAGGACCATCGCCACGCGGTGGTCGAGCGCCCAGCCGATCACCTTGGTGTAGTTCAGCGACTGCCGATCGAACCACTCGTTGAAGACGACGAGCTTGCGCGAGATCCAGCTGCGGTGCTCGTGCGACTCGATCTCCGGGTCCGGCCAGTACGCCGAGAGCATCGGGTCGAGCGAGAACGAGACGAAGAGCGAGACGAGCACGGCAAAGGCGATCGTCAGCGCGAACGGCTTGAACCACTGACCCGAGAGTCCGTACATGAAGCCGATCGGCACGAAGACCGCGACGATCGAGAACGTCGTGGCCGCCACCGCGAGGCCGATCTCGTCGGTCCCCTCGTGGGACGCCCGGAAATGGTCTTTCCCCATTTCGATGTGTCTGACGATGTTCTCCCGGACCACGATCGCGTCGTCGATCAGGATGCCGATCGCGAGCGAGAGGCCGAGCAGCGACATCGTGTTCAGCGTGAAGCCGAACGCCCACACGGCGATGAAGCTCGCGAGCACCGAGATCGGCAGCGCGAGACCCGTGATCACCGTCGAGCGCCACGAGTTGAGGAACAGGAACACCACGAGCACGGTGAGCGCCGCCCCTTCCACCAGCGCGCGCTGCACGCTCGAGACCGACGCGCGCACTCGATCACCCGAGTTGTTCACCACATCGAGCGTGGTGCCCGCGGGGAGCGTCGGCTGGATCGCCGCGATCTCCTCCATCACGCGGTCCGCCACCGCGGTCGTCGAGTAGCCCTTGGCCTTCTTGATCATGATGCCGACGGCTTCGCGTCCATTGTAGAGCGCGGCGGTGCGTGCCTCCGCCGTCCCATCACGCGCCGTCGCCACTTCACCCAGCCGGATCGCGCGACCGCCGCGCTCGGCGATCACGAGACGGAGAAAATCCTCGGGCGTTTCGAGCTTGCCCTTGAGCCGGATCGCGCGTTCGTCGAGCGTCCCGTTCAGGCGGCCCACCGGCACCGCGAGGTTCTGCATCTGCAGCGCGCCGACGATCTGCGCCACGGTCACGCCGGCCGCTTCCATCGCGTCCGGACGGATCTCCACGGTGAGCTCACGCTCCACGCCGCCGACCACCGACGCTTCTGCCACTCCGGGGATCCCGCGCAGCACGCGGGTCAGCCCGGGGTCCGCCACCCGCGTGAGCGCCGGTGCGTCGAGCACCGTCGAGTTGAGCGAGAGCTGGACGATCGGATAATCCGCCGGGTCGAACCGCGTCAGCACCGGCTCCTTCATCTCCAGCGGGAGATCCGCGCGGATCGACGAGATCTTGTCGCGGATGTCCTGCGACGCCTGCTGGAGATCCTTCTCGAAGACGAAGAACACCGTGATGTTGGCGAAGCCGTCCTGCGCCGCGCCCGAGATGCGGTCCACGCCGGAGATGCCGGACACGGCCTCTTCCACGCGGTCGAGCACTTCCCGTTCGACCACGTCCGGCGACGCGCCCGGATACGGGATCGCCACGTTGATGATCGGCTGCTGCACGTCCGGGAACTCATCCGTCTCGAGCTGCCAGAGCGCGAAGAGTCCGAAGACGACCAGCGCCACCATCGACACGACGGTGATCAGCGGCCGCTTGATCGCGAAATCTGAGATGAACACGGGTCAGCTCCTCAGCGGCGGGAGGCGGTGTCCGACGGCGCGTTCACACGCAGCCGCGTGCCCGACGAGATGCCGAGCGCTGCTCCCACCAGGACCGTATCGCCGGCCGCGAGGCCTGACCGCACCTCGACGCGCTCGCTGGCCTCGTCGCGCGCACCGAGCGTGACCTCCACCGACTCGGTCACGCCGTTCTTGAGTCGCAGCACGCGCGGCGCGAGTCCGCGCTGATCCACTGCGCGCTGCGGCACGGTGAGCGCGTCACGCGACTCGCTCGCGACGCGTCCCTCGGCAAAGAGGCCGGCCACCAGTTGCGATCCCGCGTTCGGGATGCGCACGAAGAGCCGCACCTGACGCGTCTGCGGGTCCGCCTGCGGGTTGATGCTGGAGATCGTGCCCGTGAAGGTGCGGCCGGGGTACCCGGTCACGGCGAAACGCACCGGGGCGCCGAGCCGGACCGCGCTGAGCTGATCGGCTGGCACGGCGGCTTCGAGCCGCATCGTCGTCGGATCCACCAGCGTGAAGAGCGGCGAGCCCGGCGCGACCACGTCGCCCGGATTCACCAATCGGTCGGCCACGACCCCCGCGTACGGCGCGAGCACGTTCGTGGCGTCGAGCTGCTTCTGCGCGCCAGAGAGCCGCGCCCGCGCATCGTCGAGCATCGAGCGCGCGGCGAGGTCGGCGCGACGCGCATTCTCGAGGTCGCGCGTGGCGATCGCCCCGGCCGCGAACAACGAGGTCGCGCGGTCGAGGTCGCGCGCCGCGATGTCCGCTGCGGTCGTCGCGGCAGTGAAACCGGAACGTGCGGAGAGATACGCGTCGTTGATCGCGCGGTCGTCGATCTTGGCGAGCGAAGCGCCAGCGCTCACGCGCGCACCCGGATCGTGCAGCACCTGCACGACCGACCCCGGCACTTCTGCGCGGATCTGCGCCGTCCGTTCGGCCACCAAGGTGCCCGAGAGGAGCGGGCCGAGCGTCAGCACGCTGCGCTGCGCGACGGCGATCGCCTCGGGTCCGACCGCGACCTCGACCGCACGCGATGCGGTATCGTCCGCTGCCGCGTCACTTCCGCCGCACGCTGCGAGAGAAAGGGCCAGCGCGAGCACGGAGTAGCCAGCAATTCGATTGGTACGAGACGACATCAGAGTGGTCCCCCGCAGCGCGGGCGTGAAGGTCGGATTCGTGTGCAGTGTGGTCGGCGCCAGATGTGCGGCGCGGGGCGCCCGCAGGGCGCGAGGAGCATCGGCTGCTGGTGGGATCGCGGGAGCAGGCGTCGGCATCAGCGCATCCCTCCCGTGAGCGGAAGGTCCTTGAGCAGCGCCAGCCGCAGCTTGGCCATCTCCAGATCGCGCGCCGTGGTCACGCGCTGCAACCGCGCCTGCTCGAGCTGCACGCGCGACTCGGTGAGCTCCACCGGCGTGGAGATGCCCTCGCGAAACCGCACCTCGGCGATGCGATACGCTTGCTCCGCCTGCGTGTCCGTGCCGACCGAGGCGAGGTACGCGGCCTGCGCCTGCTCGAGCGCCGTCACCGCGAGGATCGCGTCGAGCTCCGCGCCGTCGCGCGTACGCTCCAGCGTCTCGCGCGCCTCGATCAGGTTCGCCTCGGCCACCATGCGCTCGCCCGCGAGCCGGCCGCCATTGAAGACCGGGAACGAAAGCCCCAGCGAGAAGGTCCAGTTGGGGAAGTAGAGGTCGATCGCGCTCGGGAGGAAGGTGCCCTCCGGCGGATACGCGAACCGCTGGTAGGTCGAGCTCAGCTGCAGGCTCGGCAAGCGGGCGAGTCGCGCGGCGCGGAACGACTGCTCTTGCGCACGCACCTGCGCCTCGACCTGTCGCACCGCGGCGCGAGCGCTCACGCTCGTGTCAGGCGTTAGTGTGCGCTCGTCCGCGAGGCGGATCGGCGCCGTGGCCTCAGCGACGACCTCGGCGTTGTCGCGGATCGGCGTGGTGAGTGTGAGCGGCGCGCTGAGCGGCAGCTCGAGCAGCTGCTTGAGGCGGAGCATCGCGGCGGTGCGATTCCCGCGCGCCTGGATCGCGAGCGGCCGCTGGTTGTCGCGCGTCACCCGCGCGCGAAGAAGATCGAACTCACTCGCCGTGCCCACCTGCCGGGCCAGCTCCACGTGCGCAAGCGTGCGCTCCGTGAGCGCGACTGACGAATCGGCGATCGCCAACATCTGCTCGGCGGCCACGGCATCGAAGTACGCCTGCGCCACATCGAGCACGGCCTGCGCGCGCGCGGATGCCACGCCGATGTTCGCCGCGTCGCGCGACGCGTCGGCGCCGGCGCGCGCGGCGCTCACTCGGCCTGCCGTCCAGAGGTTCTGCGTGGCGTTCAGCGTGAAGACCGCCGTGTTGGGCGCGGCGAAGATCTGTGCGAGCGGCGAGTTCTCGAGGCCGCCGCCGCTCGAGCCCGTGTCCGGCGCGAAGCGCTCGGAGATCTCCTGGAACTGGCTCTGGATCGCGCGCTGATAGTTGGCGGATCCATACACCTGCGGCAGCAGCTGGCTGTCGGCCTGGCGCTGCTGTCCGCGCGCGCGCGTCGCACCTGCTTCGGCGATGCGCACCGCAGCGCTCTTCTGCTCCGCGATGCGCAGCGCGTCCGCGAGCGAGAGGGTCGTCGGCGTGGTGGCCTGCTGCGCTTCGAGCGCCACAGGAGTTCCGACGAGCAGGAGCAGCAGCGCGAGTGTCGCGCCGAGGGAACGCAGGAAGAGTCGCACGTAAGTGGCCGGGGCTTGCTTGATGGGTGGAAAGATCTCGGGCATCATGTCGCGCCCCATGGCGTCGGCGAAGAGCGTGCCGAGGAGCATGGCGGACGCGGGGCGTGCATCAGCAGCGGAGGGAATGAAGCCGTGTTCCGCGAGTCGCTCGACATACGTCGTGATCTGCTGATGCGATTCGACGGGATGCTTGGCAGTGGGCCCCGCGCAGTCCGGCCGTTCGTGCATCTCGGCCATCGTCGTGCGGATCATGTGGCGGCAATCCATGAGGAATGCGTGGTCCTGCTCGGCCCAAGCAGTCAGCTCCGCTTCCGGGTCCTTCGGGATCTCGGGAAGCGAGTCCGGCAGCGCCGCGGATGAGCGCGCGTGGATCGCCGCTTCGATGAGCGCGGCCTTGGAACCGAAGAGGCGAAACAGCGTGACCTCGTTGACGCCCGCTTCTTCAGCGATTCGCCGTGTGGTGGCTCCGCGAAAGCCGGAGTCGGCGTAAACGCGTGCGGCGGCTTCGAGGAGGTGTTCGCGTGTGGGTTCAGACATCCGCGTAGGGTAAGTGACTACTTGCATTTATGCAAGTGAGCACTTGCTTCAGGAGGGAGGACCTCCTCGGACCCTCGCGCGGTCGCAAGTGCTGAACGCGGATGCTCGTCGTCACGCATGATCCATGTCTTCGGCATTTATTCGGGTTTGTCAAGGTGCGGAACTCCCGCACCTGCACCACGATTGTTGTGCGTATGAGCAAGCAGAAACCCGACAACCCAGCCCTCGCCTCCAAGCTCACCCCGCTCCAGTACCAGGTGACGCAGTGCAGCGCGACCGAACCCGCCTTCCGCAACGCCTTCTGGGACCACAAGGAGGCGGGGATCTACGTGGACATCGTCTCCGGCGAGCCGCTCTTTGCCTCGACCGACAAGTTCGATTCGGGCACGGGGTGGCCCTCGTTCACCAAGCCGCTCGAGGAGAAGCAGGTCACCGAGCACATCGACACGGCGTACGGGATGCGTCGCGTGGAGGTGCGGTCCGCCGAGGGTGACTCGCATCTTGGGCACGTCTTCGATGACGGTCCGGGCGAGACGGGGCTGCGCTACTGCATCAACTCCGCGGCGCTGCGCTTCGTCCCGGCCGCGCGACTGACCGCCGAGGGATATCCGCAGTTCGCGGCGCTGTTTCCGGGCGTCGCGCAGGAGGCCAAGTGAGCCGCGCCTCGCGCGAGCTGGCCACGCTCGGCGGCGGATGCTTCTGGTGTCTGGAGGCGGTGTTCCTCGAGCTGCGCGGCGTGCACGGCGTGAAGAGCGGCTACTCCGGCGGCCACGTCGCGAATCCGACGTACGAGCAGGTCTGTGGCAAGAAGACGGGCCACGTGGAGGTCGTGCAGGTGGAGTTCGATCCAATGGAGATCTCCTACGCGGATCTCCTCGACGTCTTCTTCACGATCCACGATCCCACCACGAAGGACCGGCAGGGGAATGACATCGGTCCGCCGTACCGCTCGGCGATCTTCACGCACTCGGACTCGCAGGCCCAGGCGGCGCGCGAGTCCCTCGCGGCGGCGCAGGCGCACTGGGAGGACCCGATCGTCACCGAGATCCTGCCGCTCGAGAAGTTCTGGCCGGCGGAGACGTATCACGACAACTACTTCGCGCGGAACCCGGGGAATCCGTACTGCGCCGTGGTCGTGGCGCCCAAGGTCTCCAAGGCGCGCAAGCTGTTCGTCGAGAAGCTCGCGCGGCGGTGAACTGCTTCACCACGAAGGCACGAAGTCACGAAGACTGCTACGACAACGACAACTGCAAACGGCGTTCACCACAGAGGCACAGAGGCACAGAGAACGGCCGGGCGAGTTGGAACCGGCCTTCTAGGGGGTCCGTGAGCTGAGATCTTCGCGCACGGACCCCCTAAAGCGTTTTGGGATGGGAGGCGGATCTGCTCGCAACCACCGATCCCTCTGTGTTTCTGTGCCTCTGTGGTAGAAGTAGTTGCAGTTGCAGTTCTTCGTGCCTTCGTGCCTTCGTGGTGAAAGCAGTAGGGCACTTCAGGCAGACATCGGCGTAGATTGCTCGTATGCCACGCCGAATTCTCCTCGCCGTCGCACTGCTCTTCCTCTCGGCGCCCCTCGCCGCGCAGACGGGCGTCATCCGCGGCGTCATCACCGATTCCGCCGGACGCCCCATCCGAGGCGTCGAGGTCCTGGCCCTCAAGACCGACCGCGCCGGACGGACCGACGCGCAGGGCCGCTATACCATCACACGCGTCCCGTGGGGACAGACCGTCGTGATGGCGCGCCTGCTCGGCTACCGCCCGGCGGAGCAGGCCGTGACCGTCGACGATTCGGGCGAGGCCACGCTCAACCTCACGCTCGGCGTCGCCATCCAGATCATCGACACCGTACGGATCACGTCGCACGACCACTGCCAGCCCTATCGGTTCGACGGCTTCGAGTGCCGTCGCAACTCCGGAATCGGGCAGTTCCGCGGCCCCGAAGAACTCCGCGCGCTGCGCGCCACGTACTGGGCCGACATGTTCGAGGGCTTCACCGGTCTCCGTCGCGTGCCGTTCCAGAATGAGAACCTGATGCGCGACTGGACCATCACGCCCACGACCGGGTGGCGCTGCCTCAAGATCGGGTTCAACGGCCGAGAGCCCACCGCGCGCGAGACGATCGTCCGCCCGGACGACATCTACGCGATCGAGCACTACGACGTCTATGAGAAGGTGCCCGAGGCCTACAAGCGCCTCGCGTGGCCCGGCGATCAGCGCGAGCCGTGCTCACTGATCATGTACTGGACCAAGGTCTTCATCGAGGAGAACCGGCGGCCGTAGCTCGCCGACCGTGCGCCGCGTCACCGGACGCCGGCAGGCACGGTCCAGCGGTGCGGAGTGACGCTCCGTAGATTCGTGGACCGATGACCACACTCCTCGCGCTGATCTTCGTCTTCAGCGGCGCCGCTGGACTCATCTACGAGTCCATCTGGAGCCGCTACCTCGGCCTCTTCGTCGGCCACAGCGCCTACGCGCAGGTCATCGTCCTGGTGATCTTCCTCGGCGGCATGTCCGCCGGCGCTGCGCTGGCCGCGCGCTGGACCGCACGGATCAAGGAACCCCTCGTGTGGTACGCCGCCATCGAGGCGATCGTCGGTGTGCTCGGTCTGGTCTTCCATGATGTGTTCGGCGGCGTGAGCGGGTTCGCCTACGACACGCTGTTCCCCGCGCTCGCGGGCGGCTCGCTCCTCGTGGTCGTGAAGTGGACCCTCGCGGCGATGATGATCCTGCCGCAATCCATTCTCCTCGGCGCGACGTTCCCGCTGATGAGCGCGGGGATCCTCCGCCGGCTCGGCGATCCCGGCGCGCAACTCGAGCGCAGTGGCCGCACGATCGGCCTCCTCTATTTTGCGAACTCCCTCGGCGCGGCGATCGGCGTGCTCCTCGCCGGCTTCTGGCTGATCGGACTCGCCGGACTGCCTGGCACGCTGCTCGTGGCCGCGATGATCAACCTCGTGGTCGCGCTCGCCACCTTTGGCGTGGTACGTCTCGAGCGCGATGACCGCACGAACGACGTAGCCGACGGCGCAGCCCCCGCGCCAGAACCCGTGCCGGTGGACGTGGTCGCGTCGCCCGCTGCTGCGATGACCGCCGAATCGCGGCAGATCGTGCACGTGATGCTCGCGGTGGCGTTCGGCACTGCAGTGGCGTCGTTCATCTACGAGATCGCGTGGATCCGAATGCTCTCGCTCGTGCTCGGCAGCGCCACGCACGCGTTCGAGCTGATGCTCTCAGCGTTCATCTTGGGACTCGCGCTCGGTGCGTTCTACATTCGCGAGCGCGTGGACACCGAGCGCGACGCCATCCGGCTGCTCGGGATCGTGCAGTTCGCGATGGGCGCGCTGGCGATCCTCACACTCGCCATCTACATCAACGCCTTCCATTGGATGGCGCTGCTGCTGGAGATCCTTGACGAGAACGTCGCCGGGTATGTGACGTTCAACATCGCGCGCTACGGGATCTCGCTGGCGATCATGCTCCCCTCGACGTTCTGCGCGGGCATGACGCTCCCGCTGATCACGCGGAACCTGCTCACGAGCGGGAACGGCGAGCGGTCCATCGGCTCCGTGTACGCATGGAATACCCTTGGGTCGATCGTCGGCGCGGCCACCGCGGCGCTGATCCTGATGCCGTGGATCGGCCTGCGCGCCATGCTCATCTTGGGCGGCGCACTCGACATCGCACTTGGTCTCTGGCTGCTGTGGCGTCAGGCGCGGACCACGCCTACGGTGGCACGCACCGCGTCGCTCGCGACGGCGGCGGGTCTCGCCGTCGTGCTCGGCGCTGTGATCGCGCCGTCGTTCGACCCGGGCATCCTCGCGAGCGGCGTGTTCCGCTACGGCACGGTGCCGGAACGCGGCTCACGCACGATGGTCTACTACCAGGACGGCCGCACCGCGACGGTGACGGTGCAGATGGGCCGCGACAGCGGCTTCACGATCGCGACCAACGGCAAGCCGGACGCCTCCATTCGCGGGACCTCGTTCGCCGAGCCGCCGCCGGACTCGCTGCGCACGTACCTCCGCGGGGATGAGTCCACGCAGGCGCTGCTCGCGCTCATCACGCTCGCGCACGCGCCGAACGCGCGGGAAGGCGCGGTGATCGGCCATGGGTCGGGGATGTCATCGCACTTCCTGCTCGGCAGCCCCAACCTCGAGCGGCTCGCGACGATCGACATCGAACGCCAGATGATCGAGGCGGCGAAGATCTTCAAGCCGGTGAACGCGCGCGTGTACGACGATCCGCGCTCGGTGTTCGTGATCGACGATGCCAAGTCGTACTTCGCCGCGTCGGGTCGGAAGTTCGACCTCATTCTCTCGGAGCCGTCCAACCCGTGGGTAAGCGGTGTCTCTGGACTCTTCACCGACGAGTTCTACCAGCGCATCTCGACGTATCTCGCGCCGGGCGGCGTGTTCGGGCAGTGGATCCATCTCTACGAGATCGAAGACCCGCTCGTGGTGAGCGTAATGCGCGCGTTGGCCAACAACTTCCAGTCGTTCGAGCTCTTCGTGACGAACGACGTGGACGTGTTGGTGGTGGCCTCGAACGAAGCGCGTGTGCCGACGCCAGACTGGAGCGTGGTCGATCATCCGGACATCCAGATCGACCTGGCGCATATCCGTCGACTCTCGCCGGCCGCGCTCAATGCCACACGGCTGATCACGCGTGACGAGCTGCTGCCGCTGCTGGAAGGGAGCCCTGGCAACTCCGACTACTACCCGTTCTTGGATCTCCGCGCTGAGCGTTCGCGGTACCTGCGGCGTGAAGCGCTCGGATTCTCGTCGCTCCCCACCGAGCGGTATGACCTTGCGGCGGCGCTCGGCGAGCGCCGGGTCGGATGGATCGGCGAGCGTGAGCCGTCGTTGAGTCACTCTCGCATCGCGGCGCAGGCCCTTGCCTGGCGGTTGCGCTCCGGAGAGATCCCGCGCTCAGGCGATACCGCCATCACGTCACGTCGGCTGCAGGGCGCTAGGCTGCGTGAGGAGCGGCTGCGGCTCGAGATGCAGAGCGGCCGGCCGCCGGTGGACTGGACTCAGTGGTTCGCCGAGGTGGTACAGGTGGAGCGTGATCGGCATCAGGGGACCATGGGCGTGGCCGACAGTGCGTGGTACGCGGGCGTTGAGCGGTACATGACCGTGCAGCGAGCGCCGGCGGACGCGATCGCGGCGCTGCGGTTCCTGCGGTCGGTGGTGACCTACGACTGGCGCGGCGCGGCCCGCGAGACGGAACTGCTCACGATCGCGCGCGGCCAAGGGCGGATCTGGCTGCCGCTGGGCGTGTTCTTCGAGGGCGCCGTGCTGGCGAAGCTGCGCTCAGGGGATGTGCGAGGTGCGCGCCGGATCTTCGATGGCTACAAGGAGTCCGCCGGGCGTCCGACCACGAACATGCGGACGCAACTGCTGGACGCGCACGTAGCGGCGGCGGAGCGGGCGTTGGGGATCGGGGGGAGCGGCAGCGACAAGGACAAGGCGGGGAATTAGCGGCGGCGCACCCCCCGCCCCGGCCGCGCCGTCGTGAACGCCCCCCGCTCCACCACCGCCACGCCATTCACGAACACCCACGGGATCCCCACCGCATAGTGATGTGGATCCGTGAACGTCGCCGGTGACCCCACGCGCGCGGCGTCGAACAGCACGACGTCTGCGTAGCACCCCGCTGCGAGACATCCGCGCTGCCCCGCGAGCCCAAGCCGCGCCGCCGGCATCGCCGTCATCTTCCGCACCGCCTGCTCGAGCGTGAGCACCTGCTGTTCACGCACATACACCCCGAGCACGCGCGGGAACGTCCCGTACGCGCGCGGATGCGGCACGCCGTCGCCGGGCTGCGTGAGCCGGCCGTCGCTCGCGATCATCGTCTGTGGGTGCGCCATGATCCGCCGCACGTCGCCCTCGTCGAGCACGTGATAGACCATCGACGCGCCGCCATTGAGCTCACCCTCGATCACGAGCGCGGCGGCGGCCTCGAGCGACTGGCCAACACCGCGACGCTCGGCCCAGTCGTGCAGCGTCTTGCCTTCGAGCGTCGGATCCCACGCCACACGCCCGAACTGCACTCGCCGCGTGTCGCCGCCGCCGCGATCCGTCCGGAGATACTCCACGATCCCACGCACAACGCTGTCACGCAGCGCAGGATTCTCGACGCGCGCCTTGAACTGCGCGTCGCCGCCCGCGAGCGCCCATGGCGGAATGAGCACCGACAGTCCCGTGCTCGTCGCCGTGTACGGATACTGATCGATCATCACGTCGAACCCGAGCGCGCGCGCCGAGTCCACCATCTTGAGCGTCTGCACACTCTGGCCCCACATCGGCTGGCCGACGGCCTTGTGATGGGTGAGCACCACAGGGATTCGCGCGTCGCGCGCGATCGTGATCGCCTCGGCGACGCCTTCGAAGAGGCCGAGTCCTTCCTCACGCAGGTGCGACGTGTAGACGCCTCCTGAATCGGCCGCCGCGCGAGAGAGTGCCACGACCTCGTCCGTCTTGGAATAGAAGCCGGGCACGTAGCGGAGGCCGGTGCTGATGCCGAACGCGCCTTCGCCCATGCCCTGCCGAACGAGCGCGACCATGCGCGCGAGCTCGTCGGCGGTGGGTGCACGATTCGCCGTGCCCATCACGGTGCGGCGGATCGTGTTGTGGCCAACGAGGTACGCGACGTTCATCCCGAGGCCGGCGCGCTCGGCAGAGTCGAGATACGCGCCGAGTGGGAACGGTCCGCTGCCGTCGGGTCCGCCCAACGCGAGTGTGACGCCCTGCGTGACGTGGCTCTTGGCGTCGGGCATCCGGAGCAGCGGCTCCAAGTGCGCGTGGAGATCGATGAACCCCGGTGCCACCATCAGTCCCGTGGCATCCACTACGCGCGCGGCGCGTGCGGGGTCGAGCGGCGTGCGCGAGACGACGGCAATGCGGTCACCGATCAGAGCGACGTCGCCCGCGTAGCGCGGCGAGCCAGTGCCGTCCACGATGGTGCCGCCGCGGATGAGCACGCTCCATTCGCGCTGCTGCGCGTGGAGCGAGCTGGCGGTGAGCAGCAAGCAGGTGAAGGCCGCAAGGCGCGCGGTCGGGCACAGTGAACTCGAACGGATCTTCATCGGACGATCGCTCCCAGCGCCTTGCCCAAGAACTCGTCCACCGCGCGGTTCTCGATCCACCGCACGACGATCACGAGGTCCTGTTCCGGCGCCACAAAGACCAGGTTGGTCCCATTCCCCACGTGCCCGAACGCGCTCGCTGGCGCGCTCGGCATCCACTGGCGATCCGTGTTCAAGAACCAGTTCATGAATCCGTACGTGGGCTGCGGCCCGGTGGGCGTCAGGGCGCGCTTCACCCAGTCCTCGGGAATGATCCGGCGCTCACCCCACACGCCGCGCCGCTGCGTAAGCAGCCCAAAGCGCGCCATGTCCCACGCATTGATGAACATCCCGCCGCCCCAGTGCCCGCCACCACTCGGCACTTGCACTGCGCGGCCGTCGAGCGTGATCCACGCGTTGTCGTAGCCGTACCAGCGCCACGTGCGCGACGCGCCGATCGGCGACATCACGAGCTCGTCGAGCACTTCCGGCAGCGGCCGCCGCCACACGTTCGTGGCGGCAAGTGCGAGCACGTTCACACGCACGTCGTTGTACTCGTAGCTCGTCCCGGGTGCCCGTCGTGCGCGGGTGGTCCACGTGCTCGCGTCCTGCGCGGGACGGTCGGCCCACTCCGGCTTGCCCCAGAGCGTGCCCTCCCAATCGCTCGTCTGTCGCAGCAGATGGTCCCACGTGATCTGCCGGTTGTGCGCCGTGGCGAACGGCTCGTAGAACATCGGCGCGCCGTAGCGCTCACCCGGCTGCGACGGCGCTTCCGTTCGTAGCAGATACACGGGCGACTGTGAACGCCACACGGGCTCATCTATTGAATTGATGAGTCCCCGTTCCACGGCGAGGCCCACGACCGTGGAGAGAAAGCTCTTGGTCACGCTGTGGGTCATGTCCACGCGGTCGGGTTCTCCCCAACTCGCGATCACGTAGCCACCGCGCAGGATCACGCCCGTTGGCTCTCCGCGCGGCTTGAACGGTCCGATCCCCTGCCCGAACGGTTCGCGACCAAAGCTTCGGTAGTGCGACTCTTCCATGTCGCGCGGTGCGCGCGCTTCGTTGGCCACGGCGAAGGCGATCGCCTCCGCGAGCTTGGCGCTGTCCACGCCCATCGCGGCGGGTGCGCGGTGTTCCCACACGGCGCCCGGCACGTACGGTGCGGCCGCTCGCCCGCGGGCCTGAGCACTTGCTCCGGTTGAGAGCGCCCCAAGCGCGGCGAGTGCAACCACGCCCGCCTGCTTCGCCCGCTTCCACTTCACGGTGTACGGCAGCAGCCACAGCCAGATCCCCGTGAGCCACAATCCAAAGAGGACCACGCCAGCCGGCAGGAAGACCCAGAGTTTCACGCCGTCTCCAAAGAAGGAACCATCGTGCAGCGACTCGATCAGATCCGAGCGCCGGTACTCCGTCTGCAATACGCGGCCGTCGTCGATGCGGAGCTGCAGCTCCCACCGCGACGTGGTGACCACCTTGAGGATCCCCTTCGCCGGGCGCACATCCACGCGCTCGATGTCAGCCCAAGTCTCGACGCCGGCCTCCGGAATGCCGCGCGCGGCCGCAAGAACGTAGCCCCACTGCACGGCCGGCGCCGTGGCATCCGTGCGCTGCTCCGCGGGCTGCACCCACGGCACTTGTTTCTTGACCTGCAGCAGAAGTCCCGTGGAGATCACCAGGACGATCGGGAGCCCGATGGCTACGGCCCCCCAACGATGCAGGCGGCGAGTTAGGATATTGAGTCGCATCTTTGGTTACGCGGAGGCGGTGGGTGCTGTTGCGTGGATGCTCGCACATCCCCCGGCGGCACTCAACCCCTGCACGAGCCGCCGCGTAGTCAGAACGCTGACCCACCCGCACCTCCCCCACCCACTGGAGTGCTGTGATGCTCTCGTCCCGCCTGTTGCGCCGTGCGATCCTCCCCCTCGCCGCGCTTGCCCTCGCCATCCCCTCTGCTGCCGCGTTGCAGGCCCAAGCGCCCGCGGTGGCCATGGACTCCGCGCGTCTCGAACGCCTCAAGGCCGAGGCGCTCACCAAGGTCGAAGCACGCGCCAAGCTGATCCAGGAGATCATCGACCACCTCTTCTCGTTCTCGGAACTCGGGATGCAGGAGTTCGAGACTCAGCGTTACCTCACGGGGATCCTCGAGCAGAACGGCTTCGCCATCACGCGTGGCTATGCGGGCATGCCGAGCGCGTGGGTCGCGCGCTGGTCCAACGGGTCGGGTCGGCCGGTGCTCGCGCTCGGCTCCGACGTGGACGGGATCCCGCAGTCCAACCAGAAGCCGGGCGTCGGGTTCTTCGAAGCGCTCGTGCCGGGCGCGCCGGGTCACGGGGAAGGCCACAACACCGGACAAGCGGTGAACATCGCCGCGGCGCTCGTGGTGAAGGAGATCATGATCCGTGAGCGGATCTCCGGCACGCTCATCCTCTGGCCCGGGATCGCCGAGGAACAGATGGCGGGCAAGGCGTTCCTCGTGCGCGAAGGCCTGTTCCGCGATGCTGATGTGGCGCTCTTCACGCACGTCGGAAACTCCCTCGGCGTCTCGTGGGGCCAGAGCGGCCAGACCGCGCTCGTCTCGGCGATCTTCAAGTTCCGCGGGCAGAGTGCGCACGCCGCCGGCGCGCCGTGGCGCGGCCGGTCCGCGCTTGACGCGGCGATGCTGATGGGCACGGGTTGGGAATATCAGCGTGAGCACAACGAACTCCCAACGCGCTCGCACTACGTGATCATGGACGGCGGCGACCAGCCGAACGTCGTACCGAGCACTGCGAGCATCTGGTTCTACTTCCGCGAGCGCGACTATGCGCGGACGATGGCGCTCTTCGAGGCCGGCAAGCGCATCGCGCGCGGCGCAGCGATGATGGCCAACGTGGAGCTCGATACCGTGATGGTCGTCGGCTCTGGCTGGAGCGGGCACTTCAACAAGACGATCGCGGAGGTCACGGCCGCGAACATCGAGCGCGTGGGAAATCCCACGTGGAGCGCGGAGGATCAGGCGCTGGCGCGCGCGTTGCAGCGCGAGCTCGGCTCCAACGCCCGCGGGCTCGACACCACCTCTGGGCGCGACGGGCTGCAGGGACCGGTGCCCGAGTCGCAGCGCCTCGGCGGCGGGTCGGACGACATCGGCGATGTGAGCTGGAACCTGCCGACCGTGACGCTTCGGTATCCGTCGAATATTCCGGGACTTCCGGGCCACAACTGGTCCAGTTCGATCGCGTCCGCGACGCCGATCGCACACAAGGGCGCGGTGGCGGGCGCCAAGGTCCAGGCGCTCACGCTGCTGGACATCCTGACCAAGCCGCAGGTGGTGGCGGACGCGTGGAGCTACTTCCGCAACGTCCAGACGCGCGACATTCAGTACACGCCGTTCATCTCGCCCACGGACCAGCCGCCGATCTGGATGAACGCGGACATCATGGCGCGCTACAAGCCGCTGCTGCAGCCGTTCTACTACGACGCCAAGAAGTACAAGACGTATCTCGAGCAGCTGGGGATCCGGTATCCGACCGTGCGTGAGGCACCGCGGATGTGAGGAGCCCCAAGGCCGCGCGCGCCATCGCTGTTCTGCTGGGTTTCTTCGCGCTCAACGCGGGAGTCCAGGTGGTGGCCGCGCTCGGTGGGTGGTCGAAGGATCCGCCGCTGTTGATCCTGCTGCAGATCGCGTGCACGGCGGTCGCGGCGGCGGCAATGGTGGGCGCGTGGCGGCTGCGTCCGTGGTCGCGCGTGGCGGCCGTGCTCTACGGACTCGTCACGGGCGGGATGATCGTCTCGCTGGGTCCGATCCTCGAACTCGGCCCTGAGGCGCAGGGTGGACTCAACGCTGGCGGCGGCATGGTGGTCCTGATCGGCCTCGCGATGTCGTGGGGGCTGCACTGGGCGCTCGGGCCCGCGGCCCCAAAGCCTGCGGGTTGATCAGAACCGCAGGTACTGCGTGTACTTCACCACCAGTGCACCGCGCTGCGGCTGCGTGACGACGAACGCGCGCGTGGGCTCCACGGGCCAGACACTGTTCCAGACCACGTAGAGGTCTGAGCCCGGCGAGCGTGTCCACCGCAGCCGCGCATTCAGTGCGGCGCGGTCCGACTGATCGTCGTACTGCACGAATCCCGTGAGCGTGAGGCGCGGGTTCAGTGCGTAGTCGCCGCGGAACCGCGCGACGTTCGTGACGAAGTCGCCTTCCGGCAGCTGCGCCTCATTGCGCTCGAGTTCGAGGGCCAGTTCGTAGTGCGGCTGGATCCGGCCAAGCAACGCCAACTGCGTATCGAGCCGACTTCCCGTGTAGTACGGGCCGACCGAGACCTCGGCGTCCACCTGCCACGGGCGCACATTCGAGCCGTCGTACTTGATCTCCGCTCGGTTCCACCAATACTCGCCCGCCGCGATCGTCGTGCCCGGCACGAGATCGAAGTCTGCGAGCGGCGCGTCGAGCAGCCGGAAGAAGTTGAACTCGAGCCGATCGCCGCTCTGGAACTGCGCGCCGAGCGGCCGGATCATGAACAGCGCGTTGTCCAACCGGCCGTCGAGATCCCAGACGGCGTCGTAGCTGAGCAGGTTGAACTCCCAGCGGCGGACGAGACCCGGCGTCCGCGGACGCGGGGTGATCGCGGTCGATCCCCCGAGTCGATGGATCCCGCGCTGCACCACGAATCCGAGGGCTGGGTTGAATCCCTCCTCCACGCGGTCGTATCGCACGACGAGATCCGCGTGATCGTTCGGATAGTCGAGCACCACGCGGAAGTGCGCGCCCGACGCGCCGCCCACGGAGTCGCGGCTCCAGGCGGCGTTGCCGAGGAGGATCAGGTTGCTCTCGTCACCAACGGTCCAAGGGAGGTTGAAGTCCACGCCGCCGGCGAGCGCGCCGGGGCGTGCCGCGCGGTCGCTGTAGGTGCCCATCGCTCCCACGTAGCCGCGGCCGAGGATGTCGCGGCGTGTGCGGGCCACGAGATGGCGGCCGTCTTCGCCGTTGTTGGTGGCAGCGGCGAGGAAGCCGAGCTGGTACGCTCCGGCGCGGCCTTGCACGCGCGCACCGAAGGGGATGTCCACCGGCGAGCCGCCCGCGCCGAGCCCGATGCGGCGGGAATAGAAGAGCTGCGTCTGCTGCTCGCGTCCGAACGCGAAGATGGATGCGCCTTCGGTGAAGAACGGGCGTCGCTCAGGGAAGAAGAGCGGGAAGCGCGAGAGGTTCACCACCTGGCGATCCACGTCGGCCTGTGCGAAGTCCGGGAGGACCGTGAGGTCGAGCGTGAGCGTGTTGGTGAGCGGCACCTTCGCGTCGAGGCCGATGTCGCCGGTGCTGCGCGCTGGCGCCGTGACGGTGGACGAGCCATCGGTCGCGAACGTCCGCTCTGCGGGCGACGCTTGTCCGACGACGAAAGGACGCACCTCCGCGCGCGCACGGGGCGGAAGACCGGAGAATCCGGTCACTGTGCCTCCCTTCTCCAGGAAGCGCAGGCCTTCCGAACGACGCCACGCGCGCCAGAGGATCTCCTCATTCTTGCGAGGGAGGAAGCGCCGGAAGTTCATGTTCATCGACGCGACGTCGCGCGGGTAACGCAGCGTGGCCCACGGGATCAGAAGCTCCGCCGTCCAGCCGTCGTCGGTGATCTGCGTGCGCGCATCCCAGATGCCGTCCCATTCCTCGTTTCCCGACTCCTGCGTGACGTGCTCGCCATCCCAGAGCGCGCCGTTGGAGTTCACGCGGAAGAAGAAGGCGCTCCGTTTGTCGGAGAGCCCATCGATCATCATCGAGACGTAGTCGTCGGAGCGGAGCGTGGCATCGCGGCGGAGCTGCGTGCGGACGAGGTGCGCGGGGTCGCTGTCGTAGAGCCACCAGCCGATCGCGAGGCCCGCCGGCGTGGCGAGGAGGCGGACGACCGTGCGTTCA
>CAZGFE010000009.1:0-66154 GCA_964524665.1 uncultured Gemmatimonas sp.
CGGCCAGGTAGCTCAGTTGGTAGAGCAGCGGACTGAAAATCCGCGTGTCGCCGGTTCGATTCCGGCCCTGGCCACTTGCCCTACCCGTCGGTTCGCCGCCCTACGCGGCGTTGGTGCGTCGCACCCGACGGAGCTCGGCCCAGGTGATAAGTGCGAGCAGCGTGATCGAGACCGCTGAGATCGCGCACCACGGGCAGAACGTCCTGAGCATGTAGAACTCGGCCCACTTGAGCCGCAGCGTGAAGGCAAGTGCGGGATAGACGAGTGCTGCCAGCAGGTACGCTGGCCAGCGTGCGGACGCAAAGCGTTCCGCAGCGCCCACCACCGCGACGATCAAGATCAGCGAGTAGCCGATCGCTCCGATCAGCGCGACGTCCACACCGAAGAACCAGGACCACTGCGAGAACTGGACGAGCGCACAGCCGCCACTTCCACCGCAGGAGAGCGTCCCCGCCTTGCCGATCTTCCAGAGATGGAGGTACGATGCCACGAACGCGTTCACCAACGCGATGAGCGCGGTGATCTGTCGCCAACTCAAACCGAGGATGCCGCCGCGCGGGGCGGCGACCTGCTGAACACTCGAGGACATCGTTCCGTAAGTTAATCCCATGCGACCACTCTTCAGAGAAGTGCTCACGACCGCAGCGCTGGCCGCGGTGCTCGGTTCCCTGGCCACACCAACGGTCCGTGCCCAGGACGCGGCGATCGCGATCACCAACGTGACCGTGCTGCCCATGGACGGCGAGCGCACACTGCGCGACCAGACGGTGATCGTGCAGGGTGGTCGGATCCGCTCGGTCGGTCCTGCGGCCGCCGCGTCGATCCCCGCAGGGGCAACGCGCATCGATGGTCGCGGCAAGTTCCTGATGCCGGGACTGGCGGAGATGCACGCACACGTACCGCCGGGGAATCCCACGCAGGAGCAGTTGGCTGACATCATGTTCCTCTACATCGCCAACGGGATCACGACGATCCGGGGAATGCTGGGCGCGCCGTATCAGATCCAGTTGAAGGAGACGCTGGCGAGCGGCGCGATGCTCGGCCCGCGGTTCTTCCACGCGGCGCCGTCACTGAATGGCAACTCGGCGCCGACTCCGGACGCCGGCGTCGCGCACGTTCGCGCCGCGCGCGCGACGGGCTACGACCTGATGAAGATCCATCCCGGCGTAAGCCGCCCCACATGGGACGCCGCGACCGCCGAGATGCGGAGCATCGGCATGACGTTCGGCGGGCACGTGCCGTCGGACGTGGGGCTCGTGCATGCGATCCGCTCCGGGATCGCGACGATCGATCATGTGGACGGGTACCTCGAAGCGGCGGTGCGCGATTCGGCGGTGTACGCGCGCCCGGGCGCGACGCTCGGTGCGGTCGTGGACCTGATCGACCCCTCCAAGTTCGCCGCCTTGGCGCAACTGGCGCGGGAGCGAAACGTCTGGAACGTCCCGACGATGTATCTCTGGGAGAACTTCTACAACGATCGGACGCCGGACGAGCTCGGCGCGCTTCCGGAGATGGCATACGTCTCCGCGCAGCAGGTGAACGCGTGGAAGAATCAGAAGCGCGGTCGTGCGACGGGCGATGCGGCACAGGAGATGACGCCAGAGCGGCGCGTCCGGCTGCTGGCGCTCCGACGCCAGATGCTGAAGGCGCTGGCCGACGCGGGGGCGCCGATCCTGATGGGCACCGATTCGCCGCAGATGTTCAATGTGCCGGGATATGCGCTGCACCGGGAACTGCACGTGGCGCGCGAGGCGGGCCTTTCCAACTACCAGATCCTCGAGAGCGGAACGCGGAACGTTGGGCGGTACGTGAGCGAGTCGCTCAAGCAGGATGGCGCGTTCGGAACGGTCGCCGCGGGCCAGTGGGCCGACCTGGTGCTGCTCGACGCGAACCCGCTGGAAGATCTGGCGCACCTGACCCGGCGCGCGGGCGTGCTGGTGCGCGGGCGGTGGGTGAGCGCGGAGGAGATCCGGACGGGACTTGAGCGCATTCACGCCAAACACGCCGCTGCGCGGCCGGGGAACTGACCATGGGCACCTGGCTCAAGCGGATCACGCCGATCCTCGTCGTCGATCACATCGAACCGTGCATTCCCTTCTGGGAGGCCATCGGATTCGACGCGGCCACGCGCGTACCCCATGGCGACAAGCTGGGATTCGTGATCCTCGAGAAGAGCGGGCTCGAGGTGATGTACCAGACGCGCGCGAGCATCGCAGAGGACCTGCCTGCATTGGCCAACGCGCCGCTCGGCGGAACGTTCTTGTTCCTCGAGGTGATGGACCTCGACGCGATCATCGAGGCGACCGAGGGCGCGCCGGTGATCTTTCCGCGGCGCAAGACGTTCTACGGCATGGAGGAGATCGGCGTGCGCGAGCCGGGCGGGAACGCGATCACCTTTGCGATGGCCGTGAGCGACTGACTCTGTCGAGCGCCGGCGCCGCGCTCAAAATGCGTCGAACCGCGGATTGACGACGGTGTTGAAGATGGAGCCGAAGGTGAAGGACACGCCGGCGTAGACGCCCACGCGATAGGCCGTGGCCAGCGCGCGCTGCCGCGTGAGCACCTCATCATCGGAGGCGTCACCGCGCGGGAGGTAGAGCTGATCGTTCACGCGCTGGGCGTTGCCGCCGAAGTTGACCGAGACCCCGCGGCTGATCCGCACGTCCATGTTGGCGTAGATGCTGGCGCTGTAGATGTCGGAGTCGTGAAGGTAGCGCTGGTGCTCGGCACCGATGTTGAGGGACCCCCAGGCCTGCCGCGTCTCGGCGGCGAGCCCGACGGTAATCGCCCCGCGGGTCTCATTGCGACGCTCGAAGATCGTCTCCTCTTCGTAGTCGAAGTACCGGGCGCCGAGGGCACCGAAGAGGACGAACTGCCGGCTCGTGGCCTCCCGCCAGGGGAAGTAGTTCCACTCGGCGCCGACATCGACGCGGGCGGCCGCGTCCTGATTCCGGAACTCGTCCACGCCGAACGACGTGCCCGTGCCGACGGACCAGTGATCGGAGACCGATCGCACGAGCTCCCAGCTGAACTCGGCGCCACGGATGGCAAAGCTCACCGTACTGCTGTCCAGCTCGTAGGTGCTCGATTCGTACTCATAGTTGGTGCGGAAGCTGGTCTTCCACTGCTCGGTCACGCGCGACGCGGAGAAGGAGCCGCGGAGCGAGTAGTCCGAGGACCGGCTCTCGGCGCCCACGTTTCCGTTGGCGCGGGCGCGATAGACCCAGAAGTTCCAGGGATCGTTCACGCCGGCCAGGCCAGTGCCGGCGGCATTCGGGTCCGGGGCAACGGAGACCGTGAGCCGCGGCCCCGCGCCCGTGCGCAGGACGTACGGCGCGATCGCGCCCTGCAGCACGCGCGCGAGCTCGCGGCGCTCCGCGTCGTCCGTCGAGTTCGGCGGGAGTGAGGTGACGAGCGTATCCACACGACCGACGAACCGCCGTTGGCCGATGACCGTGTACGTGAACTGCGACCCGCCCGCGCCGGTGCTGATGCGCGTGACGAGCACGTGGACCTCGGCGTCGAGCCGATCCTGCGTGAGCAGGATGTACGGGATCTCCGTGATGAGAAAATCCCGGTCGCAGCGCATCTCTCGGCAGTCGAGAAACACTGTCAGTCGTTCGGGGATCGGCGGAGGGCCGGGACGCTGGGCCGCGAGCGATCCCGCGCCGAAGGACAGTGCCAGAAGGGCCGTGGTGAGCGCCACGACCGCGAGAGAGTAGGTGCGTCGCATTTATTCGGGGTTTCGGAGGCCGAGCCGGATGATGCGCTCGAGCAGTTTCGGATACGGGAGGTCATCGAAGGCCGCCGCAGAGGCGAACTCTTCGTGCTCGGCGATGTCGGGATTGGGATTGGCCTCGAGGAAGTAGGCGCGTCCGTCCGCGTCGGCGCGGAAGTCGATGCGCGCATACCCACTCAACTCGAGGATCCGGTAGATGCGCTTGCTGTCATGCAGCAGGCGCTCTTCGAGGTCGGGATGCAGCTGCTCCACGGCGCGGATGCTGATCCCCTTCTTGGTCTGGTAGTCGGGGTCGTGCTTGGCGCGCGCCGTCGCAATGAGCGGCTCGTTCGGCTGGCCCTTCTCGACGACGAGCTCCCAGGGAGTGAATGCGCGCAGCCGCTCCGTGCCGAGCACGCTCACATACAGCTCACGGCCTTCGATGAACTGCTCGGCGATGGCGTCCGTGCCGATGCGCTCGTGCACGAAGCGCACGCGCTCGACGAGCTTCTCGTCCGAGTCCACCACGGAGGCTTGCGAGATCCCCGTGGAGGAGTGCTCGATGAGCGACTTGACGATGAGCGGAAACGCGAGATGGCGCGGACGCCGGACCTTGCGGCCGAGCGGGAAGACCGCGAAGTCGGGCACACGGATGCGGTGATACGCCAACAGCTTCTTGGAGAGCGCCTTGCCGCGCGAGAGCATGAGCCCGCGCGGATTGCAGCCGGTGTACGGCACCTTCATCAGCTCGAGGAACCCGACGACATTGTGGTCGAACGTGGTCTCGCCGTGGAACTCCTCGAGGAGGTTGAAGACGATGTCCGGTTTGAGGACGTCGACCGCCTCGCGGATCGGGCGGAGCTCCCACTGCACACCGAGTACGTGCACGTCGTGGCCAAGCCGGCGGAGGGTGGTGATGACGTCCACCTCGGTCTTGATCTCGAAGAGCTGCTTGGCCGTGAGCGAACTGATCACGTCCGGCGGCGCGAGATCGGGGTGCGTGAGCACGAGAATGCGGAGCTTCTTCATACGGCGATCCAGTCGCGGCGACCCTGACCGACGAGAAAGCTCATCGTGCGGGCGGTCAGGAGCACCATGAAGTGCGTGAGCACTTCCTGCTCGCGCCCGACCACGCGGAGCTTGAGTTCGCGGCAGCGTCCGATCATGTCGGTGAGCACCTGATCGAGCGAGAACTGGTACTCACCGGTCCACCGCGAGACGACGCGGCGAATGTCGCCGCGGTGTGCGCGGAGGAAGGAGGACGCCGTGGGGCGACGCCGGTGCTTCTTTTCCGAGGAGAAGAGACGGTACAGGTCCTCGTCGTAGGTCTTGGGATACTCCACCGAATAGATGGCTCGGCGGTAGGTGTAGTGTTCGTGGAGCGTGCGACGGTTCTTGCGCAGCGGATCCACGACGCGTCGGTCGCGCGCGGGCGGCACCGTACCCGCGATCTCCTGCATCAGGCGATCCACGTATTCGAGCTTCTGGAGTGCTGGCCATCCCGCGTAGCGGCGGCGCCAGTCGCCGCGCGGCCGCAGCCAAACGGCGAACGTCTCCGCGAAATCCTCGTCGGGATGACTCTGTGCGTACCATCGGCGCAGGTGCTGCACGTAACGCTTGCTGGCCGGATTCGGGCGGTACGCTTCCGGATACTTCTGGGACGAGCGGCCAAAGAGGCGCTGCCACTCGCGCCGGCGATGCAACTGATACCCGTGCTGGATGGCGTGCCCGGCCTCGTGGCGCATGATCCGCATGCATTCCGGGTGCGTGCCGCCTTCCACCTCGATCAGCTGTCGCCGTTCGAGGCGCGTGAGCCGCGGATGCAGCAGATAGAACGGGACGGCGAATCCGGAGACGCCGTCGGGCGAGAACCACTCGTCGGAGACCCAGATGTGCGGCTTGAGCCGGATCCCGCGCTCCTCCAGCTCGGCGTGCAAGGCGTCCACGCAGTCGCCGACCCAGGTGCCCTCGATCTTCACGCCGAGGTCCCGGATCCGCACCTGCATCAGGCGCTGATCGGGCCAGCGAGCCCACGGATAGCTGCGCCGGCGACTCGCCATCAAACGGCGTCGGACAGACTGGTAAAGTTGAAGTCGCGCGCCTTGAGCGTCGGAAACACGGTGCCGCTGTTGGTGCGCACCGCCTCGCCGATCGCGTCGAGGTTGTTGAGGAAGAAGAGCGGCGAGTCGTTGAAGCGGAAGTTCTTGACCGATCGCGCGATCTTGCCGTTCTCCACCAGGAAGGAGCCGTCGCGGGTGAGGCCCGTGTACACGAGCGTCCGGTTGTCCACGACGCGGAGATACCAGAGGCGCGTGACGAGGATCGCCCGTTCGCTGGACGCGATCATCGCGGCGCGCGAGGAATCGCCGCCGAGCATCTTGAAACCGCCACCCCCACCGCCGCCGAACCCACCACCACCACCGCCGGTCGGCACGTTGTTGGTGCGCTGCGCCCAATAGCGATTGTACGCGAGCTGCTTGAGCACGCCGTTCTCAACCCAGACCTGGCGCTTGAGCGGCAGACCCTCGCCGTCGAACGGCGCGCCGAGGATCTGCGGATCAGCGGAGTCGGAGAGCATGGTCACGCGCGGGTCGAAGATGCGCTCGCCCAGCTTGGTTCCACCGCCCGGCTTGGACATCGCAGAGCGGCCTTCATCGGCGGGCCGCGCGTTGAGGACGCCGCGCACTGCGCCGATCAGGTCGGCCGCGGCCTGCGGCTCGAAGATGACCGTGTACCGTCCGGGCTCGATGGCGCTCGGATTCCGCGAGGCGCGCGCCTTCTCGATCGTGCTCGCGGCGACACCACGAAAGTCGATCTTCGCCCAGTCGTTCTCGTCAACACCGGTCCACGAGGACCCGGTGCCGTCGCTCGTGCGCACGGTGAGCGTGTAGTTGGCGTTGGTGCTCCGGTGATGCGCAAAGAGCCCCGCGCTGTTCCCCAAGGCCGTCGAGTTCGCCGAGCATTCGATGAACCCGGCCGCAGCGAGATCACTCGAGCGACGCGAGACCTCAAGCGCGGTGAGTGCGGCGCGTGCGCGCTCCTCAGCCGAGAGATTCGCGGTGGAGTCGTACCACGCGGGCACTGGAGCGTAGGTCTGCGGCCCGAGCTCGGGCAGGTGTTCCGGATCCTCAGGGGCGAGCTTGGCGAGCGCCTCCGCCTGTGCGACCGCACGCGCGAGTCCTGCCGCAGAGATGTCGTTCGTGAGGACGGAGGCGCTTCGCTTGCCAAAGTAGGAAGTGATGCTCACGGCGGCGTCGTCGGACACGCCGGATGTGGACATCTGATTGTCGGCAAAGCGGACGTTGGTGCTGTAGTTGCTGCTCACGGAGACGCGGCAGGCGTCGGCCTTGGACAACGCGAGGGTCCGCTGCACGATGTCGGCACACTCTTGCCGCGAGAGGACGAGCGGTTCGTCGAGGACGCCGTGGCGCGCGGCGTCGCGTGCCGCGAGCAGGCGCTTCGGGGAATCCGGCAGCGCGCGGAACGAGGGAGTCGAGGTCTTGGAGGTCACAGGGTGCGTCCCGTGTTGAGCACGTTGACGTTGCGGAACACGCAAGGCGGGCAGCCGTGGCTCACGGCGTTCGACTGGCCGGGCTGTCCCTTGCCATCATTGAAGGTGCCGCCGAGCTCGTACGACGACTTGCCGCCAATGAGGTCGATGGAGTTCCAGAACTCACTGGTGCGCATCACGTAGGCCACGTCCTTGAGTTGGCCGACGATCTTGCCGCCGCGCACCTCGTAGCAGATCTGCGCGCCGAACTGTGCGTTGTACCGCTGCTGGTCGATGGAGTACGACGCGCGGCCGATCATCGCGATGCCACGGTCGGTGGCGGCGATCAGATCATCCCACGAACGATCCACGCGCTGGTCAGGGACGATCGAGACGTTGGGCATGCGCTGGAACGCAACGTCGGCCCAGCTTTGCGCATACGAGCAGCCGTGCGACCGCACGGGCATGTTGTTCTTCTCGTACCAGGGGCGCAGCCACTCGGCCTGCTCGCGGGTGGTCTGGTAGTCCCAGAAGATGCCGTTCTTGATGATGTCGAACTCGTCGGGCTTCACGCCATCGTCGTCGTAGCCGATGGTCGAGAGCGCGTTGGGCTGCGAGCGGTCGCCGCGGATCGTCAGGTGATCTGGACCGAGGCGCAGCTTGCCCAGCACGTCGTCCGGCGGGGCGATGAAGCTCGTGCCCGCGTAGTTGGCCTCGTAACCCATCGCGCGGTCGAGCTCCGTCGGGTGCCCGATGGACTCGTGGATGGTGAGGAAGAGTTGTGAGGGGTGGAGGATCAGGTCCCACCGACCGACCTCGACGGAGCGCGCTGTGAGCTTCTCACGCGCCTGTTCGGCCCACACCGGCGCATTCGCGACAATGTCGTTCTCGAGCACGTACTCCCAGCCGCGCCCCATGGGCTGCACGACTTCCGGGCCGCGGGTGGCGACCTCGGTCCGGTCGTCAGAGACGGCCGTGGCGGACATCGTCACCCAACTGCGGACCACGTCCTGCGCGATCATCGAGCCTTCGGAGTTCGCGTACGACCGCTCGTCCTTCACGAACGAGAGGTTGGAGTTCACGAAGCGCACGTTGCGCACCGCCAGCGCGGCCGCGTTGGCGCGGAGCAGGAGATCCACCTTCTCCTCGACCGGGATGCTCCACGGGTCGATCGTGTACGACGACTTCCAGCTCGCGTTGGCGTGCACCTCGGTCGGGGCGAGGCGGACCATGCGGTCGCGCGCGACGCGGTTGGCCTTGGCCAGCGCGACGGCCTGACGTGCGGCGCGCGCGACGCCGTCGCTCGTCAGCGCTCGGGTGGCAGCGAAGCCCCACGTGCCGTCCACCAGCACACGCACACCGCAGCCGATGGTGTCGGTGTCGAAGACGTTCGTGACCTGCCGCTCGCGCGTGCCCAGGTTCTGGCGCCGCTGTCGCTGCACTCGGGCGTCGGCCCACGACGCACCGGCGAGCTTGGCCGCGTTGAGCGCCTCGAGCAGCAGGACCTTGACCGCCGGGTCGGGCTCGGTGGTGCGGGTGAGGACAGGCGAGGGAAGCTCGGCGGCCTGCAGCTGGCGCGAGCGGAGGGCGACGGCGCCGGCAGCGATGCCGGTGGACGCGAGGAAATCGCGACGTGAGGACATGCGGTCTCCAGTTCGGTAGCGCGGAGCCAATCGAGCGGACGGAGAATGTCGCGTCGGCCGCAACGGATGGCAAACTCTAATGAAGCGGTACACGCACTACGCGTCGCGGCAGCCTTTCGCTGAGTCGTACGGCGAGAGCCGCGACTACACGACCCCGAGTGCGAGGATCAGGCCCAGGCTCAGCGCCACCAACGCCGCGAGCGACAGGGTCACGGTGAGTACCACAGGCCGTCCTGCGCGCTGGACCGCGCGCAGATCCACCCCAAGTCCTAGCCCGGCCATCGCGAGCAGGGTCAGGGCGTGCGACGCCTGCCGGAGCAGATCCGAGATCACGCCGGGGATCAGGCCAGTTGATCGAAGGGTCGCCAGCAGGAGGAACCCCACGATGAACCACGGCAGCAATCCAGCGATACGGAGCTCGGAACTCGTGCCTGCTCTGGCGGCCGTACGCCGCTGCGCCAGCGTGAAGAAGAGCACGATCGGCCCGAGCATCAGCACGCGGACGAGCTTGACGAGCGTCGCGATCTGACCGGCGACCATGCTCACAGGAAATGCCGCGGCGAGGACCTGCGGCACGGAGTAGATGGTGAGCCCGGCCAGCACCCCGTATTGGTAGTCGCTCAATCCCAGCGGGATCATCAGCAGCGGGAGTCCCACCACGACCACCACACCAAGGACGGCCGTGAAGCCGATGGCCGCCGCCACGTGCTCGCGCCGCGCGCCGATGACCGGCGCCACGGCCGCGATGGCCGAGTTGCCGCAGATGCTGTTGCCACAGGCTACGAGCACCGCGAGCGCGTGCGGCAGTTTGAGGGCGCGTCCGATCGCATAGGAGATCGCCAGGCCGACGGAGACCAGCAGCACGATCCCCACTGCGAGCGCGGGGCCCGCGCGGAGCAGCGCTGGCAGGTCCACCGAAGCGCCAAGGAGCAGCACGGCGAGCTCCAGGAGCTCCTTGGTGGCGAAGTCCACGCCGGGATCCGCGCGCGCGGCGGCTCGTTCCGTGAGCAGGACCGCGCGCACGAGAATGCCCAGCAGGATCGCAAGGACCAGCGCGTCCACCAGTGCGGTGCCGAAGAGTCGCCGCCCCAACGCGGCAACGCCGAAGGCCGCGAGCGTGACCGCGAGTGCGAGGGCGAGACCAGGTCCGCGGGTGGTCAACGTCGAGTGACCCACGGTCGACCGAGCACCCGCGCTACGAGACGGACTTCACCGCAGCGACCACGGCCTCAGCCGTGATCCCGTACTCCTTGAAGATCCGTTGGTACGGTGCGCTCGCGCCAAAGGTCTCGATGCCGACGATCGCGCCGTCCGGCCCCACCCACCGGTACCAGCTCATCGGATGCGCGGCCTCCACCGCCACGCGCGGCACACCCTCCGGCAGCACCGACGCGCGATACTCCGCCGACTGCGCGGCGTAGAGCTCCATGCTTGGCATGGAGACCACACGCGTGGCGACGCCTTCGGCGGTGAGCGCGGCCTGCGCCTTGAGTGCGACCTCGACCTCGGAGCCGGTGGAGATGATGACGGCGCGCGGCTTGGCCCCGTCGGCGGTGTCCTTGAGCACGTAGGCGCCCTTCGCGACACCGCTCGCACTCGCGTGCGTGGCGCGATCGATGAGCGGCAGCTTCTGGCGTGTGAGCACGAGCGCCACGGGTCCGGTCCGATGCTTGAGCGCGGCGCGCCACGCCTCAGCCGTCTCCTGCGCGTCGGCAGGGCGGAGCACGAGCAGGTTCGGAATGCAGCGCAGCGCGCTCAGGTGCTCCACGGGCTGGTGCGTTGGGCCGTCCTCGCCGAGTCCAATGGAGTCGTGCGTGAAGACGTAGATCGCCTGCTGGCGCATGAGCGCCGCGAGCCGGATGGCCGGGCGCATGTAGTCGGCGAAGACCAGGAACGTGGCGCCGTACGGGATGATGCCGCCGTGAAGGGCCATGCCGTTCAGCACGGCCCCCATCGCATGCTCGCGGATCCCGAAGTGGAAGTTGCGGCCGCCGCGCTGCGCGGCGGTATAGACCGCGCTGCCCTTGATGGTCGTGAGCGTGGACCCCGTGAGGTCCGCCGAGCCGCCGATCAGCTCGGGCACACCCGGCGCGATCGCGTTGAGTACGATCCCCGACGCCGCTCGGCTGGCGACGTTCCCGTTGCTCGCATCGAACTCGGGGACCGCGCGTTCCCACTGCGCGGGCAGGTCGCCGTGCCACCGACGACCCAACTCCTTGGCCTCGGTCGGAAAGGTCTTGGCGAAGTCGGCAAAACGGCGCATCCACTCTGACTGCAGGTTCACGCCGCGCTCCTTGGCGAGTCGCCAATGCTCGAGCGCAGCGGTCGGAACGTGGAACGGCTCGGCGGACGGCCAGCCGTAGCCTTCCTTGGTGAGCTTGATCTCGTCCTTACCGAGCGGTTCGCCGTGCGCCTTGGCGGTGTCCGCGCGCGTCGGTGCGCCGAAGCCGATGATGGTGCGCGTGACCACCAGCGTCGGGCGCTCGGAGTCCGCCTTGGCGGCAGCGATCGCCGCGTCGATCTGCGCCTGATCGTTCACGTCGCTGATGTGCAGCACCTGCCACCCGTAGGCCTCGAAGCGCTTGGCGACGTCGTCGCTGCAGGAGAGGTCGGTGCGGCCGTCGATCGTGATGCGATTGTCGTCGAAGAAGCCGATCAGCTTGCCGAGCTTCTGGTGTCCGGCAAAGGAGGCGGCCTCGTGCGAGATGCCCTCCTGCAGGCACCCATCACCTGCGATGAACCACGTGTGGTGGTCGATCACGGAGAAGCCGTCGCGATTGAAGAGCGCGGCCATGTGCGCTTCGGCCACCGCCATGCCCACGGCGTTCGCGAGGCCCTGGCCCAGCGGCCCAGTCGTGGTCTCGATCCCTGGGGTGTGGCCATACTCCGGGTGTCCAGGCGTCTTGCTTCCCCACTGACGAAAGTTCTTGATCTCGTCGAGCGAGAGATCGTAACCCGTGAGGTAGAGCGTCGAGTAGAGCAGCATCGACGCGTGGCCAGCGGAGAGCACCACCCGATCGCGATCCGCCCAGCGGGGGTCGGCGGGATTGTGCTTGACGTGTCTGGTGTAAAGCGCGTAGGCGAGCGGTGCGAGCGCCATCGGCGTGCCCGGGTGCCCGGACTCGGCGGCCTGAACGGCGTCCATGGCGAGCGTGCGGGCGGTGTTGATGGCGAGCTGTTGTAGTGCGGCGTCGGTGTGGGGCACGGGCGGGGCGGAGGGTCGGGGGCGGAGAGTGCGCTGCGGCGCCGCGTCGCGATACAGCGCGCACGAAAGTTACCCGGTCCGCCACGTCGATGCGACGCGTTCGGTCACGACGGTCGCCACCGCCATGATCGTCTCCTGCGGGTTCACGCCGGGCGCGGTGGGGAGGAGCGAGCCGTCCGCGACGAAGACGCCGGGTGCCCCAAAGACCTGACCGGTCGGATCAACGCCCGCCGTGCGCGACGAGGTGCCCATGCGGCAAGTGCCATTGACGTGTGCGCTGAACAGCGCCAGCGAGTTCGGTCCCATGCGTTGGCCGCGCAACCGATCGAGTTCACGCGGGGACTGGATCGACACCGGACGCGCGTGGGCAGAACTGACCTCACGGGCGCCTCCCGCGAAGAGGAGTTCGGCGCCAGCGTGGATCCCACGCTCGAGGTGTTGCGCGTCCGTCCTCGAGAGGCGGTACTGGATGGACGCCGTGCCGTCGCGCCGGACCCGCACCGCGCCGTCCGACGCGTCACGCTCCGCGCCGTCGCGTGTGAGGACGATCAGGGCCGCCGCGTTGCGAAAGCCGAGCATCCGCTCGCGATGCGCGGCGCCGAACCCGGGGAGCGCCGAGGCCGCGAGCGCCGGGTGCAGCGGCGGGCACTCGATCCAGACGCCGTAGCCGTTGGCATCCAACTGATGGAACTCGTCGCACACCGCACTGAGCGGGATCCCGCCGGCGGGATAGATCTCGCGATCGAAATGCGCGAAGAGACCTGTCGTCGGGTGCAGTCGGAGATACCGGCCCACTGCGGCGCTGCCGAGCGCGGAACGCTGCAGCAGGAGCGGTGTCTCGACCGCGCCGCCGGCGACGACCACGATGGACGCCTCGACGGTCACCGTGCGTGCCGCGCCGTCAGGCGGCGAGTGGTGCACCGTGAGCCGCTTCTTCGGGAAGCGCGAGCTGCGCTCGACCACGTCGATCCGCACGACCGTGCTGTGGGCGAACAGCCGCGCGCCGGCGTTCACTGCCCGCGGCAGGAAGGTGCGCGTGGCATCCTGCTTGGCGCCGCTCCGGCATCCGTAACCGCAGAACCCAGTGCGCACACACTCCCTGGCGTTGATCAGGCCACTGGACGCGGACCACCCGAGCGCGCGCGCGCCGTCCAGAATGATCCGGTTGTTCGGGGAGTGCGCGTCGTCCGGGACTCGGCGGGCGTGCGTCTCGGCTTCGATGCGCGCGAAGACGGGCGCGAGTTCACTCGGGGAGAGTCCCTCGGTTCCGTGGCGCGCGGTCCACTCATCGAGCACCCAGTCGGGCGTGCGGAGCATGATCATCCAGTTCACGATCGTGCTGCCGCCAACGCCGACGCCCTGCACCAGCGCGACGCTCGCGTCATCGGTCGTGCGCAGCCCGGCATCGGCGTAGAGCTCCTCGAAGAGCGGGGCCTCGTTCTCGTGAAAGGCGTCGCCGGAGCGCAGCGCGCCGGCCTCCAGCACGAGCACGTCCAACCCGGCCTCGGCGAGGCGCGCGGCGGCCACGGCCCCGCCTGCACCCGAGCCGATCACCACGGCGTCGGCGCGCAGCGCCGTGGCGTCGACGATCGCGGGCGTCGGTGGCTTCAGCGTGGACGTCTGCGCGGGCGGACGGTGTGCGCTCGCTGGATCCGCCGCGCGCGCCACAGGTTCAGCATCGCTCAGCGTGCCCGGCAGCGCACCCTCCCAGGGCACTGCAGGTCCGCGGGAATGGTAGGCACCGCGATACCCGACCTCCTGCTGCGCCTCCGGCGTCCCGTATTCCTCGAGGAGCACGACGCGGCGGATGGCTTGCACGGCCGTACGCACGACGGGCAGAGGCGAAGCGAGCCAGCGTTCCATGACAAACTGCTGCCGCTCCGGCCGCAACGCCGCAAACGGCCGGGGCAGCGCCCCAGCGAGGAGCGGACCCAGCGGCGACCCGAGCAACGTGACCGCGCGCCACAGATCCCGGGTCTTGTGCGGTGCCACACGGCCAAACCGGCGGGCCACGCGAGCGACCAGACGCTGGCCGCGCGCCGGATCCTCGAAGGCGTGGGGCGCGATAGAGCGCGCGATCGCCGCGAGCGCGCGAACGCGGGCAGGCGTGGCGTGCGCGTTTGTCGGTGGCACTCCAGCGGCAGGCATGACGCGGGAGAGATAGGGGCGGTGAACGTGACCGTCCAGTGCGCTCCAGCCCTCGCAGCAACAAGTGGCGTAGGTCAACACCGGCGGGCATAATTGCGCCAATGGCGCGATTAACGACGGTCGGCGAATCCGCGGCTCTATCGCGGGAGCTCTCGGATTTCCTGATCGAGCTGTCGATCGGATTGCACAAGAACGCCATCTACCCGCCGGGGCACCCGCTGCTGGAGAACACCACGGCGGAGCTGGGACGCCGGCTGGCGTCCCTGCTCAAAGAACGCGCAGCGCTGTCGCTGGGCGTGGCACGGCATCAGCTGATCATCGAAGGCGTGGCGACGGACGAAGGCAATCCCGTGCTGCGCGAGCTTGCGGGCCGCCTGCACCGCCATCATCTGGGCGCGGTGAAGTTCAGCGCCGGCGTGACCGAGGACGAGCTCACGGATATGCTGGCGACGGTCTCGGTGGACGCGGGACGACTGCCGCGTCCACTGGGTCTCGAGGGACCGGAGGTTCTGACGCAGTGGCCGCATGTGCGGCTGTTTCCGCTCACGTTTGCCCAGCTCCAGCTGATCGAAGAGGATCCGAACGCGGAGTCGGAGAGCGACGCCATCGCGGCGGCCGGCAGTGGCAGCCGAAGCGCGGCGCTCTGGGTGGGGCTGGCGCGCGCGGCGCTCGTGGCCGAGTCGTCGAAGATCGACAGCGACGATCCCGAGAGTGTGGACCCGACGCTGGTGGCGCAGGCGATCGACGAGCACAAGCGCGATGCCGCGTACGACCAGGTGGTGGTCGGATACCTCCTGCAGATCGCCGAAGAGCTCAAGGTCAAGGGCGGCAAGGAAGCCGCGGCACTGCAGAGCCGGATCTCGAAGATGATCGGCACGCTGAAGCCGGAGACGCTGAATCGGCTGCTCGACATGAGCGGCAACGTCCGGCAGCGCAAGAAGTTCGTCCTCGACGCCGCGCAGGGTATGGCGGTGGACGCGGTGGTGGAGCTCGTGCGCGCCGCGTCAGACAACTCCGGACAGACGGTGTCGCACTCCATGGTGCGCATGCTCACCAAGCTCGCGGCGCACGCGGAGACGGGGCCTGCGACCACGCGTACGCAGGCCGACGGTGCGCTGCGCGATCAGGTGATGCGGCTGATGGATGGGTGGCAGCTCGAGGATCCGAATCCGGAGGGGTACCGTCTGGCGCTCGAGCGCATGGCGACGACCGCGCCGCTGCTGCACACCACGGAACACAGCTATCCGATCGAGCCGGAACGCCTGCTGGCGATGGGGCTCGAGATCGAGACGCTGGGCGATCAGGTGTGGCGGTCGGCGGACACGATGGCGTCGCGCGACGACCTCGCGCCGCTGCTCAATCTGGTCGACAACGCTCCGGCGATGTGGATGCGCGAGACGCTGTGGCGACACGTGGCGACCCCACAGCGGCTGCGGCTGCAGCTGGCGCTCGACCCGCTGCCCGTCGAGGTGCTGCAGCGGGTGGTCGCAAAGATGGGAGCGGCGGCGGTGGATCCTCTCCTCGACGCGCTCGATGAGGCGGAGGACGACCGGACGCAGAGCGTGCTCGTCGAACTGTTGGGTCGGGTCGGGGCGGCGGCGGGCCCGCTCATTCTTGCGCGGCTCGCGGGAATGCGCTGGGGGCAGGTGCGCCCACTCCTGGCGCTGCTCGGCAAGCATCCCGAGTGGGAGTGTGGTTACGCGCCTGCGGCGTGGCTTACGCACCCCGATCCTGCGGTGCGCCGCGAGGCCCTGCGCCAGGAGCTGCGGTCACCGGCGACGCGTGACCGCGCGATCGTCAGTGCGTTGGCGGATGCGGACGAGGGCAATGTGCGGCTGGGACTGGGTGCGGCAATGACGGGATGTCCGAAGGACGCTGCCGCCGTTCTGCGCGCGCGCGCCGACGACCCGACACTCGCCCCCTCGTTGCGCGCACTGGGGATCCGGGCGTTGTCGGCGTATCACGCGCCGGAAACTCCGGTCTGGCTTGCGTCGCGGATCGTGCGGACGGGTCGCCTGCTGAAGCGGGAGACGGTCGCACCGAAGACGCCGGAGTTGTTGGCGGCGGTCGAGGGACTCGCGATCCACTGGCGGGAGGATCCCGCCGCGCAGCAGGCGCTCATGCTGGCCGCGACCAGCGGCGACCCAGAGATCGTGGAAGCGGCTGCGATGAGTGCGCGCTCTTCAGGCGCAGTGTCAAACCAGGCGGACCAATGAGCGATGCCGTCAAGTTCCTGACCTCGTTCGCGCAAGCGCTGGCGACGATGTCGCTCTACTCCGACGGACACCCGGCGCGCGAGCGGGTGATCGATCAATCATTCGAGCGGCTGCTCGTGCTGCAAGAGAGCGATCCCCGTCCGCGATTCTCGTTCCTGGGTGCCGACGTGATCTACGGCGAGCTCGCGCTGCGGGAGCTCGGCGACTGGGATTGGGGGACGCGCCTCGCCAATGCGAGCGTCCAGCGGCTCGAGTTCCAGCGCGGCACGTCGCGCGAGGAGTACGAACTCTTTCTCGAGGAGGTGCTGGCGCGGCTCACACTCCAAGCGATCGACAGTTCGACGCGCAGTCCGGAGAAGCGCTCCACGATCAAGTTCGGTGCGATCGGGGTGAAGGGTTCGGACGAGCAGGTGCGGGCGATGGTCGCCCCGGTGCCCACGGCGACGGTGACCTACCAGCTCAACGAGGAAGCCGATGCCGTGCGGTGGATGCACAACGAGGTGCAGTCCGTCGGCGGACTGCCGCTGGCGGAAGCCGAGACCGTGGTACGCTCACTCTCGCTGGCCATGCACGGCGACCGCCAGGTCGTGCTGCCGCTCATCCAATTGAAGGAATTCGACCAGTACACGACCACACACTCCTTGAACGTCTCGGTGCTCACGATGGCGCTGGCGGAGTGGATCGGGATGGGGCCGACGGATGTGCGGGCGTTCGGCGTCGCGGGGCTGCTCCACGACCTGGGCAAGGTGCGCATTCCCAAGGAGGTGCTGACCAAGCCGGGGAAGCTCACGGACGAGGAATGGGTGATCATGCGCAAGCATCCGTCCGATGGCGCGCGGATCATCTATGAGAGCGACCGGAATCTGGATCTCGCGGCGGCCGTCGCCTACGAGCACCATATCATGATCAACGGCCAGGGGTACCCGCAGCGGCATTTCGAGCGCGGCGTCCATTCCGCGAGTAAACTGGTGCATGTTTGCGACGTCTATGATGCGCTCCGCACCAACCGCCCCTACCGCGAAGCGTGGGAGTCGGAGCGCATCCTGCAGCACATCGAAAAACTGGCGGGTCCGGACTTCGATGTGGACGCCGCCACCGGGTTCTGCGCCATGATGCGCCAATGGGAACAGAAAGAGGCGGCCGCATGAGCTCTGGCCGTTTTCGCTCGCTGCAGGATCCGGACAGCCTCCGCTCGTTCGTCGCGAATCTGCGTGAGGCCATCTACATCACCAACACGCGCGGCGACATCCTGGACGCGAATCCCGCGTTCTATGCGCTGCTGGGCGTGCGTTCCATGGAAGACCTCAAGATGTACGGGGCCAACGATCTCGTCGTGGATCCGTCGCGGCGCCTCGCGGAGCTGGAAGTGATCGAGCGCGAGGGATTCGTGCGGGATTTCGAGCTCCAGCTCGTGCGTCCGGACGGCGGCCTGATCACGGTGCTCGACACCGTGTACTCGGTCAAAGATGAACAGACCGGCGACACCCTCCTGCACGGGATCCTCGTCGACATCACGCAGCGGAAGGCCATGGAAGAGCTGCTGCGTCAGCAAAGCGTGCGCGACCCGCTCACCGGCTGCTTCAACCGGCGGCACCTCGCGGATCTCGATGAGGAGCTGAGCCCCACGGACACGCCGTGGGGCTGCGTGTTCATCGACATCGACCACTTCAAGCAGTACAACGACGAGCACGGCCACCAGATGGGCGACAACACGCTCATCCGGATGAGTCGGTTCCTGATGCGGCAGGTGCGCGCGGAGGAGCCGGTCGTGCGCGTCGGCGGCGACGAGTTCGTGATCGTCCTCCGCGGCGCGCGCGAGGCGGAGTGCAAGATGGTCGTCGAGCGCATGCAGGCGGCCGCGCTGCGCACGGCCCCCGTGCCCTTCTCGCTCGGGTGGGCCTTCCGTCAGCCGGGCGAGAATCTCGCGGGCACGATCCATCGAGCGGACCAGAACCTGCTCGCCGTCCGTGTGATCGAACGCACGCCGACCCGGATCCTCCCGATCACCGAGGCGGAGCCCGACCCCGACCGGTAGAGGGCGCTGGGGCCACTGGGGGCCGACCGGTGCGTGCGCCACGTCACCATGCGCCGCTGGGTGCGGCGGGATGTGCAAGTTCTGCGACGCGCGGCGTCTCCTCGGTGACCCTGACCGGAGGCCCCTGTGTTCCGCTCCACATTTCGCCGCGTCGCCCTGCTGCTCTTCGTCGTTCCCCTGCACACGCCACTCACCGCTCAAGACGTGGCGCGGCGTCCGATCCCGTGCGAAACACGGATGTGCGTCGCCGCGCCCTGCCCGCCGCCACCGTGCGGCGCGCAGGAGCAGGTCGTGCGGACGGGACGCGAAGTGCGCGTGGTACTCGACGGCAGGATCCTGCGCTACGAAGTGACGGAGCGCTGGACCAACCAGGGCTCGCGGATCGGCGAGGCGGACTACGTCCTTCCGCTGCCGCGCGGCGCCGCGTTCGAAGACCTCGCGCTCGAGATCGACGGCGAGATGGTCACCGGCGAAGCACTCGGCGCCGGTGAGGCGCGCCGCATCTACGAAGAGATCGTCCGCCGCCAGCGCGACCCCGCGCTCGTCGAGTGGATGGAGCTCGGCGTGTTGCGTACACGGATCTTCCCGATCCAGCCAGGCGAGACCCGGACGGTGGTCGTGCGCTTCCGCGCGGTCGCCGAACGCGAAGGCGATGCCCTGCGGATCGACGTCCCCGCGCCGCGTGGGAACGGCACGATGTCTAGCGGCACCAGCCTGACCTTCAGCTGGCCGCGAGCCGACGAGTTCGGCGAGACGTGGTCGCCGACCCACCGCGCGGAGGAGACGCGGGACGGCGCGCGCCGTGCCGTGCGCGTGAGCGATGCCACCGGGACGGTCACGCTGCTGGTGCCGGTGCGTGCCGGCCGCTCGGCGGCCCTCAGCGTGCTCACGCACGCCCCGGACCGCAACGAGGGGTACGCGCTCATCACGCTCACGCCGCCCATCCGCGCGAGCGCCGCGCTGCCGCGCGACGTCACGTTCGTGCTCGACGTCTCGGGCTCGATGAGCGGTGGGAAGATCCAGCAGGCCCGCGCGGCGGGACATCAACTGCTCAACTCCCTCGGCGCCAATGATCGGTTCCGCCTGATCGCGTTCTCGAGCGATGTGCGCGAGTTCCGGGACAGCTGGTCGCCGATGACACCCGCCGACCGCCGCGCGGCCGAGCGGTGGCTCAACGAGCTCGGCGCGTCGGGCGGAACCAACATTGCGGGCGCCTTGGAACGCGCACTGGAGTCCCGTGCGGTCGCGGGCCGTCTTGGTCTGGTGCTCTTTCTGACCGATGGCGCGCCGACCGTCGGTGAACGGCGCGGCGATGTACTGGCCGCGCGCGCGGCCGAGTTGCGCGATACCCGACGCATCTTCACCTTCGGCCTCGGGGCGGATGTGAATGCAGCGCTGCTGGAGCAGCTGGCGCTCGATGGTGCCGGGACAGCCCACTTCGTTCGTCCGGAGGAGGATGTGGAGCGCGTGGTCGGCGTGGTGGCGCAGCGCATCACCCGGCCTGTGGCGACGAACATTCGCGTTCGGGCCGAGGGTGTGCGGCTGCACGCTGTGCAGCCGGCCGGCCGGTTGGATCTCTTTGCCGGTCAAGAACTCACGATCCTCGCGCGGTACAGCGGAGCGAACGAGTCGGGACGCGTGATCATCATTGGGGAGACGCCCGAGGGCCCGGTGACCTGGAGCGTGCAGGCGCGCTTTCCGGCGCGCCGGACCAGCGATGCGTTCGTTGGCCGGTTGTGGGCCACGCAGCGGGTGGGATGGTTGAGCGCTGAGCGTCGCAAGCATGGCGCGAGTGCGGAGCTCGACGGGGAGATCCGCATGCTCGGAGAGAAGTGGGGGATCCCGACGGAACTCACGTCGTACCTGGTGCTTGAGCCCGGGATGGTCGCGAACAACGCTGCGGCGGGCGGCCAGCCCGTGCCCATGCGCGCGCCAGCCGCGCGCGCCGAGCGCGAGCGTGCGGGCCGCGATCAACTGTCCACGGCGGGCGCCTCGGGCGCGGGGGTGTCCACACCGTCGGCGCCGCCGCCGTCGGCCTTCGAGTCCGCGAAGGCGGCCGCCGAGATGCGGAGCGCGCGCTCGGTGGGCGAGATGACCGCCGACCGCGATGACTCGGCGCTGCGTCGCACGGCCAACCGCGTGTTCGTCCTGCGGGACAGCGTGTGGGTGGACACCCGCAGCGAGGCCTCCGGCGCGCGGCGCGTGACCGTGAAGCCCTTCTCGCCGGCGTACTTCGCGCTGATCGACGGCGTGAGCGAGCTGCGTGAGATCCTGGCCATCGGTGAGCGGGTAGAGGTGCATGGCACGCGCGTGACCCTCGTGCTTGCTGCCGATGGCGCCGAACGGCTGGGCGCCAGCGCGATCGCCGACTTCGTCCGGGACTGGTAACGCCGATGCACGTGGCCGAACGTCTCTTCGTGACCTACCACGCGACGCTCGTGCGGTATCTCACCCGCCGGTTGGGTGACCGCGACTGGGCGGAAGAGGTGGCACAGGAGACGTTCGTCCGCGCGCTGCGGCAGGAGACGATCGTGAATGAGCGGGCGTGGGTCTTTGCGGTGGCGCACAACTTGGTGCGTGACGGCGCGCGCAAGGATGCGCGCAACCGACGACACCTCGAGCTGCTGGCCGCCGAGGCGCGGGAAGAGATCGCTGGCGATGACGACGAGATGTCGGCAGCGCGCGCCCGTGAGCTGGCCGATGCGCGGCGCGCGCTGGCCGCGCTCACCGAGCGGGACCGGCAGGCGCTTCTATTGAAGGAAGAAGGGCTCGACTACGGGGAGATCGCCGACGTGCTGAAGATCGAGAAGAGTTCGGTGGGGACGACCCTCTCGAGGGCTCGCCGCCGCCTGACCGAAGCCTACGAGGAGTTGACGGCCGATGGCCGGGGAGGCGCGCATGCCGCGTCCTGACGAAGGGATGATCCACGCGTGGCTCGACGGCGAGCTGTCGCCCGAGGAGTCGGCGCACGTGGCGCAGTTGGCGGAAGCGGATCCCGCGTGGCGCGCCGCCGTGGCGGAAGCGCGCGGACTCATCGCGGCGTCCTCACGGATCGTGCGCGCGCTCGACGCGGTGCCTGGCGGTGTGGTGCCGGCGAAGGCGCCACGCGCTCGTCCGGCTTTTCGCGTGCGGCCGTGGGTGGGGATCGCGGCGGGGCTCGTGTTTGTGGCTGGCACTGCGTACGTCATGCGCGATGCTACCGACGCGGCGTTCTCGCCAGCGGCGCGGCCCGCGGAAAGTGCGGCGCCACCTGCAGTGAATGCCGCGCCACCGGGGCCTCCGGCAAGCGCCCCGCTGACGGGGGGTGACGGCGATGCGGCGAGTACGGCGGCTGTCTCGCCGCCGACCCAAGTCCCAGCGCCCACGGCTTCGAAGGCCGCCTCAGGCGCGGGCGCGTTGTCGCGCGATGCCGCGCAGGCGCCGTCGGCAGGCGTGGCGTCTGGGAGCGGCGCGCCTCGCGAGCTGGCGGCGACGGCAAGCGTGGACTCGGCTGCCGGGGCACTTCGTCGCGAAGCCGAAGAGTTGCGCGACCAGGCACGGGCCGCGGCGCCGGTGACGGCGCTCGCCGCACCGCCTGCTGCGGCCAGTGCAGGGGAACGCGTGGGCGAGACAGGAGCGGCGGCGCAGCGACTTCGTGTCGATGCAGACCGCGCGGCCAGCCGCGCCGCGCGGTCTGCGGCTCTCACCGAGGCGGCGGCCGCTCCCGCGGCGCCGCCGCCGCGCGTGCTCGAGGGATGCTGGCTCGCCACCGCGCCCACCGAGTTGGCGCGGCTGCATCGGGATCTGGTGATCGTGCGCGTGGCGGGCGATTCGCTGGAGCTGCGCATCTCACCGACCGCGACCGTCGTGGTGCTGCGCGATGGCGAGCTGCTGCGCGGGGGACTCACGGCGCGCCGCACGGAGTGCCCCGCCGCGCCCTGAACGCACGCACGACCCTTGCGAGAAGTCCGGGAACGCGGCATCCTCGCGGTCTGCGGTTCATTCCCACTCGCTCGGAGAACCTTCGCGTGATCGCTCGCCAACCCCTCGCCGCCGCCCGCGTACTGCGGCGCGCGACACTGCTCCTCGTTGCCGCTCTCTGCGGGCTCTCCGTCACGGCGGAGATCGCTCCCGCGCAGCAACTCGACTCCTCCGCACTGCGCGCGCTGCGTTGGCGGGAACTCGGCCCCGCGCGCGGCGGACGCTCGGTCGCGGTCGGGGGCTCGTCGTCGCGGCCGCTTGAGTACTGGATGGGGACGACGGGCGGCGGCGTCTGGAAGACGACCGACGCTGGGATCAACTGGCAGCCCGCGAGCGACGCGGCGTTCGGCGGGACCATCGGCGCGATCGGCGTGGCGGAATCGAACCCGGACATCGTGTACGTGGGCGGCGGCGAGACGCACATTCGCGGCAACACCTCGCATGGCGACGGGATGTGGAAGACCACGGACGGCGGCAAGACCTGGACGTCCATCGGCCTGCGCGCGACGCGGCATATCGCGCGGGTGCGCGTGCATCCCACCGATCCGAACATCGTGTACGTCGGCGCGCTCGGACACGCGTTCGGGCCGAACCCGGAGCGCGGCGTCTTCAAGACCACCGACGGCGGCGCCACGTGGTCCAAGATCCTCTTTCGCAACGACTCGACGGGGATCAGCGATCTGGTGATGGATCCGAACGACCCGAACACGCTTTACGCCGCGTTCTGGCACGCGTATCGCACGCCGTGGATGCTGAACTCGGGCGGACCAGGCGGTGGGCTCTTCAAGACGACGGACGGCGGCGTCACGTGGCGCGAGATCACGGGCAACCGCGGGCTGCCGCGCGGCGTGTGGGGCAAGGTGGGGATCGCGGTCTCTCCCGCGAACTCGCGCCGCGTGTGGGCGATCATCGAGAACGACTCGGGCGGCGTGTATCGCTCGGACGACGCGGGCGCGACGTGGGAGTGGATCAATCGCGACCGCTCGCTGCGTCAGCGGGCGTGGTACTACTCCAAGATCTTCGCGGATCCGAAGGACACGAACGTCATCTACGGGTTGAACGTGCAGTTCTTCCGCAGCACGGACGGCGGCCGGACGTTCCGGCAGCAGATCCGTGTGCCGCACGGTGACAACCACGACATGTGGATCGCGCCGAACGACCCGCAGCGGATGGTGCAGGCCAACGACGGCGGCGCGAACGTGAGCTTCAATGGCGGTGAGAGCTGGAGCACGCAGCAGTTCGCCACCGCGCAGATGTATCACGTGTCGGTCACGAACCACTTTCCGTATCAGGTCTGCGGCGCGCAGCAGGACAACTCCACGCTCTGCGGTCCGAGCCGGAACGAAGGCGGGATCGCGATCGAGGATTGGCGCAGCGTAGGCGGCGGCGAGTCCGGCTACATCACCGCACACCCGGTGAATCCGGACATCATCTATGCCGGGAGCTACTCGGGCTATCTCACGCGCAAGGACATGCGCACTGGGCTGCAGCGGAACATCAACGCGTGGCCGATGAATCCGATGGGGCACTCATCGGAGGATATCCAACACAAGTTCCAGTGGACCTTCCCGATCGTGATCTCGCAGCACGATCCCGCGGTGCTCTACGTCGCGGGCAGCCAGCTCTTCAAGTCGACCAACGAAGGGCAAAGCTTCACGATCGTCTCGCCGCGCCTGGCGCGGAATGATCCGCGCACGCTCGGTCCTTCGGGCGGCCCGATCACCAAGGACCAAACAGGCGTGGAGACCTACGGCACGATCTTTACTCTGGCGGAATCGCCGCGCTCGGCGCGCGTGCTCTGGGCGGGGAGTGACGACGGCCTCGTGCACATCACACGCGACGGCGGCGCCACGTGGACGAACGTGACGCCGCGCGGGATCGGCGACTTTGCGCGCATCTCGATCATCGACGCATCGGCGCACGCCGAGGGCACGGCGTATCTGGCCGCGAACCGGTTCCAGCTCGACGACTTCTCGCCGTCGCTCTGGAAGACGAGCGATTACGGCGCGACGTGGACCAAGATCGTCGCTGGCATCGCGCCGGACGAGTTCACGCGCGTGATCCGCGAGGACCCCGAGCGCCGCGGCCTGCTCTACGCCGGCACGGAGCGCGGCGTCTGGGTCAGCTTCGACGACGGCGCCAACTGGCAGCGGCTCCAGCGCAATCTGCCGCCCGTGCCGGTGCACGATCTCGTGATCAAGGACGGCGATCTCGTGATCGGCACGCACGGCCGCTCGTTCTGGGTGATGGACGACATCAGTGCGCTGCGCCAGATGACGGCCGAGGTGGCTGCGCGGCCTGCGCATCTCTTCGCGCCGCGCGACGCGTATCGGATCGAGTGGGGTGGTGGCGGGTTCGGCGGCGGTGGCGCCGCCGCGGCTGGCAGCCGGCCCGGGCTCAACCCACCGAGCGGAGTGACCGTGTTCTACCGTGTTGCCACTGGAGGCACGCCGGTCGCGCTCGAGTTCGTGGCGCCGGACGGAACGGTGATCAAGAAGTTCACGAGCGACAGCGGCGCGACGCCGCGGCTGCAGAATCGCGCGGGGCTCAACAGCTTCACGTGGGATATGCGATACCCGGACGCGGTGACCTTCCCGGGCATGATCCTCTGGGCGGGAAGCACGCGCGGGCCGATCGCGCCAGCCGGGACGTACTCGGTGCGCTTCGTGGCCGGCGAAGCGCCGGCGCAGACGCAGCGCTTCCAGCTGATGAACGATCCGCGCACGGACGCCACGGCGGCGGATCTCGTGGCGCAGTTCGAGTTCCTCATCCAGATCCGCGACAAGACCACGGAGGCGAACAACGCCGTGCGCACCGTCCGCAATGTCCGCGCGCAGATCGAGGAGCGGATCGCCAGTCAGCCGCGGCTCCGCCGAGCGGGCGATGCGCTCATGGCGTCGATGGCGGCCGTGGAGCAGGAGGTCTACCAGGTGAAGAATCAGAGCAGTCAGGATCCGCTCAACTTCCCCGTGAAGCTCAACAACAAGATCGCGGCGTTGAATGGCGTCGTTGCGTCCGGTCCGTATGCGCCGACGGACCAGTCGCGCGCGGTCTACGCCGAACTCACGACGCTGCTCAAGGTGCAGACAGACCGGCTGGAGCGGATCCTGCGCGAGGATCTGGCGCGGTTCAACCGTCAGGTGACGGCGGCCGGGCTCCCGGCGATCGTGCCGAGCACGGATCTGCCGACGCCCCGTCCGGGCCCGGCCATGGATACGCTCGACGAGGAGACGCCCGACCGGTGAGCGTCACGGTCACCGTGCGTGATGCGACCGCCGCGGATCACGCGGCGGTCCTCGCGCTCAACAACGCGCACACCCCTCACGTGAACGCGTTGACGGACGAGGAGTTTGCGTGGCTGGCGGGCAACGCAGGGCACTTCCGGGTGGCGGTGAACGACGCCGGGCTCGCAGGGTTCGTCCTCTGCCTGCCGCCGGGCGTGGACTACTGGAGTCGATACTACAAGTGGTTCTCTGAGCGGTACTCGGACTTTCTGTACCTCGACCGCGTGGTCGTCTCACCGCGCACGCGGCGGGGCGGAGTTGGACGCGCCCTCTATGATGACCTGCACGCGACCGCCGCCGGAAAGTGGCTGCGCGTCTGCCTCGAGGTGAACCTCAAGCCGCCGAATCCGGTCTCGATCGCCTTTCACGAGGCGCTGGGCTACCGGGCGATCGAGGTCCTCGAGTTCGACGAGGGCACCAAGGTCCTGCAGATGTTCGAGCGCCCGCTCTGACGATCACGAGGGCATCGCGTGCTGCGCCGCTTCCACCGCACCGCCACTAGTTTGCCCTGATGCAGCGGCGTGACCTCCTCGATCTGCTGTTCCTCGGTGCCATCTGGGGCGCCGCATTCCTCTTCATCCGCATCGCGGTGCCGGAGTTCGGCCCGGTCGCGCTCGTCGAGGTGCGCGTGGTGATCGCGGCGGGCGTGCTGCTCGCCCTTGTGGCGTTGCGCGGACAGCTGGGCGAGCTCCGGGGCCGCTGGGTGCCGCTCACGATCATCGGGACGCTCAACACCGCCGTGCCCTTTGCGCTCTTTGCGTATGCAACGCAGACGGTGCCGGCCGGGTTCGCGGCGGTCCTGAACTCCACGACGCCGCTCTTTGGTGCGCTGCTCGGCGGCGCCTTCTTCGGCGAGCGGCTGGGGTTCACGAAGACGCTCGGCCTCGGGATCGGGTTCGTGGGGGTCGTAGTGCTTGTGGCGCGCGACCTGGCGCTGGTGGGCGGACCGCCGGCGATCGGTGCGGCGCTCACCGGCGCGCTGCTGTACGCCATCTCGGCCCATTTGACGCGGCGCCTCCTTGGCGGAGTTCCGTCCTTGGTGATCGCGGCGGGAAGTCTGGTGGCTTCCGTGGTGCTGCTCGCGGCGCCCGCGGTCTGGCTCTGGCCAGCCACCATGCCGTCCGCCGGCGCGTGGATGAGCACTCTGGCGTTGGCGTTGATGGCGACGGCCCTCGGCTACGTGCTCTACTTCCGGCTCCTCGAGAGTGCGGGAGCGACCAAGGCGATCTCGGTCACGTATCTGATCCCGCTGTTCGGGATGGTCTGGGGCGCGGCCTTCCTCGGGGAGCGGATCACGGGACCGATGGTGCTTGGCTGTGGGCTGATCCTGGGCGGCGTGGCGGTCACCACGGGCGCCCTCGGACGGCTGGTCGGTCACGAACGGCGGACTGGGACGACATAGACGGAGAGGTCCGATCTCTCCCCTAGTCCGGAGTGCTCGATGCGTGCGTCCGTTCGTGCCGTCGCTGCCCTGAGCGTCCTCGCCCTGAGCACGTGCGCAGAGCCAACCGCTCCCGCGCCTCAAGTGGGTTCCGTGGAGGTCTCCGGCGCGTCCGCGACATTGATCCAGGGACAGACGCTGCAGCTGTCCGCGGTCGTGCGGTCCACGGAGAGTGCCGTGCTCACGGACCGCACCGTCGTGTGGGGGTCGAATGCGACCGGTACGGCCACCGTCTCGGGCTCAGGGCTGGTGACCGCCGTGGCACCGGGGCCGGTGACGATCACCGCCACCGCGGATGGCGTCGTCGGAAGCTATCCGATGACCATTCTGCCGATCCCCGTCGCGGACGTGGATGTTTCGCCGCCGAGCGCGACGATCATCGTGGGGGCGACCCAGCAACTCGCGGCCGTCACGAAGGACGCTGGCGGCAATACCCTCGGAGGGCGCCTCGTAACGTGGCAGAGCGCAGCGACGGGCACGGCGACTGTGTCGGGGACCGGGCTGGTGACGGGCGTCGCGCCGGGCACCGTGTACATCCGTGCGACGAGCGAGGGCGTGGTGGACTCGGCGCAGATCACCGTGAACCCCATTCCGGTGGCGTCGGTGGCCGTGTCGCCGCCGCTCGACACGTTGCACCCAACGCAAACCGTGCAGCTCGCGGCAGAACCTCGGGACGCTGGCGGCGCGCCGCTCCTCGGACGGACCGTGACCTGGGGATCCGCTGATACGCTGCGCGCGCGCGTCTCGGCCACCGGGATCGTGACCGCGGTAGGAAATGGCAGTGTGCAGATCACCGCAACCAGTGAAGGGATCGTTGGATCCGCCACGATCGTCGTGGTGCCGGTGCCTGTGGCGACGGTGGTGATCTCGCCGCCGAGCGACACGGTGTTCATTGGTGCGACAGCGCAGCTTGCGGCGGAGACTCGAGACAGCACGGGCGCAGTCCTGGTTGGACGCACGATCTCGTGGACGAGCACCGCCGGACTGGTGGCGACCGTCGCATCCGACGGCCTCGTCACGGGCACCGGCGCAGGGACCGCCTTGATCATCGCGTCATCGGAAGGGCGCGCAGACACGGCGAGCATTCTCGTGACGCCGGTCCCCGTGGACTCCGTGGCGGTCTCGCCGCCGACGGATTCGCTGCACCCCACACAAACAGCGCCGCTGACCGCCACGCTCTTTGATTCGACGGGCGCCGTACTTACCGGGCGCGTGGTGACGTGGAGCTCGCTCGATACCACCGTGGCGACCGTGGACGCGAGCGGCCTCGTGACGGCGGTGGCTGTGGGCACTGCCACGATCACCGCGACGAGTGAGGGGGTCAGCGGGAACGCCGTGATCAGCGTGCTGCCAGTGCCGGTGAGCTATGTGGATCTCACGCCAGCGAATCCGATCATCCTCGTGGGGACGACGACCCAGCTTTCGGCCACGCCGCGCGACTCCACAGGTGGCGCTCTCGCACGTGCGGTCACGTGGGCGAGTCTCGACACGATGATCGCGACGGTGACTGGCAGCGGCCTCGTCACCGGTGTGCGCGTGGGCTTCATCGGCATCGCGGCGACAAGCGAAGGCAAGACGAGCAGCTCGGTGGTGGACGTGAATCCCGTGCCGGTGGACTCACTCTTCCTCAGTCCGGCGCGCGACACGATCCTCGTCGGCACCACCGTGCAGCTGTCGGTGACGGCCTTCGACTCGACTGGCGCCGTGCTCACCGGGCGTGATGTGAACTGGGGCAGCCTCACGAATGCCTCCGCGTCAGTGAATGCGTCGGGACTCGTGACCGGTCACGCGGCTGGGACCGAACTGATCCGCGCCCACGTGATCACCACCAGCGCGCGAGGCATCAGCGTCGTGGACACGATCACGGCGCACATCACCGTGCTGCCGGTCCCGGTGGACTCGATCTCGATCCGGTTGGCGGCGCAGAACGAGGATCTTGCGCCATTCACCACGGTGTACGGCGCGACGACGCCACTCGTCACGTACACGTACGACTCGATCGGTGGCCAGCTGCACGACCGGCAGATCACGTGGTCGAGTTCGGACTCGTCCATCGTGCAGGTGTCGTCCACGGGCGTCATCACGGCGACCGTGACCGGCGGCGCGACAGGCAGCGCGTACGTGATCGCGGCGGCGGACAACGGGCGTGACTCGGTGCTGGTGACGAGCCGCGTGCTCAACTTCACGGAGGTGCACGCGGGCCCGGGCAGCTCGTGCGGGCTCACGACGGCGGGTGAGGCGTGGTGCTGGGGGTACAACGCTGCGCGAGAGCTCGGCGTGGACAGCATCGCGGACACGACGCTGGCGATCGCGGTCTCGGGCGGGCACACGTTCACCAAGCTGACGGTGAGCGGCAAGTACACGTCGAACTTCGATGACGGCGGATACGCGTGCGGCATCGCGACCGGCGGCGCGCTGTACTGCTGGGGCAACAACTATCGTGGGCAGCTGGGGATCGGCACGGCGACGACCACACCGTACGCGTCGCCGCAGCTCGTATCCGGCGGCCTCTCCTTCACCGACGTCTCGGCGGGCTTCCGGAACGCGTGCGGGATCACCGTCGACTCCCTCGCGTACTGCTGGGGGCTGAACGAGCTCACTTACGCGGTAGGCGACGGCACGCAGACCAACCGGCACGTACCGACGCTCGTGGCTGGCGGTCACAAGTGGATCGCGATCTCGGCGGGGAGCGACTATGCCTGTGGACTGATCGCCGACAGCACGGCCCACTGCTGGGGCGGGGATGTGCGGGGCCAGCTCGGCAACGGATCCACGCCGCCGGCGCAATGTAGCGAAGGCTCCTTCTACTGCACGTCGCCGGCCCCGGTGGTCGGCGGGCTGAAGTTCAAGCAGATCAGCGCAGGACACGTGCACTCCTGCGGCATCGCGACGGACGACAAGACGTACTGCTGGGGCCACAACGTGTATGGTCAGCTGGGTCGTGGCACGATCAGCGCGCCGGCGGACCCGGGATTCCACGAGCCGCAGGAGGTGACGGGCGGCCACACGTTCGCGTACGTGAGCGCTCAGGGAGACTTCACCTGCGCACTCACGGCGGCGGGTGCAGCCTTCTGTTGGGGGGTGAACGGAAACTACGAGTCTGGGAACGGCACGCAGACGATCAGCGGTTCGCCGGTCGCCGTCGTCGGTGCGCCTCCGATGTCCACCGTCACTTCCCGCGGTGGCAACGCGATCGGCACGTGCGGCATGAGCACGGACGGCAAGGCGTGGTGTTGGGGCGGCGCGTGGTACAACCGTGGTATCGGAACACGCACGCTGAACCCGGCGTCGCTTGGCCCGACCAAAGTGCTCGGTCAACCGTAGGCCGAAGCAGCGCGCGCCGCAGCCCACCGCGGCGCGCGCACGGTCCGCTATGGTGCGGGGAACTCCGGCACCGTCTTCCCATCCACGGCCATGCCCATGGCGTGGTAGCCCTTGTCCACGTACAGCGTCGCGCCGGTGATGCCGCTGGCCAACGGGGACGCCAAGAACGCAGCCGCCGTACCGACCTCCTGCGCGTGCAGCGCCTCGGGCAGCGGCGTGTTCGCCGCGCAGTACTTCACCATCGCGTCGATGATGCCGATCGCGCTCGCCGCGCGTGACGCGAAGGGGCCCGCCGAGATCGTGTTCACGCGCAGGCCATACTTCCGGCCCGCTTCATAGGCGAGCACCCGCGTGTCGCTCTCGAGCGCGGCCTTGGCCGAGCTCATGCCGCCGCCATAGCCCGGGATCACGCGCTCGCTCGCCATGTAGGTGAGGGAAGCGACGCTGCCACCAGGGCGCATGAGCGGCGCAAAGGCGCGCACCATCGAGATCAACGAGTAGGCGCTCGCGCTCATCGCGGCGAGGTAGCCGTTCCGGCTCGTGTCGATGAGTGCCTTCTTCACCTCGGGACCGTTCGCGAGCGAATGCACGAGAATGTCGAGCGGCTTCTCGCCGAAGTCGGCGGACACACGGGCCGCGAGCCCGGAGATCGTGAAATCGCCCACGTCCTTGTAGCGCTTGTTCTCGCGGATCTCGGCTGGGGTCTCCTCGAGCGTGTCGTAGACCGCGTCCAGCGGATAGATCTTCTCGAAGGAGAGCAGGGAGCCGTCCGCGAGTTTGCGCGACTCGTCCATCTTCCCGCGCTCGAGCAGGTTGAGGAAGATGTTGAGCGCAGGAGGCCACGTGGCCACACACACGGTGGCACCCGCTTCGATGAGCGCCTTGGCGATGGCAAAGCCGAACCCGCCGTCGTCCGCGACACCCGCGACGAGCGCACGCTTTCCTTTCAGGTCGATGCTGAGCATCCCCTGATATGATTCAGCGTTCGTGCGGGGGCAAGGGGAGCCGCTCGGGTGCCGCTATGTGGCGGTGCTCCCGTTCCACGCGCCGGCGCTCGCGCGGCGTGCGCTCTCCGCCAGCACCGCCGCAGCGACGAAGATCGCGTCCTCGTCGGGGTCGAAGCGCGGGGTGTGCACTCCGGCCCGTGACCGTCCTTCGCGCCAGGTGCCGATCCGCATGAAGCAACCGTCCATTCTCTCGGTATAGAACGCGAAGTCCTCGCCGCCCATGTTGGCCACTGCGAGCGAGCGGAGCGCCGACTCGTCGAAGAGGGCGCGCACCGCACTCTGCGCCCATCCCGAGGCACGCTCCGTGTTCACCAGCGGCGGCGTTCCCTCGTTGAGCGTGACGGCGGCGGTCATGCGGTGTGTTGCCGCGACGCCATGCGCGATCCGTTCGATCTCGTTGCCGAGCAGGCTGCGGGTGGCGGGCGTCGTCGCACGGATCGTGCCGCGGCAGAGGGCGGTCTCCGGGATGACGTTCGGCGCCTTGCCTCCCTCGAGCACACCGATCGAGATCACGCCAGGCATCGCCGGGTCGAGAATGCGCGAGACCACGGTCTGGACGTCGCCGATGAAGGCCCCGAGCGCCACGACCGGGTCGAGTGTGTCCTGTGGGCGCGCGCCGTGGCCGCCCCGCCCGTGAAAGACGACCTCGAAGGTGTCCGTGGATGCGGCGAGCGGACCGGGGTCCGCGACGATCTCGCCGACCTGATAGCGCCAGTCCACGTGCCCGCCGAAGATCGCCTGGACGCCCTCGAGCTCGCCGCTCGCCAGCACGACCGGCGCTCCCGCACCCACCTCCTCCGCGGGCTGCAGGAGGATCCGCACCTCGCCAACCGCGGGATCCTTGGCGAGCAGCAGCGCGGCGCCCACGGTCCACGCGGCGTGCATGTCGTGACCACAGGCGTGCATCAGGCCTGGCGTGGCGGAGGCAAAGGGCAGGCCGGTCGCCTCGGTGATAGGGAGCGCGTCGATGTCGCCGCGCACGGCGATCGTTGCGCCCGTGCCCGACCCCGGAATGCGGGCGATCAATCCGGTGGTCGCGACGTCGCGGATGTCGGCGATCTTGAGCTCAGTGAGCGCGGCGCGCAGCCGTGCCTGCGTGCCGTGCTCCTTCCACGAGAGTTCCGGCGTGTGGTGCAGGTCTCGTCGCAAGGTGCGCAGGAACTCGCGCTCGGCCTCACTGAACAGTGCGGTGACTCGCTCCGGAAGTTGGCTCATGAGGCGCGCAGCTCCTGTGTGCGCACGGTCAGCGCGTCCACTCGTTCGCGGTTGACATCGACGCCAAGACCCGGCGACTCGAGCGGAACCCTGACGGCTCCAGCCGCGTCCATGGTCCACTCCGGGGCCACGATATCCTCCGTCCAGTAGCGGGCGCTCGGCGAAAGGTCACCAGGCAGCGTAAAGTTCGGCAGCGACGCGAGCGCCACGTTGTACGCGCGTCCGATCCCACTCTCGAGCATGCCGCCGCACCAGACCGGGATCTGGTGCTCTTCCGCGAGGTCGTGGATCGCAAGGCTCGGGCCGAGCCCGCCCACGCGGCCCGGCTTGATGTTGATGATGCGCCCGGCCTCGAGCGCGATCATGTCCTGCGCGCGCGCCAGCGAGGTGATGGACTCGTCGAGGCACAGCGGCGTGCGGAGGCGCTTCTGCAGCGCCGCGTGCTGCAGGAGGTCGTCCCACGCGAGCGGCTGTTCGATCATCATCAGGTCGAGCGGATCGAGGGCCGCCAGCCGGTGAGCGTCCGACAGCGTGTACGCATTGTTCGCGTCCGCCATGAGATGCGCGTCGTCGCCGCAGGCGGCGCGGACGGCAGCCACCCACTCCACGTCGCGGCCGGGGGCGATCTTGATCTTCACCTTCTGATAGCCCGCGGCGATGGCGTCGCGCGCCTTGGCGACCAGCGTGGCACGGTCCTTCTGGATCCCGAGCGAGATCCCCGTGGCGATCGCACTCCGCGTACCGCCGATCATGCGGGCGAGCGGCAGCCCGGCCTGCGTGGCCGCGACGGCCCAGCAGCCCATTTCGAGCGCGGCCTTGGCCATGTTGTGGCCGCGCACATCCGCATCGAGCAGCGCGAACACATCGCCAGGCGCTTCGACCGAGGTGCCGAGCAGCCGCGGGGCGAGCCAGCGCGCGATGATCGGCCACGCCGTGTCGATGGTCTCGGGCGAATAGTTCGGCGCGTCGTCCACCACACACTCGCTCCACACGCTCACGCCACTGGCGTCGAAGAGCTCGAGCAGGAGGATGCGGCGTTCTCGCATCTCGCCGGAGGAGATGCGGAACGGCTCCCGCAGCGGCAGCCGGATCTCGCGCAGGACCACACGCTCCAAGCAGATCATGCGCGGTTCCGCCGCGTCATGGAGCGCGCTCGAGCAGGTAGGTGCCGCCGGAGGGGTCCGCGAGGAACCCGCGGACGCGGTAGCCTGCGGAGAGGTAGTGCGAGAAGGCACGCCGCGTTGCGGACCGCCAGCGCCGCGCCATCGCGAGGTCCTGCGCGGCGAGCGTCGTGATGTCACGCGGGACGCGAACGCCCACCTGCGCCTTGGTCGCAAGCGGCAGCTCCTCCGCCTCGCGGCCGACGACGAGCGGAAGGTCGTCGGGAAGGGCGGTCAGCGCCGGTGCGGTGCCCGCCGGATCCACGGCCCAGGAAATAATGAACCGATCGGTGGGCATGTTCCCCTGCAACGGCGAGTTCGTGCCCTCGCCGTACATGGCGACGACGAACTCGTTCACGCGCGCGCCCATGCGGTTGAGGTTCAGGTGCGCGTTCCGCGCGACGAGCGGATCGTACGTCCAGAGGATCGTCTCGACCCCGAGCGCGCGGCAATGGGCGCGCTGATGCTCCTTGAGCTGTTCGCCGAGATGCTGTCCCTGCGCCTCGGGCCGCACCGCGAGCATGTCCGACCAGTGCACGAGCTTGCCGTCGCGCACACCGGTCACGCCAAAGACGAAGCCGAGCATCGTGCCGTCGTCCGCAAAGGCGCCGCTGGTCACGCCGCCGGTCTCCTGCGCGACCAGGAGCATCGCCGCTGGGATCTTCTCAGTGAAGCTCGCGCCCCAGGTCAGCTCCTGAAGAGCAACGCACTGGGCGCGATCAGCGTGGCTTTCGAACGGGCGAATGTGCAACTGCGAGGTCGAAAGGACGGTGGGAGAGAACGGCAGCGGTCTGCGAGCGGCCCGCACAGCAGCTAAAATACGACACGTGATGCGAGTTCGCTCAGTCTCCCTCGGGGCGCTCGCCGCGCTCCTTTCGCTGCCTTGGCCCGGAGCGCTCCGCGCGCAGGAGACCGAACGCCGCGCGCCGCCTCCCGCGTTCTCTTCCGTCGAAGCAAAGCGCTTTGCGGGCCTGCTCGTGCTGGGCGCGGCGGCGTATTCCCTTGACGCGGACGTGCGCTCCAGGATGCAGGCGCTGTCACAGCCCCCCACGGGTTTTCGGCGGGCGGTCGTGGACGTCGGAAATCTCTACGGCTCGCCCGGAGCGATCGGACTCGGCGTGGCGCTGTGGGGCGGCGGCCGCTTGACCAAGCGCCCCACCGTCGCCGCCGCGGGCTTCCGGGCGCTCGAGGCCGTCGCGGTGAGCGGCGTGGTCACCTCGGCGCTCAAGGAGACGATGGGCCGCGCGCGACCGAACGTCGCCACCGCCGGCCGCACCGACTGGCAGCTCTTTCGCGGTGCGCGCACGAGCAACGGCGACTACGAGTCGTTCGCGTCCGGCCACGCCACCGCCGCGTTCGCCTTCGCGGCGGCCGTCACGGGTGAAGTGGCGCTGCACGCGCCCGAACACGCCAGGCTCGTCGGCGTCACGACGTTCAGCCTGGCGGGGCTCACCGCCTACGCGCGGATGCACGATGACCGGCACTGGCTGAGCGACGTCACGGTCGGAGCGGGCATCGGCACCATCACGGCGCTCGCGATCCGCCGCTGGCACGAGACGCGGCCGGCGAATGCGATCGACCGGATCTTCCTGCGGCCGGTCGTCGCAACGTCGCCGTCCGGCGCCACACGACTCGGCGTGCAGGTGATGCTTCCGTGAACGGCATCTTCATCACGACCGAACTCGAAGGCGAGGTCGCCGAGCAGGTGCACGCGCTGCAGGAGGAGTTCGATCCGAAGATGGCGCGCTACCTGCCGCCGCACATCACGCTCACCGGCAGTTCCGGTGCAGGGCCGCTGCCGGCGAATCATCCGGTCGAGGACCTGAAGGCGAAGATCCTGGCGGTCGCGGCGGCCACGCCGCCCATCACGCTCAAGTTCGGCCATCCGGAACGCTTCGTGGGGCGGAACATCGTCTCGCTCCGGCTCGATCCGCACGGACCGCTGCGGGATCTGCATGAACGGCTCAAGCACTGCGGTCTGCCGTTCGCGCCGTCACGGTATCCGTTCACGCCGCACTGCACGCTCAACCTGTATCCCGAGCTCACGCAGGCGAACCTGCGCAAGGTGCTCGCCGTGCGCGTGGATCAGCCGTTCACGATCCACACGCTGCGGGTGTACCACACCCACGAGCCACAGCGCCCCGATCTGCTCTTCAGCGCAACGCTCGCTCGATAGCGCTCTCGATCGCCTGACGACCACCGAGCCCCGTGTAGACCACGGTGCCCTTGGCGTCGAGGACCACCACATAGCTCGTCGCCGGCACGTCGTACGCCTCCACCGCGTTGCCGCGCCGGTCGTAGAAGTGCGTGTACCCCTGCATGTGCTCGGCGATGTAGCGGCGGACGCGCTCCGGACTCTGGTTCACGCTCACCGCGACGCCCACGAAGGTCACCTGATCCTTGAATCGCGCGTGCGCGGCGACCATGGTCGGCTCGAGCTCCCGGCAATTGCTGCACCAGGTGGCCCAGAACTGGATCACCAGCGGCCGCGTACCGATGAGGGTGTTGAGGTCGGCGGGCGCGCCGTCCAGCGTCTCGACCGCGGCGGCCGGCGCCTTGGAGCCGACCGGGATCCCGCTCTCCTGTGCGGCAAGCGCCGGCGCGATCGCGAACACGCCGGCAACTGCCGCGTGCCGAAGAGAACGGGTCCTGCGCAGAACGAGACCGATCATATCAGCAGCTTCCCCATTTCAATGAAGTAGTACTCGGCCACGGCGAGCATCAGCACGCCGAACCCACGCTTGATCCAGACCATCCAGCCACCGGCACGCGGCAGGCGGGCCAGCGTCCCACTCGAGAGCCCGACCGCGACCAGCAGCGTGCACATGCCGAACGAGAAGACCAACAGATAGAAGAACCCGAGCGTGGGACTTCCTTGCGACCCCACCCACGTGAGGATCGCCGCCATCACCGGGGCGCCACACGGAGCGGCGACGAGCCCCGACACCGCTCCCATGATCAACGCACCACTCACGCGTCCTGCTGTGCCTGCGTTCGCCGCCCGGGCTGCGAGTGCCGCGGGCACGCGGACCGGGATCACGTCGAACATCGCAAGCGCGCTCAGGACGAGCACGTTCCCCATCAGGAAATACAACCAGGGGTTCGTGCTGATGCTCCCAAAGAGCGTACCCGTCACGCCGGCGATCAGTCCGAGCGTCGCGTACACGGACGCGAGCCCGGTCACGTACGCCGCGGTGAGCAGCGTGGTCCGCCACCGCGGTGGCGCGGTCTCGCCGACGGTCTGCCCACCGACGATCGCCGCCGTGATGGGGATCATCGGATAGATGCACGGATTCAGGCTCGTGAACACGCCCGCCAGAAAGATCAGCGGAAACGCGGTGAGTGGACTGCCGAAGTTCGACGCAATGTTGGTGAAGTCCATCAGGGCACGGGAGGTGAGAAGCGCGGTTCTGGGAGAAGTCCGAGGATCACCAGCGGAGTTCCCGCCGCCACCGTGCCAGAGAGGCGCTGGTGCAGCACGAATCCACGTTCTGGTGCGTAGAGCGAGTCTGCCCCCGCGGGAGTTACGAGCACGCCGACCAGTTCGCTCGGCCAGACCGGGCGCTCGGGAGACACGGCGGCGGTCCACTCACCAGCGGTCTGTGCGAGCGTCACCTGCCGGCCGCGCAGCGGGATGAATCGTCCGCCGGTCGGGAAGTGGTCACGCACCACATCGAGATGCCGTAGCGCGTTGAGCGCGCCGGCTACGAAAGCCGCGGTCGCCGCCGAGTCCACCCGTGTGCTCCCCTTCTCGAAGACCGTGATGGCTGGAACGTTGCGCAGGTGCGCCGCCGTCTGCAGGAACCGCGACTCCGCGAACTCACGCGGCCCGGTCTCGTCCCAGACGATGATCTCCATGCCCCACCCCATCGCAAGCATGAGTGCGGCCGAGTCCACCCAGGGTGTGATGCCGGGCCGCGCCGCGTAGGCGAAACGGCCCACGGCTTCGTCGCCGTCTGACCCGTGCATGTCGATCAGGAAATCGCTCCGCTGCACGACATCGCGAATGATCTTGGCGGCGAGCCGCTCGGTGTACGACCCGTCCCAGCGACCGGGAAACACGCGATTGAGATTGAGGCTGTCCTCAGGACTCGTCTGGGCGAGCCCCGCGCGATACCCGGAACGGTTCGCGGGCCCGACCAAGAGCACGGTGCCGTGGAGCTTGCTGCGGTCGAGGGTGTCAGCGAGCCGATCGAGCGCGTGGACCGCCGCGACCTTCCCGCCGTGCACGCCCGCCACGAGCGCGACGGTCGGCCCGGGGTGCGCGCCGCGAAGCTCCCGGATGGGGAGCGGCGGTTCGTTGAGCGAGCGGAGCAACGGGACGCCGCCGATCCCCGCGAGCCACAGCAAGGCAACGCCAACTGTCGCCAGCCACCACCGCCGGGCGATATTCCTTGTTCGCATCCCTGTGTCGCTCGCGATCCCCACCATGCTCTCAATCTACCGTCGCGCGTACCGCGCGCTGATCCTGCTTGCGCCCCTACTGCCCCTCGGCTCGCTGCTCGCGCAGAGCGCCGAGCAGGCGGCGTACAAGCGAGCGGCCGACTACTCGGAAGCCGAGCGCGGCGATGCCGTGCTCGTCATGGTGAACGGCCGCATCGTGTTCGAGCAGTATCCGCGCAATACGTCCCCCGCGCGCACCCACCTGCTCGCCAGCGGCACCAAGAGCTTTGCCGGCGTGCTCGCCGTGGCCGCGGCCGCCGATGGCCTGCTCTCCCTCGACGAACCGGTGTCGGAGACGCTGCACGAATGGCGTGGTGACGCTCGCTTGGCAGCGATCACCATCCGCCAACTGCTCACGCTCACGAGCGGGATCGGCGGCGGGATATCGCCGCTCGCACCACCTTCGTACGGCGAGAGCGTGACGGCCCCGCTCACGGCGGAGCCCGGGAGCAAGTTCCAGTACGGCGCAGCGCCGTTCCAGATCTTCGGCGAGATCTTGAAGCGCAAACTCGCCCCCCGCGGCGAGACGGTCACCTCTTATATGAAGCGCCGGATCCTCGACCCGCTCGGCATGCGGACCGGATTCTGGCGAGACGCCGCGCAGGGCGAACCCCAGCTCCCGTCCGGTGCGTACCTGAACGCACGCGAGTGGGCGAAGTTCGGCGAGTTCGTGCGGAACCGCGGCGCGCACAACGGGGAGCAGCTGATCCCGGCCGCCTTGATGGACGAACTCGCGCGCGGCACGGCGGCGAACCCCGCCTACGGACTCACGTTCTGGCTGAACCAAGATGTGCCGCCAGAGCTCCGCGCCGAGATCCGGCAGCTGCAGCGCAACATGGGCGGCATGGACCGCGTGCCTGGTCTCGACGGCATGATCACCGCCGCGGGCGCGTTCAAGCAGCGACTCTACATCATCCCCGCGCGGCGCATGGTCGTCGTGCGGTTCGGTAACAGCGTTGGCGAGCAGTTCGACGACGCGCAGTTCCTGGGACTGCTGACGGGTGCGATCCAATAACGATCGCCCGCATTCTGCGTCGCAGTCCCTGACACCAGATACCTGAAACCTGCTACCTGGAAGCCCATGCCTCCGCAGTTCATCTATGTAATGAAGGCGCTCAAGAAGGTGATCCCGCCTTCGCGCATCATCCTCGACGACATCTGGCTCTCGTTCTATCCCGGCGCGAAGATCGGCGTGCTCGGCCCCAACGGCGCGGGCAAGTCCTCGTTGCTCCGGATCATGGCGGGCGTGGACACGGATTTTCAGGGTGAGGCCTGGGCCCACAAGGGCACGAAGATCGGTTACCTCCCGCAGGAGCCGCAGCTGGATGAGTCGCTCGACGTGCGCGGCAATGTGGAGCTCGCCGTCAAAGAGCAGCGCGCACTGCTCAACAAGTTCCAGGAGATCTCGGCGAAGTTCGCGGAGCCCATGGACGATGACGCGATGAACAAGCTCATCGAAGAGCAGGGCAAGGTGCAGGAGCGGATCGACGCGCTCGACCTCTGGAACCTCGACAACACGATCGAGGTCGCGATGGATGCGCTGCGGCTGCCGCCGGGCGATTCGGGCGTGAAGCATCTCTCGGGCGGCGAGAAGCGTCGCGTGGCGCTCTGCCGCGTGCTGCTCGAACGGCCGGACATGCTGCTCCTCGACGAACCGACGAACCATCTCGACGCCGAGTCGGTGGCGTGGCTCGAGAAGTTCCTCGAGAGCTTCCCCGGGACCGTGGTGGCGATCACGCACGACCGGTACTTCCTCGACAACGTCGCCAAGTGGATCCTCGAGCTCGACCGCGGGCGCGGTGTGCCGTACGAGGGGAACTACTCCGGGTGGCTCGAGCAGAAGAAGACGCGGCTCGCGCAGGAAGAGAAGGTGGCGTCCGCGCGGCAGCGTTCACTGGAGCGCGAGCTGGAGTGGGTGCGGATGGCGCCGCGCGCGCGGCAGGCCAAGAGCAAGGCGCGCCTTCAGAAGTACGACGAGCTCGCGAGCGAGGCACAGGCCGAGAAGATCGCGAACAACGAGATCATCATTCCGCCGGCGCCGCGGCTCGGGAACGACGTGGTGATCGCCAAGGGCCTGATGAAGGGTTACGGCGACAAGCTGTTGATCGACGGGCTCGACTTCTCGCTTCCGCGCGGCGGCATCGTGGGCGTGATCGGTCCCAACGGCGCGGGCAAGACGACGCTGTTCCGGATGATCACCGGCGCCGAGAAGCCCGATGGCGGCACGCTCAAGATCGGCGAGACGGTGCAACTGGCGTACGTGGACCAGTCCCGCACCCTCGACGCCAAGAAGAGCGCGTGGGAGGAGATCAGCGGCGGGAACGAGCTGATCATGGTGGGCAAGAAGGAGATGAACACGCGCGCGTATCTCTCCAGCTTCAACTTCAAGGGCACCGACCAGCAGAAGAAGGTCGGGATCCTGTCGGGCGGCGAGCGGAACCGGCTGCATCTGGCCAAAACGGTGCTGACGGGCGGCAACCTGCTGCTCCTGGACGAGCCGACCAACGACCTCGACGTGGACACGCTCCGCGCGCTGGAGGAGGCGCTGACCGACTACTCCGGCTGCGCGGTGGTCATCTCGCACGACCGCTGGTTCCTCGACCGTCTCGCGACACACATTCTGGCCTTCGAAGGTGACTCGGAGGTGGTGTGGTTCGAGGGCAACTACGGCGCCTACATCGAGGACCTCCGGAAGCGGAAGGGCGCGGACGCGGACCAGCCCCACCGGATCAAGTTCAAGCCGCTCACGCGGTAGGAGACGGAAGGCGGAAGACGGAAGACGGGAGAGGGAAGACGGAAGACGGAGGACGGAAGCGCGGCGCGCTTGGGGCCAGCTTCCCTCGCCGCATTTGGCGTTGCACTATAGATGTCCCTCTTTCGAGTAGCTCTCCCCATGCGCCGCCCATCGCTGCTGCTCTCGCTTTCGTTCCTGTTCACGGTCCTCGTGAGCTCCCCGCCGGTGCTGCACGCACAGGACCTCGAACTCACCACGGACCTCCTCGACCGCTTCGTCACGGCGTACGACAAGGAGCGGGAGGACCTCGCGGCGCTCGACCCGCAGCTGGCCGAGATCGACGAGAAGATCCGCAAGTTCCGCGAGTGCAAGATCGCCTTTGACGTGGCGGGCTCGGCGTCGGGCAGTCGGCTGGGCGGACTCGCGGCGCGCGCCGGGATGCGCGCGCGCTGCGGGGCGAACAGCGAGGCGGACATCGCGCGTGAGAAGCAGACGCTGCGCACACGCACCACGGCTGCCGCGGCGCAGGCCGGCCGGCTCACGGTGCCGCAGTTCACGCGCCTCAAGACCCGTCTCGAGCGTGTGTACCTCTACGGCGATCGCGCGGGCCTCAAGGAACCCGAGATCGTCGCGGTAGATTCACGCAAGGAACGCTTTGCGAGCATCTACGGTGCGTCTGGCAGCGATGCCGATCTGAGCGCCGTTGCGTCCGCCCTTGCTTCGCTCGCCGGAGCGGGCGGTGCGGGTGCACGCCCCATGGCAGGTCAGTGGAACGCCGACATGTCGTGGATGTTCGTGGGCCAGATGTTCGGGATGATGTATGCCACGGGCGCCAACGTCTTTGACGGCGCCTATGAACCCGGCCAGTGGACACGCTGGACGATGAAGAGCGGCGACGATGAAGATGACCGCTATACCGTGGAGCGCGCGTTCCTGCTGCGCACCGCCGACGGCGGCGAGTGGTGGCGCTTCCGCTCGGTGACCAGCTCGGGCAGCGGCAATCGCGCGACGACCGACACGATCGTCTTCGAAGGACTCTTCAAGCCGCAGGGCGATGGCATCCAGCAACTCGTGCGCATGCGCGGCAAGATGCCCGGTGACCGCGAGGCCAACGAGATGATGGTTCCGCAGAACATGAGCACGTGGAGCATGCTCGGCGGCTTCGGCTCACGTCCGACGAAGGAAAGCGTCGAGGGCGCGACGGTGGGCACGGAGCGTGTCGCGACGGCCGCAGGCAGCTTCTCGGCGCGGCTCGTGCGCTTCGGCGGCCCGGGCGGCAAGCAGGAGTGGTGGCTCACCGAGAGCGTGCCCGGTGGCTGGGTGAAGTATCAGGCCACGCGCTCCGACGGTGACGATGCGTTCGTGATGGAGCTTGTGGCGCACGGCACGGGTGCGCGCAGCGAGCTCGGAGTGCCTTGAGCGTTTCGTCGTGGTGGGCGCTGGCACTTTGCGCGTCGGCGGCCCTCGCGGCGCCGGCGCGCGTGCTGTCGCAGCCCACGCAGCTCGTCATCCTCGGCACCGGCACGCCGAACGCTGATCCCGAGCGCAGCGGGCCCGCGCTGGCGGTCGTCCGCAACGGGCGATCGTACTTGGTGGACGCAGGCCCCGGCATCGTGCGGCGGGCGGCGGCGGCGAGTACGCGTCACGATCTTAGCGCGCTCGCGCCGCAGAACCTTCGCGTGCTCTTTCTGACGCACCTGCACTCGGACCACACCGTCGGACTTCCCGATGTGATCTTCACCGCATGGACACTCGAACGGCCAGTGCCGCTCGAGGTGTACGGTCCTCCCGGCACCCGCGCGATGGTCGAGCATCTCCTCGCGGCGTACTCGGCGGACCTCCGCAACCGGATCGATGGCGCCGAACCGGCGAACGACTCTGGATGGCGCGTGAACGTCCACGAGATCACTCCCGGCGTCGTCTTCGACGACGGCAACGTCCGCGTACGCGCCTTTGCCGTGCCGCATGGCGACTGGCAGCACGCATTCGGGTATCGCTTCGAGAGCGAGGACCGCTCGATCGTGATCTCGGGAGACACGCGCGCGAGCGACGCCGTCGTGGCGGCGTGCAACGGCTGCGACCTGTTGGCGCACGAGGTCTATTCGGCCGAACGCTGGCTCACGCGTCCGCCCGAGTGGCAGCGCTACCACGCCCGCGCGCACACCAGTACCACAGAGCTTGCGGCGATCGCGCGGCGTGCGCGGCCAGCCCATCTCGTCCTCTACCATCAGCTGTACTGGGGCACGGACGATCTGGGCATGGTCAATGAGATCGAGCGCGCCGGATTCACGGGACGCCTGAGCGCGGCGCGGGATCTCGTCATCTTCTGACCGTTCGGTGCGCGGCGCGTCCGGTGTTGATAGCTTGAATCGCACCCCGCCACGGAGCTGATCGCATGCGAGTAATCATTGCCTTGGTCATCGCCGCCGCCGTGGGCGCGGCCTGCTCGTCGAAACCGGAGGAGAAGCCGCCGCAGCGCACCAAGGCCGAGCAGCGTGCCGTGGACAGCACCATCGGGCAGATGAAGCTCCCGGGCACGGGTGGTGTGCGTGGCGCGCTCGCGGCCAGCGACTCGATGGACGCGCGGAACAAGATGCTGGACTCGATCGCCAAGACGCCTTGAGCTTCGCGCGCTATGTCGCCATCGGCGACAGCTCGACCGAAGGGCTCGACGATCCGGACGGCGCAGGGTATTACCGCGGCTGGGCGGACCGCCTCGCGACACACGTCGCGAGCGCGCAGCAGGAGCCGCTGCTCTATGCGAATCTCGCGGTGCGGGGACTCAAGACGCGGCAGATCTTCGAGCAGCAGCTCGCGCCGGCGCTCACGATGCGGCCCGATCTCGCCACCGTCTTCACTGGCACCAACGATCTGATCCGCCGGCGCGTGGATCTTGCCGCCGTGCTCTCCGACATTCAGCACATGCAACAGGCGTTCCGTGACATTGGCGCGACGGTGCTCACGTTCACGATGCCGGATCTCGCCGAGGTGATCCCCGGTGCCGCGCGGCTGCGGCCGCGGTTGGAGGCATTCAACGCAGGCGTGAGGGCGAGTTGCGCGGCGACGGGCACCAGACTCGTGGATCTCGCCCATCACCCGGTGGCCGGTGACCCGCGCCTCTGGAGCGAGGACCGGCTGCACGCGAACACGCTCGGCCACACGCGGATCGCCGCGGGGCTCGCGCAGGCGCTTGGTCTCGCCGGGTTTGACGACTCGTGGACGGCGCCACTGCCGCCGCGCACGCGCGCGTCGGTCGGAGCGCGCGTCTCGACCGAGATCCGGTGGACGCGCCGCTACTTTTTGCCGTGGGTGCTGCGTCGCGTGACCGGCGCGTCGTCGGGCGATGGGATCCTCCCCAAGCGCCCGACGCTCACGCTGGTCGAACGCGCTACCTGATCCCCGCCCGCGTCGCCGGCACCGCGCGCGCTCCATCAATGCTCGGACCAGGCCGCTGCCGCGGCCAGACCTCCGCGAGCGTCGTGCCGTCGTACAGCCGCCCGTTCTTCATCACCATCAGCACGCTCTCAGTGTTCCGCAGGTCGGCGATCGGATCGCGCTCGAGGATCACGAGGTCCGCCAGCTTGCCGGGTTCGATCGACCCGAGCTGACTCCCGAGCCCGATGTCGTCGGCGCCCATGATCGTCGCGACCTTGAGCACGTCGTGGTTCGCCCAGCCGCCCATCTGCAGCAGCCACATCTCCCAGTGGTAGCCGAGTCCCTGGAACTGGCCGTGGCTGCCGATGCCGATGCGGCCGCCGCGCTGGAAGATCTGATACGCGTCCGCCGCGTGCTTGGGGAACGCGTACTCGTCGTCGCGGAACCATCCGCCCGGCGTGCCGTCTGTCGGGCGGCGCGCGACGCGACGGCGCGTGAACGACGCCAGTTCGGCGTACGGCATCCAGCGCTGCATCTTGGTGTTCGAGTACGGATCTTCCTTGGTATAGAACCAGTTCTCGCCCCACGGCCCGCCGTAGTTCACGACGAGCGTCGGTGTGTAGGCGATCCGCGTGAAGGCGAAGAATCCGGTCACATCACCAAAGAGCGGCGAGACCGGAATGTTGTGCTCCTGTCCGGAGTAGCCGTCCTGCGCCATCGAGAGATTCAGCCGGAAGTCGAGTGAGCCCTCGGTGGTCGGCATGATGTTCTGCTCGCGCGCCGCCTGGATGATCCACTGTCGCTGCTCGCGATTGCCGGCCACGTACATCTTGATGGTCTTGGTGTCGTAGTAGCTGCTGTAGCGACGCAGCACCTTTCGCGCGTCGGCGAGATTGCGGACGTTCTCTTCCCAGAACACGCCGGGGCCGGTGGAGTAGACGCGCGGCCCCATCGCCGCCCCCGTCTCCACGGCGTCGCCGTACGTGAGCACGTCCGTGGTGGCGGTCTGCGGGTCGCGCGTGGTGGTCACGCCAAACGCCAGATTCGCCAGGTACATCCACGGCTGCGCCTTGTGCACGCCCCACGACGGCCACATGTGCGCGTGCGTATCCACGAAGCCGGGCACGATGGTGCGGCCACTCACGTCGCGGATCGTTGCGCCGGCGGGCACAGCCACCGAGCCGCGCGCTCCGACCGCGCTGATCCGGTTGTTCACCACCACCACGTCCGCGTTCTCGATGATCTCATCGCCGCGCATGGTGATCACGCGTGCGCCGCGGAGTACGATCGCGCCTTGCGGCGTGTCCCGCGTGAGCATCACACTGACGCGACGCTCCACCGGCTCATACAGCTTGGGACGCAACGCCGTGTCCGCCGGCAGGTTCGCGGTGTCGCGCAGCGCGAGTTCGCGCGCGCGCGCGGAGTCCAGATCGTACGTGACGATCGCGTTCCCGATCCCCCACGAGACGCGCCGGCCGCTTCCATACCACGCCGGGAACTGGCCGCCGATGTCGGTGAGCTTCCGCGCCGGGAAGTTCGCGTTCTCCGGCGTCGCCACGGAGATGGTCACCGTGCTGCCGTTCACCTGCGGCACCGTCACGACATACAGATGATTGCCCACCACGGCGAGCGCCTGGTCACCACGCGGTGCCATCAACGTCAGGCTCGCGCCCGGCGGCGTGGGCGCGTTCTCGCGCGGGTCCTCGTCCTCGGCCTCGCAATAGACGTGGCAGTCCACATTGGATCCCGGCGCGATCGGCCCCGTCACGCGGACGATCTGCTTCTCGTCGGTGCCGTCCCAGCGGATGGACGAGAGTCCTTGGCCGCTGGACAGGAAGATCCGCGACGTGTCCTGCGTGAAGTGCGGCTGACGGCGTCCCTGTGTCTCGGCGATCACAGTGGCTGATCCGCCGGCGGCAGGCACCCACACGAACTCCGTGGCACCGCCCGGTGCGTTGGGCCCCTCGGCGTCGAAGAAGGCGCGCGCCGGACCACGCGTCGCCACCACGCGGCGGCCGTCGGGCGACCACGCCGGCGTCTGCCAGAACGCGCGTTCGGTGCTGAGCGCGACCGGCGCCGTGGAGCGCCCCTCCAGATTCACGCGCATCAGCCGCCCGGAGGTGCCCTCCCACGTGATGAACGCGAGCGAACGGCCATCCGGACTCCACGCGGGCTGCGCTTCGACGAACTCCTGCGAGGTGACGCGGCGCGGCGTGCCGTTCGGCCAGTCCATCACGTACAGACGGTCGAGCACGGTGAACGCGAGCTTGCTGCCATCAGGAGACGGCACGGGGTCGCGCAGCTGTCGCGCGACGAACTGCGCCGAATCGGAGACCGCGTAGTCGAACTGCACGCGCGGCCCGGCGGCGATCTGCGCGTTCACGCGGAAGGGGATCTCGCTCTGCCCCGAGCCGTCCATCGCGATCCGCCACAGCTTGCCGCCGTAGGACGCGATCAGGTGCCGCGAGTCGGGCGTGATGGCCATGCCTGGGAGCGCGTCCATGGCGGCGCGCGATTCCATGTCGTCCCGCTGCGTGGGGAACGCGAGCCAGCGATCCTCGCCCGTGGCGAGGTCGCGCACGCGCAAGCCGGTCTGTGACTCGAAGCGCGAGCCGTAGACCATGTACTTGCCGTCGGGCGAGAGGGTCGGACGCACGGCGGAGCCGTACGCGAACGTGAGCTGGTTGCTCCGGCCCGTCTCGCGATCGAAGCGCTCGATCTGGTACTGATCGAAGTTGGCGTTGTAGTGCCACGACCCCAGTCGCTCGGCGAAGTAAACGAACTTTCCGTCGCGGGTGACGGCCGCACCGGCGTGCGCGGTGGCGGTGCCCGGCGCTGCGTTGGCGGGCGGCGTGATGAGCTGCGCGCCGCTGCCGCCATCTCGGTGGTAGATCCAAAGCCGAGTGTTGCCGCCACGGAACGGCGAACGCGCCGCGATCAAGTACTGTCCGTCTGGCGTCCAGGTGGGCGACACGTAGCGGTTGGTCTTTCCGCGCGTGATCTGCGTCTTCTTCTTGGTCGCGACCTCCATCATCCACAGGTTGTCGCCGCCGTCCTCATCGCTGACATAGACGATGTGCTTGCCGTCGGGCGAGTATCGCGGCTGACCGTCGAACGGCATGCCGCTCGTCAGCGCGGTGGCGGTGCCGCCCGCTGCGGGCATGGTGTACAGGTCGCCGAGCAGATCGAACACGAGCGTGGCGCCGTCGGGAGACAGGTCCACCGACATCCAACTGGCCTCGGTCGTGTTCAGCTCCCATGAGCGCGTGGGCTGCAGAGGCAGTCCGGTGCGGCGCGCACTGCGCGCGGAGTCGGGGCGTGTGGCCGTCGAGTCCTGCGCGCTGGCGGGCAGCACGGGCGCGAGAACGACGGCCGCCACGAGGACAACGCGCGCGACGAGGCGCGAAGCGTGGCGCGCAGGGAGACGAACGATCATGGAAGAGCTCCAACCGGAAGTGGACGGACGATCCGGCGCGGGTGGGGACGGCCGCGGAGGGAAGAAGGCGAGGCGCAAGAACATCTCACGGCCCCGCGCGGTTGTCCATCCCACGCACCATCCGCGCGTTCGGCGGCGCCTCGAGAACCGACCGGAGCGGGAACAGAACGGCGCGCTGCGCGCTTAGTCTTCTGCATGCACTTTCGCGCTCGCTGATCCCGATGGACTCCCGCTGGTACTCCCGCGAGCGGCTCAAGCGGCATCTCACGATCACGAACGTCGTCACGCTCGTGCTGCTCGTGTGGCTTGCACCGCGCCTCCTGCCGCACCTTGGCGCGCTCGTCGGCATTCGCTCGGGACCGGACACCGTGCCCGCCTACGGCTACGTGGCACTCGACGGGGCGCCGCTGAGCGACGAGTCGCTGCGCGGGCAGGTGGTGCTCGTCAACTTCTGGGCCACCTGGTGCGCGCCGTGCCGCGCGGAGATGCCGCTGCTGGAGCGGATGCACCAGCGTCACGCCGCCGACGGATTCGTGGTGGTCGGTCTGGCCGTCGACCGCGCGAGCACCGAGGCCGTGCGCACGTTCGTGCAGGAGCGTGGCGTCACGTACCCGATCGCGCACGTCGGCTACGACGCGGAACGCGTGTTTGGCGGCGTCCGCGGCTACCCCAGCTCGTTCCTGCTCGACCGCACCGGGCGGATCCGGCACACGGTCCTCGGGCCGGTGGCTCCGCTGAGTCTCGAGCCCGCCGTGCGACGGCTGCTTGCCGAACCTCGACCCTGATCTCGGAGATCTGATGGCCAGTTATCACGCCACCATTCGCTGGACCCGCGGCGACGACGCGTTCGCCAACCAGAAGTACTCTCGCGGTCACCGCTGGGAGTTCGACGAAGGCGTCTCGGTCCCTGCCTCGGCGGCCCCCCACGCCGTGCGCGCGCCGTGGAGTGTGGCCGCTGCGGTCGACCCCGAAGAGGCGCTCGTGGCCGCGGTCTCGAGCTGTCACATGCTCTTCTTCCTCTCGTACGTGTCGCGCGACGGCTTCATGGCTGAGTCGTACGTGGATGCTGCGGTCGGCGAGATGGGGCGGAACGCCGACGGAAAGCCTGCGATCCTCAAGGTGACGCTCCGTCCGACACTGACGGTTTCGGGAAGCGCCCCGACCGCCGAGCAGTTCGCCGCTTGGCACCACGAGGCGCACGACGAGTGCTTCATCGCGAACTCGATCCGCTCCGAGGTCGTGGTCGAGCCCGAGCTGCTGACCACGTAGCCTGCGTGCGGCCGGGCTAGGGGAGGGCCCGGGAAGGCGATAGATTCGCCGGATGCGCACACTTCTCCGCCTTGCCTCGCTGGCGCTCGCCGTCCTGGCTGCGCCCCTCACTGCCCAGAATGCGCCGGCTGGCGCCACGCCCGGAGCGCCACAGCGTGCACGGCAGATCGTGCCGATGGACTCGACGCGCGCGGCCCAGCTCTACGTGAGCAATCGCCACGAGGACCACCCGGTCTCGAACTACGCGCAGGCCATCGCGGGCAAGGCGCGCACCGACAGCATCTTCGCGGCACGGAGCGTGGGCGTGATGCGCTATGAGAAGATCACCTACGCCAGCAGTGCCGACGGCCTCGCCATCCCTGCCTACGTCTTCAGTCCGCTGGCCCCACGTGGCGCGCGGGCGCACGCCGCCATGGTCTGGGTGCACGGCGGCGTGCACGGGAACTGGGATCAGAACTATCTGCCGTTCATCATCGACGCGGTGCAGCGCGGGTACGTCGTCATCGCGCCGGAGTATCGCGGCAGCACCGGGTACGGCGCCGAGTTCCACAATGCGATCGACTACGGCGGCAAGGAGCTGGACGACGTCGAGTCGGCGGTGGACCACCTGATGACGCGTCCTGAGGTGGATCCGTCGCGCATCGGCATCATGGGGTGGAGCCACGGCGGATTCATCGCCGCGCACCTGCTCATGCGCGGCGACCGCTCGCGATTCGTCGCGGGCGTGGCGATGGTGCCGGTCACCAATCTGATCTTCCGTCTCTCGTACAAGGGACCGAACTATCAGCGGAGCTTCTCCACCCAACGCGATCTTCTCGGGCTCCCGTTCGAGCAGCGGGCGGAGTACGTGCGCCGCTCGCCCTACTATCACGTGGATTCACTCAAGCGGCCGATCCTCGTGCACGTGGCCACCAACGACACCGACGTGGACTTCGTCGAGGCGCAGCAGATGATCGACGCGCTCCGCGCGCGGAAGCCGGAGCTCGCCGAGACCAAGGTGTACGTGGACCCGACGCCGGGCCCTGCGAGCGGCGGTCACACGTTCAATCGGCGGGTCAACCGCGAGACGCTCCTCCGCGACGACTCGCCGGAGCAGATCGATTCGTGGAACCTGACGTGGGCGTTCCTAGCGCGGCAGCTTCGGCCGTAGCGTGCGCGCACTGACCACCGGAATCCGCCTGTGACGCCGCACAGCGCGGCGATCGACGCTCCTTTTGAGGAGCGCGTTCGCTTTCTCTCCGAGCTGGGGCGTCGGCTGCATCTCGCCGGGGTCTCGGCGTCACGCCTCGAGGGCGCCGTCACCTCCGTGGCGGCGGCGCTCCACGTGAGCTGCCAGATCTGGTCCTCGCCCACGGGCCTGCTGCTGTCACTCGGGGACTCCACGGTGCCGAATCCGACGCAGCAGACCCGCGTGCTGCGACTCGAACCTGGCGACATCGACCTGAGTGCGTTGGCAGCGTTGGACGCGATCACCGTGCAGGTGGTGCGCGGCGAGCTCTCGGTGGATGGCGCGTGGTCGGCGATGCACGCGCTCGACCGTCCGGTGACCACGGCGCAACAGCTGCGGGCGGTGGCCGCATTCGGCGTGGCCGCGGCGGCCGTCGCGGGGCTCCTGCGAACCGGGTGGATCGACATCGCGGTCGCGGGAGTGCTGGGACTCGTGATCGGCTGGATCGCGCTGCTGAGCCGCACGCGGCCGCACCTCAACGCGGCATCGGAGGCGGTGGCCGCGCTGGTCGCAACGAGCCTCGCGACGGTCTTCGCGCACTTCGTAGCGCCGCTGTCCTTGCAGACGGTGATCGTCGCGGCGCTGATCGTGCTGATGCCGGGACTCTCGCTGACCACGGCGGTGGCGGAGCTTGCGTCGCAGCAGCTCGTGACCGGCACGTCGCGATTCGCCGGTGCGCTCACGGTGCTGCTCAAGCTCACGTTCGGCAGCGTGGCGGCCTCACAGCTGATGGTGGCCCTGGGGTGGACGCCGCAGATCGTCGAGGCCGCTTCGCTGCCGCGCTTCGTCGAGGTCATTGCGACCGTGGCCGCGGCGGGCTCGTTCGCGATCCTCTTTCGAGCCGCGCGCCGCGACGTGCTCCTCGTCATGGGGAGCGCGATCCTCGGCTACGTGCTCACGCGACTGGGCGGGTACTGGTTCGGCGCCGCCGCCACGGGCACGTTCGCCGGCGCCGTGTTCTTCTCGAGCCTGGTGATGGCCGCCCTCGCGAACCTCTATGGAAGGGTGGCGGGGCGCCCGGGAGCGCTCGTTCGGGTGCCGGGTATCATGCTCCTCGTCCCCGGCAGCGTGGGGTTCCGCGCCCTCGGGTTCATGATGGAGCGGGAGTATTCGCTGGGAGGGGACACGCTGGTCGCGGTCCTCAGCGCCCTGCTCGCCCTCGTGGCGGGGCTCCTGTTCGGCAGTCTGCTCATCCCGCCCCGCCGCGATCTCTAGAAGTTCCCACGCTCGGGTCCCAGTCGTCGTACATTGAACAGGGGTCCCGCTTGGGACCCATTCTCAACCGTCAGTGGATCATGCGCCGCTCCAGTCACCTTCTGATTCTCCTCGCCGTGCTTGTCGTCACGGCGTGCCTCGATGCCAGTCCGTTCGTGCCGAAGATCGAGAACGTCTCGTACGCGCCGTCCCTCGGCGTGGACCTGGCGGCCTCGACCAAGACGGCGAACGGGGTCTACTACCGTGACATCACCGTCGGCGGCGGCACATTGGTCCGTTCGGACAGTGGCGGGGATACGCTCTCGATCCGCTACACCGGATATCTGCGTGACGGCACGGTGTTCGACACGAATGTGGGCGGCTCGCTGTTCACCTTCATCACCGGCGCCGACAACGTGATCGACGGGATGGATGAAGGCGTACGCGGCATGCGGCAGGGCGGGACCCGGCAGATCATCATTCCGCCGGCACTCGGGTACGGCGGCGTGCGCTATGGCACGATCCCGCCGAACAGCATCCTCATTTTCAACGTCGAAGCAGTGACGGTGAAGACCTCAGCGGCGGCCCCATGAGCACCACGGCGCAGGAACGCAAGACTCCGATCTTTCACGGCGCCACGTGGCGCGCGATCATCTCGCGGTACACGGGCGCGGACGTCTCGCACTCCCTGTGGCAGGCCTTCGTCACGGTCACCTGTCTGGTCGGTGCACTCACGCTGGGCAACTGGCTCATGTCGCGCGCGCCGTGGGCCACGGCCCTGCTGATCCTTCCGATCGCGGGGCTGCTGGTGCGCACCTTCGTGATCATGCACGACTGCGCGCACGGATCGTTCCTGCCGTGGCCGCGCCTGAACGACGCGATCGGCTTCATCACGGGCGTGCTCACCTTCACGGCGTTCAGCCAGTGGCGGCGCGACCACGCCTTGCATCACGCGTCCTCCGGCGATCTCGACCGCCGCGGCTGGGGCGACATCGCCACGCTGACCGTCGCGGAATACGAGGCGCGCACGCCCTTCCAGCGTCTCAAGTATCGCGTCTACCGCCATCCCTTCGTGCTCTTCGGCATTGGCCCGCTGCACATGATGATCCTGCAGCGCTTCCGGGCGCCGAGTCTGGCGAGCGGCAACAAGCAGCTGTGGAATGTGTGGATGACGAACACGGCGCTTGTGGCGCTCGCTGCGATCGCGATCCTCGCGTTCGGCTGGCGCTCGGTCGTCCTCCTGTATCTGCCCGCGTACTACCTCGCGGCCGCGGGCGGGATCTGGCTCTTCTACGTGCAGCACCAGTTCGAGGATGCGTATTGGGAGCGCGGCAAACAGTGGGACTACGCCACGGCCGCGATCACAGGGAGTTCGCATCTGCGGATGCCCGCGATCCTGAACTGGTTCACGGGGCACATCGGGCTGCATCACGTGCATCATCTCGGGCCGAAGATCCCGAACTACCGGCTCGCGAAGGCGCACGAGGAGAACGAGATCTTCCACGCGGCGCCGGTGCTGACGCTGCGCACGGCGTTCAAGACGCTGCGACTCACGCTGTGGGACGAAGCGAGCGGCAGGATGATCGGATTCCGCGAGCTCAGGCAGCTCCGTCGGGTGCCGCAACCGGCGCTCTGACGCGCCGGGGTGCGTTAAGCGTCCGCACGTCTGACCAACTTGCCGGCAGCTAGCGCCGTGCCGGCGGGCCGTGCGAAGCGAACACGCTCGTGCTCCCGTCGGCGCTGAACGCGATCACGTCGTAGCGGTCGTAGTTCGCCGGAGCACCCTGTTCCATCCCCGGTGAACCGACCGGCATGCCGGGCACCGCGAGGCCGCGGACCCGCGGCCGCTGCGCCAGCAAGCGCTTCACGTCGGCGGCGGGCACGTGCCCTTCGACCAAGTAGCTGCCGACGACCACCGTGTGGCAGGAGGCGAGCCGCGGCGGAATCCCCATCTCGCGCTTCACGGTGGCGAGATCCTCCGTGTTCACCACGCGCACAGTGAAGCCCGCGCCCGTCGCGTGATCCACCCACGCCGCGCAGCACCCGCACTGCGCGCTCTTGTAGACGGTCATCGGCGGGAGCGCGCCCTGCGCTCCCTGCGCGCTGCCCTGCGCACCGAGCGCGCGCACACCGAACACGCCGAGCAGCGTGCCGCCCGCGCCAGCACCGATGAGCCTGAGGAACTCCCGGCGCGTGGTCACTTCGCGGTCCCGGTCACGCCCGCGAGCGCGGTGACGATCAACAGCGCGAACTGCGGCCCGCGGTACGCGTCCGGCGTCTCCTCGTACCACTCCTGCGTACCGTGCGCCCCGCCCCCGCGTCCGCCGCCGTCGATCGTGATCGCCGGGATGCCCATCGAGATCGGCAGGTTCGCGTCGGTACTGGACGCGCTGGTGCGCGGCGCCCAGGCGGGGCCGGCATTGAGCGCGAGCGCGGCCGCCATGGCCGTGCGGACGATATACGCGTCCTCCCCCTGACCGCCGGTCGGCCGAATGCCGATCGTGTCGTACTTCACGGTGATCGGCGCGCGCGAGTTGGGCCAGCGTGCGATCTCCTCGGCGACGCCGGCGTCCACGGCCGCGCGGATCCGACGATCCATCTCCATCAGGTTGTCCGCCGACTCCGAGCGCATGTCGATCTCCATCTGGGCGAGCGGCGTGATGGTGTTCACGCTCGTGCCGCCGCGCACCACGCCCACGTTGAACGTGGTGCGCGCGCCCGCGGGCACCTGCAGCTCGGCGATCTTCGCGATCGCGCGGCCCATCGCGTGCATCGGGTTGGTCATGCCGAAGGCGCCGTAGCTGTGACCGCCCGGGCCCTCGAACGAGATCGTGTACCGGTGCGACCCGACCGCGCGTGAGACGATCCCTGCCGCGCCCGCGCCGTCCACCGAGATGAAGAACTGCACCTGGCCCGCGTACTCCTTGGTGAGGAGATGCCGCACGCCGCGGAGATTCCCGGGCCCTTCTTCGCCGACGTTCCCGACGAACAGCACGCGGCCGCGCGGCTGAAGCCCCGTCTCCTTCATCACCTTGGCGAGTGTGAGCACCACCGCCAGCCCGCGGCAGTCGTCGCCGATGCCCGCGCCGGCGATCCGGTTGCCGGTGCGGACGGTCGTCACGTCCGTCCCCTCGGGAAAGACGGTGTCGAGGTGACCCGCGATCATCACGGTCGGGCCATCACCGCCCGAGAGCTCGGCGATGACGTTCCCTTCGGCGTCGATGCGCGCGTTGGGATATCCGAACGAGACGAGCCGCCGGCGGAACTCCGCGGCGCGCACGGCTTCCTTGAACGGCGGTGCGGGGATCTCGCAGATGGAGATCTGCTGCTCGAGGGTCCACGCCTGATGGGCCTGAAGGGCGGCCATCGCCCGTCGGACCGCCGGGTCGGAGTCGGCGAGCCGGACCTCCTGGGCGACGACGGCGGGCGCGGCGAGCAGCAGCGCGGCCAAGGCGATCGCGCGCGCGACGGGGATGTGACTGCGAGGGGAAATGTGCATATTCGGAATGTACCCCAACTTCCATATGAGCGACCATCCCTGGTTCCGGCACTACGACCGCGGGGTGCCCCGGACCATCGGGACCTACCCTGCGGGCACGCTCCTCGAGGTCGTGGAGAGCGCGGCAAAGGCGCGCCCGGATGCCCCGGCGCTGCTCTTCAAGGGGCGGCGCGTCTCGTACCGAGAGCTCTGGGACGCGAGCGACGCCTTTGCGGTCGCGTTGGCCGCGATGGGCGTGGCGCGCGGGGACCGCGTGGCGTGCATTCTGCCGAACTGCCCGCAGTTCTTTGTCGGCGAGCTGGCCGCGTGGAAGCTCGGCGCGATCTGGGTGCCGTTGAATCCGATCTATACCGACGAGGAGCTCGTTGGTCCGCTGGCGAGCACGGGCGCGACGGTCGTGCTCACCCTGACGACGTTCTATGAGCGCGTGAAGCGGGTGCAGCCGAAGACCGCCGTGCAGCGTGTGGTGCTCACGAACATCAAGGAGTACTTCCCGTCGGTGCTGCGCGCGATGTTCACGCTGCTCATGGAGAAGCGGGGCGGGCACCGGGCCACAGCGCGGGACGGCGATCTCGTGCTGCCGGATCTCGTGGCGGCCCACGCGGGCCAGCGGCCGACGGCCGAGCGCCCGGGCGCGGATGACGACGCCATGCTGCTGCTGAGCGGCGGAACGACGGGGACGCCAAAGGCCGTGCGCGTGCACCACGGCGGCCTGGTGCAAACGGGTTCGCAGGTCCGCGCCTGGCTGATCTCGGTGCTTCCAGAATGGGAGGGCGTGTATTGCCTCCCGCTGCCGATGTTCCACTCCTACGGCGCCTGCGGCGTGCAGTCCGCGTGCTTCCTCGGACGCAATCCGATCGCGCTCGTGCCCAACCCGCGCGACTTCGACGACCTCATTCGCACGATCGAGACCACGAAGCCCGCGGTCTTCTGCGGCGTTCCCTCGCTCTACAACGCCATCCTGAATCATCCGCGGGTGAAGGCAGGCAAGGTGGATTTTCGCTCCATGCGTGCGTGTGTGAGCGGGGCCGCACCGCTGATGGCGGAGACGGCACGCCGCTTTCGGGAGACGACGGGCGCGCGGATCGTCGAGGGGTATGCGCTCACCGAGTCCGTGCTGGCGGCGACCGTGGGGCCGCTCAATGGTCCGGAGAAGCCCGGCTCGGTCGGGATCCCGCTTCCCGACTGCGCCGTGATGATCGTGGATGCCGAGGATCCGTCCAAGGAACTCGGAACCAACGAGGTGGGCGAGATCCTGCTGACCGGCCCCCAGATCATGAAGGGCTACTGGGAGGAAGACGAAGAAGGCGGCGCGATGATCGAGGTGCGCGCCGACGGGCGGCGGTGGCTGCACACGGCCGACCTGGGGTACATCGACGCCGACGGCTACGTGTACATCGTGGACCGCAAGAAGGACCTGATCAAGATGAGTGGCATGCAGGTGTGGCCGCGCGAGATCGAGGAGGTCATCACGCAGCATCCGGCCGTGGTCGAGTGCGGCGTGCGCGGATTTCCCGACGAGCGCCGCGGCGAGGTGGCGGTGGCGTTCGTGGTACGGCAGATGGGCCACGCGGTCACGGAAGAGGAGATCCGCAACTGGGTGAAGGAGCGGATCGCGCCGTTCAAGACCCCAGCGCGCGTGGTCTTCAAGAAGGAGCTCCCCAAGTCGATGGTCGGGAAGGTGCTCCGGCGCTTTCTCACCGAAGATCCGCAGGTCGGGACGTGAGACGGCGGGTGACCGCGTGCCTGACGATCGCGCTTGCGGCGGTCGTCGCGTCCTGCGCCGCGCCGCGCCCGTCCGCCGACGCGTCTCGACGCGTTGCACTTCGGGCGCAGCGCGTCGTGCTCGTCTCGCTCGACGGATTCCGCGCGGACTACATGCAGCGGCCCGGCGCTGTGCGCCTGCGCGAGCTCGCCTCGCGCGGCGTGCGCGCGGAACGCATGATCGCGGCGTTCCCGACCAAGACCTTTCCGAACCACTACACGATCGTGACCGGCCTGTATCCGGGCGAACACGGGATCGTGGCGAACTCCATGTGGGACGACGCGCTCGGGTCCTTCACGCTGCGGGACACGCTCGCGCAGTGGGAGCCGCGGTGGTGGGGCGGGGAGCCGATCTGGGTGACGGCCGAGCGGCAGGGGCGCCGCGCGGCGTCGGTGAGCTGGCCAGGCAGCGAGGCGCCGATCGGCGGAGCACGGCAGAGTTGGTGGAGCCGGTACGATCACGACCGCCCGCACGCGTCGATCGTGGGTCAGGTGCTCGCCTGGCTCGCCCTGCCGGCGGACTCCGCGCCCGCGATGATCACGGCGTACTTCCACGACGTGGACGACGCGGGGCACACCTTCGGGCCGGCCGCCGCCGAGACCGACGCGGCGATCGCAAGGGTCGACTCGGCTGTGGGCGCGTTGATGGATGGCGTGGCGGCGCTCGGACTCACCGACGTCGTGAACTTCATCATCGTCTCCGATCACGGCATGGCCGCGACGAGCATCGACCGCGTGATCGTGCTCGAGGAGCTGGCAGACTTCACGGACGTGGAGGTCGTGGACCGCAATCCGATCGCCGCGATCGCACCGCGGCCGGGAGACGTGGATCGCGTCTATGCCGCGCTGCGCGGGGCGCATCCGAATCTGCGTGTGTATCGGAAGGGTGACCTGCCGCCGGCGTGGCACTTCAACGACCACCCGCGCATCACACCGATCGTGGCCGTGCCCGACGAGGGTTGGTCGATCGTGACGCGCCGCCAGCTGGACCGCTGGCGCGCTGAGGGCTGGACGGGCGGTGGCAATCATGGGTATCCGCCCGAGCTCCCGGCCTTGGGCGCGTTGTTCATCGCGGCAGGGCCAGGGATCGCGGTGGGGCGCGTGGTGCCACCATTCCAGAACATCCACGTCTACGAACTGATGGCGCGGCTGCTCGGGCTCACGCCCGCCGCGAACAGCGGATCGCTCGACTCGGTGCGGCGCGTATTGCGGTAGCCGGCTACGGCGCGGCGTTGAGCGTGAGCACGAAGGGAGCCCAGAAGAACGGGTGCGCACGCGCGGGATCGCCGCGGACCTTGCGGCGCGCGGCCGCGAGGGCGTCGATGATCGGCTCGCCGCGGGCGAGACGCGCGTGCAGCTCCGCCGTGAGGTCGCTGGCGGACTCGCCGACCGGCCAGTGCGTGGCGACGACCGCGCGCGCGCCGGCACGCAGGAACGCTCGTGAGAGACTGAACGGTCCTTCGCCCGCCACCGCTGCTCCGGATGCCGTCGCGCACGCGCTGAGGATCACGGTCGGCGCCGTCCGGTTCCAGCGCGCGATCTCGGACACGTGGAGGAACCCATCGCTTTCCGCGCCCGGGGCAAGCCGAAGGTGCGATGCATCCGGTTCGACGGCGTCGTCCACCGCGTGCGTCACGAAATGGAGGACCCCGGCTCCCGCAGCGCCCCGCTCCACGGCCTCCTCTGTGGCGTCACGCTCGGCGAGCAGGGAGACGCGCGGCGTGCCCCACGCGCGCCGAATGGCGGCCACCTCGGCAGCCTCACCGGGTGCTGGCTGTGCGGCGACCCACACGGGTCCGCTCGCGCGCTGGGTGAGTGGCCCGACCGCCCACGCGCCCGGGAGGTACGCGACCGCAACGGCGTCGAGCCAGGGGCGCGCCGGCGCGGCGGGATCCGGCAGCATCTCCAGCGGCACCGCAAGGATCGCCGCGTCGGCCGACACCAGCACGCGTTGCGCATCGCGCAGCTCGGCCAGCGCGGGCTCGAGCAGCGCCCGGCTCAGCGCACGCAGGGCGGCGCTGTCCACCCGGATGCGGGCCGCGTCCACGCGCCCCCCCCACGTTTGGCTCATGCCACGCACCACGCGGTCGCTCATCGTCGCCAGCGCGTCCCGCGAGCGATCGAGCGGAATGGTGCGCACACTGCGCCGGGTCACCACGACCACAGCCGCCAGTGAGTCCAACACGATGTAGTCGAGCAGCAGCGTGTGGGCGTCGAGCGTACGCTGCACGCGACTCAGCGGCGGTGCGGCGGGGGGCGTGCCGCCGCCGAGCGACAGCCGCAGTGCCGCGGCCTTCCGCCGCGCAGACCACGCGAGGATGGCCGCGTCGTCCGTCGGGGACTCGCGCAGCAGCAGCGTCAGGGCGTGATCGAAGGGCAAGAGCTGCTCCGCCCGATACGCGGCGCGGTCACGGTCCCGCTGAAGTCCCGCGCTCACCGCATCCACGAGATCCGCCGCTTCGCCGAAGGCCGCGAGTGCGCGCGCTCGCTCGCCGCGACGGGCGTGGATCTCGCCGAGCACTCCCAACGCCTCGATCCGAAGCAGCGGAAGGTCAGCCTGCGCCAACTCCCGCGCGGTCCGGCGCGCGAAGGCGGCAGCGCTGTCGTGCTCACCCCGCCGCGAGAGGATCCTGGCGCGGAGCAGGCGGGCGCCCGCCGCCTCCGCGGGCGACGCGGAGCGACCGGCCAGCGACTCCGCGCGCACGCTCGCCGCCATCGCCGTTTCGAGATCGGCGCCGCGGTACGCCATGCGGCCCCACGCCAGCAAGGCGGCCGCCGCACCCTGCTGATCGGCGCCCCGGAGGCGCGCCTCGGCCCACTCCTGCAGCGCGCGCGTCGCGCCCGTGACATCGCCTCGTGCCGCCATCAGATCAGGGAGCAGCGGGACCTCGCTCGGACGCCAATCGTGCCGCAAGCCGTCGTGTCGCCGCGCGGCGGCCGCCGCGCTGTCCAGCCGCCCCAGCGCGCGATACGTCCGCGCCATCCCGGCCACATCGAGCGGATCCACGGACGGCCTGGCCGCCCCCGTCTGATACATCGCGAGCGCTTCACGCAGCCGGCCGCGCCGCTCCAGATACTCGCCGGCCCACTGGTGATTCGCGTTCTGCGCCCGAACCGCCGCCACCATCCGCTGATAGTCCGTCTCCGCGGCAGCGGGCCAGCCCGCCTTGCGCTTGATCTCCCCCGCATCTCGCAGCGCGATCACGTGGGCGGCGTTCCAACGAAAACTTTCCGTGGTCGCGACGAATCGGTCCGCAGCGGCCGCTGCCTCTGGCCATCGCTCGGCGCGCTCGTAGGCGTGCGCCAGATTGTGCCACGCCTCGGCGAGCGTGTACGGATCATCCGCCACCACGCCGAACTGCACCGCACGTCGGAGCTCCGTGATCGCCGAATCGAGCAGCCCGAGCCGAGCGAGTGCCCGTCCACGCCACGTGAGGGTCTGCGAGCGATCAAGCGTGGACCGTCCCGTCATGGCCATTTGCACGGCGCGGTCCAGCAGCGGCAGCGCCCCGGCGGGATCGCCGCGCTCCAGGCGCCAGCGCCCGAGCATCCCGGCTGCAGAGAGCGTGCGCACGTCGTCGCCCGCGGACTCCGCGAGCTGCAGCCGTTCGAGCATCACACGTTCGGCGGTCCGCGAGGGGTCGGCTGCCTGCTGCAGCTCCGGCGCGGACGCCTCGATCAGGTACTGACGCAACCCGGGGCGCCCGTCGCGGCGGACCGCGTCCTCGAGCGCCAGATACGCCGCGACCGCGCCCGCCGTATCACCCGAGACCAAGCGTGCTCCCGCGCATTGCGCGGACAGCTCCATCCGCCCGAGACTCGAGGTCACCGTGCGCAGTGCGCGGTCGCACACCGCGCGTGCGCCAGCAGGATCCACGATGACGCTGACGCGCAGCAGCTGCACCCAGAGATCCAGCACGTCCGGCCGCATCGCGGCGGCTTGATCCAACTCCGCGATCACGCCTCGGGTCAGCGCATTGGGGTCTGGGTCGCGGGCGATCAGCATCGCGGAGAGCACCCGCGCGCAGGGGCTCGCGGCGGGATCGCTGAACAGTTCCGCCAGCCGGGCTCGCGCGCGGGCGATGTCCTCACTGCCGCGGCCGACGACGATCCGGACATCCGTGCCGAGCGCGAGACAGCGACGCACGGATGGCTCACCGACGCGGCTCGTCGTGAACTCCTCGCGCAGCTCCGCGAACTCGCCGCGGCTCCAGCGCGCGACGATGTAGTCCGCCTGGATCTCGAGTGCATTGGGGGCGAGGTACCGCGCGCGTGTGAGCGCGGCCAGTGCCGAGTCCCTCTGGCCGAGAAGGATCCACTCCTGCGCGCGCTGTTGCTCTGCCCGGGCCAGCGTCAGATCCGCAGTGGCGCTGCCTTGCAGCAGCGCCGCGAACAGGAGCGCGCCGACGGTCAGCGTGGGATCGCCGCCTCGACGCTGTCGGCCAGTGCGAGGGCACGCGACATCAAGCCTGGGTCGCTGATCGCCCGCAGGTCGCGGAGCGCGGCCGTCGCCTCGCCGCGTCTGAGCAGCGCCTTGGCCCGATAGAACCGGGCTTCCTCATGATACGGCGAGTCGCCAAGCGCGAGGAGCTGCGTGAAGGTTGCCGCTGCCTCCTGGTCTCGACGCAGCATCAGTTCGCTTGCGCCCCGGAAGAAGAGGGCCGGCGGCGTCTCGAGCGCGGGGGCCGTCCGCAGATCACGCAGTGCGGCCGCGTGGTCACCGCGCTGATAGGCGCGCATGGCCGCGTCGAACCGTGCGTTCTCCTCGTCACCGCGCACGGCGATGCCGAGATAGACCGGCGCGGCCTCCACCTGCCCGAGGTTGGCGATCGCCGTCCGATCACTGGTCGGCGGGATGATGAAGAGCGCGAGCGCGGCCGCTGCGGCGACGAGCGCCGGGATCGCCCACCGCCGCGGTGCGCCGCGCACGCTGCTTCCCGCGGCCCGGATCTCGAGACCCAGGGCCACCTCCTGCTGACAGGACGGGCACGCGAGCAGATGCTCCTCGAATCGCTCGAGCTCCGCGCCGCTCAGTCGACCGGCGACGAAGGGCGCGGCCAACTCGTGCACGTCGGTTCCGGCACGGCTGGGGACGACGATCAAGGGACCTCCTCGGTGGGGGACAACGGCGCGGGCACCTGATATGTCGGCGCGGGGCCCGTCTCGTGACCGGGGGGCTGCACGAGCAGTTGGCGGAGTCGGTCCAGTGCGCGCGACTTTCGCTTGCGGATCCGTTCGGCCGGCTCGCCCTCCCGGGCGGCGATCTCCGCCGGGCCGAGGCCCTCGACGAACGAGAGGTGCAGGATCCGGCGATCCTCGGCGGAGAGTCGGACGATCGCCTGGCGCACCTCGCGTCGCCGCTCGGCGGTGAGCAACTGGTCGAGGGCGCTTGGTGCGCGGCTCGCGAGATCGTGCGCTGCGTCGAGCGGCACCTCACGTGCTGTCGCCGCACGGCGATCCGCGATCACGTGGCGGGCGATCCCTGCGACGAACGCGGCCAACCGTCCGTCGCGGATCCGCGTGCCGCGATCGGCGGCGGCCACGGCGCGTGCGAGCGCCTCCTGCGCCACCTCCTGCGCCGCCTCCGGGTCTCCGAGTGCGCGAAGCGCGAGCAGCCGCAGCCCCGGGCGCAGCGCCTCGAGCGCGCCACGGTCGATCGGTGCGTCTTCTGGGCCCAAGGATGGAGAGGTCACGCCGGGAGAGCTCTCCCCTGAGGGAGGTTGGGAGGCCAACGATCCTGATCGCGCCCCGAACATCCATCGGCCCTCACGCGCGCGCAAGCGTCGGCGCGAGGGCTAGATCGGCGCCTTGTCTCGCGACCGCACGATCCACTCCGCCACGAGCAGGTTCGGCAGCCAGCAGCTCCACGCGACGATCGCGTATGCGGGCCGAAAGGCCTCGAAGTAGATCGCCAGCAGCGGCAGTTCGAGCCGCAGCGTGACGGCGGCGAGGATCATGGCGTAGCTGCGAACCATCCAGCCCCAGTGCTCGGTGAATCGCTTGGCGAGCGCGGCGCGGTAGGCCATGCCCGTGGTCACGAGGGTCGCGATCGCCAAGCCGCCAAAACCGAACCGGTTGGCCACGCCGCCAAAGGCACCAAGCGCGAGCCATCCACCCGCGAACCCTGTAACCAGCGCGCTCAGCACATACGCTTCACCGATCCGCCGGTGGAGGGCGGGGCGTGAGCGACGGATCCGATGTCGAAAGTTCAGCGCTCCAGCGACCAGCGCGAGCGATCCGAACATGATGTGGAACCAGAAGACCGATTCGCGTCCTGCGGTGGGGATCCCGAGCACATCGATCCCGACGATCTGCAGTGCCCATCCGCGCCCGGCGATCGCGAGCGCGAGGAGGAGCATCAACCACCAGCCGATTCGTCCCGCTGGATGGTTCTCCGATGTCCAAACGGCGATGAAGCGCCGCAAGCTCTGATCCTCTAGAACTCTCGGCGCTTCATCTCCTTGAACATCTTCTCGCGCTCCAGATCCTGGTCGTCCGTCACGCGCTGTGGCGCCGTGGCGTCGTAGGTCTTGGCCTCGAGATTCCTGGGCTTGGTCTGCTTCTGCATCTTCTTGACCAAGTTCGCGATCGACTTGTCGTCCAGACCTGACATCAGACTCCCCTCGGGTCAGTGTACCTGAATCCTACCCCAGCAGAGACGGAAGCGCACCCTCGTCGGTCTCCCGTCTTCCGTCTCACATGGACGGTCTCCGCACCGGACGCTTGAACTCCGCGTCCGCATTCCACGTCGGCCACTCCCGCGAGTTGGCCAGCGTCCGCGCGAACTCGAGCACGATGTTGCTTAACTGCACCGCGCCGCGAAGGTCCCACGTGGCCTCGTACTCGTCCCCGGGCTGGTGGTAGCGATTGGTGGTGTAGTCGTCCGCCTGCTGCTTGCCCCAGTCGGCCGGCCGGCCCACGAAATCCTCGCCCTCGCCGATGCTCACGGACGGCACGCCGGCCTTCGCAAAGGAGAAGTGATCCGAGCGGTAGAAGAACCCGCGCTCCGGGAAGGCGTCCGGTGAGAGCCGCATCCCGCGCGGCTCGATGAGTCGCGCGAGCTGAGGGCCAAGCGAGCTCTTGGTGTCGCCGAGGACCGTGAGGTCGCGGGACTCGCCGAGGACGTTGCCGCCGTCCACGTTGAGATTCGCGACGATGTCTTCGGTGGGGATCAGCGGGTTGCGTGCGAGGAAGGCCGATCCCAGCAGGCCGCTCTCTTCGGCCGTGACGAATGCGACGAACACCGACCGCATCGGACGCGGGCCGGTGGCGAGCATGCGAGTGATCGCGAGGAGATCTGCGGTCCCCGACGCGTTGTCGAGCGCGCCGTTGTAGATCGAGTCGCCGTTCACCACCGGGCCGATGCCGAGGTGATCCCAGTGGGCGGAGAGCATCAGGTGTTCACGCGCGGCGGCGGAGTCGCGCCCCGGAATGCGACCCACGACGTTGTTGCTCTCGAGGTGCTGCACGCGGTTGGCGAAGGCGACGTCGAGCGTGATGCCGGTCTCCACCGGGCGGAAGTTGCGCGACTCGGCACTGCGGCGGAGTGTGGCGAGGTCGAGGCCCGCCTGCCGGAGGAGCGAGCCGACGGCGGTCTCCGTGATCCAGCCCTGGAAGCCGAGTGCAGGCGGGAGGCCGGGTTCGCGTGGGAGCATGCGCTGCTCCTTGGCCCAACTGCCTTGGACCGTGGCCCAGCCGTAGCCGGCGCGCTCGGTGTTGTGGATGATGAGCATCCCTGCCGCACCGCGCCGTTCGGCTTCCTCGAACTTGTAGGTCCAGCGTCCGTAGTAGGTCATCGCTGGGCCGCCGAAGAGTGCGGGTTCGTTCGCGGGCGCGGGTGGATCGTTGACGAGCACGAGGAGGATCTTCCCGCGCACGTCCACGTTCTTGAAGTCGTCCCAGCGGAACTCGGGCGCGGCCGCGCCGTAGCCGACGAAGACCACGGGCGCCTTGGCACCGCTCTGCTCCACGGAGGAGCCAGCCCAGACGACCACGTCGTTCGGATAGTTGAGCGTGGCCGTGGCGCGTCCGGTGGCTGCGACGCGCATGGTAGCGGGGTCCGAGCCGACGACGTTGATCGGGACGCGCTGGAAGTAGGAGCCGTTGTTGCCGGGCTCGACGCCGTAGGCCATGAGCTGCGAGGCGATGTACTCCTCGGTGAGCCGGCCGCCGCGGGTGGCGGGGGCGCGGCCTTCGAGGAGGTCGCTCGAGAGGAAGCGGATGTGGGCGCGGATCTCGTCCTGGGAGATGGCAGGGGTGGGGGACTGCTGGGCGCGGACATCGAGTGATGCGGCGGCGAGCGCAAGCGTGGAAAGGAGCGCGCGTGTGAAGCTCATGAGATTTCCGGTCGAAGTGGAGACGTTCATATCTATCCTACAACCCGAGCGATGACCCCGCCCGGAGCGCCGCGGTGCGGCGTGAGGCCCTGATCTTCCAGCGCGATGCCAACTGTGGGTACCCGGGCAACGCCGGCGCGGTCGACATAGAGGAGTCCGACCTCATCGGCCGGGCGCGCACGCACGAACGTGTCAGCACGCGTCAACATCGCGTGCCAGTCTGTGCGCACCTGTTCAACCGTGACCGGTGTGCGGAGCGCGAGTCGCGCGATCTCTTCCGGGCGTACGCGCCCACGGCGCTGGAGGAGTTCGATCACGCCGATCGGCGAGAGCGCGGGGTCCTTGCCAGGCACCGCCCAGATCAAGGCTTCGGCGCCGAGCACGTGTGCGTCGCACCACAGCAGGTCGAGGACGTCGCGCGGCTCGTCTCGCCCGACGAGCGCAAGGAGTTTGTTGAGCGCGAGGTCCACCGGATGGAGCACCCATCCACCCCAGGACTCGAGCGTGAGGGGAAAGAACCGCCAGGCGGTGTCGTGCGCCCAGTCCACGCGAGTGGCGGCATCGCCGCGCTCGACGAGCGCGCGGATGAATCCGGGCTGGCTGAAGTCCACCGTGACACGGTACTTCGCCGTTTCGAGAACTGCACGGTCCGCCGCGAAGGCCGCCGCGACGCGCGCCTCGGCGTCGTGAAAGAAGTCGAGGTCGTCGCTGTATCGCAGCGACTCGGCACTGTGGTGCAGCGCCGCACCGCCGGCGAGGTAGCGATCACTGCGCGCGCCGAGCGTGGCGAGGAGTTCGCGTTGAAAGTCGGTTAGGGGCACAGCCGCGCTCCGAGTCGGAAGGCTTCCCGGTCGCCGTGGCGCATCAGTTGTTCGGCGACCCAGGGGACGTCGTGCGCCGTGATCCGAAGCGCGGGGTCGGCGGACCAGAAGCAACGGGCGCGGTAACGCCGGAACGCGCGTCGCGCCTCGCGGACGCGCACCATCGCGCGCGCCGTCTCTGGATCGAGCCGGCGGCGACTGACGCGCCC
>CAZGFE010000010.1:0-65459 GCA_964524665.1 uncultured Gemmatimonas sp.
GTCGAGGTCTTCCTGCGGACGGGCTCGCACTTTCTCACGCACGCCGATTGGGGCTGCATGGATGGCGAGCACAAGGCGTGGATCCTGCTGGAAATGGGATCCAAGAGCGAAGCTCTGAACGTGGTGCCCGCCGACTTCCGCGGTCGCGCCAAGGTGATCCAGCTCAACGCCTTCGACTTCGAGAAGCGCGAAGACGGGAAGATGCGGATCAAGCCCCGCTAACGCGCGAGGAGCAGCACCCCCAGCGCGACCGCGATCACCGTGGTCACGCCGGCGAGCGCCCACGGCGCCCAAGCAGGCAACCGCGCGAGCCCCGTGGAGGGTCGCGCCGCGTTGGGGTCCAACGCGGCGGCGATCTCGTCGCCGGTGGACGGACGATCGTCCGGCTTCTTGGCCAGACAGCGGGTGACGACCTCCACCAGGTACGCCGGTGCATCCGGACGCCGCGGCGCGATCGGATCGGGCATTTTCATGGCGTGCGCCTGCATCACCTGTTGCGGGGATCGCCCGGTGAACGGCGGATGCCCGGTGATCATCTCATACGCCACGACGCCGAGCGCGTAGAGATCCGCGCGGTGGTCGAGTGCGGGATCGCCGGCCGCCTGCTCCGGCGCGATGTACGTCGGTGTGCCCAGACTCGTGCCGGGCATGGTGATCCGTGCCGACTCCACCCCAGAGTGCGCGTCGGCGATGGAGTTGGCGAGCGCCTTGCCGATCCCGAAGTCGAGCACCACCGCTTGATCGTGGAAGAACATCACGTTCTCCGGCTTGATGTCGCGGTGGGCAACGCCCTCGTGATGCGCATACGCCAGCGCCTTGCCGACCGCCGAGACGATCTCGACGATATCGTGGATCGGCATCGGACGCGTGCGCTGCATCCGTTCGCGCAGCGACTCGCCGTCCACGAGCGGCATCGTGTAGTAGAGGTGCCGTCCCGCCTGGCCTGCTGCGAGGAGTGGAACGATGTGCGGGTGCTGCAAGCGCGCGGCGAGCATGATCTCGCGCTTGAACCGCTCCGCGGAGAGCGTGGCGGCGAGTTCCGGGGACAGCACCTTGATGACGACGTGCCGCCCCAGCGCCGTCTCGGTGGCCACGAACACGCGCGACATGCCGCCGCGCGGCAGCTCCCGCTCGAGCGTGTACGACCCCGCGAGGGCGCTCTGCACCTCCTCCTGCAGCCGTTCGTTCCTCAGCAGCTCCTCCAGTCGAGATGTCCGAATGTACGCCTGAGCGGCCTCGTGGCCAGTCGGGGCCGCGCTGAGGCGTTCTCATCGCCCGGGCCGCGCCCCATATTGAGAGCGGCACGACCTGACCTCTCTCTCCCGGACGGCGTATTCAGCATCCCCTTCTGACCAGTGCGCGCGAGCTCTTCAACACCGAGCTCGGCTACGTGGCGCTGCTCTTCGGGCTCTTCGTGATCCCGCGCGTGCTGCAGCGCTGGGGACTGCCCTCGGCGGTCACGAGCTTTGCGCTCGGCGCCATCGGCGCGGTCGGGTTCGGACTCTTCGTCGGAGACACCACGCTGCACCTGCTCTCGACCTTCGGGATCGTGGCCCTGTTCCTCTTTGCAGGTCTCGAGGTCGACTTCCGGGAACTCCGGGAGAACGCGGGGTTCCTCACGCAGCATCTGCTGGTGCGCGTGACGATGCTGGCCATCGTGACACTCGGGATCGCAGCGCTGTTGGGACTCGGCCCGCGCGCCTCGGCGCTCGTGGCACTTGCGATCGCGATCCCCTCGACGGGTTTCATCCTGCACTCGCTCGAATCCTTTGGACTCGACCAGCAGGAGCAGTTCTGGGTCAAGAGCAAGGCGATCGCCACGGAACTGCTGGCCCTCGGACTGCTCTTCGTGATCCTGCAGTCCACGAGCGCCACGCGCCTCGGGCTCGCATCGCTGGCGCTGGTGGTATTGATCGCGATCCTGCCGCCCGTGTTCCGGCTGTTCGCGCTCAAGGTCGTGCCGTTCGCACCCAAGTCGGAGTTCGCGTTTCTGCTGATGATGGCGGTGGTCGTCGCGTACGCCACGCGCCAGCTTGGGGTCTACTATCTGGTCGGTGCGTTCATCGTGGGCGTCGCCGCGCGTCGGTTCCGTGAGTCGCTCCCGGCGCTGGCCTCGGAACGGATGCTGCACGCCGTGGAGGTCTTCGCGTCGTTCTTTGCCCCGTTCTACTTCTTCGTCGCAGGCACGGACATGCGGGCCGAGTACTTCACCATGACGGCGGTCGTGTATGGACTCGCGCTCTCCGCGGTGGCCATGCCGCTCCGGATCGGCTTCCTCGTACTGCACCGCAAGCTGATCCTCAAGGAGACGCTGGCGCGCGGGATGCGCGTGGCCGTGCCCCTGCTCCCGACACTCGTCTTCACACTGGTGATCGCGGGGATCCTGCGCGATCAGTTCGCAGTGCCCGCGGAGATCTTCGGTGCGCTGATCGTCTACACGCTCCTGAACACCGTGCTGCCGGGACTCGTGATCGGTGCTCCGGCACCCGTGTTCGATGCACCTGGGCTGCCGGAACCGGAGCCACACACCCCTGAGGCGTACGCGCTCGACGCGCAGGAGTCCACGTGAGCTGGTTGCCGTTCCCTGACGTCGAATCTTTCCGCGCCGCGATGGGCGCCAGCGCCCCGAAGGTCATTGCCGCGCTGATCGTCCTCGTTCTCGCCTGGGGGATCCTCCGCGCCACGCAGCCGATGGTGCGTTTGGCGCTCCGTCGCGCGCAGTTCGCCGAGGGGCTGATCCACCTGATCGTGGATGGGGTCTACCGCGGTTCGATCACCATCTTCGCGCTCATCACCGCGCTCAGTCAGCTCGGCGTGAACGTGAGCGCCCTGCTGGCGGGCCTCGGCGTGGCGGGGATCGCGCTGGGATTCGCCGCACAGGAGACGGTCTCCAACATGATCGCAGGATTCCTGATCTTCTGGGACCGGCCGTTCAAGATCGGTGACTACATCACCACGCAGGAAAAGTACGGCGAGGTCCGGGAGATCACGCTGCGCACGACGCGCATCCGCACGCTCGACAACACGTATGTGGTGATCCCCAACCGGCAGATCATCGGGGATACGCTGATCAACCATTCGATGTACGGTGCGACGCGGGTCGTCGTGACCATCGGGATCGCCTACAAAGAGAAGATCGAGGCGGCGCGCGCGGCGCTCGTGCCGGTCATCTCGCAGGTCGAAGGCGTGCTGCAGGATCCGCCGCCCGACGTCGTCGCGCGCGCGCTCGCCGACTCCAGCGTCAACCTGGAGGTCCGCGTGTGGATCGACGACCCCGCGATCGAGCGCCCGGTCGGCGCACGGATCGTCGAGGTCAGCAAGGTCGCGCTCGACGCCGCGGGCATCGAGATCCCATTCCCGCACCTGCAGCTCTTTCTCGAGAACGTGGACGAGCGCGTCTGGAAGCGCGCGTCCGACGTCCTCGCTCAGGGCACGCGGCCTCCCGGCACGTAAGGCGCACCCGCCGCGGCGAGTGCGGCGTGCAGGGCACTGAACTCCCCGCTCACCAGCGCGCGGAGCGCGGCTGACACCTCGGTGAGTCCGGCCGTCCCGAGCGCGAGACCGCGCTCCTGCACCGCCGTCGGCGGCTGGCGGGTGGTCCAGGCGCTGGTCGAGCCGTAGATGTGATCGGCCACCGACGGCACGTCGGACTCCGAGAGTCGCCCGCGCGCCCCAGTGCCATTCAGGCGCGTGGAGATCGCCGTGAGGGCGAGCCCGACCGAGTCCACCCGCAGCAGCAGCGCGGGCGTCGCGCGCGGCGTCCGAAGCACCGCCTCACGCATGTGCCGCAGCTCGTTCCGGACGCGGGAGATCTCGCCGTTCACGGCGTTGAGCCGCCGCACCTGCTCGGCCGATGCCTCCTGGAAGGCGACCACCGCGCGCAGATCCACGCCCGGCGCAGTGTTCGGCACCGGCTTCACCTCGAAGCTCTGCGGCGCGCCGACCGTGCGCACGCCCGAGGCACTCACGATCACGAGCGATGCGGTGTAGCGACCTGGTGCGACCAAGGGACCAGTCGGTCCGCTGGACCACGGCGCCACGAAGCCGGGCGGCGAGAGGTCCACCGCGCTTGGCGACGGGCCGCGGAGATCCCAGCTGACGCGGTGCGTGCCCGCCTTGGCGGGTGCCACAAGCGTGCGCACAGTGCGGCCTGACGCGTCGGTGATCGCGATCAGCACCCGCGGACCGCTCTCGATGGACTCCGCCGCGAGGCGCTCGAATCCCGGAAACGGCACATCCGCGTTGCGCTCGCGCAGCGCCTTCTCTTCCGCCTTCCGACGCTCGGCGGCGGTCGTCGGCACGTCCTTCAGGTGAAAAGTGATGACCGCGCCGAACGGTGGATTGTCCGACGAGAAATCGTCGCTCCCCGCCTCGGGCCGCTGCGGTGCCTGCGAAAGCTGCGCGGGCACGTACCACCACGCGTCGCGTACCGGAAAGAGCGCACCGTCAGCGGCGAGCGCGCCGGCCGCGATCGCGCGGAGCGGCGCGTAGTCGTCGAGCACATAGATGCCGCGGCCGAACGTGGCGCCCACGAGATCGCCATCACGCCGCTGGATCTTGAGATCCCGGAACGGGATCGTCGGCGTACCCGCGAGCTTGTGCCAGTTCACGCCGCCGTTCGGGCTCCAGTACGCGCCGAACTCGGTCCCGGCAAAGAGCAGGTCCGGACGCACGTGGTCCTGTTGAATGCTCCAGACGATCGTGCCCTTGGGCAGGTCGCCGGCGATCGACCGCCACGTCCGCCCGAGATCGCGCGACACGTAGAGGTACGGCGAGAAGTCGCCGATCTTGTGCGCGTCGGCAGCAACGAAGATCGTGCGCGCCTCATTTACCGATGCTTCGATGTCGTTCACGAAGGAGAGCGGCGGCAACCCAGGCAGCGCGGCCGCCCGGCTCCACGTCCGCCCGCCATCGCTGGTCACTTGCACGATCCCGTCGTCAGTGCCCACGGCCATGACGCCTGCGGTGACCGGCGATTCGGTGATCGCGGTGGTCGTGGCGTACTTGGACATCGCGCGATTGTCGTGCAGCGCGTCCACACTCCATACCCTGCCGAAGTAGCGCTGCTCGTACCGGTTGAGGCCGAGCGTGAGGTCCGGACTGATCGCGCGCCAGCTCTGGCCGCGGTCGTCGCTCTGCCAAAGGCGCTGCGAGCCGTAATAGATGCGGTCCGCGTTGTGCGGGCTCACCAAGAGCGGCGAATCCCAGTTCCAGCGCTCGGCGGGTTCTCCGGGCGCCTCCTGCGGCTGGATGAACACCCCTTCCTCGTCGCGCCGATGCTTTCGCACGAGCGACCCCTGCTGCCACATCAAGTACATCAGGTCCGGGTCGCGCGGATCGAACGCGACGCCGTAGCCGTCGGCGCCGAGCGGCACGTACCAGTCCTGGTTCCGCACGCCGTCGTCGTGCATCGTGCGCGAGGGCCCGTGGAATGTGCCGAGGTCCTGCGCGCCGGCGAGCACGTCGTAGAACGGCGAGCGCTCGTTCGTCGCCACCTTGTAGAACTGCGAGATCGGGAGGTTCGGGAAGAGCCGCCAGTTCGCGGCATCGTCAAAGCTCTCGTAGAGCCCCGCGTCGGTGCCGACGAGGAGATGACGGGGATTCGTGGGGTCGATCCACAGCGCGTGGTTGTCGCTGTGCTTGTTGTACGCGGTCTCCGCGAGGCCGAAGGTTCTGCCTCCGTCGCGCGTCACGTTGAGGAAGACGTCCATCTGGTAGACGACGTTCGGGTCCACCGGCGACGCCTCGATCTCCTGGTAGTAATGCGGCCCGGTGCCGCCGGAGATGTAGCTGTTCCGCTTCTCCCAGCTCTCGCCTTTGTCCCGCGACCGGTAGAACCCGCGCTCGTCGCCCGCCGCTTCGATCGTGGCATAGACGAGATGCGGATCGGCGGGTGTCACCGCGAGGCCGATCTTGCCGAGGTCGCCCTTGGGGAGACCGGTCGCGAGCTTGCGCCACGTGCGCCCCGCGTCGGTGGACTTGTAGAGTCCGGAGCTTGGACCTCCTGCGAGGAACCCCCACACGTGGCGGCGCCGCTGATACGCGGCCGCGTACACCACATTCGGATCCGACGGATCGAACTCGAGGTCGGTGACGCCGGTGTTCTCGTCGATCTGGAGCGTGTTCGTCCAGGTGGCGCCGCCGTCAGTGGTGCGGAACACGCCGCGTTCGCCGCCCGCAGACCAGAGCGGTCCTTCGGCGGCCACGAGCACCGTGTTGCCGTCGGTCGGGTGCACGAGGATCCGGCCAATGTGTTGCGAGGCGCCGAGTCCCATCTTCTGCCACGTGCGGCCCGCGTCTCGGCTGCGGTAGACGCCGTCGCCCCACCCCACGTGGCGGCCGCTCACGTTCTCGCCCGTGCCGACCCAGACGATGTCGGGATTGGTCGGGTCGAGCGTGATCTCGCCGATCGAGTACGAGGGCTGGTCCTCGAAGATCGCAGTCCAGGTTGCGCCAGCGTTGGTCGTCTTGAAGATCCCGCCGGAGCCCACGCCGACGTACCACGTGCTGCGGTCGCGCGGGTCCACCTCGACGTCGGCGATGCGTCCGCCCATCTGGGCCGGACCGATGCTTCGCATGGGGAGCGCGGCGGCGGCCTTGGCGAGGTCGGCCTGGGTCTGGGCGGAGAGCGCGACCGCACCAGCGGTCAGCGTGAGGACGGCGAGCGCGGCGCGCGAAGCGAAGAACAATGCGGGCATTGCGTGAGCTCCGGATGAACGGCGACAGGGTAGTTGCCCGAAAAGATGGGCCGCGACGCTCCGAAGAGCGAGCCGCAGGGGCCGGCACGGCAAGCGCCCCTCTCCGCCGAGCGGAGAGGGGCGCTTCGACTTCCGGTCAAATGGTGACTAGAACGAAATGCGAATGCCAGCCGAGAACGGCCAGACCCACGCGTTGTCGGTGCCGACCTCGGACTTCTTGGTGAAGGCGATGTCGCCCTGCGGGCTCAGGAGCAGCGCGGCGCGGTCGTTCAACCGGTACGCGATCTTGGCACCGACGTTGATCGCGGGATACGTGAAGGTGTCGCCGCCATCCACGCCGAAGGTCATCACCCCGGCACCGGCATTGAGGATCACCGAGACGGGCCGGTCCTCGCCGGCCATCAGCTGGTAGCCAAGCTTCGCGATGTAGTGATTGACATTGAGCTCCGGCCCGCCGGCGGCGCCGTCGTGCATGCCGAAGTCGAGGTCCGCGAGCAGCCAGAGGCGCTCGGTGGTCTTCATGCCGAGGCCGAGGCCGAAGCTGGCGCCCGACTTGGCGGCATCGGTGATGTCGAAGGTGGGGACGTTGAGTCCACCCCGCAGCTCCACGGTGCGCTGCGCTTCGGCGGTTTGGGCGGCGCCGACGAACGCCAACGCGGCCGCGGCGGAAAGGAGTGTTCGGAACGGGCGAGACATGGAGCCTCCAGGCAAATCGATAGGTGAGTTGGCCAGCCCGAGGCGGGCTGTGTGTTCAGGGATGGTACCTGAGCGGAGTAGTGGTGTCAAGGCTGTGTCTAGTTATATGCTTGACATTTCTTAGACATAAACTAACTTTCGTCCATGACTTCCGCCTTCGCCTCTGTCGCCACTGCCCGTTCCACGCCTCGGGAGCGCATCGCAATCATTGGAACCGGCGTGTCCGGGTTGGTCGCGGCCCACACGCTCGCGGCCACGACCGCCCTGACCCTGTTCGAAGCCACGGACCGGGTCGGTGGACACGTGCACACCTGGGACATTCCACTGGGCGGCCGCTCGTGGTCGGTGGACACGGGGTTCATCGTCTACAACGAGCGCAATTACCCGAACTTCTCGGCGCTCCTCCGCTCACTCGGCGTCGCGACGCAGGCGAGCACGATGAGCTTCAGCATGCGCGACGACCGGTCGGGCGTGGAGTACAATGGCTCCTCGTGGCGGCAACTCTTCGCGCAGCCACGCAACGCGCTGCGACCGTCGTTCCTGCGGATGCTGCGCGAGATCCTTCGCTTCAACGACGAAGCGGTCGCCCGCGCGGCGGCAGCACCCGGCGCCACTCTCAATGACCTGCTGCGCGCCGATGGCTATTCGCGCGCGTTCCGCGACTGGTATCTCGTGCCGATGGGTGCGGCGATCTGGTCGCTGCCTGCGGCGGATGTGCTCGAGATGCCGGCGGACTTCTTCGTACGCTTCTTCGACAACCACGGTATGCTGACCGTGCAGGGGCGTCCGCAGTGGCGCACCATCCAAGGCGGCTCCGCGCGCTATGTGGAGGCATTGATCCCGCCCTTCGCGGACCGCATCCGCCTGCGCACCCCGGTGCGGCGGGTGAAGCGCTTCGCGGGCCACGTGGAGGTCAACGGCGAGCGATTCGACCGCGTGCTCTTCGCCTGTCACAGTGATCAGGCGCTCGCTGCGCTGACGGACGCGACTCCGCGCGAGCGCGAGATCCTTGGCGCGCTCCCGTACCAGCTGAACGACATGGTCCTGCACACGGACACTTCGGTGCTGCCCAAGAGCCGCCGTGCCTGGGGCGCGTGGAACTATCGGGTCCGCGAGGATCCCCGCGCGCCGGTCGCCGTCACGTACAACATGAACGCGCTGCAGTCGCTCGACGCGCCGGAGACGTTCTGCGTGACCCTGAACGAGACGTCGGGGATCGACCCCGCCCGCGTGCTCGGCACCGCGCGCTACGCCCATCCCGTAGCGACGCCGGCGGGGAGCGCTGCGCGCGCGCGGCACTCCGAGATCAGCGGCGCCGCGCGCACTTACTATGCGGGCGCCTACTGGGGGAACGGGTTCCACGAGGATGGCGTCTCGAGTGGTCTCGCCGCGGCCGAAGAGATCTGCGCGGCCGCGCGCACGCGCGCCGCCGAAGGCAGTCCACGCACTCCGGAGGCCGCGTGATGCACAGCCGCGTCTACGAGGGGACCGTGCAACACCGCCGGCACGCGCCGCGCGGACACGCGTTCCGGTACCGCGTGTTCATGCTCTACCTGGATCTGGCCGAGTTGGAGACCGTCTTCGCGCGACGCTGGTTCTGGTCCACGCGGCGCCCGGCCCCCGTCTGGTTCCGCCGCGCGGACCACTTCGGGGACCCAGATCGCCCGCTCGACGCGTGCGTGCGCGACCTCGTCGCGGCCGAGACCGGTACGCGCCCCACGGGCGCGATCCGGTTGCTCACGCACCCGCGGTACTACGGCTACGTCCAGAACCCCGTGAGCTTCTACTACTGCTTTGCTGCCGACGGCAGCGGCGTCGAGACCATCGTCGCCGAGATCACCAACACGCCGTGGAGCGAGCGGCACACCTACGTGATCCCGGTCCGTGGGACGACCGACCCGGAGCACCACGCCCGGTTCGAGAAGGCGTTCCATGTCTCCCCGTTCATGCCGATGGAGCAGACCTACGATTGGCGCTTCTCGCCGCCCGGCGAGCGGCTCACGGTGCGCATGCAGAATCTCGCGCAGGGCGCACGCGTCTTCGATGCCACGCTCACCCTCGAGCAGCGCCCGCTCTCCGGCCCGGTCCTCGCGGGCGCACTGCTGCGATTCCCGTGGATGACCGCCCAGGTGGTGTTCGGCATCTACTGGCAGGCGTTCCGGCTCTGGCTGAAGGGCACACCGTTCCACTCCCATCCTCATACGCGGAGAACCAATGGATCCCCTCTCGTCACTCGCTAGGCGCGCGCTGCGCGCGCGCCTGCGCTCGATCCGTTCCGGGCACCTGGTGCTCCGCGACGGCGAGCGCGTGGACCACTTCGGCGATACGAGCGCGCCGAGCACCGCGATCGTGATCCACGATCCGCGCGCCTACCGGGCGATCGCGCTCGGCGGTTCGGTCGGCGCTGGCGAAGCGTTCTCCGAAGGGTGGTGGACCAGTTCCGATCTCACGGCGCTCATCCGTCTCATGGTGCGGAACCGCGACTCCCTGGACGCCCTGGAGCGCGGCCTCGCCCGTGGCGTGAAGCCGCTGCGCCGACTGTGGCACGCGCTCAACCGCAACACCAAGCGCGGAAGCCGTCGCAACATCCGGGCGCACTACGACCTGGGCAACGACTTCTTCGAGACCTTCCTCGACGAGACCATGACCTACTCATGCGGCATCTTCGCCGGCACCCACGGATCGTTGGCGGACGCGTCCCGGGCCAAGTACGAACGCATGGCGCAGCTCGTGGATCTGCAGGCCCGAGATCATCTGCTCGAGATCGGCACGGGGTGGGCCGGATTCGCCATTCACGCCGCGCAGACGTATGGTTGCCGCGTGACCACCACCACGATCTCCAGGGCGCAGCACGCTTATGCATCGCGCCGCGTGCGGGAACTCGGGCTTGAGGACCGCGTGACGGTCCTGCTGGAGGACTACCGCGATCTGCGCGGGCGCTACGACAAGCTGGTCTCGATCGAGATGATCGAGGCGGTCGGCCACGAGCACTTCGAGACCTTCTACGCGACGTGCGCCTCGCTGCTCAAGCCCACGGGACGCGCCGCGATCCAGGCGATCACGATCGCTCCCGAGCGGTACGACACCGCCCGGCGCGAAGTGGATTTCATCAAGCGCCACATCTTTCCCGGCAGTTGCATCCCGTCGCTGCCGGTGCTCCACCTGGCCGCCGGCCGGACCGACCTCCGCGTGGAACGCGTCGATGAGATCGGCCTCCACTACGCCGAGACGCTGCGGCGCTGGCGTCAGGCGCTGCTTGCCGAGCGCGAGCGGCTCGACGCACTCGGGCTCGACGCGCGCTTCCTTCGGCTCTGGGAGTTCTACTTCTGCTATTGCGAGGGCGGGTTCCTGGAGCGCGCGATCGGTACCGTGCAGATCGCGTATGCGATGCCAGATGCCACAGCGCGCTCAGTGCAGCCGGTAATGCGCGTCCCCGCCCTGCCGCGCGCCGCATGACGGCACCCCTGCTCTTTGCCCTCTCGGGCACGGCGTTCTTGATCGTGCTCTGGGCGATCCAGCTGCGCACGCAGGACGCGGCCACGGCCGACATCGGGTGGGCGACGCTGGTGGCCACCGGCACGGTGGTCGCCGCGTGGACGGTCGACGGCGATCTCACGCGGCGGCTCCTGGTCGCGGCCCTCGCCGTCTTCTGGTCGCTGCGGCTCGCGCTGTATCTGCTGCGCGATCGCGTGCTCTCCGCCCGCGGCGAAGATGGACGATACCGCGCGCTGCGGGAGCATCTGGGCCCACGCGCGGCGCTCGGATTCCTCGGCGTGTATCTCGCGCAGGGGTTCGTCGCCGCGCTCTTTCTCTTGCCCATTGTGGCCGCCATGCAGCTCGGCGCGCTCAGCTGGTGGGCCGCGGCTGGGGTGGCCGTCTGGCTGGCAGCGGTGGGCGGCGAATGGCTCGCCGACCGGCAGCTCGCCGCGTTCCGCGCGGATCCGTCCACCCGCGGCACCGTCTGCCGCACAGGGCTCTGGAAGTACTCTCGGCACCCGAACTATTTCTTTGAATGGCTGCACTGGTGGGCCTACGTGCTGATCGCTGAGGGCGCACTGCTCACCTTCGTCGGTCCGCTCTTCATGCTGATCTTCCTCTTCCGCATCACGGGGATCCCCTACACCGAGCGGCAGGCACTCCGCTCGCGGGGCGACGCGTACCGGGAGTACCAGCGCACCACGAGCGTCTTCGTGCCGTGGCCGCCACATCGGGTCAAGCGATGACGCATGTTCTCGAACGCGTGCAGGTCGTCCCGGGCCGGCTGGACGCGGTCTTCGCCTTTCACACGGATCCCTACAACCTCGAGGCGCTCACGCCGCCGTGGCTGCGCTTTCGCGTCACGCGGTCCACGGACGAGCGCGTCCGGCACGGCACCCGCATCCAGTACAAGATGCGACTGCACGGGATCCCGCTCGGATGGAGCTCCGAGATCAGTGAGTTCGTGGACGGCGTGATGTTCGCGGACCGGATGCTCACCGGCCCGTACCGGCATTGGTATCACACGCATCGCTTTCGACAGGTCGCGGTGGGCGTCGAGATCCGCGATCGCGTCGAGTACGCGCTGCCCCTGGGTCCGCTCGGGCGCGCGACACACTCGCTGATCGTACGCGGTCAGCTCGAGCGGATCTTCGACTTCCGCGCCGACGCACTGGAGCGACTGATGCGCCCGGCACCCGTTCCTCCCCCACACTTGGTCCTGACCTGATGCATCTGCTTCCCTTCCTCAAACTGTACGGCGCCGGCATCCTCGTCTGCTTCGGCCTCGACCTGCTCTGGCTCGGCGTCGTGGCCAAGGGCTTTTACCAGCGGTACATCGGGCACCTGATGCGCCCCGACGTGCAGTGGATCCCGGGGATCGCCTTCTACCTGATCTACGTCGCCGTCCTGGTGATCATCGTCGTGATGCCGTCGCTCGAGAAGCGGTCGCTCGGGCGCGCCGTGACCTTCGGCGCGCTCTTCGGGCTTGCGGCGTACTCGGCGTACAACCTCACGTGCCTGGCGCTGCTCAAGGACTACCCGACGATCGCGGGACTGGTGGACATCGTCTGGGGCACCGCCATGACGACGGTGGTGAGCGCGTCGGCCTACGCGGTGGGAGCTGCCAGCTCCGACTGAGCGAGCTGTCGCAGCTCGCGGCGGAACGCGGCGAGGTCGGCGGGGCGGCGAACGTTGGCCACTCCCTCGGCTGTCGCATCGCCGTGCTGGCCGCCGACCAGGATCGGTGTCGTCTTCAGCACGCGACTGAGGGCGACGATCTCCTCGCGAACCGTGTCGCTCGCTGTCGTGACCGAGAGCGCCAGCGCCCGCGCGGACACGTCGCGCGCGACCTGCGCGATGTCGGCCGCCGGGAGATCGCTGCCGAGGTACGTCACGCGCCAGCCCTCGAGCGCGGCCGTGACTGCGGCGACCAGCGCGCCGATCTCGTGCCGCTGGCCGGTCGGCGTGGCCACCACAAGCGTGGGCGCTGCGCCAGCGGGTGCGAGCGTGTGCAACATCTCGTGCATCACGCGGCGCATCACCTCGGAGGCCGCGTGCTCATGCGCAGGCGAGAGAGCCCCCTCTTCCCAGAGTTCGCCCAGCCGGTGCATCACGGGCCGGGCCACGTCGTCGGTGAATCGCGCGGGGCCGAGCAGCAGCAGCGCGCGCGTGAGCAGCGACCGGAGCGCGGTCTGGTCCGCCCGACGCACCGCGTCGTACACGCCGTCGAGCAGCGCGCCGTCCAGTTCACTCGGATGGCTGGCGGTCGCGGCATCGGCTCGCTCCTCCTGATCCTCGGCCACGATCCGCTCCAGCTCGGCCGTTGGCAGCGAGGCCACGTCCCCGATGCGACGTCCGCCCAGCTGCGCCTGATGCAGCAAGCGAAGGCGCTCGATGTCCTGATCGGAGTAGAGACGGCGCCCGCCGTCACTGCGACTGGGCGTCACCGCGCGGTACCGCTTCTCCCACGCGCGCAGGAGATCGGCGGACACGCCAGAGCGGAGGACTGCTACCTGAATCGGGTGTCGATCCGCTGGGGACGATGTGTCAGCCATAATAATGAAGTAGCGGTTTGTTCAGGAAATGTCAATCTATTAATAGACATATCCTTGACGAAACGGCCAGCGCCATCATTTCGACGCCTCGCTGGCCCCCGTCCCTCGCAGTCTCCGCAGGCCAGCCACCGACCCGAGTGTGAGCGCGCCGACCGCCACGCCGACAGCGCCATCGTACAACGTCCGGAGAACGGTCGACAGGATCAGGGCGCCGTGTTCCGCGATCTGAACCACCATCGCGGCCAAGTGTTCCAGGGGCGGAATGCCGTGCACCACGATGCTCCCGCCCACGAGGAACATCGCCGCGGTGCCCGCAATGCCGAGACTCTTCATGAGGTACGGTGCCGTGCGCAGGATCCCGGCACCCAGCCACCGCCGCGCCGTCGCGCCGCGGGCGTCCGGCGGCGTCTGATTCAACCCGTAGCCCAGATCGTCGAGCTTCACGATGCCGGCCACGAGTCCGTACACAAGCACGGTGATGCCGACGCCGACCACGCTCAGCGCGACGATCTGCTGGACCATCGGCGCCGAGGCCATGGTGCCGAGCGCGATCACCACGATCTCGGCGGATAGAATGAAGTCCGTGCGGATCGCGCCCTTGATGCGTGTGCGCTCGAGCGCCACGAGGTCCACCTCGGGATTCGCGATCGCCGCCACGCGCTCGATGCGGCCGTCTGGCTGCTCGCGGTGCACGAACTTGTGCCAGACCTTCTCGAAGCCCTCAAAGCACAGGTAGATGCCGCCGATCATCAACAGTGGCACGATCAACGCGGGAACGAAGGCCGAGATGAGTAGCGCCGCCGGGACGAGGATCAGCTTGTTGAGGAACGAACCCTTGGCCACCGCCCACACGACGACGAGCTCCCGATCGGCCTTGAAGCCCGAGACCTGCTCGGCATTCAGCGCGAGGTCGTCGCCGATCACGCCGCCCGTCTTCTTGACCGCGACCTTGCTCAGAATGGCGACGTCGTCGAGCAGCGTGGCGACGTCGTCGAGGAGGGTGAGCAGATTGGAGGCGGCCATGGCGATGAAAGGAAATCGCCGACACCCCAAGTGCAAGCGGCGTGTCAGTCTTCGGGGGAGGCGCGGCGATGCGCGCCACGCCAATTTTCGCTCCGTGCCATGCCACCCGAATCCCCGGAACGCGTGACCCCAGTCGCCGACTCGACCGCCCCGCCGTTCACCGATCCGTCCAACGACCCGATTGCCGTCGCGGGCATTCGCCGCTGGCTCTGGTGGTGCATCGTGGCCGTCTTTGCTGCGGTGGTGGTCGGCGGGATCACGCGTCTGACCGAGAGCGGCCTCTCGATCACCGAGTGGAAGCCGGTGGGCGGCGTCTTCCCGCCGCTCTCGGACGCGGCGTGGCAAGCGGCGTACGAGTCCTTCCTCGCGATCCCGCAGGCGCAGACGACGCACCTCGGGATCACGCTCGGCGAGTTCAAGTGGATCTACTGGTGGGAGTGGTTCCACCGGATCCTCGCGCGCGGCGTGGGGCTCGTCTTTGCGCTGCCCTACGTCTATCTGCTCGTGCGCGGGCGGATGCCGCGCGCGCTCAAGTGGCCGCTCGCCGCGCTCCCGGTGCTCACGCTGGGCCAGGGCGTGCTCGGATGGTACATGGTCGCGAGCGGACTCGTGGAGCGCGACAACGTGAGTGCGTACCGCCTCGCGGCGCATCTCGCGCTCGCGCTGGGGATCCTGGCGGTGGCGGTCTGGATCCGCGAGGGGCTCGCGCTGCCGGAGTCGCGCGCGCGTGCCTCGCGCGCGTGGCGACGTGCGCTTGGCGCGCTGGCGGCATTGATCACGACGACCGTCGTCTCCGGCGCGTTCGTCGCGGGACTGCGGGCGGGCAAGATCTACAACACGTTCCCGCTCATGGGCGGCCAGGTGGTGCCGCCGGGCTACTCACAGCTTACGCCGTGGTGGACGAACGCGTTCGAGAATCCGGCGGCGGCGCAGTTCAACCACCGCGTCCTCGCGATCCTCACGGGGCTGCTCGTGCTGGGCGCGGCGTGGTTCGCCTCACGCGCCTCGGCGACCGCGCTCCCCGAGGCGCCGCAGCGCGCGATGCGCGTGCTCGGGGGCACGGTGCTCCTGCAGGTCGCACTGGGGATCACCACGGTGCTGCTGGCCGTGCCGATCACGCTGGGCGTCATTCACCAGTTCGTCGGCGTGCTCGCCTTCATGCTGGCGCTCATCGCCCTGCGGCGAGCGTAAGCGCCTCCCGGACGCGCTGCGGCGAGCCGTCGAGCCGCCAGGCGAGGCGGCCGGCGGGATCGATCACGGCCACGGTGCTGCCGTGGGAGACGAATCCCGAATCGGGGTCCCGCAGGCGGGCGATCCGCCACGCGTCGAGGGTGCTGTTCACCTCGCCGATCGTGCCGGAGAGCACGCGGTCGTTCGGACCTAGGGTCCAGCCCGCGGCGATGGACGCCAGTCGCTCGGGCGTGTCGCGCCACGGATCGAGCGTGACGATGAGCAGCGGCACGTGCTCGGTGCCGGTCTCGCGCCGCGCGTGCTTCACCGTCTCGACGATCACGGGGCAGATGTCATCGCAGTGGCCGAAGGCAAAGGTGACGAGCGCCCACTCACCCCGCACCGTCTGCAAAGTGACGCGCTCGCCGCGCTGGTCGATCAGCACGAGTGGTGGCGGCGACAAGGCGGCGCGCGCCTCGAGCGGCGTGTTGAGCGCGAAGTAGTCGGGCTCCGCGTTCCGCATGGCCGTAGACACCCGCAGCGCCGCCGCGCCCGCGCCGGACGCGACGAGCAGCATCACGATCGCACTGACCGCGCGACCGCTGGGCTGCGCGTGCAATGCACTTAGTCCAGCCCGCAACTCCTCGCCCCAGACCACCCGCAGCACGAGCAGCATCCCGATCGGTTCGCCGATGAGGAGGATCCAGCCGCCCGCGTGCGGGAGTCCGGTGGCGGTCGCGCCGAAGCAGACCTCGCGCGTGCGCGCGATCCACTCCGGCGCGGTGTTCGCCAGTGGCCAGAGAGCGAGTGCCCACCAGGCCGCGGTGATGGCGATGATAGCACCGAGCGCCGCGACCGCCAGCCCTGGCCGCGACGCCCGGACGGTCGTCATCCGACCTTCCAGAGGAAGGAGAGGAGCTTCCAGTTCGTGAAGTAGTAGACGATGAAGGCAATGAGGAACACGGCCACCAGGACCACGGTGCCGGGCGTCGGACCCATCCAGCCGCGGGCCGGCGCGTGCATCTCCTCGTTCTTCTCGTCCGCGTCTGCAGCGTGCACAGGCGGATGCGTGAGACCCTGCGGCACGCCGACCATGGCCTGCCCCTTCGTGATCTCCCCGAGCACTTCGCCGAAGAAGACCGACTTCACCGCGATCGCGATGAATCCGAAAGCGCCGGTCACGGCGAGGATGCCGCCGATGCCCATGATCGCGAGCGTGATGTCCACCGCCGGGTCGAACTGCACGTCAAAGAGCGACTGCGAGAACGAGATGTCCCAGTGGCGGCGCGGGACGCCGAAGCTCCCCGCGAAGGTCATGCCCATCGAGACGAGCAGCATGCCGAAGGAGAAGAGGTAGGGCTGCCACCTGGCGAAGCCCCAGAACGCCACCTTCCGGCGGAAGATGAGCGGCAACAGGTAGTACGTGGCGCCCATGAATGCGAGCGCCGTGCCGCTCACCACGGTGGCGTGGAAGTGCCCTGGGATCCGCATCGTGTTGTGCGCGATGATATTGATCTGCTCGGTGCCGATCGTGACGCCCGTGATGCCGCCGACGAAGCCGAACACGACCACCGACAGCACCAGCGCGCTGAACCCGGGGTCGCCCCACGGAGCGCGGATCAGCCAGTCGAACATGCCGCGCGTGTAGCCACGGAGACGCATCCCGAGCTCGATGCCTGCGGGCACTGTGAAGCCGTGGATCATCGACGCCAGCACCGCCATGTACATGAAGTACGACGTGTTGACGATCTTCCACGCCGGACCGAAGCCCGGATCCACGAGCAAGTGGTGCGCCGAGGCCATCGAGATGAACAACACGTACAGCACGAAGGCGCTGCGGCTCACCTTCTCATTGAGCACCACGGCACCCACCGTCAGCGCACCCAGCATGTACCAGATGGAGACCATCGCGGCCATGTTGATCTGCTGCGACGAGTGGCCGAGCGCCCACCAGATGAGGCGGTACCACTGCGGGTCCACGGCGGGGATCGCGCCGATGGACCAGAGGAACGTCGGGATGTAGATGAGCGCACCGTGCACGAGCGTGATCACCGCGATGATCGCCGCGGTCAACGCGCCGTACACCACGAGCGGCATCGACCCCTCGTAGCGCTTTTCCCGCTTGGCGAGCGTCAGCGCCGCGAAGAACTGGAACGTCACGCCGAGCGCACCGACGGCGAAAAGGATGATGCCGAGGTAGAACAGCGGGTGCGCCTTGAGCGGCGGGTACGATGTGAACAGCACGTCCGCGCGCCCGGTCCACTGCGCCCACTGCACGAGCAACGTGCCCACGAGCATCAATCCGAAATTGAACCAGCCATAGCGAGGCGCAGGCGCTCGCGCGTTCAACAGCACGGTGCCTGCGAACCACAGCACCGCCATCTCGAAGTAGATGATGAAGAAGATCAGCATGTTCATCCCGTGCACCCCGAGGATCCGGTAGTACCACTCGGCGGGCAGGAGATGGACGGCCTGCCAGCGTGTGAGCACGAGCAGGAGTGCCGCCACCGCTCCGATCAGGAGCGAGACGACGGAGACCACGGCGTTGACCTTGATCAGCGACTCGGCCGCGCCGTGGACCTTCAGGCCGGTCGAGGGACAGGTCCGGAAGCCCGCAGCGGCGGGCATGGCGGGGGCGGTCATGGCGTCGCGCTCTGCTGAAGGGTGGCGGCCGCGTTGTCGGCGACGGTGGAGCCGGAGCCATCCACGACGATGACGCGGCCGACCATCGTGTGATGACCGATGCCGCAGAACTCGTTGCAGATGATTCGGAAATCACCGGCCGCGGTCGGGGTGACGCGCAGGCCGTAGTCGTAGCCGGGCACGACCTGGAAGTTCACGTTCAGCGGATACAGACTGAATCCGTGGTTCACGTCGAGCGCCGAGAGGTGGAGCGTGTACTCCTTGCCCTGCTCGAGCTGCAGGATCGGGTACCACTGGAAGCTGAGCGCGGTAAGGTAGATGTCCGCACCAGCTGGCGGCGCGACGATCGGGATCCCGCGGTCCGTCCCGATCTGGTACTGCTGCGCGAAGGCGAGGGTGCGCGCGTAGAACGCTTGCGGGTCAACGCGGGTGCGCACGCCAGAGGGGTTCTGGCCACCCTTCCAATGCCAGAGCGGCATCATCGCGAAGAGCACCATGCACCACGCGAACGCGATGCCGACCCAGATCTTCTCGGTCTTGTGCGCCTTGCGCCACCAGACGCCGGGGACGGGCTCGAGACCCGTATGGACCTTTGTGAGCATGGAGATCTCAGGGAAGAGTGGAGGCGGGGAGGGAGAGCATCTCCCAGGTGCCCCAGCCGGTGTAGACGACGAACATCACGAGCAGTCCCACGACGAGCAGCAGCCAGATGTTGTTCATCAGGCGCTGCATCAATGGCTCCTGCTCCTGCTTCGGATCGTGACTCCCATCGGTCATCGGTGGACCCTCGGGTGGGGGAGGTCGCTGGACAACATCCTTGCGAACTTCTAAGTATCATGAGAATATGATATTCAACGTGCAAGCCCCATCTCCCTGACATGCATATCATCGAATCCCTGACACGCCGCTTCACGCGCACGCTGGATGTGCTCTTCCACCGCGCGCTGGGCTGGCGGTGGAATCCGATGCACCAGAGCGGGGCGCTTGCGGCGTGGCTGCTCGTGGTGCTCACGGTCACTGGGCTGTATCTGCTGCTGCTGTATCGGGTGGGAGACCCGTCGGGATCCGTGCAGCGCATCGCGGATCAGGTGTGGCTGGGCGCGTGGGTCCGGTCCCTGCACCGCTACGCGACCGCGGCCTTCGTCGTCGCGGCGGTGCTCCACGCCGTCCGGCTCGTGGGTCAGGCGCGCGAGTGGGGGGCGCGCACGCGCGCCTGGGTCAGCGGGGTCTTTCTGCTCGGCGTCGGACTCGCGTGTGCCTGGACGGGCTATGTCATGGTCTGGGACGCATTCGGGCATCGGCTCGCACTCGGCGGCGCGCGGCTCTTCGACGTGTTGCCGATCCTCTCCGAACCCGTGGGGCGCATCTTCGCGGGTGAGCACCCGATCCCCGCGGCGTTCTTCTTCCTGAATCTGTTCATCCACATCGCGCTCCCGCTCGCGATGGGTGCCGGGCTCTGGCTGCACGTCTCGAAGGTCGCGCGGCCCGTGCTCGCACCGCCCAAGGCCGTGCGCTGGGGCGTGACCGGGGGCCTCACGGCGCTCGCGGTGCTCTGGCCGGCGACGCTCGACCCCGCCGCAGATCCGCTGCGGCTGCCGGAGCACACCTCGATCGACCTCTTCACGGCGTGGTGGCTGCCGATCGCCGAGCGGCTGTCACCGTTCACGGTCTGGGGGCTGACGCTCGCGTCGGTGGCGTTGGTGGTCGCGGTGCCGCGATTCGCGCGGCGGCCACGCACGGGGACGAACGCCGTGAGTGTGGTCGATCCGCGACTCTGCACCGGGTGCGACCAGTGTCCGCAGGATTGTCCGTGGGGCGCGATCACGATGGTGCCGCGTCGCGATGGCCGGCCCACGCTGCTCGCGCAAGTGGACGCGTCACTGTGCGTGAGCTGCGGGATCTGCGCGGCGTCCTGCGCGCCCATGGGGATCGGGCCGCCAGGACGGAACGGACGCGACCAGCTCGCGGCAGTACGCGCGCGGGATCCGATCACGTGGCCCACGGCTGCGGACCGGGAGATCGTCGTCGTGCTCTGCGCGCAGGCCTCCGACACCCTGCGCACCGCGATCACGGACAGCGGCGCGCGCGTCCACGAGGTGCACTGCGTGGGCGCCCTGCACTCGTCGGTGGTCGAGCTGCTCCTCCGGCAGGGGAGCGCGGGGGTGCTCGTCGGCGGATGCCCTCCGCGCGACTGCATCGGGCGCGAAGGACCCAAGTGGATGGAGCAGCGCTTCCATCACGATCGTGAGGCCGAGCTCAAGGCGCGCGTGGATCGGCGCCGGCTGCGCGTCACTACCTTCGCGGTCGGTCTCGAGCGCATGGCGTTGGCGGAGCTCGCGGCGTTCCGCGCCGATCTCGCCGCGCTGGAGATCGCGGACGCCAATGGGGACCTGCCAGAGGCCATCTGCGAACGCAGTGACGCAGCGGAGGTCAACGCATGAGACCGCTTCGCGTGCTTGGCATATTCACGCTCCTCGGGATCTCAGGCGCTGCGGTGGCGCTCGGCACGACGGCTGCCGTGCCGTGGCACGCGTCGCCACGCGCGGTGCTCCGGCTCTCTTGGAGCGCGCGGCCGGAGCGGCTCGAGCGCTGCCGCGCCCTCAGCGCCGAGGAGATCGCCGCCCTGCCGACGCATATGCAGCGGACCGTGGAGTGCGAAGTCCACTTTGCCACGTATGACCTCGCTGTGTTCATGGACGGCACCCTCGTGGACAGCGCGGTGGTGCGCGGGGGCGGCCTGCGGCACGACCGTCCGATGTACCTGCTCCGCGAGCTGTCAGTGGCGCCGGGAGCGCGACAGATCCTCGTGACGCTCACGCGGCGAGAGGCTGGCGCCGTGCTCGACAGCGTCGCCGCTCCTGATGATGACGACGCCGACGACGCCGACGACGCCGACGACGCCGACGAGCGGTCCGAGGACGATGGCGCAAGGAGCGTGCGCGAACGTGAGACGCGCCGTCAACGACGACTGGCGTCGCTCGCGCCCGAGCTGCGGCTCGACACCCTCCTCACGCTGCAGGCGGGCCGTGTAGCGCTCATCACGTACGACGGGCGGGGACAGCTCGTCCTCGTGCGGTAGGGGCGCGTCCTCATGGCGACCAGCCGGCGGTCCGGAGCAGAGCACCCCGATAGATTGCGGCATGCGCCCCATCCATCCCGCTCACTCTTTCAGTTCGCCCCCAGCGCCATGCTGAGCCAGACGGCCGAGTACGCGCTTCGTGTGGCCGTCCACCTCGCGGCCAAGGATCCGGAGAAGCTGTGGCGTGCGGCCGAGCTCGCACGTGTGTTGCGCGTCCCCGCGAACTACCTCTCCAAGATCCTGCATCAGCTCACTCGCGCCGAGGTGCTGGAGTCGCGACGCGGACGGGACGGCGGCTTTCGGCTGGCGCGCCCGGCATCGGCGCTCACGCTTGCCGACGTGGTCGGCCCGTTCGACCGGCCGAATCGCCGTCCGGGCTGTCTGCTCGGCGTTGGGGCGTGCAACGCGCGAAAGCCCTGCGCTCTGCACCATCGTTGGAAGCCGCTCTCCGAGTCCGTCACGGCGTTCTTCGAAGAGACGCATCTCGACGCACTCGCGCGCTCGGTGCGCTGAACTGGCGCCGCCCTGCGCGGCCGGATTGATTTAGCACACCTCGCCGTCCGTGCTTCCACTCGCGCCCCCCTTGGACACCTTCGCAGCGACGCTTCGCACGTGGATGGACGATCCCACGATCGGCCGTTTGATCACCCTGCTGATCGGCGTGCTGGTGATCGTGACCGCCGTGCGCATGCTGAACCGGTCGCTCGCGCGGATGGTGGAGGACTCCGAGGCACGGTACCGCACGCGGAAGGTTGTGACCTTCGGCGGCTACGCCGCCATCGGCATCCTGATCCTCACGATCTACAGCGGCCGGCTGGGTGGGCTCACCGTCACGCTCGGCGTGGCGGGTGCGGGCATCGCCTTTGCGTTGCAGGAGGTAGTGGCGAGCTTCGCCGGCTGGTTCGCGATCTCACTCTCAGGCTTCTACCGCACGGGCGACCGCGTGGAGCTGGGCGGGATCAAGGGCGATGTGATCGACATCGGGGTGCTGCGGACGACCCTCATGGAGGTCGGCGAGTGGGTGAAGGGCGACCTCTACACGGGCCGCGTGGTCCGGGTGGCGAACTCCTTCGTGTTCAAGGCGCCGGTCTTCAACTACTCCGGCGACTTTCCGTTCCTCTGGGACGAGATCACACTGCCGGTGAAGTACGGCACCGACTGGAAGCATGCGCGCGCGATGCTGATGCGCGTGGGGACGGAGATCGTCGGCGAGTACACGGCCGGGGCGCGCGGTGCCTGGAAGGAAATCACCAAGGCGTACCTCGTCGAGGACGCGATGGTCGAGCCGATGGTGAGCATGGTCGCGAACGACAACTGGATCGAGTTCACGCTGCGCTACGTCACGGACTACAAGTACCGCCGTCGCACCAAGGACCGGATCTTCACACGACTGCTCGAGGAGATCGAGGCGTCCAACGGCCGCGTCGCGATCGCGTCGGCAACGTTCCATCTCGTGGAGACGCCGACGTTCGACGTGCGGCTGCGTGGCGGCGAGAGCGGTAAGAGCACGGGACCATCTTCACCCTAGCGCGGACGTCCGCGTACAGGGGCACCTACGGGATGGGCGCCCTGCGCGCCACGGTCACGGCCACCACTTGAAGGCGGTCTCGCCGCGGATCGCAAAGACCCACGCGTTCGCTCGCGCGGGCACGGTCCCAGGATTCACCACGTACTGCACGTCCGGCTGGAGCGCGAGCCACGGGCGCGCCTGAATGCGATAGCTCGCCTCGATCGTGCTCTCGCTGCGTTGCGGGCGCTCCGCGGTGGCAGCGACCCGATCCCGGTACGGCGCGCCGTTGACAGCCATGGCGATCGCGACCCCCGCCTCGTCGTCATCGCGCCCGGGCAGCAGACCCGCGTACACAGCGCCTGCTCCCACGAAACCAGCAAAACGGTTCACACGCGCGCGCGCCGTACCGAGACGTGCGAACACCGTCAGTCCCTGATCGCCCGTGGCTTCCCGGTGCAGCGTGCGCTCGCCAAGGACATAGGCGCCGTAGCTGCCGGCCACCGTGGGGGGCACTCCACCGCCGGCGACCGCCTCGAGATCCTCGAACCGCCCCGAGTAGTACCATCCCCCGATCGCCAGCTTGCCGTCGTACCGCACCGCTGACTGCCCACGTCCGATGCGGCGCGAGCGATTTCGCGCCTCTGCCCGCTGTGTGAGCGGCGCAGGCCTGCCCGCGGCGCCGGAAAGGTGCGCGATCTCGAAGGCGATGAGCGCGCCCTCGCCCTGGCCGAGCGCGATCCGCGTGGCGGCGGGACGCGCCGTGTCTCCGGGTACGCCGTCCGCCACGAAGGCCTCCATATAGAAGGACGGGCGTGGACGATACTTCACCCGAAGTCCCAACGACGTGACCGGAAAGATCGACGGGCCGTTCGCGCCGCTGGTGCCATACTCGGCTCCGATCCCGAATGAGCCGTTGAGGAAGAGGCCCGCCGACTGGATGACGTCGAACTCGGTGTTGAGATCATACAGCCCCGCGAGGAGCGAGAGGCGGCCGTCGAGCAGATTCTGCTGGAGCCACGCCTCGTAGAGCCGCGCCGCGCGCGGGGCGGCGATGTTGCTGACGCCCTGTGCGTCGCCCACGAGCGAGGAAGGGTTGGTGCCCTGATGCGCGACGAGATAGACGAAGCCGAACGCTCCCGGCCAGTCCACCATGCGCGCGATCTCGAGGTGCAGCTTGAGATCGAGATTGTCGAGATACGCCGATTCGCGGCGCACCCCACCTGCCCCGACGTTGAACCCATCGCCCGTGTAGATGGCCTCGAGCGCGACCCCGCGGCCGGGAGGAGGCGCCTGTCCAGCGAGCGTGGCCGAGGCCGCACAGAGTACGAGGAGCACTGCGCTCGTGGCACGCGCGACACTGCCGATCGACAGAAACAGAGGCGAGTGCATCGCCAAATCTCGGTGGGCTCTCGCCCGGCCACAACCTCGCCCCTACAGGACCGCCAGACAAAGCCTGACAGTCGCGTGGGGCACCGCCCGATTGTAAGCGCGGACCGCAACCAGCACTGTACGAACCAGGGATCGCGGAGCCTCCGCGATCCGTCGAGTTCCACGTCTTTGAACCGCGAGATCCCCATGCGCCTTCGTTCATTCGTCACGCTCGCCGCCGTCGCGGTGGCAGGCTGTTCGCCCACCGGCAACGCCGCGACGGACATCGACGCGCTCGAGCGCGTCACCCAAACGCTCGTCGCCCCGCCCTTCCTCCCCGTGCACGAGCAGGTCGCCTCCGGCTCCCCGAAGATCGTGCAGGTGCGGATGGTGATCGAGGAGAAGCTGATCACCGTCGCCGACGGTGCGCAGGTCTGGGCGATGACCTTCAATGGATCCGTCCCCGGCCCGATGATCGTGGTGCACCAGAACGACTACGTGGAGCTCACGCTCGTGAACCCGTCCACGAACACGCTGATGCACAACATCGACTTCCACGCCGCGACCGGCGCGATGGGCGGCGGCGAGCTCACCCACGTGGCGCCTGGCCAGGAGGTCGTGCTGCGCTTCAAGGCGACCAAGGCGGGCACGTTCGTCTACCACTGCGCGCCCGGCGGGACGATGATCCCATGGCACGTGGTCTCGGGGATGAACGGCGCGATCATGGTGCTCCCGCGTGACGGCCTCAAGGACGCCGAGGGACGGCCAGTGCGCTACGATCGGGCGTACTTCATCGGCGAGCAGGACTTCTATCTGCCGCGCGACGCCGCCGGCCGCTTCAAGACGTATCCGAACCCCGGTGCCGGCATGCTCGACATGCTCGCCGTGATGCGGACGCTCACGCCGACGCACGTGGTCTTCAACGGTGCCGTCGGCGCACTGACGGGCGACAACGCGCTGACCGCCAAGGTCGGCGAGCGCGTGCTCTTCATCCACTCGCAGGCCAACCGCGACTCGCGCCCGCATCTGATCGGCGGGCACGGCGATCTGGTCTGGCGCGGCGGGTCCTTCAACGACACGCCGGCGACGGACCTCGAGACGTGGTTCGTGGAAGGCGGCGCCGCGATGGCTGCGATGTATCAGTTCCGGCAGCCGGGGACCTACGCGTACGTCAATCACAACTTGATCGAGGCGGTGCTGCTCGGCGCGGTGGCGCACGTGAAGGTGGAAGGAACGTGGGACGACGATCTCATGAAGCAGGTGAAGCCGGTCGGCGCGATCCAGCGGTAGACGATCGGGCACTCGCGCCACGCAGGAGGCCGCCGTACCGTTCGAGGGTACGGCGGCCTTCTTCCATCCCCCTATGCACGCTGTGTTCCGTCGCTGGCGACTTCTGCTCGTGCTGGCGGTGGCGGCGGCGGGGCCTCCAACGCTCGCAGCGCAGGAGCAACCGCCCGCTGACGCCCACTACGTCGCGTCATCTCGCGGCGAGGTGTACTACTGGACGGGTTGCGCCGCGTGGCGGCGCCTCGCGGTCGCCAATCGTCGGTACTTCCGCACCGCGGCGGAGGCGCAGGCCGCGGGGTATCGGCCGTCGCAAACGCGCGGGTGCGCGGGGCCGCCGGAGTCGGCAGCCGCAGGTTCAGGCGCGACGACCACAAAACCTGCCCGTGATGAACGCACCAGTCCGGCGCCGGCCGGAACGACGGCCTGCCTCGTGATCCGCGTCTACGACGGCGACACGATCACCTGCGACGGAGGACGCCGCGTGCGCCTCCTGCTCATCGACACGCCGGAGATGGATCAGGGAGCGTTCGGCCGACTCGCACGCAATGCCCTGCTCGCGTTGGTCCCGCTGGGCACGACGGTACAGCTGGAGTACGACGTGCAGACCACCGACCGGTATGGTCGCGACCTCGCCTATGTCCACGCGCCGGGCGTGGGGATGGTGAACCTAGCCCTCGCGCGACAGGGATTCGCGATGGTGGCCGTGTACCCGCCCAACGTGCGGCACGTCGATGCGATCCGAGCGGCGGTCGAGCGGGCGCGCGCCGAGCGCCGCGGCCTCTGGAGCGGAAGTGCCTTCGAGTGTCTGCCGGCGGACCACCGCGCCGGGCGCTGCCGGACCTGAGGTCGTCAGAACCCGGTCCAGAAGCTCATCTTCAGCAACAGCACGTTTCGCGCGGGCGCCCGGAACAGCCCCCGGGCGTCGCGCGAGACGTCGAAGCTCCCGAACGCGTTCTCCTCCTCCTGCTGGCGCTGCCACACGACGAACAACGCCGAGCCCGGCCGGAACTCCCAGCGGAAAACCGCGTTGCCGATCAACGAGCGCAAGTTGAAATCGCGGTCGCGGAAGGAATGGTCCGCCGTGCCGTCCCCATCGAAGTCCACGTAGCGCGTGCCGTCCGGCGCCTCGCACGTGCGACCACCGGAGCACGCGCCTGCGCTGAAGGTGCCCTCCGCGAATTGGTCGAACGTGAACGTCCGGGGTGCGCTCAGCTGCTTGTACGCGCGGAAATCTCCGGCGGAGATCAGCGGCTGCACATACAACTGCAGCGTCATCCGCGGCGAGAATGTGAAGTCGAGACGCGTCTCCACGCCGAGTTCCCGCTGCTCCAGCTCGCCGAAGAGGTAGCGAGTGCCGAACGTGGGTGCGTACGGCAGCGCACCGCTCGTGCCGACGAACTGGGCGCCGTGCCGAACGCGCGCGAAGCGCGGCTCGACCGTGGCCTCCACGCGCGACGACGGCCGCAGCCGGATGCCGAAGGAGAACTCATCGCGAGCGCCCGCCCCGAGCGTCTTTCGCTCGAACTCCACCTCCGGCTCGAAGGCGATCGCCCGGCGATCATCGGTCTCGAGCCCGAAGCCGATCTCATGCGAGCGCGGCAGCAGCATGCGCGGACCGCCGCGCGTGCCGTTCCGATCCACCATCTCCGGGCGGTAGGACACCGAGCCGTTCAGGTTCCAGTAGTTCAGCAGCTGCGCCTCCGCGCGGAGCCAGAGGGCGCCGGCGACGTGCGATTCGCCCCACGAGCGAGCGGACCACGGCTGATCCAGCGCCTCGTGCGACCAGTTGTGAAAGGTCGTGAGCTGCAGCTCGTAGTTCCGAAACCGCGGACCCGGCGTGATCTCCCGGTAGCTGATGCGCGCGCCAGCGTCGAGCACCTCCTGCCGCGAGCTGAAGCCCAGGTCATTGACCTCAAAGGTCGGCGTGACCTCCGCTGCCCAGACGGAGCCCGTCCAGTGCTCGCCGTTGCGCTTGGCCACCGTGAACCGCCAGTCCACGCCGCTGAGCGAGGTGGCCGAAGAATCCACGCCGTACCGCCGCGAATCCGGACGCTGCAGGTAGTGCACGCTGGAGCGCTGGATGCGGATCATCGCGGTGGAGTCGCCCCGCACGTGACTGCCGGCGATGTAGCCGGTGAACCCGTAGGTGCGGTCCGCCCAGAGATGCTCCCAGTCGACGCCGCCAGTGACGGCGCTCGAGGTCAGGTAGTCGAACGACCCATCGTTGGGCAGGTGCCGATCCTGCAGCGTGGCGATCGCACCGATCGTCGTGGCCCCCTCGCGGAACTCCTGCCGCGCACGGAGCGCCCCCTGCACCGCGCCTGGCTCCGCGAGGAACGACCGGGTCTGGCCCGAGGGCGTGAAGTGCGCCCTTCCGCGAACGTCATCGGTGACCGCGATGATCGCACCCAGCGCGAGTCCGCGCGAGGTGCGGCCCGTCAGCTTGGCCGCCCCGAGGATGCGCGCGGCATCGGGCAGGTCGCTGAACGCGGCCGAGTCCGGCGGCGCGCCACGAGGACTGCGACCGATCCGCCGGCCGTAGAAGAGCTGATTGGTCATGCCCGACAGCGAGAAGTCGAAGATCCGCGCGTCCTCCACGAAGAACGGCCGGCGCTCAGAGAAGAAGCTCTCGAAGGCCGTCAGGTTCACGACGGCGGGGTCGGCCTCGACCTGGCCGAAGTCGGGATTGATGGTCGCATCGAGGGTGAACGACGAGCCGAGTCCGTAGCGCAGATCGGCGCCGACGCGCTGGATGGGCTCCGAGCCGTCGTGGAACGGATCGCCGGGGACCGCCCGCCGCGACTCGCTCCCGGACACCACGTACGGACGCATCTCCACCCGGCGTGCGGCGCGCGGGAGATCAAGTCCCGTCAGGAGCGCGAACTGCGAGACGTACCCTGAGTACGTCGCCGACATCAGCGAGAAGTGCGTCTCCTCATTGGAGTTCACACGCTCGCGCGCAATGTTCATCCCCCACGTCTGCGCCGCTGCGGCCGTCTCGTACCGCAGCTGCGAGAGCGGGATCCGGATCTCTGCCGTCCACCCGAGTGCGTCGATCTGCACCGCCGATTCCCAGACCGCGTCCCACGCCCCGTCGATCTGGTTGTCATTGTAGATGTAGAAGTCGCGCTGCACATTCGCCGCAGAGACGTAGAACACGTACGCGGTCCGTCGGTCGAGCCGCGGGTCGAATCCGACCCCGATGACGTCGGCATTCCCCGTTTCGTCGCGCCGGTACAGCTGGCGTGCGATCGTCTGCGGCTCACTGTCGAGCATCCGCGCGCCGATGTAGAGGGCGTCCTCGTCGAAGAGGAACCGGACCTCGGTACGATGCTCGGCGGCCGCGCGCTCGACCGGCTTCTGTTGCACGAAGTCCGTGGCCGGCGCGGCGGCCGCCCAATCCGCCTCGTCGAGGCGGCCGTCGATCACCAGCGCTCCCGCACGCTTCGACGCGGCGACGGCGGGTCGGCCGCCCGGAACGTTCTGCGCCGAGGCCTCCGGCACGAGGGGCCAGATCACCAGGAGCACAAGCAAGGCGCGGAGGGCGCGGGCAGGGTTCGTCTTCATCGCACGCAAACTATGCCGCCCGCCCCATGAACTCCACTCTCGCGCAGCAGCCACCCGGGAGTGGTAGAATGAATCGACGGCCCGTCCGGCTCCACCGGCGCCCCTCCCGCCACCGAGGTCCTGGCCCATGCGACGTCCCTTCCTCCTCGCCCTCTTCGCGTACTTGCTCCCCACGTTCGTGACGGGGTTCGTCTGGCATTTCACGTTGTTCGGCGACGTGTACCACGAGCTGCAGGTCTACCGCGACAACCCCTTCGTCCCGCTCGGCGTCACGTCGATGCTGATCCAGAGCGTGCTCTTCGCGTGGATGTTTCCGCGTCTCTTCAATACCAGGCGCGAGGCGTGGGTCCATAGCGCCTTTGCGTCCGGCGTGATCTTCGGCCTGCTGTCCTGGAGCTTCACGACCGTCGCCGCCGCCGCGAAGTACCCCATGACGTCCGTCGAGCAGTTCGTCGCCATCGAGTCCGCCTACACGCTGCTGCAGTTCCTGCTGGTGGCACCGCTGATGGCGCTGGTCTGGCGCGACCCCGCTCCGACCTGACCGCCCCACGTCGCGCCTGACGCACGAACGATATATTCCCCGCGTGTCAACCTCGGCGCACGACCTCTCCAAACTCAAGATCGACCGGAGCGCTCCCCCACCGGCCTCCGGTCGTCGGCGCTGGCTCGTCATCGGTGGCATCGCCGCCCTGATCGTCGCGGCCGCGCTGAGCCTCACGCTGCTGGGCCGCGCGACGGAAGTGCAGGTCGTGGTCGCCGCACCGCTGGATGGCGCCGTCGGTGCCGCGAGCAGCGGCAGCATTGCGGTGACGGCCAATGGCTACGTCGTCGCGCGGACCCGCGCCGCCGTTGCCGCGAAGGTGCCTGGGCGGCTGGCTTCGCTCGCCGTGAGTGAAGGGTCGTTCGTGCGTCAGGGCACCGTGATCGCCCGGCTGGAGAATGCGGACTACGTCGCGGCGGTCGAGGAGGCGCGCGCTGGCGTCGCCAACGCGCGCGCCCAGTTGATCGAAGCCGAGTCGGCTCGCGACCAGGCGCAGCGCGACGCCGAGCGCCTGCAGCAGATCCGCGCCGAACGCGCCGAGCTCACGTCCGCGCAAGAGGTCGAGACGGCGGTGAGCTTGGCGGCGCAGGCGGTGGCCCGTGCCCAAGCCGCGCGCGCGCGGCTCGAGGGCATGCAGGCGTCGCTCCGGATCGCCGAGGCGACGCTCGAGAACACGTTCATCCGCGCGCCGTTCACCGGCACGGTGCTCCGCAAGGAAGCCGAGGTGGGGGAAGTGGTGGCGCCGTCCGTCGGCGGTGGCCTGACGCGTGGCGCCGTGGTCACGATGGCCGACCTGACCACGCTCGAGGTCGAGGTGGATGTGAACGAGGCGTACATCGGACGCGTGCAGCACGACCAAGAGGCGCGGATCACACTCGACGCGTATCCGGACACCGCGTTCCGCGGTGCGGTGCGTCAGGTGGTGCCCACGGCCGATCGCCAGCGCGCCACCGTGCAGGTGAAGGTCGCGATCCTCGAGCGTGACCGACGGATCCTGCCAGAGATGGGATCGCGCGTGGACTTCATCGCCCCCGCGACGCCAGCGTCCGCCACGGCCGCGCTGACCGCTGCACCACGATTCCGCCTTCCGGCTGAGGCCGTGCGGGTCGTGGATGGACGCTCCGCGGTCTGGCTCGTCCGGAACGGGCGCCTCGAGGTCCGCGAAGTTGACGCCGGGCCCGTGAGCGCCGGCTTTCGCGAGATCCGCCGCGGGCTTTCCGGCGGGGAGCAGGTGCTGGTGAGTGGCGTGCAGGACCCCACGGCGGGCATGCGCGTGAAGGTGTCGCAACTGCAGGACTGATCCCCACACGACAACCGCGAGATTCCGATGGCCTTGGTCGAGATCCGGAACGTATCGAAGAGCTTTGAGCGCGACGTCGAGCGGGTGGACGTCTTCGACAACCTCACCATGGACATCGAAAAGGGCAGCTTCACCGCCCTGATGGGTCCCTCCGGGTCCGGGAAGTCCACGCTGCTGAATCTCATTGCCGGACTCGACAAGCCCACGGCCGGCGAGGTCACGGTCGCAAACGAGGTCGTGAGCGCCATGAGTGCGGCGCGACTGGCAGCGTGGCGCGCCGTGCACGTGGGCTTCGTCTTCCAATCGTTCAATCTCCTGCCGGTCCTCACGGCCTACCAGAACGTGGAACTGCCGCTGCTGCTGACGCGCTTGTCGAAGTCCGAGCGCGACGAGCGGGTGCGGATCGCGCTCGGCGTCGTCGGGCTCGAGGACCGGATGAAGCACTTTCCCCGACAGCTCTCGGGCGGCCAGGAGCAGCGCGTGTCGATCGCCCGCGCGATCGTCGCGGACCCGACCCTGGTCATGCTCGACGAGCCCACGGGCCAGCTCGACGCCAAGAGCTCGGCGGAAGTGCTCACACTGCTCGGCCGGCTCAACAGCGAGTTCGGCAAGACCATCCTGATGGTCACGCACGACGCGCAGGCGGCGCAGCACGCGACGCGTACGCTGCACCTCGAGAAGGGGGTGTTCGTCGAGCAGGCAGGAGCGGCCCGGTGAAGTTCCTCGGCTTGCTCCGCGCGAATCTTTCGCGCCATCTCTGGCGGACGGTGCTGACGATCGCGAGCGTGGCGCTCGCGCTCTTCTTGTTCGCGTCGTTGCGTACGGTCCTGACCACACTCGACCAGACCGCACAGTTCGGCAGCGCACGGCGGTTGATCACCACGAACTCCACCGGCTTCACCTTCCCGCTCCCCATCTCGTACGCCAATCGCATCTTGGCGGTGGAGGGCGTGAAGAGCGTGAGCTGGCTGAATTGGTTCGGCGGGCAGTACGGCGACGGCAAGCGGTTCTTCGCGAATTTCGCGGTGGACGCCGAGAGTTACCTCGCGATGTACCCCGAGATGTCAGTGCCGCCGGACCAGAAGGCCGCATTCATGGCCGACCGCGGCGGCGCGCTCATCGGGTCGCGGTTGGTGGACCTCTTTGGCTGGCAGGTCGGGCAGAACGTGACGCTGCGGGGCACGATCTTCCCCGGCGACTGGACCTTCACCGTGCGCGGGATCTACACGCCCACGGACCCGGCGATCAACGACGACGCCATGATCTTCCACTGGTCGTACTTCGACGAGCGCACCGGCCGGAACGGCATGGCCGGGTGGTACACGATCGAGATCGACCGCGTCGAGGACGCCGCGAACATCGCCAAGGCAGTGGATGACCTCTTCCGCAACTCGAGCGCCCCGACGAAGACCGGCACCGAACAGGCGTTCAATGCGAGCTTTGCGACGATGTTCGGGAACGTCTCGCTGCTGCTCAATGCGGTCGGCACGGCGGTGGTCTTTGCGATCCTCCTCATCACGGCGAACGCCATGATGATGAGTACGCGCGAACGCGGCCGCGAGTACGCCGTCCTCAAGACCATCGGCTTCACTGATCGGCGGCTCTTCCTGCTCGTGCTGGCCGAGGCCGGCGGGATCACGCTGCTTGGATCGCTGATCGGCCTGGGAGGCGCGAAGGTCCTCTACAAGTCGACGAACTTCAACGCCGGCGGCTTCCTGCCCGGATTCGACGTGAGCGCCGAGACGATGCTGCTGGGCACGGGCGTGGCGCTGCTGCTCATGCTGGCGAGCGGGATCGCACCGGCCATGCGGGCCGCCAAGTTGTCCGTGGTGGCCGCACTGAGGAACGTCGAATGAAGATCCCGATCGTCTACAACCTGCGCAGCCTGAAGGAACGCCCGGTCTCGACGGCGTTCACCGCCATCGGCATCGGACTCGTGGTCGCCGTGTTCGTCGCGATGCTTGCGTTAGCGAACGGCTTCGCCACGGCGCTCACCTCGACCGGGTCGCCCGACAACGTCCTGATCCTGCGCAAGGGGGCGGACAGTGAGATGTCGAGCGGCCTTGGCCGCGGCGACGTTACCATGATCAGCTCCTCACCGCACGTGGCCCGCGACGCGAACGGCGCGCCGATGGCCAGTCCCGAGGTCTTCGTCGTGATCCCTCTCGGGCGCATCGCGGACACCACGCAGATGGCGAACGTGGTGGTGCGCGGCGTGAGCGAGCGCGTGTGGGAGGTGCGCGCGAATGTCGCGGTCAGCGAGGGGCGGAAGCCCGAGACCGGCCGCCGCGAGATCTGCGTGGGACAAAAGCTCGTCGGGCGATTCCCGAACACGGCTGTGGGCGAGTCGATCCGGATCGCCGGCAGCCAGTGGGACGTGGTCTGCCATTTCACGGCCAAGGGGTCGTCGTTCGAGTCCGAGGTCTGGGGGCTCAATGAGCAGGTGATGCCGGTGATGCGCGGCGAGGCCTTCCAGTCCGTCACGTTCCGGCTCGCGGACCCGGCGGCGTTCGAGGAAGCCAAGCGCTCGCTCGAGGATGATCGCCGCTTCACCGTGGACGTCTACCGCGAGATCGACTACTACGCGTCGCAGTCGCAGCTCCTGGGGACGATCCTCCGGATCCTCGCGGTGATGATCACGTCGATCATGGCCGTCGGCGCCGTATTTGGTGCGGTGAACACGATGTATGCGGCGGTCGCCTCGCGCAGTTCGGAGATCGCCGTGCTGCTCACGTTGGGCTTCAGTCCCCGCAGCATCCTCGCGAGCTTTCTGGCGGAGTCGTCGCTCTTGGCGCTGGTCGGCGGCGTGATCGGGTGCCTGGTCGCGCTGCCCGTGAACGGCGTGGTGGCGAGCACGACGAACTGGGCGAGCTTCAGTGAGATCGCGTTCGCCTTCCGGATCACACCGGGGCTCCTGCTCGCGGGACTGATCTTCTCGGTGGTGATGGGGCTGCTCGGAGGCTTCTTCCCCGCGCGACGCGCGTCGAAGCTTCAGGTGGTCCAGGCCATCCGGCGGTAGTCCGTGGCATCGTCCCGCGAGCGGTACAAGGAGTTCGTCGAGGCCTACCGCGCGGGAAAGATCCAAGGCGAAGGACCGGACGGGCGCACGGAGGTGTCGAGCGAAGACGCCCACCGGTCGCTGGAGGCGAGCGGCGACCGCACCGGAGGCCCGCCGGCGCCCGACGCGCCGTGGTGGGCGTTCTGGCGCGGTGTCGGCAAGCGTGCGTATCTCCGGGACTACCTCGGCTGGCTCCGGCCGCATCGCGCGAAGATCGGGTCCGTCTTCTTCCTCGCGCTCATCGTCGCCTCGCTCGACATGATCGAGCCGCTCTTCATGCGGTTCATCATCGACCGCGTGCTGCTCGATCCGGCGCTCGATACGGCGCAGCGGCTCACGCGCCTGCACCTCGCCGGCGGACTGTTCCTGGTCGTGGTGATCGTTTCGCGGCTCGTGGGCACGCTCAAGGAGTACCGGCAGCGCGTACTCGACACGCAGGTGATGCTCTCGCTTCGCCGATCACTCTTCGACCGTTTTCTGCGGCTCCCGCTCCCCAAGCTGTGGGAGATGAAGACCGGCGGGATCCTCTCGCGCCTCACCGGCGACGTGGACACGACGACGGGCCTCCTGCAGATGGCGGTGATCTCCCCCGCCCTCTCCGCGATCCGCCTCTTGATCGCGGTGGGCGTGCTGCTCGCGCTCAACTGGCGCCTTGCACTGGCGGCCCTCGCGATCATTCCCGGCGCGATGCTCCTGAGCTTCACGTTCGCGCGGAGCATTCGGCCGATCTATCGCTCGATCCGCAAGGACGCGGAGCGGATCGACGGGCGCGTGGGGGAGACATTCTCGGGGATCCGGGTAGTGCGCGGGTTCGGGCAGGAGGTGCTGGAGCTGCTCGAGTATCTGCGCGGAAGGCACACGGTGCTGCGCAAGGAGTTCTTTGCGCATCGGCGGGAGATGGTGCTGTGGACGTCGTGGGGGCTGCTGATCTCGGGCGTGAACGTCGTGATCGTGTGGTACGGCGGGCACCTGAGCATCGACGGGCGCGCGTCGATCGGCGACATCATGGCGTTCCAGTGGTACAGCTTTCTGCTGCTGAATCCGGTCTGGAGCATCGTGAACTCGTTCTCGGAGCTGCAGCGCTCGCTCGCGGCCACTGAGCGCGTGTTCGAGGTGCTCGCGATGCCGCAGGACAAGCCCGACCGCCCGGGCGCGGTGGATGCCCCTGCGGAGGTTCGGGAGGTGCGGTTCGAGCGCGTGACCTTCGAGTACCGCGAGGGACGTCCGGTCCTGCACGACTTCAGCGTGACCGTCCCCGGCGGGAGCGTGATCGCACTCGTGGGGCGCAGCGGCGCCGGGAAGACCACAGTCACGGATCTTGTGGCGCGGTTCCACGATCCCACGCAGGGGCGCATTCTCCTCAACGGCACCGACCTGCGCGATCTCACGCTCCGCAGCTATCGCGACCTGCTCGCGATCGTGCAGCAAGAGGTCTTTCTCTTTGACGGCTCGGTGCGCGAGAACATCGCGTATGGGCGCCACGCGGCGACGGCGGCGGAGGTTGAGGACGCAGCGCGACGCGCCAATGCAGAGGAGTTCATCCTGCGGCTCCCCCAGGGCTACGAGACCGCGATCGGCGAACGGGGCGTGAAGCTGTCCGGCGGGCAGCAACAACGGCTGGCGATCGCCCGCGCGCTCCTCGCGGACCCGAGCATTCTGATCCTCGACGAGGCCACGAGCAATCTCGACACGGAGAGCGAGCAGCTGATCCAGGCGTCGATGGCGACCTTGCTTGCGGACCGGACGACGTTCGTGATCGCGCACCGTCTCTCCACCATCCGCCGCGCGGACCTGATCCTTCTCCTCGAGGAGGGCCGCGTGATCGAGCGCGGGACGCACGAGGAGCTGTTGCGGGCGGGCGGCGTGTACGCGGACATGGTGCGGCGGCAAGCGGAGGAGCAGGAGCTGGGTGTCAGGGGCGGACCGCCGGCACTGAGCTGATGGCATTCGCGCGGGCTGCTCACGCCGCGGCCGCTCGCGCCCGATGCCCGGCGCCGCAAGATTGAAGGTGCCTATGGCGCTCACCGCGCCGCCGTCCTCTCACCACCGGGATCCGCCATGCTCAGCGAACTCCTCGTGCTCCGTCTGCTCCACATCCTCTGCGGCACATTCTGGGTCGGCTCGGCGCTCGCCTCGGTCTTGTTCTTCAATCCGGCCATCGCTTCCGCGGGCCCCGCGACCGCGGGCCCGATCTTCGCCGACCTCCAGCGGCGTCGCCTGATGGACATCACCGGCGCGGTCGCGATCGTGACCCTACTGACGGGCCTGCGCCTGCTCTGGATCGCCTCGGCCGGTTTCAGCGCGAGCTACTTTCGCGCCCCGGCGGGATTCACGCTTGGCGCCTCCGGTGCCCTCGCGCTCGTCACGTTCCTTGTTGCGCTGTTGATCGGACGTCCGCGCGCGATGCGCGGCGATTTCCGGGTCATGAAGATCGCGACCGCGATGCTGGTCGTCGCCACGGCCGGTATGGCCGTCGCCCGCACGTTGCACTAGCCAGCCCGGGCGCGAGCGGCCGACGCGGCGCTCAGCGCACGGCCGCAGGCGGCGCCGCCGGCACCGGGATGCGCAGCCCTTCCAGCCCCCCGGCAGAGATCCTGCCGGGACGGAACCGCGCGTCGCCGAACCGAACGGAGAACCCCGCGGCGAACGAGTCGACCGCGACGTACGGGAACCGGGACCAGACGAGATAGTGCTGCACATCCGCGTCCTCGCGCGCCGCGACGACGCGCGGATCCGTCCAGTCGCCGCGAGGCAGCACGGGGCCGTCGAATGTGACGCGGGGCGCGCCGAACCACCGGAGCGCTCCGACCCGGTACGCATCACCGGTGACGACGATCAACTCGGCGGCGAACGGATCCAGCGGCCGCGGCTGGTAGAGGATCTCCGTGACCCCCGCGATCCCGGCGGCCGCCGCGGCGCGGTGCGCCACCCGGTCGCCGACGCGGCTGATGACGATCAACGTGAGAGGATACGCCAACGCGAGCGCACCCGCCACGCGGACGGCGCGCAGCGACGCGCCGCGGCGCGCCAGTACCAGCGTGGTGATGAGCAGCGCCCACCACCACGGATCCACGATGAAGACCGCGTCACCATAGAACCAGCGGTCGGTGATCGGCATCAGGAATCGGATGCCGTACGTGTTCAGCCAGTCGAGCGCGGGATGGCTCACACACCCGATGACGGCCAGAATGAGGACCCATCGCGAGTCGACGGGCGGCGCATCCGGGGTGCGGCGACGCCGCACCGCGCGGTCCCACAGCAGGATCAGGCCCGTGACCGCGAACGGCAGGAGCGCGAGCGCGATCGGGCCGTGCGTCCACCCGCGGCGAAAGGCGAGACTCGCGAAACTGCCGATCCAGACGGAGAAGATGTCGATGTCGGGCGCGTTGGCCGCCAGGATCAGCGTGGCCATGGCGAGCGGCGTGCGCCGCTCGCCGCCGACCCGGGACATCACCGCGCCGGCGAGCGAATGCGTGATGGGATCCATCTAGTGTGGGTCCGGCACGCGGTCGAAGCGGATGTTCCTCACGCGCCCCGCGTGATAGTAGAATCCGATCGGAGCGCCGTCGGGGTCGCGCACGATCCGGATCGCGCGTCCGCCGCCCTCCAACGAGTCCTCAGCCACCGGGAGCAGTCGCGCCCGACGGCTGAGCCCATACAGGAGCACGATCGCCGAGTCCTCCGGCGTGATGCGCACGTCGCCGCCGGTCTCCGCATCGTGGAACGTGCCGGCGAGCGCGGCAAGCAGGGACGGCGGGACCGCGTACGCCGCGCGCGGGCGGGGCGCGGACGGCGCCGCGACCACCGGACGCATTCGATCCTCGAGGAAGAGTTCCGCGACGCGGCGGCCGAGCTCCACGTAGTTCGCGTTGCCCGCATTGCACTGCATCGCGACGCTGAGGCGGTAGTCCGGATACTGCGCGAGGTACGCGCGGTAGCCCGCCGTGGATCCGCTGTGCGCGATCTCGCGCACGCCGCGGAACTCCCGCACGAAGAGGCCGAGCGCGTACTCGGTCGGTTGACCGCTGCTCAGGACGCCGACCCGGGTCATGGTGCGCAGCGTGCCCGGCGTCCCCACCTTGTCCGCATGGAGGAGCTCCGTCCAGCGGAGCATCTCATCCACGGTCATGAGCAGTCCTCCGCTCCCGTGCAGGTCCGAGAACGGAAGATCGAGCTCCCAGCCGCCGCGGGGACTGAGCCGATACGCCAGCACGCGGTCCTTGACCAGCGCGCGGAAGTCCGTGCGCCACTGCGACCGCTCAAGCCCATTGGGCCGCAGCAGCCGCTCGGTCGTGAACTCGGCGAACGACTTGCCGGTCAGGCGCGCGACGAGGGCGCCGCCAAACGTGTATCCCGTATTGCTGTAGAGGTACGCGGAGCCCACCGGAAAGTTGAGGGTCCGCTGCCGTTCGAGGATCGCGACCACCTCGTCGACCGTCTGCACGACCTCACCCGTCGGTCGCCCGACAAGCTCGAGCAGGCCATACTGGTCGCGCACGCCACTGGTATGGTTCAGCAGATGCCGCAGCGTCACCCGCTGGCCGAAGTCCGGGAACGTCGGCCAGTAGCGGCGAACATCCTCGTCGAGCGACAGCTTGCCTTCCTGCTCGAGCAGGACGAGCGCTGCGGCGGTGAACTGCTTGGACACCGAGCCGACCTCGGCCAGCATGCCGGGTCGCAAAGGCACGCCGCGTTCGATGTCGGCCAGGCCGTACGCCGCCCGCACGCGCACGTCGCCGCGCTCGTTCACGCCGACGATGCAGCCGGGGCTCCCCGGTTGTGCGTATGCGGAGAAGATCGCGTCCACGCGCAGATGCTCGGCGGCGGAGATGAGGCGCTCCTGCGCCGCGAGCGTCGGAGCGGCGAGGAATGCAAGCGCCAGCGTTGCGCGGACCACGAAGGGACGAGAGGTCATGCGCGGAAAGTGCCGCGCGGCGCCCGTCCCGGCAACTCGGGCGGAAACGGTGTATCGTAGGGCATCCCGACAGGAGACGTCGTGCGTCGCTGGCTCATCATCGTGGCCTGCTGTACGCTCCATCCCGCGCAGGTTGAGGCGCAGGATCGGCGCGGCCAACCGTGGATCACCTACACGTCGCCCAACGCGCTCTTCGCGTTCGCACCCGACCAGCCGTTGGTCTGCGTGCCGTACCAGGTGGAACGCGGACACCAGACCATGGGCATCCAGCGCCTGTATCACTACCAGATCCCACTCACGCGACAGATCGGGCTCCTCGGCTTCACCGCCGACAGCGTGATCCGCTATCTGAGCGTCTCGATGGACGTGAACGCCGCGCCCACCGGCTGGCGCTTCTTCGCGACGATCCATTTTCGCCGCAACGGCGACGTGGAGGTCGGGCGGTTCGCCGCGCAGGCGCTCCGCACCGACTCCCTGGGCACCCCGACGGTCTACGGACTGAGCGAGCGCGACGCCGTGCAGGCGCTCGCGCTCGCCCGCCACCTAGCGTCGCGTTGCCGCTAGAACCGTGCGCGCGGTCTCCGTCTCTTCGTCGAGTCGCCCGCACATGATCTCGCAGAGCGCGAGGACCTGCGCATCGGCCAGGGAATACTGGATGAAGAGCCCGTCGCGCCGCCGGGTCACGAAGCCGGCGGCGTAGAGCTGCTGCAGGTGCTTGGAGAGATTGCCCTGCCCCATCCCCGTGAGCTCAACCAACTCGGAGACCGAGTGCTCTCCGTCCTCGAGCGCGTGCAGGATGGCGAGCCGCGCCGGCTCCGCGAGGGCCCGGAAGCGCCCCGCCACGAGCTCCAACAGCTCGGGCGTGGGCTCGCGTTTCGACGTGCCGCGACCGCGTGCGCTCATCCCTGCTCCCGGCTCCTGGCGGCCTTGATCTCCGTGGGCAGCCATGCGATCAGCGCGATCATGCCGATCCCAACGATCAGCGAGAGCGCGATGGCAGGCAGCGGCAACACGTCGGCGAGCGTGATCCGGCCGAAGTCCATCATCGCCACGATCGGGGCGATCGCCACGGTGTACACGAGAGTGAAGGCGAGCGCGCCGACCACACCGCCCAGCAGCGCGGCGATCGCATCCCGGCGTCCTTCGCCGATGCCGACGACACACGTGCCCGGGCAGTAGCCGCCGAGCCCGAAGCCGACGCCGAAGACCGCGGCGCCGAGCAGCACGCCGACGAGATACGTGGGCTTGATGTCGAAATGCATCTGGCCCGGCATCACCAGGGCCAGCGTGTACACGACCATCGATCCGACGGCGATGGTCATCGCCATGAACTTGATGATCGAGAGGTTCTCGAGGCGCAGGTTGCGCAGGATCATCGCGGGGCTCGAGGCGCGAACGCGCTGAATGAGAAAGCCCATCGCGATGCCGGCCAGCAGTGCATAGATGTTGGTCATGGTCAGAACGCTCCGGCGCGACGCGCCTCAAGGACCTTTGCCGTGCCGATGCCGGCGGCGAATACTCCGAAGGCGAAGACGAAGCCGCTCACGGAGAGCTGCGTCATCCCCGAGATGATGAGTCCGCTGGTGCAGCCCCCGGCGATCCGCGCGCCGAAGACGATCAGGAACCCGCCAAGGAAGGCGTCGCGGTACCGGTCACGCGTGGAGGCGGTGCCCGCGTGCGGCATCTCGACCTTTGGGGCGGTGCGTCCATCGCGCCGCATGCCGAGGAATCCGCCGATCACGAGGCCGATCAGCAGAAAGGTCTCGCCGCGCATCAACGTGCCCATCTTGGTCAGGTACGGATTCGCCGCAGCGTACTCCGGCGTCACCGAGCGGGCGATGGCACCGATGAAGCGCGGATAGGTCCCCGAAACACCGATGGGACCCCAGAGCGCGATCGAGGCCGCGCCGACGAGACCAAAGATGATCCCGAGGAAGGCCCAGGCCGGGAGGCCAAAGGGCCCGGGTCGGGCGTCAGGAAGTGGTGCAGCGGACGTACTCATAGTGGACACTCGGATGTGGGTTCGGCGATCAGCGGACCCCGCGACCGCCGCTGCGGTCGTCGGGGACAAAGCGGTCACGCGCCGGCATCCGCACGGCGCGGAGCGCGGCGGCGTCGAGCGTGGTGGCTTCTGGGATCACTTGATTGGCAGCCAGCAGGTAGGCCGTGAGCGCGTACGTCTGGTCGTCGGTGAGCGAGCCCGGCGTGAGCAGGGGCATGGCGCGCCGGATGTAGTCGAAGAGCGTCGTGGCGTGCGGCCAGTAGTTGCCGATCGTGCGCGGGATCTTCGGATCTGACGAAAAATCGAAGCCCTCGCCGGCCGACGGTCGTCCCACGAGGCGCGGGAACGCCGGCTCCATGCCTTCGCCGCCTGCCGCGTGGCACGCGGCACACTGCTGCGCATAGAGCACGCGGCCCTCGGCCACGCTGCCGCGTCCTGCGGGAAGCTCGACGCCAGCCGCTCCCACGTCGCGGTCCCACAAGGCGAGCCGCGCCGAGTCGAGCGGCGTGCCGAGCGCGTAGTGCCCGGCAGCAGCGGCGCCGGAGCGCGCGGGCTCGTCGCCGCACGCCCCGAGGGCCACGATCGCGCCGCACGCGGTGAGTGCCCGAACGGCACGCTTCAGCGAGGTCCGCATCAGGTCGTCCCGTGGAACGTGACCCGACCATCGCTCGCCACTTTCCAGCCCATGATGGGATTGAAGTGGTAGTCGGTTCCCGCCCCGCGCGCGTCGAGCAGGGCCTGTCGCGTCGGCTGCACGTAGCCGGTCTCGTCGGTCGCTCGCGAGAGGAGGATCGACTCTTCGCCGCGCCACTCCCACATGTGCTCGAAGCGCACGGTGGACTTCGTGTGCGCGAGCCCGTGCAGTTCCGCGTCCGCCCAGCGGCGGCCGCCGTCGGTGCTCACTTCCACGCGCGCGATCCGCCCGCGCCCGCTCCACGCCAACCCACTCACCCCGTGCCACCCCTGTGCCGTGATCCTTCCCGGGTACGCCGGCGCGGTGATCACCGACTTGGCGTCGCACTCGAATGAGAAGATCCGCGCCTTGTTGCCCGGCAGCGGGTCCGTGTACTTGGACGTCTCCCAGCGCGTCATCCACGGCGCGGTGCCGAGTTCGAGGCGGCGGAGCCACTTCACATTGATGTTCCCTTCCCACCCCGGCAGGAGCAGCCGCAGCGGGAATCCCTGCGCCGGACGCAGTGGTTCACCATTCTGCGCCCAGACCACCATCGCGTCGTCCCACGCCTTGCTCATGGGCACCGAACGCGTCATCACGCACGCGTCGCCGCCCTCGGCCAAGAACCAACTCGCGTCAGGCGCGGCACCGACCTCGCGGAAGAGCGTCGAGAGCAACACGCCGGTCCACTCCGAGTTGGAGATCATGCCCGAGACCTGCTGCGGCGTGAGGTCCGGCTTCGGATCGCGGAACGCGGAACGCCCGTTCCCGGAGCACTCGATGAAGTGCGTGCGCGTCACCTGCGGAAATCGCTTGACGTCGTCGACGGTCAGCTCGAGCGGACGGGATACGAGCCCGTGGATCATCAAGCGATGCCGCGCGGGATCGATGACCGGGATCCCGGCATGGTGCCGCTCGAAGTGCAGGTCCGCCGGCGTGATGGTGCCGGTGAGATCCTGGATCGGTGTGTATGAGCTGCCGACCGTGGCACCGGTCGGATTCCGCTGCGGCGTCACGAAGGGCGAGCGCGCGCCGAGCGCGCTCGTGGGGTGCCCCTGCAGTCTGGTGGGGTCCGCCGGCACCGAGGGCGCGGTCGCTGGCGCGCCCTGCGCATCGGCCTCGGTCGGCAGCTTGGCGAGCGCGGCGGCGCCGAGGGCCCCGGCCGCGCCGGTGATCACGGCACGCCGCGACACGCGGCGATCGCTCACCGCGCCCCCGTACGTGCGGCGGTCGGGCCCGCTGCGCGCGGCGGCACCGGGACCACGGAACGCTCCGGCGTGCGGCGCGGGATCAGCGGCGGCGGACGGAAGGCGCGGTGACCCGACCGCAGGTCGTACGGCACGTCCGGCGGATTCCCGCCGACCGGCCAATCGAGCTCCTTCGCGGGGGAGTCCGGACGCGGCTGTCCGTTCACGTAGGCCGCGAGGTCAAAGGCCTCCTGCGGCGTGAGCGAGCCCGGCGCGGTCTGCGGCATGTTGAAATAGATGAACGCCGCCGCGCGCTCGATCCGCGCCATGCTCGCGCCAATGGAATAGGACCGCGGTCCCCAGAGCGGCGGGAGGATGCCCACGCCATTGCCATCGGCCCCGTGGCAGGTCGAGCAGGTCTTCTCCACGTAGAGCTCGGCCCCGCGCGCCGCGTCGCCGTCGAGCACCTCGGGCATCTTCGGCATCCCCGCGGTGGACAGATGCGTGCCGCTCGGCACGTCGCGCGAGATGAAGGCCAGGTACGCGAGGATGTCGGTCATTTCACGACTGCCCGTGGGCAGCACGTTGCCCGCGAGCGAGCGCGTGAAGCAGTAGTTGACCCGGTCGGCGAGTGTGATCACCGCGCCCGTGCGCGACATGTATGCCGGGAACCGCGCGTGCGAGCCCGTGAGCGAGCCCGCGCTCAGCTTGATGCCGTCGTCCTGGTGGCAGCTCGTGCAGCGCAGGCCGGAGGTCGCGAAGTTCGGCAGGCTCTCCGGCGTGTTCCGCAGCAGGTAGAGTCCGCGGCGGATCGCCGCGCCGGCGGAGTCGTTCGGAATGTCCGCTTCGCGCGGCGCGACCCAACTGGCCTCGCTGAACTGCACCGCCGGCACGCTCTCGCCGGACTCCTTCGGGTTGGCACACGCGGCGACGAGCAGCACGGCGGTCACAGGTACGAGCGAACGCGTCACGAGCACCTCAGCGGGTGGGGCGATGGGGTCGTTACAGATTCTCTATACGCCGATACAGTAATATACTTTGACTGGGCGCGCAATCGGCGGGCTCACCCGAACATCGAGCGGACCACGAACCAGACGTTCGCGGGACGCTCGGCCAAGCGGCGCATGTACCAGCGGTACCACGCCTCGCCATAGCTCACGAGCGTCGCCACCTGCTCGCCTTCGTCGCGCAGGCGCAGTTGCTCGCGCTCCCGGATCCCAAAGAGCATGTGGATCTCGTAGGCGCCCTGGCGCACGCCGAGCGCTGCGGCGCGGGCGCGGATGCGTCCCAGCATCGGCACATCGTGCGTACCGAAGATCGGCGTGCAGCGACCGGCGGCGGCCGCCTCCAGCAGCGTGCTCGCGATCGCCTCGTAGGCGGCATCGGTGTCGCGCTTCGCCGGAAACGCCACGCTCGGCGGCTCGGCGTAGGCGCCCTTCACCAGCCGGATCACCGGCGCAAGAGGGAGCAGACGCTGTACGTCGTCCGGCGTGCGCCGCAGATAGGCTTGCAACGCGATCCCTGCCTTCGCGTGCCTGGCCTTGATCGCCGCGTAGAGCGCCAGCGTACGGTCGACGTACGACGAGTCCTCCATGTCGAGCCAGAGTGCTGAGCCCGTGGCCTCCGCGCGCTCGGCGAGCGCCACACAATGCGCGGTGCAGGCTTCGATGGAGAGGTCGATGCCCAACTGCGTCGGCTTGACGCTCACCTGCGCGGGCAGACCGCGGGCTTGGATCGCGTCGAAGAGGCCGAGGTAGTGGTCGCGCACCGCGACCGCCTCCTGCGGCTCGGTCAACGCCTCCCCCAGACGCGTGTACAGCAGCGCGCGACCGCTGGCCGCGATCGCGACGCCCGCGTGCAGCGCGTCCTCCATCCGTTCGCCCGGCATGAACGCGCGCGTCGCGCGCTTCACCACACGGCTCTTGAGCGCGAAGGCGTTCAGCCGCGGACTTTGCGCGGCCGCCAGCAGCAGGGAGCGTCCCAGCCCCATTCAGCGCGCCTCGCGCAGCGCCCGGGAGGTCGTCATCCGATCCCAGGGATGCGTGCGAGTTCCCGCAGCCGGGCTTCGAGCGCGGTCTTCTGCTCCTGCAGTCGCGCGCGTTCGGCCCCGATGCGCTGGTCCACCTCCGTCCGCGCGCGGTCCGCGTAGGCCCGCGCCTCGGTCACTCGCGCGTCCACGAGCGCGTCGACGCGAGCGCGCACCTGCTGCTCGGCTCGCCGCACCTCGTCGCCCAACTGTTCCCGCAGCGCGCTGCCGACGGCGGTCGCGATATTGGTCCGCACGGCAAGGGTCGGCTGCTCGAGCGTACCGCCGAAGGTCGCGGCGATCTCCACCGAGTCGAGGCGGCTGAGGGCGCGCCAGAGCGCGTCCTCCACGCTCCGCATGGTGGGTGTGGCCGCTCGCGCGGTCGTATCACGCGCCCAGCGCACATTGGGCGCGCGCCAGGTCCAGTGTCCGCGCAACGCATTGCCCGTGCGCGTCACCTGGAGTTCCGAGACTCCGGCGCCCAGCGCGACCGTAGCCCCGAGTCCTCCGAGCTTCACGGTCGGGAGCGGCACCGCGACCATGCGTGCACTCACCGAGTCGCGCACGGGAGCGGCGCGATGGTCGAAGCTGCCGCCGACGCGGATGTTCCGCGCGTCCGAGCTCGTGCCGACTCGCTCCAGCCGGAACGTGGTGGGCGCCCCATAGACCGCGGGCTCCGTCGTTACGCCGTCGATCCGCGCCGAGTAGTTGCCGGCCGTCGCGCCCTCACCGGCGAGCGAGAGCGAGAGCTCCGCCACGCGCAGCAGGAAGGAGGGGTATACTGTCTCCTTCGGAAAGAGCACGGTCGTGCCGGAGGCCCGCACGCGGTCTGGGCCGGCCTGGGTGCGCCGCTTGAGCCCCGGAGGCGTGTACTGCTCGGCGAGCTGCATCCAATAGAGCACACTGCCGAACTGCTCCGCGACGAGGTCGCTCATCAGTTGCGGTCCGATGCTCGGAATGTCGAACGTCGGCAGCTGCAGCAGCGACCGGGCGTAGGCGTAGTCCTGCACGCGCGCCGCGGGGATCGCCTCCAGCTTCTGTGTGAGGCCGGCGGCGTTGCCCTGCACCTCGGCTTCCAGGGCCTTGAGTCGGTCGTCGATCCGCCCCAGCTCCGTGAGGGTGCGTCGTACATCAGTGACCGCGCGGCGCGCGCCGGGAATACCCAAGGTGCGCAGATTTGCCGTGCGAAGCCGCTCCGCCAGCGCCTCGGCCGAATCGATCACGGGCCGCGGGTCCGCCGCGGCCAGGTCCGCGAGGAACTTCGCGCGCGCGGTGTCGGCGTACGCGCGCGCATGAAGCGCCGCACGCAACGTCGCGAGACTGTCCGCCGAGATGGCATCCACATTCACCGACTTCTGGAGCGTGCTGAGGTCGAGGGACGGCACCTTCACCTGCGACTTCCAGTTGTCGACCACCGCGCTGCTCACCCGGGCGGCTTCCGGCTCGTCGGAGACGGGGAGCGCACCGGACGTCGCACGCGGCGTGCCGAAGCGGATCCCCCGCGCTGCGATCGTGTCCACCACGACCTTCTTCTCCAGCGCGGGCAGGATCCCGACGTCGAGAATGAGCTCGTCCACCTCCACGAGATTCGTCATGGGGGACTTCGGGTCCGTCACCTGGAGGCCGCGCAGCGACACGTTGCCGTCGGTCAGGCTCCAGTGCGCATCCGCGAGGTCGACCTTGGCGCCGACGGCCGCCGTGCCCGCCTTCTGCACGGCCCAGCGCAGTGCGGGGTCCTTGAAGAGCATCGTCCAGACCGTGAGCAGCACGAGAAATACACTCAGCGGCAACAGGGCCTTCCACCGGACATAGCTCATGGGCGGAACATCTCGTACATGGACCAGAGCTTCGACGACTTCAGCACCTGCACCACGCGCCAACGCTGCACATACGCGAGGACGTGGGCGCGATACCGCGCCACCAGCGTGCGGAACACGAAGAACGCCGGCACCAGCAGCACGATCCAGACGACGAGGCTGCCGAGTGTGATGGAGTTATTGAGGCCGGAGAGCGCCACGACCGGGGTGTTCACGACCCACGTGAAGAACGGTGCGGCGGCGTCACTCATCAGGATCGCCATCCCCACCCGGTCAAAGAGCGGATCGAGCGCGAAGCCCAGAGGAACCGCGACGGCCCATCCGAGCATCACCCCCGGAAAAGAGACCGTCGTGAGCATCGCCACGGCCAGGATCACGAGGTTGTGCAGGGAGATGAGCGGCGTGAGGCCGAAGGCGAGCCCGATCGCCATTCCCATCCCCACCTGTCCCGGCGTCCCGTCGGAGTTGAGCGCACGGAACATCTGCTGCAGGAACTTGAGAAGGAGCATGGGTGAATTCTATCCGCGTGCCTTGTCGGCGGCCAACCGCTGGGTGACGTTAAGGAATGCGCCTACTTCCGCTTTCGGCCCGTCGCGCGCTCGGTGCGTGGCTGGTGCTCGCTGGCGTGTCGGGGAATGCCGGGGCCCAGGCGGCGTCCAGCGCGCCGCTGACGCGCGACGACTCCGCGCTGGTGGCTCTCGTCCTCGCGGCGGAGGAGGCACGGGACTCCCGGTCCCCCGCCCTCGCCAACGCCGCGCGCCATCGGCACGCGGTGGTCCGCGCACTCGCCGCGCGAGCGCTCGCGCGGATCACAGACAGCACGTTCACCGCGCGCGACTCGTTGATGGGGCAGGCACCGGCCCCCGTGCCCGCGCCTGAACCCGCGTGGAAGGCGCGGTGGCGCGTGCTGACGCCCGCACGCGACGACTGTGCGGCGCTCAGGCGGGCCATGGCCGACTCCGTCTGGCCGGTGCGCCAGCGCGCCGCCGTCGTCGCCCGCGCGTCGTGCGCCGCCGACGACTCCCTCGTGACCGCCCTCCACGACTGGATCCGCGCGCTCCCGCGTGACGCGTCGCGCCACGCACCAGGCGCGGTCTCGTGGCAGCCCGCAGCGTACGGGATCGTCGCGCTCGCGCGCCTGCGCCCGAACGACGCGCGGCCGTACATCGCGCGGCTCGCCGAACACCCCCAGTGGCAGGTCCGGCAGTACGCGGCTCGCGCGGCCGCACCGGCCGGCGACCTCACCACGCTGCGAACGCTGACCCAGGACGTGAACGAGAACGTCGCGGAGGCGGCGATCGAGTGGCTGGGCGCCACCACCGGCCGGGAGGATGACGCGCTGTTCGTGCGGGCGCTTGCACGCGACGGCGCGCAGTCCGTGCGCGCGGCCGCCACCGCGCTTCGCGGCACCGCGCATCCCGAGGCGCGTGAGGCTGCCGCGCGCGCCTTCGAGCGCTTCGCCGTGCGCGCCAATGCATCCGAGCGCGACGTGCGCACAGCGCTGCTGCATGTGGCGGGTCGGTCGGCGCGCGAGGACCAGGCGCCGCCGCGCGATCCGCGGCTCCCCGCCGAGGCGGTGGAACTGGCCCTCGGCGCGCAGCGGTTCCTGCAAGTGGATCTCGACGACGCGAGCGGCGGTGGGAGTTTCGTCGTGCGCCTGCGCGGTGACCTCGCGCCGATCATGGCTGCGCGGGTCCTCACCCTGGCGCGCGAAGGGTACTACGACGGCTCGAGCTGGCACCGCGTCGAGCACGACTTCGTGATCCAAGGCGGCAGTCCCGACGCGAACGAGTACGTCGGCTACCGTCAGTTCTTCGTGGACGAACTTGGGACGCTCGCACACCCCCGCGGGAGCGTCGGCATGAGCACTCGCGGCCACGACACCGGCGACGCGCAGTGGTTCGTCAACCTCCGCGACAACGCCCGGCTCCGACGCGACTACACCGTCTTCGCCGAGGTCGTCGAAGGGATGGATACCGTGGACGCGATCGTCGAAGGCGATGGGATCGCGCGCATCAGAGAGGTCCGTCGGATCGGCGTCCCGTAGGGAAGCGGCAGAGGCCGCGCTCAGTCGCCAACGCCGGCTCGCACCTGCGCCAGCAGGTCGATCATGGTGCGCTGATTCGCCTCGGCGGGGAGTCCGGCACTGATCAGTCCGGTGGTCTCCTGGATCAACGTATCCATCGCGTCGAGCAGTGCGAGTCCCTTGGGCGTGATGCAACAATGCACTTTGCGCCGATCCGCGCCGCTGCGGTCGCGTCGTACATGTCCCGCCTGCTCCAGCTTGTCGATCAGGCGCGTGATCCCGGGCGCCTCCTCGATCAGGCGTTCCCGGACCTCAAGCGTCGGGAGACCCTTCTCCCCCGCCCCGCGCAGGATCCGCAGCACGTTGTACTGTGCCGGAGAGATCCCGTACGGTTCCACCCGCTGCGCGATCGCGCGACGCAGCACGGCGGCGGTGCGCAGGACGGAGACGAGCGCCTCTTCCGCCACGGAGCGAAAGGGGCGGGACTGTTGCAGTTCGTGCTGAAGAGAACGCGGCGCGAAGGACATCCGCCAATCTTAGAACGTCACACCGACCGTGGCCAACACCGTTCTCGAGGCGACAGGGAAGAAGTAACGAGTTGTGCCGTCAGTATATCCAGACGCGTACGCTGTGGCGTCAAAAAGGTTCTGGATCTGCACGCGGATGGTGCTTTCGCCGAGTCGATACGACGCTCCGAGATCGGCCAGTGAGTGCGCCGGAGCGACGAGTGCGCGGTTCCCGTCGTTCGCCAAGTGTGACTCGCCCACGTGCCGCAGCGCGAGCACCAGTTCGCCGGCGGACATCGGATTCCACGTAACCTGCGCGTTGGCCAGAATCGCGGGCGTCAGGAGCGGCGCCACGTCGCGGTACGTGGTGGCGGTCGCTTCGTCCTCGAACTCGGCGATCCGCGCGCGCATCACTGTCAGGTTTCCCGCGAGGGCGAAGGCGGGACGCGGCCGCCAATGCGTCTCGAACTCCGCCCCGACGCGCGAACTCCGGTCCACGTTGCGCCGCAGTTGGCCGCCGGTGACGGACAGCGCGCCGATCGGCGCGATCTCGTCACGGAATCGCATGGCGAAGAGATTGACGCTCACGGTGAACGGTCCGCGTGTGTGCCGCGCTCCAAGCTCGAGATCGGTGAGTCGCTCCGGACGGACGCGGTCGAGCGGCAGCACCTCGGCCGCCGCGGCGTCATCCAGGTCGTCCGCGCCGGCGAAGAGATCGCTGCGCGTCGGCTCGCGCGTACTCTGCCCAAGCGAGGCGAAGACGTCGAGCGTTGGCCGCGCACGCCACGACACGCCGACCTTGGGACTCACGAAGATCCAGTCGATCGTCGGCGATCCGAAGGTGGTCCCGCTGCTCGGCTCATACCGGAACGCGGCACGACGCACCTGGATGTCCGCGTGCCAACCGACGCTGCCGCGTGTCCACGTGGACTTCACGAAGGCACTCTGCTCGGCCTTGTGCCCGGTGTTCTGGTAGAGCGCGTTGTCGAGGTCCGGCTTGATGAAGAGCGTGTGGTCGCGCGCGTAGCGGCTGAGATGCGCGCCCACGGTCAGCGCGCGATCCGTGCCCGTCCACTCGAACGTCGAGAGCACCCCGTGCCAGACGTGGTCGAGATTGAAATTCCAGAGGTCGCCCCCCACGTCCACATCGAACCAGCCGCCGGCGCTGTTGCGGTACCCCGTCGTGGTCAGCGTCGCCCCCGGACGCAGCACGCGCGTGTACTGCACGCTCACCATCTCCTGATGGAAGTCGTCGCGCTCCTCAGGCGACATGGGGTTCGCCCGGGGGTCCGCCGCAAGATCGGCCTCGCTCGGCGCGTAGTACGCCAGCTGCATGCGTGAGCGCCCCGCGAATCCGGTCAGCTTGAGTGCATCGCGTGCGCCGAACCATCCGGCGCTGAAGAAGCCGCTCTCGGACTCGTTGCCCGAGTGCGCGCGGTAGCCGTCGGTGCTCTGCATCGAGACGCGGCCGTACGCGGCCACCTGGCCGGCGAGACCCGTCGCGCCTTCGGCGCTCACGCGCTGCGTGCCCCACGAACCCATCGTGAGCTGACCTTCGGCGAACCGCGGCGTCGTCATCAGCGGAAGACTCTCGAAGCTCAGCGACCCAGCGAAGCTCGCCGTCCCGAACGCGCTCGAACCGACGCCGCGGCTCACGCGCACCGACTGCATGGAGTTCATGAAGTCAGGCACGTTGGACAAGTAGAGGACTTGGTCCTCCGGGTCGTTGAGCGGGATCCCATCGACCGAGATCGCGAGCCGGGTCTGGTCGATCCCACGCAGTCGCAGGGAGCTGTAGCCGGAATAGGCACCCGCATCGCTGGCGGCGGTGACACTGGTGGCTCCGAGGAGTGCCAGTGGCGCGTCCTGCCCGACGTACGTGCGCTCGATCGCGGCGCGGTCCAGCGTCGTCGAGGACGTCGCGGCGGCACCGCCCGCGCGCGTGGCGCGGATGACGACGGCTTCCAGCGTATCACGTGCGGCGAGGCTGTCTCTCACCGGCGTCGGGGCCGTGGGCGTCTGTGCGCGCAGCCCGGAGACGCCGAGCGCGAGGAGCGCGGTCAAGCCGAGCAAGCGGGCGCCGAGAGCCGGCGGGCGAGCAGCGCGGATCGAACGGGTGAGCATATGCGGTGTCCTCGACAGGAGGGCGCCGTAGTGACGGAATCTCGTCGGACGCGTGCGGCCTCAACGCAGCAGGCCACGCACACCCGGCGAGCGGGTGGCGTGGCCCGAAGCAGCGGTCACGACACTCGCCGCACTCCCTACGCCGGTCTTGACCGGGTCAGGTTCCAAGAGACTTTCTCAACCCCGCACTCGCGGAGTACCCCTGGCGGCATTCCCCGAACTAATACCGGGACGCCGGCCTATGCGCCAGTGGCGGAGGGTTCCTCGTCCTCGTCCTGATGTTTCGGCAGCCGCCCGGCCATGAGGTCCGTGAAGGGCCGCGTGGTCTCGAACTGTGCGAGCACGATCCGCAGGATCGCCGTCAGCGGTGCCGCGAGCAACATGCCGACACCGCCCCACAGCAGGCCCCAGAACACGAGGGCCATCACGATCGTCACCGGACTCAGGTCGAGTCGCTGACCCATCAGCTTGGGGTCGATCCCGTTCCCGATCACCATCTGAACGGCCGTAGTGAGGGCGAGGATCGCGAGCACCGGCCCCAGCGTGTCGAAGTGCACGAGGACGATCGGCAGCGGCAGCAGCGTCGCCACGATCGAGCCCACGGACGGGATGAAGTTCAGGACGAACGCCAGCACCCCGAATACGAGCGCAAGTTCGACCCCGAATGCAAAGAAGATCAAGCCGATCAGCGTCCCGGTGACGGCCGAGATAAGGAACTTGAGGACCAGATACCGCCGGATGTCACGGTCGATCTGCCGGAAGATCGGATGCTTGATCATCTCCCGCGTTCGGCCGAGCAGCAGGAAGATCACGAAGAGGACGACGAGCGTGCCGTTGGTCAGCAGCGTGAAGGCCGTGCCGGCGCTGGCCTGCAGCGCGCGCGAGACCGGCAGATTGCGAATGCTGTCGAGCAGCGCGTCCTGACTCAGGTTGAGTCCCCGCGCGTCGAGCGATGCGGCCACTTGCCGCACGAATTCGAGCAGCTCCTCGCGGTAGATGTCGGCGGAGTTGCCGAGGCCGAGGGCCGACGTCGTGATCAGTCCGCCGAGGAGGAAGATCCCGCCCGCGACCACGAGCAGCGTCACGAGGGTGGACGCCCAGCGGGGGAACCGGAGCCGGAGCTCGAGGAAGTCCGCGACGGGCGAGACGATGTAATAGACGAAGACCGACAACACGAACGGCACCATCACCGGCCGCGTCCACGCCAGCCCGAACGCAAAGGCGACCGATGCGATCACGATCAACGAGACCGTGACGAGGTTCGCCTGTTCGTCCTTCAGCGGCATTTGTGGGAGTGCCATCGCCCCTGAAAGTTGGCGCGGGGCGCGCCCGGAACAAGGGCACGCGCCGTGGCGGCAGTGGAAGTGCTAGAATCCGGGATGCCATTCTCCCCCGCGCGCACCGCGTTGAACGCCGCCCTCGCCCTGCTCTTCGTGAGCGGGCTCACACTCGAGGCCCAGTCCGTCCCGCCGTCGCAGCAGCGGCTCGAGGCGCTCACGGCCCGCGAGCTGCCCCGTGCCTTCGCGCTCTACCAGCAACTGCTCAGCCTGCCCAACGACGCGCACAACGCCGAGGACATCCTCCGGCTCACGAGCTTCCTCGAAGGCGAGTTCGCCTCGCGGGGGTTCGCCACCGAGCGTCTCGAGATGCCGGGGAGCGACGCGATCCTCGCCGAACGTCGCGTGCCGGGCGCGCGGCGGACCGTCCTCGTCTATCTCCAGGCGGATGGCCAGCCCGTCGATCCCTCCCGCTGGCACCAGTCGAGTCCGTGGACGCCCACGCTGAAAGAACGGCGCTTGGGCGCGACCAGCGTGGACGGGAATCCGACCGACTGGACGACGATCCCCTGGGAGCGGCTGGCGACGCCGAACCCGGATTGGCGGATCTTCGCTCGCTCGGCGTCAGACTCCAAGGGGCCCGTCGCCCAGTTCCTGTCCGCCGTCTCCGCGATGGACGCGGCCGGACTCCGCCCGGACTACAACCTCAAGGTCATCGTGGATACGGAGGAGGAGATGGGGTCGCCCCATCTGCCCGCGATGGTGACGCGGTTCCGGGAGCGCCTCGCCGCCGACCTCCTCGTGATCTTCGACGGCCCGCCGCACGTGACGGGCGAGCCGACCCTGACGTTCGGCGCGCGCGGGATCGCGCGGTTCACGCTGACGGTCTACGGACCGCGGGTCGCGCAGCACTCGGGGCATTGGGGAAACTACGTCCCCAACCCAGCGCTCCGCCTCGCGCAGCTGCTCGCCTCCATGAAGAACGACGACGGGCGTGTGACGATCCCGGGCTTCTACGACGGCGTCACGATCGACCCCGCTACGCAGCGGATCCTCGACGCCGTGCCGGACGACACGGCGACGCTCCACCGCGAGATCGGGATCGCCGCGCCGGACCGTGGTGTGGCGGCATCCGCGCAGGCGGCGCTTCAATACCCGTCACTCAACATCCGCGGCATGCGCGCGGCCTGGGTCGGGGACGAGGCGCGCACGATCATCCCGCCCGACGCGGTGGCGGAGGTGGACGTGCGGCTGGTGAAGGAGAGCGACCCCGCGCGGCTCCTGGATCTCGTGAAGCGGCACATCGAGGCGCAGGGCTACCACGTGATCACGGGCCGCGCGCCGACCGATGCGGAGCGCGCCCGCTACCCGAGGATCGCGCGCTACGACGCGAGCAGTTCCTACCTGGCGTTCCGGACCGAGTTCGACTCCCAGCCCGGCCGCTGGCTGCGCCGCGCCATGGTGCGGCGCTTCGGCCGCGAACCCGTGATGCTCCGCACGGCCGGCGGCTCGATCCCGATCTCGCCGTTCGTCACGACGCTGGGCGTGCCCGCCGTGAGCGTCGGCACGGTGAATCCCGACAACAACCAGCATTCACCCAACGAGAATCTTCGCGTCGCGGACTTCGTGCGCGGGATCGCGACGATCCTCAGCGTGCTTACGGAGCCGCTGGGGGCGCCGCCGGCGCGCTGAGGCGAGGCGCCGGCTCACGGAAGAACGTGTTCCGGATCATGCCGTTGGCGTAGTGCTGCACGTACGCGTCGAGACGTCGTCTGAGCTCGGGCGCGAGGGCCGCGCCGCGCGCACCGGGCGGCGTACTCCCGGAGCGTTCGCCCTCGAGCGCAAAGAGTCGCTCCGTGCCGTTCGGTTCGCGCTGGAGCACGGCATCCCTCCGCACGAGCCAGAAGATGTCGTTGGACTGCAGGATCGCTTCGCCGGGCGTGTCGGCGAACAGCGACCGACCGAATAGGGGGATCCGCCCCGGGTCACTGCCCGTGTAGTCGAGGATCGTCGGGAAGAGATCCACATGCTGCGTGATCCGCGTGGCGTCGAGCGGCGGCAGCGCACCCGTGCCCTTCGGGTGGAAGAGCAGCGTCGGAACCATGAACCGACCAAGATCCGTGTCGAACCGCACGGCGCGGTCGGGGGCGGTGTGGTCGCCCGTGAGAATGAACAGCGTGTTCGAGTACCAGGGCTCGTCCTTCACGCGCTCGAAGAACTGCCGCACAGCGTGGTCGAGATACCGGACGCTCGCGTGGAGATCGCCGGAGCGCTCTGGGTAGGCGCCTTCGAACGCCGGCGGCAGCTGGTACGGGTGATGCGTGCTGATGGTGAACACCACAGCGAAGAACGGCTCCTGGAACCGGCCCATCTCCTCGGCGGCCCACTGCATCGCCGGTTCGTCGTACAGCCCCCAGTGTCCATCGAAGTCGCGGGCGCGCACGGAATCCGGGAACGCCTCGAGCGGCAGGAACGACTCGATGCCCGCCATGCCCGCGATCGCGTCGAAGAACATCGTGCCCTTCACGGCCCCGTGAAAGAACGCCGTGCGGTAGCCGTTCCGGCCGAGGAGATCTCCAAGTCCGTGCCACTCGTTGCCCTGATACGCGGAGACGGCGACCGAGCGCCCCATCAGGAGCGGCACGCCAAGCAGGATGCTCGGCAGCGCGTCCATGGAGCGGCGGCCGTTGGAGAACCCGTTGCGATAGAAGACACCCTGCTCCGCCAGCGAGTCGAGGAACGGCGTCAGGCGCACGTCGCGGTCGCGCGCGCCCCAGAACTCGCTGCCGACGCTCTCGAGCACGATGAGCACCACGTTCTGCCGCTGCGGCAAGCCGCGCGCGGCGGCGACGGCGGAGAACCCGAACGGCGCGCGCAGCAGCGCCTCGGCGTCTCGGTCGTCGGCGAAGTAGGTCACCGGCGTCAGCTGGCGGTCCGTGGGCGAGTGGATGAGCGTGAAAGCGCTGTTGAGCGCCAGCACCCCCAACTCGTGGTCTCCCTGCGCGAACGCGTGGATCGGCTTGAGCGGCTTCTTCTGCAGCCCGCCGCGCGCGCCTATGCCCGTCAGGACGATCACGCCCAGCGCGAGCAGCGGCGTCGTCCACCGTGCGCGCGCCGTCACCGCCTGCGGCATGCGCGGAAAGAAGACGCCGAGCGCGATGATCATCCCGATCGTGAGACTGGCGAGTCCCGCGTAGTTCTTGAGCAGCTGCGGCGACTGGGTCGCGGCCTCGCCCGAGAACGCGAAGACGTCGAGCGTCACGCGCGTGCCCGTGAACGGGAAGTACGCGATGTCGCCGAACATGATGATCGCCATCGCGCCATTCACCACCACGAACAGCGTGAGCAAGAGCCGCTGGTAGCCGCGCCGTGCCAGCCATGTTCCGGGCGCGAGCGACAGCAGGATGAACGGCACATTCGAGTACGCGATCGCCGAGAGGTCGAAGCGCGCTCCCCGCAGGAACGCCGCGAACAGCGCACCCACGCCCTGATCGCGGAAGAGATCGAAGTGGTCGATCAGGAAGACCACGCGCGCGAGCGTATACACCCCGAGCACGAGCAGAAGACGGCGCGCGAGCACCCCCTCCTTGGTCCGTCCCAGTTCCATGACGCGGCTGAAAGTCGTGGCGAGTCGATGCACGACCGCAATTTCGACTGTCGATCGAGGCCCAGCAATGCTCGGGGCAGCGGATACTGCCTCCGCGAGAGAGCCGGGGCCGGGTGGCCCCGACTCCCCATCCGGGTCAGCTCGCGCGGATGTAGAGCGCCTGCTTCACCTGCTGCGCCAGGAGCACCGCGAACACACCGGACGGCTGCAGGATCACCCCGGGCACCATCAAAGCGATCGCGCGAGTGCGCGCGGCCTCCGGCGCACTCCCGTCCACCCGCGCGATGTTGCCGATCACGTCCTGCAGGGCCAGGTCGCACGCGAGCACCACTCCGCCGCGAGCCATGAAGGGACCGAGCGCGAACTCGGAGAATGGCGCGCCAACACCATCAGCGGCGCCCAGCAGCGCCGGATTCCGGCGCGTGGGTTCCCCCGTGAGCGGATGCAGAATGGAGTTGTCCGCGCCCACGCCGTACTTGTCCCAATACTCCTGCTGCATGGCCAGGATGATCGCATTGTGGCGGATCACGAGCGCCGTGGAGAGCTGTGCGCGCGGGATCTTGAGCGTGGCCTCGTACTGATTGGCCCAGATCGACGCTCGCCACACACCGTACCCGCTCTCGATCTCCGGCACGTCGAACACCGAGCGCACGCGTCCCGTGAGGCGGTCCGGCCAGGTGGTGTTCCACTCGCCCTGTTGGCGCGCGGGGTTCGCATCGGTGCCGAGCGGGCCGAAGGCGGCCTCGGCGGATCGCATGGGCGCGGCGAGCGACGCGGCGCCGAGCGCGGCGGTGCCTGCGGCGATGCGGGCGAGGAATTCACGGCGGGGAGCGGTGGTCATGGTGACTCCGGTCAGGGTGTGGACGAATCCGCGTCCACCATGCGCTCGCCGGCCGCGGACCGCAAGACGCACAGCGGGCGCTCCCTTCACGCGAAGGAAGCGCCCGCTGCGGCCGTGCCTTGATAGCTGGGGCGGGACTCGAACCCGCGACCCCGGCATTATGAGTGCCGTGCTCTAACCAGCTGAGCTACCCAGCCGTGTTCCCTGTCTGCTGCCGAGGGGAATCTAACGGGGCCAGACGGCGGGCTCCATCCCCTCGCGAGCGCTTGAACCGTCTCCCACAAACAACGAGGCGCCCCACAATGGAGGCGCCTCGGGTCCTGCCAGTCCTACCAGTAGCGGGGGCGGGATTTGAACCCGCGACCTTCGGGTTATGAGCCCGACGAGCTACCAGGCTGCTCCACCCCGCGTCAGTGCATCGAAAGATATGGCGCCCGCGCTGTCAGTCAATGGGCGCGGAGCCGCGCCCGCAGCTCAGCGTGACGTGTCGGCAGGCTCGGTGAAGCGATACAGCACTTCGCCGGGGCGCACCATGCCGAACTCCTCGCGCGCGATCCGCTCCTGCGTGGCGGGGTCGTTCTCGACCGCCTTCTTGAGCGCTTGGAGCTCGCGCACGCGCGCCTCGAGTGAGTCCACGGTCGCGCGCTCCGCGGCCAGCACCGACCGCTGGCGCAACAGGTCGGTGGTGCCGTACTCCCCGCCCTGCACGGCGAAGCTCAGGAGCAACAGCACGACGACCGCGAGCGCGAGCCGACGCACGATCCACCCCGCATCGCGCGGCTCCGTGGCGACCGACGCACGCGCTCGCCGCTTGGCCACTAGTCCGCGAGCCCGTAGATGGCGCCGCCCGGGAACTCCGCGTGGTCTCCGAGCTCCGCTTCGATCCGCAGCAACTGGTTGTACTTGGCCACGCGGTCCGTGCGGCTCGCCGAGCCTGTCTTGATCTGGCCGGCGTTCGTCGCCACCGCGAGATCGGCGATGAACGTGTCCTCGGTCTCTCCCGAGCGATGCGAGATGATCGACCGGTAGCCATTCCGACCCGCCATCTCGATCGTCTCGAGCGTCTCGGTGAGCGTACCGATCTGATTGACCTTCACGAGGATCGCGTTCGCCACATCCTCCTCGATCCCGCGCCCGAGGAACTCGGTGTTCGTCACGAAGAGATCGTCACCCACCAACTGGCACTGGTCCCCGAGCGCCTCGGTGAGCTGGCCCCAGCCTTCCCAGTCGCTTTCGGCGAGTCCGTCCTCGATCGAGACGATCGGATACTTGCGCAGCCACTTGGCGTAGAGCTCGACCATCTGTTCCGCACTCTTGGTCCCGGCGCCGCTCTTCTTGAAGGTGTACTTGCCCTTGGTGAAGAGCTCGCTGGCCGCGCAGTCGAGCGCGAGCGCGATCTCCTCGCCCGGGAGGTAGCCCGCCGCTTCGATCGCCTCCATCACGACGTCGAGGGCGGCCTCGTCGCTCTTGAGATCCGGCGCGAACCCGCCTTCGTCGCCCACGCCCGTCGACAGCTTCCGCTTGACCAGCACCTTCTTGAGCGCGTGGAACACCTCGGTCCCCATCTGCAGCGCCTGCGAGAAATCCTCGGCGCCCACGGGGACGATCATGTACTCCTGGAAGTCCACGGTGTTGGTCGCGTGCGCGCCGCCGTTCAGGATGTTCATCAGCGGCACCGGCAGCGTGCGGGCCATGGGGCCGCCGAGGTAGCGGTAGAGCGGCACGTTGAGGGTCGCCGCGCCGGCGCGTGCGGCGGCCATGGACACGGCGAGCATCGCATTCGCGCCAAGCTTGCTCTTGGTCTTGGTGCCGTCGAGCGCGATGAGCGCACGGTCGATCGTGAGTTGGTCCACCACGTCGAGCCCGATCAACTCCGGCTCGATCAACTTGCTCACGTTCTGCACGGCCTTCAGGACCCCTTTGCCGAGGTAGCGCTTGGCATCGCCGTCGCGGAGTTCGTTCGCCTCGTGCTCGCCGGTGGAGGCGCCGCTGGGCACTGCCGCGCGGGCCCAGGTGCCGTCCTCCAGCGTGATCTCGGCTTCGACGGTGGGATTGCCGCGGGAGTCGAGGATCTCACGGGCGATGATCTGGGCGATGGCGGACATGGGCTCGGGGCTCTGGGGATCAGCGATGAACGGGCGCAGGGTCGCGCCGTGGTCGGAATCTAGCCGTTCGCGAACGGCGGCGACGTGATGCCGTACTCCTGCTGCAGGCACGCCGCCATGGCCTCGTAGGTGCGACGTGCGAGCGCATTGCGGTCGTCGTAGGTCAGGCCGACGGTCTCGATCGGTTCGAGGTAGTGCATGTGCAGCACGCCTGGGCGCACGTGAAAGCGGCCTTTGCGCTGGATCTCCAGCACACCGTAGATCACCACGGGCACGATCGGCGCCTGGGCCTGAATGGCGAGCACGAACGGGCCCTTCTTGAACGGGCGCAGCGCGTACTCCGAGCCGCGCGTGCCCTCGGGATACACGGCCACGGAGGCGCCCGCCTGAATGCGCTGCGTGGCGATCGAGTACGAACCGAATGCCGCCTTCCGGTTGGCGCGCTCGATCGGGACCATGCCCGCCGCGAGCATCGCGCGGCCGAAGATGGGGATCCGGAACAGTTCCGCTTTGGCCACGAACTTGATCCACCGCAGCTTCGCCGCCAGCGCGAAGACGTCGTGATTCCCCAGATGGTTCGCCACGAAGACGTGCTGCGCGCCGCGCTTGCGTTCCGCGTTGTGCTCCACGACGCGCACCCCGCTGAGCCAGAGATTCATCTTGCCCCAGTAGCGGGGCGCGCGATCGTACGGCGACCGGATCCGGTCGGGACGACGGACGAGGGCCGCCAGAATGACCCAGCCGCCGAAGACCAGCGTCGAGAAGACGAAACTGACGAGGACGATCGCCGCGCGGATCATCGAGACGCGAAGTGGTCGTGCGCTCCGGTGAGCGGGACCTGCACGCCATTGCGCGTGGCCACCACCTCGCCCGAGCTGCGTGTCGTCGACTCCACGCGCCCCACGGCGGTGAGCCGCAAGCCTTCGTTCGCGCGGGAGAACTCCGCCGCGAACGCTGCCGCATCGTCGGGCGCGGCCGCCACGAGCAACTCGTACTCTTCGCCGCTCGACATCGCGACGGCCGGTGCGACGCCCGGCAGGCACGGCACGGCGTCCACGTCGATCACGCAGCGCACGTTGCTCGCAGCGGCAATATGGGAACTCTCGCCGGTCAACCCGTCGGAGATGTCGATGGCCGCGTGCGCCCCGGCGCGCGCCAGCCACGCCCCGGCCGCGATCCGCGCCACCGGGCGCGCGAAGCGCTCGCGATGCGCCTCGCCTGGCGTGCCGCCCGCCCCCCACGCCGCCAGCGCGGACGCGGGACCGCCAAGGACGCCGGTCACGAAGAGCAGGTCGCCGACCTGCGCGCCCGAGCGGCGAAGCGGAGCGGTCGTGTGGCCCATGGCCGTGATGCTCAGCGCCAGTCGCGCCGTGTCCGTGACGTCGCCGCCGACGATCGGCGCGCCGGACGCGCGCGCGGCCTCCCCGATGCCCTCAGCCAGGGCGCCGAGATCCACGCGCCACGCGGCCGGCACGCTCAGCGCGACCAAAATGCCCATCGGCGCAGCCGCCATCGCGGCGAGATCGCTCAACGCAGACTGCACCGCCCGCCAGCCGATCTCCTCCGGTGTGAGCCAGGCACGGCGGAAGTGCACATCCTCCACCGAGGTGTCGGTGCTCACGATCAGCCGGTGGCCCGCAGGCACGTCGAGAATGGCGGCGTCATCTCCGATGCCGACGGCGATGCTGCCCCACTGCCGGAGCAGGCCCCGCAGCGCGTCGAACTCCGCACCGGGCCCCAACCGGAGATGCGCCGGGACCGGCGTGGAGCGCGGCGTCATCGCACCTGCCCGACGGACGGGAGCATCGCGAGCACATGCGCCGGCAGCTCGAGGTCGGCGAGACTCCACACGTAGCGCAGCGACTGCACCACATCCTCCAGCGACGTGCCGCGCACGGAGCCCTGCGACGCGGCGTGCTCGCCGGCGCGCCCGTGGATCCACGCGCCCGCCGTGGCGGACGCGAAGGGATCCTCCGTCTGCGCCAGCAGCGTCGTGATGATCCCCGCGAGGACATCGCCGCTGCCGGCGGTGCCCAGCGTCGGGTTGCCCGCCGCACTCACCGCGACGCGACCGTCCGGTGCGCTGATGATGGTCGGCGTGCCCTTCAGGAGCACCGTGGCGCCCAAGGTTCGCGACAGCTCGAGCCCGATCGCGAATCGGTCGGCGAGCACGACCGCCGCGTCCTTGCCGAGGAGTCGCCCCGCCTCGACGGGATGCGGCGTGATCACGGCGGGCCGCGAGCCGAGGAGCGATCCCAAGGTGCTGGGCTCACCCTCGAACACGTTGAGCGCATCCGCATCCAGCACCACGGGACCGCGCCACTCGATCAAGAGGCGTTCGATCAGCGCTCGCGTCATCGTCGTGCGGCCCAGTCCCGGCCCGAGGAGCAGCGCGTGCACCCACGAGAGCACGCGCTCCTGATCCTCGACGGTGACTGGCCAGCGAGCCGCCATCGTCTCCGGCAGCGACGCCTGCACCACCGGCACGTTCATCGGCGCCACGAGGAGCTGCACCATCCCGATCCCGCTGCGCATGGCGCCGCGCGCGGCGAGCATCGGGGCGCCGGCCATCCCCTCACTGCCCCCCACCACCGCGATCCGCCGGCGCACGCCCTTGTGCGCGTCGGCGGGGATCGGCGGGACCGCGGCGCGGACCCACGCCGGATCCACCAGCAGCGGCGCGCCGTCGGCCATTTGGGCGTGCGCGCCGAGGCCGATGTCCAGGCAGATGATCTCGCCGGCTTCGTCGCGACGCACGAGCAGACCGCGCTTCACGGTGCCGTACGTGCACGTGAGGTCGGCGCGCACCACCGCCGCGCCCGTCCCCGTCGACGCGTCGGCGCCGCTGGGCAGATCGAGCGCGACCACCTTCGCGCCCTCGGCCCGCAGGTCGGCGATCGATCGGATCAGCGCGACGATCTCATCCCGCGCCTCGCCGTGTGCGCCCACGCCCAGCAATCCATCCACGACGACGGCCGGATGCGCGGGATCACTCACCTCCGCCACCGCAGCCTCCGCCTCCGCGCGCGCCCGGCGGCACTCTTCGGTCTTGGGCTCGCCCGCCTGCACCAGCCGCACCGGACACCGGAGACGCGCGAGGCTGCTCGCGACGATGTAGGCGTCGCCGCCATTGTTCCCGGCGCCAGCGAACACCACGGCGCCGCCGGTGCGCACCTGCGGGTAGTGTTCGATGATGACGGCCGCGGTCCTCTCCCCGGCGGTACGCATCAGGGACCACGCGTCCACACCGTCGGCGATCGCGGCGGCGTCACGCGCAAGCGCCTGCTCCGCCGTCACCACCCGCACGGTCATGTCGGATCCCGGGCGATGCCCGGCGTCAGCTCGCCAGCTCCGCGTTCCACGGATAGTTCCGGTCGAATGCGGTGTCGAAGTCGAAGACGTCGATGAAGTCGTCCTTGGAGTCCTGCGGCTGACTCATCAGCAGGCCGGTGTCCACGAGAGTGAAGACCACCTCGCCGATGTCGGCCGACGTGCGGATGCCCCAGTGCTCGAAGACCGTTCGCGCGAGCACACCGTAGCGCACGAGCGCCATGTCCCGGCAGCCCTCGGCCAACTCCCGCCCCGTGAGGTGCCGGCGCTCCGGCAGCCGCTGCTGGACGAACTCGAGCGCGGCGAGCACGAACAGGTACGCGCGCTCGTCGAATCGCGACTCACGGAGCCGGATCCGGTCCATCACCCCATCGCGGAATGCGAGTTCTGGCATGGCGCTCAAAGATACAACGGGAACGCCTCGGCGAGCGCGCGCACCTCCGTGCGCACCGACGCGGTCACCTGCTCGTCGTCCGGCGAGACCAGCACACGGTCGATCAACGCGGCGATCTTCGCCATCTCGCCCTCGCGCATCCCGCGCGTGGTGACCGCCGGCGTGCCGATCCGGATCCCGCTCGTGACGAACGGCGACTGCGTCTCGCGCGGCACGGTGTTCTTGTTCACCGTGATCCCGGCGCGGTCCAGCGCTTGCTCCGCCACCTTGCCCGTCAGGTCCGCGCTGCGGGAGCGCAGGTCGGCGAGCATCAAATGGTTGTCCGTGCCGCCGGAGACGATCTGCACGCCGCGCGCCATGAGTCCTTCGGCGAGTGCCCGCGCGTTCGCCACGACCTGCTTGCAGTAGTCGGCGAAGGTCGGGTCCAGCGCTTCCTTGAAGGCGACCGCCTTCGCCGCGATCACGTGCTCGAGCGGACCGCCCTGCGTGCCGGGGAACATCGCCTTGTCGATCGCCTTGGCGTGCTCGGCGCGGCAGAGGATGAGTCCACCGCGCGGGCCGCGGAGCGTCTTGTGCGTCGTGGTTGTCACGACATCCGCATGCGGGACCGGGCTCGGATGGATCCGCGCCGCGACCAGCCCGGCGAAGTGCGCCATGTCCACCATGAAGATCGCGCCGACCGCCTTGGCCGCCGCCGCGAATCGCTCGTAGTCGAGCACGCGCGAATAGGCACTGTAGCCGGCGATGATCAGCTTGGGCCGCTCCTTGAGCGCCAGCGCGTGCATCGCGTCGTAGTCGATCAGCCCTTCGTCATTCACGCCGTAGTGCACGGCGCGGTAGGTGAGCCCCGAGAAGTTCACCGGTGAGCCGTGTGTGAGGTGCCCGCCGTGCGAGAGGTCGAGCCCCATCACGGTGTCCCCGGGCTTCAGGAACGCCAGGAACACCGCCGCGTTTGCCGTCGCACCAGAGTGCGGCTGCACGTTCGCGTGATCAGCGTCAAACAAGACCTTCGCGCGGTCGATCGCCAGTTGCTCGACCTTGTCCACCACTTCGCAGCCGCCGTAGTACCGCTTGCCCGGCAATCCTTCAGCGTACTTGTTGGTCAGCGTCGAGCCCATCGCCTCGAGCACGGCCGGCGAGACGAAGTTCTCGCTCGCGATCAACTCGAGTCCCTCACTTTGCCGCGTGGTCTCTTCCGCGATGAGGGCGGCGATCTCGGGATCCGTCCCGAGCAGTGCGGCGCCGGGCAGCCGGCGATCCCAGTGGTGCCAGCCTGGCTTCACTTGGCGTCCTCCGCCGTGTGTCCCGTCTCCTCGATCTTGGCCACCCGGCGATCGTGCCGTCCGCCCTCGTACTTGGTGTCCAACCACGTCTTCAGGATCTGCACTCCGTCGGCTTCGCTCACGAACCGCGCGGGCAGCACCAGCACGTTCGCATCGTTGTGCTTCCGCGCGAGTTCCGCGATCTCCGGCGTCCACGCCACCGCCGCGCGCACGCCGTGATGCCGGTTCGCGGCGTACGACATGCCGAGTCCCGTGCCGCAGAGCAGCACGCCGCGCTTCACCTCGCCCTGCTCCACTTTCTCCGCGAGCGGGTGGGCGAAGTCCGGGTAGTCGGTCGAATCGGTCGAGTGCGTCCCGAGGTCCTCCACCTCGTAGCCCAGCTCACGCAAGGCCGCGCTCAACTGCTGCTTGAGGGCGAACCCCGCGTGATCGGAGGCGATCGGGATGCGCTCGGCCACGCTCAACTCTTCCGCGGCCACTGCGGCCAGGTCCGGACCATCGCGTGCACTGCCGCGATGCGCCGCTCGGCCAGTTTGTCGGCCGCATCGTAGGAGAAGATCCCTTCTTCCTTGGCGATGCCATAGACGCCGAGGATCGTGTCGAAGATCTCGTCCGCCTTGCGCAGCGCGCGCTCGCGCGACCAGCCGGCAAGTTCGCTGTACACGTTGATCACGCCGCCGGCGTTCGCGACGAAATCGGGCGCGTAGAGGATCCCGCGCTTCTCGAGCGCCTCGCCGTGCTTCTCGGGCTCGTGCAGCTGGTTGTTCGCGCCGCCGCAGACGATGTCCACCTTGAGCTTCGGGACGGTCTGGTCGTTGATGATCGCGCCCAACGCGCAGGGCGCGAAGATGTCGGCCTTGGTGGAGTAGATCTCGTCGCCGTCCACGGCCCGGGCGCCAGTCTCCTCGACCACACGCTTGACGCGCTCGGGGCGAATATCGGTGACGACGAGCCGCGCGCCAGCGGCGTGCAGTTCGCGCGAGAGGTAGGTGCCCACGTTGCCGAGGCCTTGCACGGTGACCGTCTTCCCGGCGAGCGCCGGCGAGCCCCACTTGTACTTGGCCGAGGCCTCGATCGCGCGAAAGACGCCGTGCGCCGTCACCGGCGACGGATCGCCCGACTTGTTGGCCAGCCCGGCCACGTACTCCGTCTCCATGTGGACGAAGTCCATGTCGGAGGTGCTCGTCCCCACGTCCTCGGCGGTCACGTAGCGGCCGCCGAGCGATTCCACGAACCGTCCGTGCGCGCGGAAGATCATCTCGCGGTTCGGGGCGCGGTTGTCACCCAGGATGACCGACTTGCCGCCGCCCAAGTTGAGGCCGGCGACCGCGTTCTTGTACGTCATCCCGCGCGCGAGACGCAACGCATCGATGA
>CAZGFE010000011.1:0-65113 GCA_964524665.1 uncultured Gemmatimonas sp.
GGTCGGCTATCCGGCCACCAATCAGTCCCGCTTCCAGCGCCTCGAGCTCGCCAACGCCGCGGGCGTGCAGCTGCTCTCGCATGTGGTGGCCCACAGCGACGTAACGGTCAGCGGCACGACCGCGCTCTCGGAGAGCGGCGCGCGCATCCTCTACGTGGGCGGCGCCCTGACCACGGCGGCCGGCACGGCGCTCGGGATCTCGGGCGTGAACATCTATGCGGGCACGGGCCCGCAGTTCCCCGCGATCGGCGGCACGTACCCGACCACGCTCCGGCTGCAGACGGGCGGGCTCGTGCTGCTCACGCAGAACGTGGCGGTCACCAACCACCTGGTGATCGAGAGCGGCACCACGTTCGCCGTCGATTCCTTCGCGATCACGGTGGGCGGCAACGTCACGGTTCAGTCGAGCGGCTTCCTTCGCATGACCGATGCCGCCGGCGTGATGACCATCGGGGGCAACACGGTCTTCAACACCAGCGATATGGGCGATGCGCAGCTCACGGCCGGGCTGCTCGATCTCAAGGGCAACTTCACGGCGACCACCTCGGCGTTCCAATCATTCCGCGCGACCGGCACGCACGTCACGCGGTTCAGCGGTACGGGACTGCAGACCATCTCGTTCGGCTATCCCGCCGTTGGTCAGTCCCGCTTCCAGACGCTCGAGATCACCAACATCACCGCCTCGGGTGTGTCGCTGGCCTCAAACGCGTACGTGGCAGGCGGCGTCCAGCAGAGCGGCCAGCTGACGGTTCCCGCGAGTCGCACGCTGACGATCGCCGGCCAGCTCACGCTGGGGTCAGCGTCCTTCACCGAGGTCTTCGGGTCGATCAGCTTCGGCTCGTGCGTGGACAACGGCGCCGAAGTGATCACGGGCTTCAGCTGCTTGCCGCCTTGAGGTAGGGCGCGCCGTCGCGCGCCACCGCAGCGCCGGCCGCATCGATCACGATGGCATCGGGCGCCGCCTTCCGCAGCGCCGCACTGGTCCCGATCTCCACCACGCGGTCCCCATCAAGCAGCAGCGCGTCCGCCCAAGGGCGGCGCGGATCGCCCGTGGCGATCCGCGCGTTCACGATCAGCCGCCGCATCAGCGCCCGTGCACGAGCGGTGCCCGGCTCAGCCGCGCTTCTCGAGCGCGTCGCGCACATCGAGCAGGATCTCGAAATAGAGCTGCTCGCGGCGATACGCGAAATCGAGCGACGCCATCTGCGCCTCGTCCTCGGTGGCCTTCGCGCGGGTGAAAGCTTCGGAGTACATCTCCTCGAGGTTGGCGAGGATCCGTTCGCGGGAGCGGGACATCTTGATCTTCTCCAGGGCGGCCAGCGTGAGTCGGGGGGCGTCGAAGTGCGCCGGAGGCGCCGGTTTGGGCGTCTCGAGCAGGAACTTCTTGGCAGCGCCGAGCAGGTGCCGGCGCGCGTCGTCGGTGGGTGACATCGTGCGCGGAACGTAGTCCGGGCCACTCTGCCGGGCAACGCTCTCCGAGTGTGCCAAGTCGGCAGATGGGTGTTGGCACGGAGGTTGCTCCCTCAGGGTACGTACCGCCCGGCCAGTGAAGCCTGGGCTCTCAACCTTGTGTCGGAGAAACGGATGAACAACGCGAAGGTCTTCCTGTTGATGGCTGGTCTCACCGCCCTGCTCGGCGTGATCGGCGGATACTTCGGCGGACAGACCGGCCTCGTCCTCGCCCTGCTGTTCGCGGGCGGGATGAACGTGTTCATGTACTGGAACTCGTCGAAGATGGTGCTGCGCATGTACCGCGCGAAGCTCGTGGATCGCGCGCAGGCGCCGGAGCTCTACGAGATGGTGGACCGCCTGCGTCAGCGCGCCGACCTGCCCATGCCGACGGTCGCGATCGCGCCGCATCAGCAGCCGAACGCATTCGCCACCGGCCGCGACCACGAGCACGCGGTGGTCTGCGTGACCGAGGGGCTGATGCAGCTCGTCACGCGTGAGGAGCTCGAAGGTGTGATCGCGCACGAGCTCGCGCATATCAAGAATCGCGACATGCTCCTGCAGACGATCTCCGCCACCATGGCGGGAGCCATCTCGGCGCTCGCCAACCTGGCGTTCTTCTTCGGGGGCCGCGACGGCGACCGGAATCCGATGGCGGGCCTGCTCGTGATGCTGGTGGCGCCGCTCGCCGCGTCGCTGATCCAGTTCGCGATCAGCCGGCAGCGCGAGTTCAAGGCGGACGCCGTGGGCGCGCAGATCAGCGGCCGCCCGCTCGCGCTCGCGGGCGCGCTGCAGAAGCTCGACGCCTACGCCAAGCGGATCCCGATGGATGTGGCGCCCGCAGCCGCGGGGCTCGCGGCGGTGAATCCGCTCGCCGCGCACGGCGGCGGGATGATGACGCTGTTCTCGACGCACCCGAGCACACAGGAGCGCGTAGCGCGTCTCCAGGCGCTCCGGGTCTAAGAGCTCGCGCCTAGCGGATCCCGCGCGCAGCCAGCAGGCGCGCGACCGCCGAGTCGTCTTCCACGAACGGAAGGAGCGCGGCCACGACCGCGTCCACGGTGTCGCCCTCGACGGCCATGATCGGCGGGGGCGTCCCGCCTTCCTTCTCGCGCGGGGTCCCCGCACGGCGGTCCACTTCGATCACGGCGCACACCGCACCGCCGGCCGAGGGCTCGACGCGGCGAATGCGCACCACGGGGCCTTGCAGCTGCGTCCGCTGGTAGAGTACCGCGCCGATCGACTGGTCCTGGGTCATCTTCGCGTGCCGGCTGGGGTGAACTTCCGAAATCTCGCGCTGCGCCCTCACTCCGCAAGGCGATGGAACACCGCGCTTTCGATGGGCCGTCCCGCCTTCAGGTGCTCCACGACGATCCGCTCGAGCAGCTCCGTCGTGACGCCCGCGTACCAGACGCCCTCGGGATAGACGACCAACACCGGCCCCGCGGCGCACACCCCGAGGCACGGCACCTCGCCTCGCTTCACGCGCGTGGGGCCGAAGAGCAGATCCTCGCGCTCGAGCAGCGCCGCGAGCTGCGCGTAGAGGGCGCGTCCACGCCGCTCGGGCGAGCAGAATCCGCCCGTACAGATCAGCACGTGCCGCGCGTACGGTTCCATCGTCGGCGCGAGATCCGCGGGCCCGGTCACGCGCTACTCGGCCTTGGGGACCTTGTTCTCACCCGGCGGCGCGACGTAGCGATACTCCTCCACCACCGCACCGCCCACGAGGTGCTCAGTGAAGACGCGCGGCGCCTTGTCGACGGTGAGGCCGTGGTACCAGACATTCTCTGGATAGACCACGACCATCGGACCGTGGCCACACTGGCCCGTGCACCCCGAATGATTGATGCGCACCTGCTGGGTGATCCCCGCCTCGCGCGCGGCGCCCTTGAGGTACTCGAAGGTCGCAGCCGAGTCGGCGGCTTTGCATTCCTTGCCGCTGGTGCAGACGAAGACGTGTTTCTCGTATTGGCCCATCCCGGTACATTAGCGCAATGCCGACCCCTGAGGAGTTCTTCGCGCTCGACCTGCGGGTCGGGACCGTAGTCAGCGCGGCGCCGTTCCCGGAGGCGCGCAAGCCGTCGATCAAGCTCGAGATCGACTTTGGCGAGACGCTCGGCCGGCTGCGGTCGAGCGCACAACTCACGCTGCGCTACACACCCGAGGCGCTGGTCGGGCGTCAGGTCGTCGCGGCCGTGAACCTCGGCACGCGCCGCATTGCCGGGTTCGAGAGCCAAGTGCTCGTGCTGGGCGCGATGCCGAACGCGTCGGACGTCATCCTGCTCGCGCCGGATGCTGCGGTCGAGAACGGCACCAAGATCGGCTGAATCGCTGGTAGCGTCGTTTCCCCCACTCTAGAGAGAACTCGAGATGCTCCGTCGCCGCTCGACCCTCACCGCTGCGCTGCTCGTCGTCGGCGCGTTGCTCTTCGCCGCGCCGGCCTTTGCCCAAACGCCCGCGGCGTCACCGACCCTCGCGATCGTGCACGCGAACGTGGTCGATGGCGTCACGGCCACGCGCATTCGCAACGCGACCATTCTCGTGGATCGCGGACGCATCACGAGCATCCGCGAAGGCGGTCCCGTGCCGGCGGGTGCCACGGTGATCGACGCCGCTGGACGCTGGATCGCGCCCGGCATGATCGACGTGCACACGCATATCGCGTCGCTAGCGAGCGCGCGGCGCGCGATCGATGCCGGCGTGACGACGGTGCGCAGCGCGAGTGTGCCCGCGTTCCAGGACGTCGTGATGCGCGAGGAAGCGCGCGCCGGACAGATCGTCGCGCCGGACATCCTCGCCACCGGGGTCTTCGTCACGCCGCAGCTCGGAGAAACGCTCCTCGCCGACGCGCGTCTTGGCGTGCTCGCCGGCGGCGTGCAGACGCCGGAGGAGCTCCGACTCGTCGTGCGCGTCAATGCGGACCGTGGCGTGAACTGGATCAAGACGCGCGGCACCGAGCGGGCGGGACTCCCTGACACCGACCCGCGACAGCAGACCTACACCGAGGCGCAGCTCCGCGCGATCGTCGAGGAGGCCACCGCGCACCGCATTCCGGTGATGGCGCACGCGCACGGCGATGAAGGTGCGTACGCGGCGGTCAAGGCGGGGGTGCGCAGCATCGAGCACGGCACGTATCTCTCGGACTCCACGCTGCGCTTGATGCGCGCCAACGGCACGTGGCTGGTGCCCACGCTTTCGACGATCGTGGATCTGACGACACCGGGCGGCGACTACGACAATCCCGTCCTCGTGCTGCGCGGCCAGCACATGGCTCCGCGGATCGAAGAGACCATTCGGCGCGCGCGTGCACTCGGCGTGCGGATCGCCGCCGGTGCAGACACCGACTACGGCCCGTCGAGCGTGACGCGGATCAGTCACGAGGTGATCCGGTTCGTCGCGCTCGGCATGACGCCGCTCGAGGCGCTCACGACCGCGACCTCAGGAGCCGCGGAGTTGCTCGGAGTCGGCGACCGCACGGGGCGCATCGCCGATGGCTACGAGGCGGATCTGATCCTGGTCGAGCGCGACCCACTTGTCGAACCGACTACTCTTCAGGATGTGTTGGTCGTGGTGACCAACGGGCGCGTGGTGAGGAATCGCCTCCCCTTCGCGCGCACCGACCGCTGACGTACGGAGTTTGGCCGTGAGTGAGATCAAGGGAAAACCGCCTGCAAAGGTCGTCGCGACGTGGGCGGGTGGAGAACGCTTTGATGCCGGACTGCCGGGACGCGAACCCGTGCGGTTCGATGGCACCCGCGAGACCGGGCAGAGTCCTGTGGATGGACTGCTGTCATCGCTCGCTGCGTGCTCGGGGATCGACGTGGCGGAGATCCTCGCTAAGCGACGCACGCCGGTCGAGGCGATGACGATCAACGTCACCGGCGAACGCGCCAACGCGGTGCCTTCACGCGTCGTGCGCGTGCTCCTCGAGTTCACGATCCGCGGCGCGGGGATCGAGCGCGTGCACGCCGAGCGCGCGATCGACCTCGCGGTGAACAAGTACTGTTCGGTGCGTGAGACCCTCGATCCCGCGATGCCGATCGAGTGGTCGCTGACGCTCGAGACCTGAGCGCTGGCTAGCGTCCGAGTTCCCGCAGCAGGTGCGGGAGCTCGGGGATCAGGATCCGCGTCATCGCGAGCTCCACTGCGGCGCGCGATCCCGGCATCGATACGATCACCGCCCCCGCGGCAGATCCGGCCGTTGCGCGTGAGAGGATCGCCGTAGTGCCGATCTGCTCCTGGTAGCTCAGCAGTCTGAAGAGTTCCCCGAAACCGGGGATCTCCTTCTCGAAGAGCGGCTGCACGGCTTCGATCGTGCGGTCCTTGGATCCCAGTCCAGTGCCACCGGTGATCAGCACCGCCTGGAGGTCGCCGCGGCCGAGCCATTCCTTGACCTGCGAGCGCACGCGCGCTTCGTCGTTCTTGAGCAGTGCGTGGACGACCACGGTGTGCCCGGCGCCTTCCAATAGCGCGCGGATGAGCGGCCCGGACTCGTCGGTCGCCTCGGTGCGGGAGTCGGAGACGGTGAGGACGGCGCACGCGAGTGCGCCCAGTTTCTTGGCCTCCGTCCGGTGCGCCGCCGTGCCCTCGGGAACCTTCACGCGCTGGCGCCCGTCCAGCCTTCGGCGCGGAGCGCCGTCATCACGCGATTCCGCAGCGCGCTGGGCGCGGTACCCGTGAGTCGTGCCTTGGCGACCACCTCGAGGAACCGTTTCTCGAAATCCGCGTGCTTGAAGCAGGCGGGGCACCCGGTGATGTGCGCGATCAGCTCGCGCTCCTTTTCCGGCGTGAGCTCGCCGTCAAGCATGTCGAAGAGCTTCTCCATCGCGCGGCCGCAATCTGGCATCGCAGCGTCCTCGGTCGGCTTCATCATGCATCACTCCCGGTGGGTCCTGACTGAGTGAGGAATCCCGCGTCCTCGGCGTACGCCATCAACTCCACTTGCAGCAACTTTCGCCCACGGAACAGCCGCGACCGGACGGTCCCGATCGGCACCCCCAACACTTCGGCCGCATCCTCATACGACTGGTCCTCGAGGTCCACGAGGACGACCGCAGAACGGTAGGCCTCCGGGATCTTGGCCAATGCCTCGTGGATGGCGGGTCCGAGATCGGCGCGGTCCAGAATGGGATCGAGCCCGTTGTGGATCCATTCGGTCTTGGCCTGCGCGGCATCCACCGCTTCGCTGCCGTCGTCATCGAGCGTGGTCTCGCGTTTGCCCCGTTCTCTGGACCGGAGAAAGACATTCCGCGCGATCGTGAAGAGCCAGCGACGCACGTCGGTGCCCGTCTGAAAGGTCTTCCAGCTCCGGAACGCGCGCAGATACGCCTCCTGCACCACATCCTCCGCGTCCGCCTCGTCCCGCGTGAGCGACCGGGCAAAACGGTATACGTCGTCGAGTGCGGTCAGCGCCAGCGCGCTGAACTCGGCGTGGGCCGCGGCATCTGCGGGAGCAAGGTCGGTCATCATAGGAACGTGACACGAATACCGTGGGGGCGCAAAGGTTCCGGCACTTGCCGGAGGCCGGGTCCAACCTTGAGCTTTCGGCATGGACATCGCGCACCTTCGGGAGGAGTACCGCCGCGCGCGCCTCGACGAGGCCGACGTGGCCGCGGACCCGCTCGCGCAGTTTCAGCGGTGGTTCGAGGAAGCGCGCGCAGCGGACGTGTTGGAGCCCAACGCGATGTCGCTTGCGACCGCGAGCGCCGACGGCGCGCCGAGCGTCCGGATGGTGCTGCTCAAGGAAGCGGACGCGCGCGGATTCGTCTTCTTCACCGACTATCGCAGCGCCAAGAGTCACGAGCTCGCGGCCAACGCACGCGCTGCGCTCTGTTTCTGGTGGGGACCGCTGCAGCGCCAAGTGCGTGTGACCGGCCGCGTCGCGCGCGTGAGCGCGGAGGAATCCGCGGCGTACTATCGCACGCGTCCGCGCGAGAGCCAGCTGGGGGCGTGGGCGTCCGAGCAGAGCGCCGTGCTCAAGGGTCGCACCGAGCTCGAGCAGCGTGTGAAAGCGCTCGAGGCCGAGTACGCCAACGCAGATGTGCCCGCGCCGCCCACCTGGGGCGGCTTCCGGCTCGTGCCTGAGAGCTACGAGTTTTGGCAGGGACGGCCGGGGCGGCTCCACGACCGACTCCGGTTTCGGCTGGCGGGCGGCGCCTGGGTGATCGAGCGACTCAGCCCCTGAACTCCGCGGACCGCACCGTACGCGCCTGAGGCGTCGCGCGGCGCTCAGTTCAGCGCCTTGAGTCCATCCTTGGCCACCTGCGAGTCCTTGTCGAGCGAGAGCGCGGTCGTGTAGGCCGCACGCGCCTCGTCGGTCCTTCCCTGCTTCCGAAGCACGTCGCCCAGTCGCGCGTGGACCGCGCCGCGCGATGGCGACCAACCGCCTGAGACCCAGCTCTGGTCGGCAAGCAGCTCACGGAGCACGCGCTCGCCGCGCGGCAGCTGCGTACCGGAGACTGCGGCAAGCCGACCAAGTTGGAAGCGCGCCGGGACGCTGCGCGGCTGGCGCGCGAGATAGCTGTCGTACAGGGCGAAGGCGTCCGCAGTCCGGCCCCACGCGTGCAACCGCCCCGCCAGGTTGATCACCGGCATCGCGCTGTCTGGGATCGCGGCGATCGCCTGCCGCCAGTACCGCTCGGTTCCGACCGTATCCTTGTCCGCCCACGCGATCTGCGCGTTGGCGATGAGGCCCTGCACCGCGTCGAGCGCCGCGATCGCCCGCGCCTGCTCGCGCGCCTTGTCCACGCTGCCGCCCATCACGGCGGGGGCCTGCAGGTAATAGCTGATCAGTCCGTTGCGCGCCTCGATGGACCGCGGGTCGAGTTCCACCGCGCGCTCGAACTCTGCCTTGATCCGCCGCGCCATGAACGGCTGACGGACGACGCTCGCGTTCTGCGCCTGCTGCCCCACCGAGTTCGCGAGCCACAAGTGGTACTCGGAGACTCCGCGCTCGAGCGCGATGGCCCGTTCGAAGGCCTTCTCGGCCTTGGCGGGATCGTTGTTGTCCATGTGGCGCCGGCCTTCCTGATAGGCGGCACGGCCCGCTTGGGCCTCGGAGATCGTCGGAAGCGCGACGAGGAGCAGGCCGGCGAAAAGCAGCAGATTGCGCATGGGCGGACGAAGGGGAAGAGGGCTCACCATACGCGTTCTGACAGTTTGAGTTCCCCCAAGAGTTTGAGGTAGGACTCGTACCGCCCCCGGTCCACCGCTCCCGAGGCCACCGACGCCGTCACCACACACCCCGGCTCGACGTCGTGCGTGCAGTCCTGGAATCGGCATTCCCCCAACAGCGGGCGAAACTCCGGAAAGCACTGATCCAGCGACTCTGACGGGAGGCCCCACATGCCGATCTCGCGCAGCCCCGGCGTATCCACGAGGTATCCCTCGTCCCCATCGGGCAGCGGGATCAGCTTGGCGCCGACCGTGGTGTGTCGACCCTTGTTGACGGACTCGGAGATCTCACCGATCCGCAGCGCAACGCCGGGGTGCAGGGTATTGAGCAGCGATGACTTCCCCACCCCCGATGGCCCCGCCACGGCCGTCACCTTGCCGTGAAGTACGCTGCGCAGCTCGTCGAGGCCGTCGCCGCGTTTGACGCTCGTGCGGTGCACCGCGTAGCCGGCCCGGTCGTACGGGCTGCCGAGCGCGTCGAGCGCCATCGCATCCGACGCGAGATCCACCTTGTTGATGACCAGATGCGCTTCGAGGTCGTTCGCTTCGCACACCACGAGGAACCGGTCGATCATCCGGAGGTGCGGTTCGGGCTTGGCGATCGAGAACACGACCAGCACCTGATCCACATTCGCGGCGAGAATGCGCTCGCCACGTCGGCCTCCGGGTTCGCGTCGGGCCAGTACGCTGCGCCTGGGCTCGATCGACACCACCCGCCAGTCGTCGCCGCGATCACTCGGCTCGATCAACACGTGGTCGCCCACGGAGAGCTTGAGCGACTGCTTCTCGTCCTGCTTGAGCCGTCCGGCGAGCGAGGCCGCCACGCGGTCGCCATCGGCGGTGCGCACCTGCCACACACCGCCGGTGCCTTCGATGACGGTCCCGCGCACCGCGCTCACGCGTCGCGTCCGGTGTCGGTGTTGACGCGATCGTCTTCGATCATCGCGTTCAGGAGGTCCTGGACCCGTTCGATGCGCCAATCGCGGAGGCGCTGCAGTGCGTCCTCTCGCGAAGCGCCGAACTCGAGGAAGTCACTCTCCAAGTGCCCCTCGATGCCTTCTTCACCGACGCGGCGCCACCGCAGGAACAGGAGATACGCGCCAAAGGCGTGCTCGCGCGCGGCCTCGAGCCGGTCGCCAAGCACTTCAACACTGTAGGCGAACCCGTCGCTTCCCTCGAGCGCCGCGGGGCGCCCGTGCACGGCTGCGTAGCCGCCGATCGTTCCTTCGTCTCCCTTGGTGTGATCGGGAGGCAGGAAGCGGCTCATTGGCGCGACCGCCGCGCGCAGCGCACACTCACCGGCCGCGTACCATCTCCTTCACCATGTTGCCCGTGATGAAGGCCAAGTTCGCCGGCCGCTCCGCGAGACGCCGCATGAGGTAGGGATACCACTGCGTGCCGAACGGCACGTAGACGCGCATGCGCCAGCCCTCCTTCACGAGCTTCTCCTGCAGGTCGCGCCGCACCCCATAGAGCATCTGGAACTCGAATCGGTCGGCCGCGATGCCCTTGGCGCGCGCGAAGCGCGTGGCCTCGGCGATGATCGCCTCATCGTGCGTCGCGATGGCCGGATATCGGCCGCGCTCCATCAAGCTGTGCATCGCCAGCACGTAGTTGGCATCCACGTCCCGCTTGTCGGGGAACGCGACGTCAGCGGCTTCGAGATACGCGCCTTTGCAGATCCGAACCCGGCACTGCTTCTTGATCGTCCAGTCGACGTCGTCGCTCGTCCGGCGCAGCGCGCTCTGCAGCACGACGCCCACCGTGCCCGGAAAGTCCCGGTACAACCGATCGCCGAAGAAGTCGAGCGTGCGCTGCGTGTACGCGCTGCTCTCCATGTCGAGCCGCACGAAGTTCCCGTAGCCGCTTGCCTTCGTGAGGATCGCGCGCGTGACCTCCTCGCACAGCGCGTCATCGATGTCCTGACCGAGCGCGGTGAGTTTGACGGAGACGTTGGCGTCGAGCTTCCGCCGATCGATCTCGTCCAACAACTCGAGGTACTGGCGCCCCGTCTCGCGCGCCTCAGCCTCGTTGGTCACCGACTCGCCCAGCAGGTCGAGCGACGCGGTGATGCCTTTGGCGTTGAGCGCGGCGACAGCAGCGCACGCCGAGTCGATCGTCTCACCCGCGACGAAGCGCGAGGCGAATCGTTTGGCGAACCGGTTGTTGCGAACGAAGCGGAAGATCCGCGGTTGGTGCGAGAGGTAGAGGAGCGACTTGCGAAGCATCAGAGGGGAGCGTGAGGAAGGCGCCTAGCGCGCCGGAGGGATCGAGATCGGCGCGAGGACGCGGCGGACGGGGTGAGCGCCGCTCGGCACCAGCGCGGCGTCGAAGAAGTTCCAGGTGGTCAGCCCGTCGTCGCTCTCGGGCTCGAGGAGGATCGTGGCGAGCAGCGCGAGCGGCTGGTCGGCAGGTACCACCAGCGTGCCCGCAGGCAGCTCGATCGACCCGGCGACCCATCGCCCTTCGACGCGGATCTCCTGGTGGCCCTGGAAGGGACGCGGCGCGCGCACCACCGAGTCGAGCACGAAGCGTTCGCCGCGCACGATCACGGCGGACGCCAGCGTCGCGATCCGCACGCCGTGCGCCCGCAGCCGTTCGACCGCCGCGTCGTGTCCGGGCGCGATCGCCCACGCGTGCGGCACGGGACGAGTGCGCGTGGCGTCGAAGCGGTCGTACACGGGCATGGTCACGGCCGTGAACTGATGCGTGCGGCGCAGGCCCGGCCGGAGGCCGGCTTCGGTGCGCGCGGATTCTCCAGTGGCGACGAGCGCCTCCACCAGGACCGGCGCAGAGAACGGCGAGCGCGTCATCACCGCGCGCACCGGCACTTCCGCGCCGACCGGAACCGGACGCGCGCCACGCGTGCGTGCGATCAACGTCGCCCGGTGCTCCGCCACATAGCTCAGGAGCTCAGCGACGAACGCCGTTGTGGCTTCCACGCGTCGCGCAAAGGGATCGTGCGAGTACGCCTCGCTCAACACGCTCACGCGATTGCGGAGCCCATAGTAGTTGGTGCCGAACCGTGGCTTGTGCTCGTACGTCTCCCACCCGCCCTTCGCGAGCTTCGTGGGGTCGTCGCGCCCCTCGAACTCGCCGCGGAAGTTGCCGTAGTCGAAGGTCTCGAGGTTCCGGCGTGCGCGCACGCGGGCGCGAAGCTCCGGAAGCAGCGTGTCGCGGGTCCACGCGCCAGCCGGCGCGAGCGCGCCGAGCATCGCAGCCGGATGCAGCGAGGGCGAGTACGTGAGCGCGTAGCCGTGGAAGGAGCCGTTGGTGGTGTGCAGATCCACGAACACATCGGGATCCCACGCCGCGAACATCGCGAGCGACGCACGCGTTTCCGGCGCCTCGACCTTGATGTAGTCGCGGTTCAGGTCGAGCTGTGCCCCGTTCGGCCGCTGGCCGACGAGCGCGGGCCCGTTCTGCGACCCACGCTGCCGCTCCTGCGGTCCGAACTGCTCGTTGCCATCGGCGTTGTAGATCGGCACCACCACGAGCACGATCGAATCCAACACGTTCGGCTTGGGATCACGCACGAGGTCGCGGAGCAGCGCCTGCATCGACTCTTTGCCCTCGACCTCACCGCCGTGGATGTTGCCCTGCACATACACGATCGGCCGCCCCGTCGCGCGCGCCGCCTCGGCACTGCGCACGAGCGGACGCGAGACGACCACGTACGGCAGCGCCAGACCGCCTTGGGAAGCACCGATCACCCCGCGCAGCATCTTCCCCGGCGCCGCGCGCTCGAGCGAATCGAGGAACGCGAGCACGTCGGCGTGCGTGGAGGTCTCGGTGTAGCCCGTGCGTTCGGCGCGGCTCTGCTGCGACTGGAGATGGGAGATGGGAGATGTGAGAAGAACGCAGCCGGCAAGCACGGGCATCACCGCCCGTATTCCGTATCGCCGCACCTGACACCAGACACCTGCCACCTCCCACCTGTCCCTCATACCGGCTTCCCCGTCTTCGGATAGAACGTCTTCCCGGCCTTCGCCATCTCGATCAGGTTCCGCGCCGGCGCGAACCGCCCCGGATGCTGCGCGTTGAGCGCTTCGAGTTGCTTCACCACCTCCGCCGCGCCGACCGCGTCAATGTGTCGGAACGGACCGCCGCGGAACGGCGGAAAGCCAATGCCGAACACCGCGCCGATGTCGCCGTCGCGCGCGGACCGGATGATCCCGTCCTCCAAACAGCGCGCGGCCTCATTCACCATCGCGAGCGAGAGGCGCTGCTGGATCGCTTCCTTGGCCATGTTGTTGCGGCCTGCGCCGCCCGGGAAGAGATCGTACACGCTCTCGTCCACGTCGCCGCGCTTGCCAGCGCCGTCGTACAGGTAGAAGCCCTTGCCGCCCTTGCGTCCCAGCCGTCCCGCGCCAAGCACCTTCTGCAGCGCCTCACTCGGCTGCATGCGGTCCGCGAACGCCTCGGCCATGATCGCGCCCGACTTGCCGGCGATATCGAGGCCCACCTCGTCGATGAGGTTGATCGGGCCCACCGGAAATCCAAAGGCGCTCATCGCCTTGTCGATCGCCTCCACGGCGACGCCTTCGTCGAGCAGGCGCCCCGCCTCGTTCACGTACGGCGCGAGGATCCGGTTCACGTAGAACCCCGGCGCGTCGTTCACGATGATCACTGTCTTGCCGATCCGCCGGCCGTACTCGACGACGCGCGTCACGGCCTCGGGCGCCGTCTTCGGCGTCACGATCACCTCGAGCAACGGCATCTTGTGCACCGGCGAGAAGAAGTGCATCCCGATCACGCGCTCGGGCCTCGCACTCGCTTCCGCGATCCGCGCGATCGGGATCGTGCTGGTGTTCGTCGCGAACACCGCATCGGGCGACAGCACAGCCTCCGTCTCGCGCAGCACCGCGTGCTTGACCTTGAGGTCCTCGAAGACCGCTTCGATCACGAGCGGCGTCCGGCCGAAGCCGGTGTACGCCGTGGTCCCCGCGACGAGACTCAGCTGGTCCTCGAACTGCTGCCGCGTGATCCGCCGCTTGGTGAGCTGGTCCTTGAGCACCTCGCGCACCGCCGACAACCCCTTGGCCACGCGGTCGTGCGCGGTGTCCTTGAAGCGCACGGCCACGCCCTGCATCACGCTGATCGCGGCGATCCCCGCGCCCATGAAGCCCGTGCCGAGCACCGCGATGCGGTCCACCTTCTTGGCGTCGGCAGCGCTCGGCGCCGCACCGCTGTCCTTCTTGAGCGACGTCGTCGCGTAGAACAGGAACATCAGCTCGCGGCAGACGCTGGTCATCGCCATCTGGCCGAAGAGTCGCGCTTCCTCCGCGAAGCCTTCTTCCTCGCTCCCCGAGTAGCTCGCCGCCACCGCGTCGAGCGCGGCGAAGAGCGCCGGGTAGTGACCCTTGGACTTCTTCTGCGTCATCTCCCGCGCCTGGCGGAACACGACCGCGCGTCCGATCGGGTTGTCATCGAGCAGCAGTTCCTTGGCGCCGTGTGCGCGTCCGTTCCGCACGCGCGGGATCGCGCCGCTGGCGAGTTCTTTTGCGCGCTGCACCGCGATCTGCCGGAGGATGCTCGGATGCACCAGCTCGTCGATCAGCCCGGTCTGCAGTGCCTTCTTGGCGCGCACGTTCTTGCCGGTGAGGATCATGTCGAGCGCGACCTGCAGGCCCACGCGCCGCGGCAGCCGCTGCGTGCCGCCCGCTCCGGGGATCAAGCCCAGCTGTACTTCGGGCAGACCGAGCGTGGTCTTCGGCGTGTCCGCCGCCACGCGATACGCGCACGCGAGCGCGAACTCGAGCCCGCCGCCGAGGCACGTGCCGTCGATCGCCGCCACAACGGGCACGCGGCCGCGTTCGATCCGCCGCATCATCGTGTGTCCGAATGCGCTTGCCGTCTGCGCGTCCTGCGCCGTCTTGAACTCGAGGAACTGATCGATGTCGGCGCCGGCGATGAACGTGCCCGGCTTGCCGCTGATCAGCACGGCGGCCGTCACCGCCGTGTCCTTCTCGATCCGTTCGATGATCGCCGTGAACTCCTCGATCACCGCCGGTGAGAACTTGTTGATGGATTCACCCGGCAGGTCGAAGGTGATGACGGCCACGCCGTCCACCATCTCCAGGGTCAGTGCGGTGCTCATACGCGCTCCACGACCATCGCGAAGCCGAGTCCACCGGCGGCGCAGACGGTCATCAGGCCGTAGCGGCCGTTCCGCCGCGCGAGCTCGTTCACGAGCGTGGTCGTGATCCGCGCCCCCGTCGCGCCGAACGGATGTCCGATCGACACCGACCCGCCCATCACGTTCAGCTTGCTCCGGTCCACGGCACCCACTGGCGCGCTGACTCCCGCGCGCTCGGCCCAGTACTTGGACTCGAACCCCGCGAGATTCGACAGCACCTGCGCCGCGAACGCCTCGTGCATCTCCACGAGGTCCATGTCGGCGAGCGTGAGCCCCGCGCGCTGGAGCGCGATCGGCGCCGCGAGCACCGGCGCCTGCAGCAGCTGCTCGCCGGGATCGATCGCCGCGTACGCGTAGCTGCGAATGAACGCCTTCGGCGTGTAACCGCGCGCCTTGGCGATGTCCTCGCGCATCAGCAGCACCGCCGCGCCGCCGTCTGTGAGCGGCGACGCATTGCCCGCCGTCACGCTGCCGTAGCGCTTGTCGAACACGGGCCGGAGTCCGGCCAGCGCCTCGAGCGTGGTGTCACTGCGGATCCCGTTGTCGGCGGTCATCGCGTCGGCGTACTTGGGGGGCAGCGCCACCGGCACGATCTCTGCGGTGAGACGACCATCCGCCGTACCTGCCGCCGCATTCCTGTGCGACGCGTACGCGAGCGCATCCTGATCCTCGCGCGTGATGCCGTTCAGCTTGGCCATCTTCTCGGCGGACTGCCCCATCGTCTCGCCCGTGGTGGGCTCTGCGATCGCCGGCGTGATCGGAATGAAGTCCTTGCCGCGGATCTTGGAGAAGGCCTGCACGCGCTGCCCGATGGACTTGGCCTTGGACGCCGCGACGAGCGCATCGGAGAATCCGCGCGAATGCAGGATCGGCACGTTGGAGAGCGACTCGGCGCCGCCGGCGATCGCCACCTCCACGTGACCGAGCGCGATCTGGTCGGCGGCGTCGGTGATCGCCTGATTCGCGGACGCGCACGCGCGCGAGACGCTGTAGGCGTCCACGCGCTTGGGGATCAGCGGCATCAACGCGATCTCACGCGCGATGTTCGGCGCGATCACGGACGGGATCACCGTGCCGAAGGTGAGCAACTGCAGGGACTCGGGGTCGAGATCGGTCCGGTGCACCAGTTCCGTGACGGCGATCTTGCCGAGCTCGATCGCGCTGAGGGACTTGAGAGTGGTGCCGGCCTTGGCGAAGGGCGTGCGGACGCCATCAATGATGGCGACGCGCCGGCCCGGCTCGTGAATGGACATCCTATAAAGGTAGGGAGGGCGGCTCGTTGGCGCAGTCGGCGGGACGCTGTCGCCGCATGGCCCGGGGCGGTATGCTCAGCGCCACCCATGCCCACGACTCCGCCTTCCTCCCGCGCCGCTCGCCTGCAGGCCATCGCGGACGAGCGGTTCGACCTGCTCGTCGTCGGGGGTGGGATCACCGGTGCCGGCGTGGCGCGCGATGCCGCGCGGCGCGGCCTGCGTGTGGCGCTCGTGGAGGCTGAGGACTTTGCGTCGGGCACGTCGAGCCGGTCATCGCGCCTGGTGCACGGCGGCGTGCGGTATCTGGAGCACGGCTATCTGCACCTCGTGTTCGAGGCGAGCCGGGAGCGGCGGCGCCTGTTGGCGGTCGCGCCGCATCTGGTGCGGCCACTCCAGTTCACGTGGCCGGTGTACCGCGGCGCACGGATCCCGCGGTGGAAGCTCGCCGCCGGGCTCACCCTCTACGACACACTCGCACTCTTCCGGAACGTCGGACGCCATCACCGCCTCTCGGCCGACGGCGTGCGTGCCGCCGAACCCGCGCTCGAGTCGCTCGGTCTGACCGGTGGCGCCTCTTACTGGGACGCGGCGACGAACGACTCCCGCCTCACGCTCGCGAACGTGATCGACGCCGCGGCGCACGGGGCGGTGGTGCTCAATCACGCCCGCGCGGCCAAACTCACGTTCGGTTCCACCGGTGGCTCGGCGGACGGCGCGGTCGTGCGTGACGCGCGCGGCGGGCAGGAGGTCCGCGTGCGCGCACGCCTCGTGATCAACGCCACCGGTCCCTGGACCGACGAGATCGCTCGAATGGAGGGCGGTGAGCACGGCGCGGCCGTGCGCGGCACCAAGGGGGTGCACATCGCCGTGCCGTCGGCGCGCGTGGGGAACGTGGGCGCGGTGACGATGCTCTCACCCGACGATGGCCGCGTGATGTTCACGCTGCCGTCGACGCCAGGGATCACGATCATCGGCACAACGGACACGCCGACGCCGGAGCATCCCGCCGAGGTGCGCGCGAGCGGCGCAGACGTGCGCTATCTGCTGAGCGCGTGCAACCGGTTCTTCCCCGCGGCGCAGCTCGCCGAGGAGGATGTGATCTCCGCGTGGGCCGGGATCCGGCCGCTCGTGGCCACCGGGAACAAGGGGAACCCGTCGTCCGCCTCGCGCGAGCACGCGATCCGATTCTCCGCGCGCGGCGTGTTGACCGTGACCGGCGGCAAGCTCACGACGTATCGTGCGATGGCCGAGCAGATCGTGGATCGGGCGCTCGAGCGTCTCGGTGGCCACGCGCGCGACTGCGACACCGCGACGGCCGTGTTGCCGGGTGAGCGGCCCGCCGCGGCGTCGAGCGACGTGGTGCTCGCGCCCGGGCTCCCGTGGCGCGCGCAGGACGTGCGCGCGGCGGTCGCGACGGAGTTCGCGGACTCGCTCGCCGACGTGATGATCCGCCGCACGACGCTCGCATTCGAACTCCCCGACCAAGGGCTGTCACTCGCGCCGCAGATCGCGGCGCTCATGGCGCCGACGCTTGGCTGGACGCCCGCCGGCACGGAGCAAGCGGTCCGCGAGTACGGTGAGGAGGTCGCGCGGATCTTCGAGATCACGCCGTAGCGGTTCCCGCGTGGCCTATATTCCTGTGGTCTCTCACCCGTCGAGTCGCTCGTGCACCGTACCCTGAGTTTCGCCCTGATCGCCGCGCTGCTGGCGTGCGCCCCCAGCGACCGCGCGACGGACGCGCCGCTTGTCCTGACACCGGTCGCCTCGCCCACCGGCGCGGGCGCCGCGATGCCGAATCTTTTTGGCACGGCGGACGGCCGCGTCCTGATGAGTTGGTTCGAGCCCTTGGGTGACCGGGTGTTCGCGCTGAAACTCGCGGTGCGCGACAGCACCGGTGCGTGGGGCACGCCGCGTGAGGTGATCCGCCGCAACGATCTCTTCGTGAACTGGGCGGACTTTCCGTCGGTCGTGGCGCTCAGTGATGGGCGATTCCTCGCGCACTGGCTGCAGCGCAACGGATCGGGCCGCTACGCATACGAAGTGCGGATGGCCGAGTCGGCGGACGAGGGGGCGACATGGAGCGCGTCCACCACACCGCATCGCCCGGGCGTGCCCGCCGAGCACGGATTCGTGTCGATCCTTCCCACGGCGGACGGGAGCGCGCGGATCTTCTTCCTGGATGGCGGCGCGGGACTCGCCGGCTATGCGGGCGCTCGTCCTGCGCCCGAGGGTGCGATCCCGATGCACCTCTCGACGAATCGCTGGGGCGGCACGATGGCCGACTCCACCAAGATCGTCCTCGACCAGCGCGTGTGCGATTGTTGTCAGACCGCCTCCGCGATGACCGCCCGCGGCCCCGTGGTCGTGTACCGCGACCGCAGCGAGGGCGAGATCCGTGACATCTCGATCCTGCGCGAGATCCAAGGCGAGTGGACCACGCCCCGCCGTGTGCACGAGGACGAGTGGAAGGTCGACTTCTGTCCGGTGAACGGCCCCGCGATCGTCGCGGACGGCGAGTCGGTCGCGGTGGCGTGGTTCAGCGGCGCCCGTGATACCGCACGCGTGCAGGTCGCGTTCTCGACCGACGCGGGCACCAGCTTCGGGCCCGCGATCCGGATCGACGAGGGCGCACCGGCGGGCCGCGTCGGTGTCCAGTGGATCGGCAACGATGCCCTCGTGAGCTGGCTCGAGCGCTCGGCGGGCGACACCGCATTCGTGAAAGTGCGCCGCGTGCGCCGCGACGGTGCGCTCGGCGACGCCGTGACCGTGAGCACGTCGAGCGGCTCGCGGTCGAGCGGATTCCCACGGATGGTCCGCGCTGGCGACGGCGTGCTCCTCGCGTGGACGATCCCCGGCACACCGAGCGCCGTGCTGATGGCGACGCTCGCACCTGGTGCGCGTTGAAGGACGGGGTGCAGCACACGTTGAAGCGCGCATCGGCGCCTTCACTGAGGCGCGCACTGGCGGGGCTCGTGCTCCTCACCGCGTGCGGCGGTGCGGAGCGCGCGGCGCGCGGCGTGGTCGCGGTCGGTGCAGAGGCGCCGGCCTACGCGGCGCACGCGATGAACGACACGCCCGTCGCCCTCGCTGATCTTCGCGGCGAGGTCGTGCTGCTCAACATCTGGGCCACATGGTGCAAGCCGTGCCGGCAGGAGATCCCCGCACTCGAGACGCTGCAGCGCACCTATGGGGAGCACGGGTTTCGCGTGATCGGCGTCAGCATCGACGCGCACAACGACACCGTGGCGATCGCCGGCTTTGCGCGCGAACTCGGCGCGTCCTACACGCTCTGGAAGGATCCGGACGACCGCGTTTCGACGACGTTTCTCGCGGTGGGCGTCCCCGCGACGTACCTGATCGATCGCGACGGGGTCCTGCGCTGGCGGCACATGGGCCCGGTGACGGCGGACGACCCCGTGCTGCTCGCCGCGCTCGACTCCGCGCTTAGTCGTCCGCCTCGTGGATCGTAACGAGCTCGACGATCTTCAGCTTCCGCACGCGCGTGGGGAGCTTGAGTGTCGTCAGTTCGCCGACCTTCTTCCCGAGTAGCGCGCGACCGATCGGCGACGACATCGTCACCTGTCCCTCGTCGAAGTCCTCCGCGTCGCCGAAGATCATGTGATACGTCTCGCGGTCCTTGGTGTCCTGGTCCTGTACCACGACCTTGGACCCCAGCCCCACCGCGTCGGTGGCGATCTGCGACTCGTCGATGTTGGAGAGCTTGGAGAGCCGGAGCGTGAGCTGCCCCAGCCGCGCTTGCACGAGCTGCTGCCGTTCGAGCGCGGCCTTGTACTCGGAATTCTCCCGAAGGTCACCCATCTCCACCGCGCGACGGATCTCGCTGGGGAGAGTGACGTTGAGCTCGAAGCGGAGCTTCTCCGCCTCGTCGGTGAGTTTTTGCTTGAGCGCCTCGATCACGCGACGGCCCTGGAAGTGTGGCTGGGGGAAAAAGCGCGACGCCCGACCTGCGAGGCCGGGCGCCGGAATTGTGCGCTGCTCCCTCTATATCTAGCGCCGAACGCGTGGAGCGGCAATCCGCCCCTCGCTATCCTTCGGGGGTGATCCAGACCCGCACCCACGACGACGTGATCCAACTCGAGCTCTCCTCGCGGATGAGCCGGATGATGCGGTATGCCGTCAGCGTCTACGTGGTCCGCGGCGTGATGATTGACACTGGATTTCCTGCACTCGGCGCGGAACTCGCGCAGTGGCTGGATGCGCATCCGATCGACGGGGTGATCGTCACCCACGCGCACGAAGACCACGCGGGGAACGTGGCCCGGCTCGCGCGCCGTGGGCTGCCGATCCAGATGGCGCCCGAGAGCGTGGCCGCCGCGCGCGCGCCGGGACACATCGGGCTGTACCGCAAGCTGTGCTGGGGCGCGTACCCGCCGCTGCGCGAGGCGTTGACGCCCTTCGCACACTCGGCGCTGACCCTGACCTCGGCGCCCGGACACTCTGCAGACCATCACGTGGTGTGGGACGACGAACGCGAGACGCTCTTCTGCGGCGATCTCTTCATCGGTGTGAAGGTGCGGATCGCGCACTTGGACGAAGACCTCCGCGCGCAGGTGCGGGTCCTGCGCGCGGCCGCCGCGCGCCGGCCGCGTCGCGTCTTTGACGGACACCGTGGGGCACTCGCGGATCCTGTTGGGGAACTCCTGGCCAAGGCCGACTGGATCGACGAGACCATTCACGCCATCGAGTCTCGCGCGCGTAGCGGCTGGAGCGACCGCGCCATCCGCAACGACGTCCTCGGGCGCGAAGACAGCACCGGGATCGCCAGTTTTGGGGACTATTCGCGCCTCAACTTCGTTCGGAGCGTCGTCCGGTCCATGGGCTGACACGCCAACGGTCGGCGCCCCTGCCGCGTATTTCCTGAGCAGCTCCTCAGAGTCGAGTTCTTCCTCACCCTCTCAGGCTGGCCCCCATGACTCCTGCGTCTGCCCACAGGGCGCTCACCGCGCTCGCGGTCCTCGTCGCTCTGCCGTCTGCCGTCGACGCGCAACTGCGCGCCGACACGAGCATGCTCTCGGCCCGGCTGGGCGTGGACACCATCTCGGTCGAGCGGATCGTCCGCACGGCGACTCGCGTCGAAGCGGAGGTCGTCACCCGCTCCCCGCGCACGAGCCTCCAGCGGCACACCGCCACGCTGGACAACACCGGAATGCTCGCCACGCTCGAGATCGTGCAGCTCGACCCGGCGTCGGGCGCCGAGCTCCGCCGCACGACCTACACGCGGCGCGGGGACTCGCTGATGATCGCGGAACGCGCCGGCGAACGCAGCACCGAACGGAGCGTCGCGGCCCCGGCCGAGTGGCTGCCGTTCGTGGACCTCGTGCACTGGCCATTCGACATCGCGCTGCGCCGGCTCCGCGCGAGTGGGCGCACGGCGGTCGAGGCGCCCATGCTCAGCGGCTCACGCTTCTCTGGGTTCCCGTTGGCGTTCGTCGGGCGCGACTCCGCGACCGTGACGCACCCGACGCGGGGCACCATGCGCCTCTCGGTGCTCGCGGATGGCTCGATCCGCACGCTCGACGCGGGCGCCACCACACGCGCGCTGATCGTAACGCGTTCCGGCGGCTCCAACGTCGCGGCACTCGCCAAGGACTTCGCCGCACGCGACGCCTCCGGTCGCGGGATCGGCGAGCTCTCCGGCCGCGGCGGCGGCGATGCGACGGTCCTCGGCGCGACCATCACGCTCGACTACGGCGTGCCAATGAAGCGCGGGCGTGAGATCTGGGGCGCCCTGGTCCGCTACGACGCTCTGTGGCGCACCGGCGCCAACCGCGCCACGCACTTCAAGACCGACAGACCGCTCCGTTTCGGCGATCTGCTGGTTCCGGCGGGCGAGTACACGCTCTTCTCGATGCTGACCGCGACCGGCGGCGTCCTGATCATCAACAAGCAGACCGGCCAGAACGGCCAGACGTACGACCCCGCGCGTGACCTCGGCCGCGTGCCGGTCCGCGCGATGCCGCTTGGCGAGGAGATCGAGGCGTTCACGATCACCGTGCGCGAGCGGAACGGGCGCGGTGAACTCGCGCTGCAGTGGGATCGCACGGAGTACGTCGCCACGTTCGAAGTCGTTCGTCCTTGATCTTCTTCGCTCCCTCTCTCCATCACTTCTTGCTCGAGGTTGAATTGCGTTTTCGTACCGTTGCGCTGAGCGCACTGCTGTTCGGTTCCGTCACATCGCTTGGCGCGCAGGGCCCCGGCGGCCCGACCGGCCCCGGCAACCCGCCGGCCGGACGCCATCCCATGGCCGAGCCGATCGCCGCGGACGGCGCCCCGTCGCATATCCGCACCACCCCGCCCACCAACGGCACGATCCAGCGCATCTGGGACGAGGGGATGAATCGCTCACAGGCGATGACCCTCGCGCAGCAGCTCACCGACCCGATCGGTCAGCGACTGACCGGCTCGCCGGAGATGGACGTTGCGCAGGACTGGTTGATCAGCACCTACGCCGGCTTCGGCGTGACCGCGCGCAAGGAGCGGTACGGCACGTGGAACGGCTGGCGTCGCGGCGTCACGCACGTGGACCTGATCGCACCGCGTGTTCGCTCACTCGAGGCGCACGCGCTCGCGTGGAGTCCTTCCACTGGCGGACGTCCGGTGGAGGGCGAGGTCATCACCTACCCGATGCACGTGACCACGGCCGCCGAGTTCGATGCGTGGCTGCCGACCGTGCGGGGCAAGATCTTCCTCATGAGCGTCCCGCGCCTCTCGTGCCGCTCGTCGGCGCAGTGGGCGGAGTTCGGCACGCCGGAGGAGACCGCACGCGTGAACGCCGAGCAGGCCGCGATGCAGGCCGCCTTCGCACCGATCAATCGCGCGATGAGCGAAGGCAGCAGCGTGTGGACCAAGCTCAAGGACGCCGGCGCGCTCGCGGTGTTCACCTTCGGCTACTCCGGGTACCCCGGCGTGCAGAAGATCTTCGGTTCACAGTCGCAGACCGTGCCATCCTTCGCGATCGGCTGCGAGGACTACGGACTGCTGTTCCGAATGGCGCAGAACAAGCAGGGCCCGCGCGTGCGCGCCTCGACCGACAGCGAGGTCGTGGGTGAGCGCCCGGTGTTCAACGTGGTCGCGGAGATCCGCGGCCGCGAGTTGCCGAACGAGTACGTGGTGATGTCCGCCCACTTCGATTCGTGGTCGGCGAGCTCAGGGGCCACGGACAACGCGACCGGCACGATCACGATGATGGAGGCGCTGCGCATCCTCAAGCAGGTGTATCCGAACCCGCGCCGCACTATCCTCGTGGGCCACTGGAGCGGTGAGGAGCAGGGCCTCAACGGCTCGCGCGCGTTCACCGAGGATCACCCCGAGGTGATCGCGAACATGCAGGCCGTGTTCAACCAGGACAACGGCACCGGGCGTGTGGTCAGTCTCAGCGCGGGGCCGTTCCCCGGTGCCGCGACGCGCATCGAGAGCTACCTGCACGAGATCCCGCGCGAGATCACACAGTGGATCCGCTGGCAGCCCACGAGCGGTCAGGCCACCGGCGGCACGGATCACGCGAGCTTCGTCTGTCACAGGGTGCCGGGATTCAACCTCGGCGCGCTCTCGTGGGACTACAGCCAGACCACGTGGCACACCGACCGCGACACGTTCGACAAGATCGTGGAGAGCGACCTCAAGAACAACGCGACGCTCACCGCCATGCTCGTGTACCTGGCGAGCGAGGACCGCGCCCGTATTCCGCGCGACATCCTCGACCCACTGCCGGCCACGGGCTTCGGCCAGAACCGGCAGGATCCCGGCCAGTGGCGCGATTGCTCCAAGGCGCAGCGGCAGTCACCGGGGATCAACCGGTAGCGCACTCCAAGCGCCGTGCTGGCAAGACGGGCCGAGGCGTGATGCCTCGGCCCGTCTTACATTCGGACCATCCGGAGGACTGATGCTCCTGCTGACCAATGCGCTGGTTGGGCTCGTCGCCCTGCTCCACGTCTATTTTCTCGTGCTCGAGATGTTCCTCTGGGATCAGCCCATCGGCCTCCGGGTCTTTCGGATGACGCCCGAGAAGGCCGCGACGACCAAGGTGCTCGCGATGAACCAGGGACTCTACAACGGGTTTCTGGCGGCGGGACTGACGTGGGGCGCGTGGCTTGGCCCCGCGGGTGAGGCGATCACCCTGTTCTTCCTCGGCTGCGTCGTGTTTGCCGGCATCTTCGGCGCTGCGACGGTGAGTTCACGCATCCTGTGGATCCAGGCGGCTCCGGCGGCGGCGGCGATGGTTCTCGTCCTCATCGGCTGAGCGGTCGCATGGACGAAGCGCAGATCCATCGCACGCTGGAGTTCCTGCGCGCTGCGGAGCGCTTGAAGAGCACGCACCGCTCGGCCTACCTCTCGAGCGGAGCGCAGGAGAGCGTCGCCGAGCACACGTGGCGACTCTGCCTGCTCGCCATGCTCATCGCGCCGGAGTTCCCCGACGTGAACGTCGCCCGGCTGCTTCAGATCTGCATCATCCACGACCTCGGTGAGGCACTCGGCGGCGACATCCCCGCGCCGGAGCAGGAGCGCATGGCGCGCCAGGGGCACACCAAGGCGGGCCAAGAGCGTCGTGACTTGATCACCCTGCTCGCGCCGCTCAGCACCGCTCGACGCGATGAGATCCTCGCACTGTGGGACGAGTACGACGCCGCCTCCACCCCCGAGGCGCGGCTCGCCAAGGCGCTCGACAAGCTCGAGACGATCCTGCAGCACAACCAGGGGGCCAACCCGCCCGACTTCGACTACGCCTTCAACCTCGACTACGCGCGCGCCGCGACCACAGGTGCGCCGTTGATCGAAGCGCTCCGTCGGATCCTCGATGAGGAGACGAAAGCACGCGCGGCGGGCGCGCCCTGAGGCGCACCCGCCGCGCGTGTTCCGAAACTCTGCCTAGCGGAGCGCCGCGATCAGGCGCGTGATGAGCTCACGGAGGGCGCTGGCCTGCGACCCCGAGAGCCGTCCGCTGCGTACCATCGCATCCACCTCGTTGAGTGCCGCATCCAGCTGGTTCACTGCCACCGCGTTCTGACCACGCTCGATCGCCGCGCTCGCGGCACGCACTTTTGCGCTGAGCGAGTTGGCCTCGCCGCTGCGGAGCGTTCCATCGCTCGCCATCGCATCGATCAATGCCTGGACGGCAGCGGCACCCTGCGACGTGGACCAGACCGTGACCGCCGCGCTCACTGACGACGTGATGTCATCGTCGCTGATGTCGAGCCGGATCGTGAAGCTCCCCGCCGTCGTGTACGCGTGCGAGACGGCCCAGGTCATGCCGCTGAGCGCCACCGCTGCCGAGTGTCCGTCACCAAAGTCCACTGCGGCGCTCCATGGGTCGAGCGCGCCCGAGTCCGTGAAGCTGCCGCTGGCGGCGTACGTCTCGCCCACGAGCAGCGTGGCGGCCGGCAGCGCGGTGATCTGCGGTGCGGCGTTCGCGATCGTCGCGACGGCGAAGAGCGTGTCCGCCAGCCCGCGAATGTCGGACACGATCAGGCGCACGGAATAGGCGCCGTCCTGCGCGTACACGTGCGACATCGAGACGCCGGTGTCGCCGGTGCCGTCCCCGAACTGCCACGCGTACGTGAGCGCGTCGCCATCCGGATCCGACGAGCCGGCCGCGCTCAGCGAGATGAGCGTCACGCCCTCGACGCCCGAGAGCGATCCAGAGATCGCCGCCACGGGCGGCCTTGTGTTGCTCTCGACCGCGATCTCAAGATCGTCGCGCAGGAGCGCGAGCAGATCGTAGCCGCTCAACGCCTCGACCGAGTCGACCGTGACGCTGAACTGCTGCCACGGCGCGTTCCGCACGCCGGGGTCGTTCGGCATCGCCACCGCCACCACCTGCATCTGCGACAGCGAGGTGATATCCGCGAGCCGCACATCGCGGTCCACGATCACGGCGGCCTTCCAGTTGTGCGCGGGGATCGTGATGATCCCTTCGTTCTTGATGGTACCCTTGCTGCCCGACGCACCCGTGACGACGTACACCTCCTTGTTCTGGAAGCGCGCGAAGTCGCCGAGGTAGTTCTCGAAGAGCGCCCACGGTCCCTGATTCACGTCGGCGGCCTGCGGGACGATGTTCGAGAAGAGGTACGTGCGTGCGTTGTCGAGCTCGCCGGCCGTGCGGTCGAAGGAGCGCGCAAGGTGGCCGCGGTCGATCCCATAACCGTGGAACGCGCCCGCCCCCGTGTAGTTCGCCGTCGTGTAGCGCGTGAATTCCGCCGGCAGCGTCTCGTCATACGTGAAGCAGTCGCAGCGGTCTTGCGGGCCAAAGTGCGTGGCCTCGATCGCGTAGCTCACCCAGTTCGGGATCCCTTTGGTGCGGTTGAAGGACGCCGTGTACTGCGGGTAGCGCACGATGAAGTCATCCGACGCATCGCCGTCAGCGGGCTCACCGAACTCGGCGTTGCCGGCGTAGTTCGCCGTCGCGCTCTGCGTGGCAACGGTCGTCGGCAGTGAGATGGTCGACGTCGTGCCTTCCTGCGCCGTGGCCCGCAGGATCGCGGTGCCCGCGGCGAGTGCCGTGAAGACGCCGTTCGCGTCGATCGTGGCGATCGCCGGTGTGTCCGAGGTCCACGTCATCGTGGAGGCGACCGTGTTTCCGTCGCCGTCGCGCAGCGTGCCGAAGAGCTGGTCCTGGTAGCCGACCGGGAGCGGCGGATCGGTGGACACACGCCCCGAGATCGCGATCGTGCTCGGCGGCGGAGGCGGCGCTTCCCCGTTGCACGTACCGAAGGACGAGGTGACGGGCCCGTACCACGGGCCGGACGGTGCGCGCTGCAGCGAGCGGCCGATCGGCGTGGAGCCGGTCTCCGCGACGCCGATGTCCGTCGCGACCATCCCGTTCGCCGGTCCACCGGTCGCCGTCAGCGGACCCTCGTAGGAAAGGAACTCGACCACGACGCCCGAGCCGTTCACCAGGGCCATGCCGTCCGACTCGGGCGTGGAGGTGCCGCCGTTCTGCAGACCGTTCGCCGGGAAGTTGATCACATGCACCCCACGTCCGGCGCACTGGTCGGTGAAGGTCACGTTGAGTGCGATGGTGTTGTAGACCGTCCCGTTGCTGCCGGTGTACAAGGCGAGCGACCAGCCGGCGAGCGACATCCCCGCTGGCCCCTCGATCTCCACCGCTTCACCGACATCGGCCCCCGAGTTGTCGTAGTGGATCTCCGTGATCCGCACCACACCGGTCACCGGAGGTTCCTCGACCACCACGATCAGCACATCGGCGGTATCCGCGACGGCAGCGCTGGTCGCGGTCGCGACGATCTGCGCGGTCCCCGCCGCGACGCCCGTCACCTGGCCGGTGGTGCTCACCGTCGCCACGGCGGTGTTGAGGCTGGTCCACGTGAACGCTTCGCCCGCGATCGGCGCGCCAGCACTCGTGAACGCGGCGGCAGTGAACGCGGCCGTCTGTCCAACGAACAGCGTATCGGATGCCGGCGCGACGGCGACGCTGTCCGCGACCGGCGGCGGCGGAGGCTCTTCGCCGCCGTGGCATGGATTCACTGCCGACGCACTGTTGCGCGGCGTGGGCGGATTGATGACGCTGAAGTCCAGTGACGGACTCCCCGTGAACGTGCACCCGCCGCCGCCGCGGATCGCTGCGGTCGCATTCGCCAGCGTCGGGGCATTGGAGGTCCAATCGGTGGCACAGTTCGCCGTACCGTAGCCCACGCGATCAACGATGCTTGCACCCGCCGGACACGAGCCGGTCTGAGCGACCGCCGCATTGGAGAGCACCACCTTTCCACTCGTCGCTGACATCGCGATGCTCCCGCTCACGTCAGGCGTCGGCAGGGCCAGCGACCCTCCCGCGCCCACCGCCTGCCGGACGAGGTAGTAGCCTCCGGCCGGGATGCTGCCCGCCAGCGGGGTCACGGTCCAAGTGGTGCCGCTGCTCGACGCGTACTGCACGCTCCACCCGGCGACCGAGACCGCCGCACTCCCCGGATTGAACAGTTCGACGAAGTCGTGCGTGTAGAGCGCGCCCGAGTTTCCGCCGCCGCCATACACCTGACTGATCACGATCGCAGGCGCATGGCTTGCAGCCATCGTCCCGGCGCGCACTGATGCCACCCGCTCCGGTCCCGTCGGCGCCTCGCCGCAGGAGAGAAGGGCGGAGACCACGAGGAGCGCCGAGAAGGCTCGGTGAAGGAAGGGTCGCATCGACGGTTGTGGAGAGGGGGGGCGAAACGGAGCAGGTGGAAGAGACGGGAATCTGACGGCAATCCATGAGTTCCGCACCTAGCGCTTGCCTGTGTCCTGCGTCACACCGACTTGACGCCCTGCGCCCTGTCGCCGCGCACGCGCGTTCTTTAGCATAGAATCGTGACTTCTCGGCAGCGTCTCGCAGCCGCCCCGTTCCGCCGACTGGCGATCCTGGGCGCGGCGTTCGGGCTTTCCATTCTCAGTTGTGGTCGAGAGATCACCGGCCCCGAGAATGGCGTGGGGCGGCGCGTGGTCTCCGGGCTCAGCTTCGTCTCCGAGTTCCCTGGACCGCTCGCGGCGCTCGAAGAAGGCGCGGGGAGTGTCGTGGCGTTCGAGCGTGTGCGCGTGTTCTTCCGCCGCGCCGATGGAAGCATCGCGCTCGATCGGATGGTCAACTTCGCGGCAGGCCAGCAGCAGGTCGAGCTGGAGCTTTCCCTCACGCTCTCCTCGAACGCGCCGAGCACGGGCGAGGAGTTCTCCCTCTTCCTGCGCTACATCAACGCGGCGGGTGACACGGTCTTTGCCGGAGGCCCGGTGCCCGTGATGGCCGTGCCGCGCCGCGCGTCGGACCCGCCGCCGCCGCCCGCGCAGGTCCCGCTGACGTACACGGGCCCTGGAAGCTCGGCCGTCGCCGTGGCAATGGATCAGGACACGATCACTGTCGTGGCCGGCGATCCGTTCACCTTCACGGCCGTCGCGTCGGACGCCAACGAATCGCCCGTGGCGGCGGCGCCGCTCGTGTTCACGGTGCTCGACCCCACGCGGGCGACCCTCGCCGCAGTTGGCGCCGGCGCAGGAACGTCGCTCGCCGCGCGCGGCATCGCGCGGGTGCGGGTCGCGCTCGCCGCAGGTGGTGCCGCGGATACTTCGTATCTCGTGGTGCTCCCCAAGGCGGGATCACTGCAAGTCCTCGCCGGGAACTCGCAGACCGGGAGCGTGAACGCGACGCTGACGGACTCGCTGGTGGTCCGCGTGCTCGCCACCGACCTGCAGCCCATGTCCGGCGTCCCGGTGAGCATTACCGTGGCGAGCGGCGGCGGCGCAGTCTCCGCTGATACCCTCGTCTCGGACTCACTCGGCACCGTTCGATTCACGTGGACGCTCGGCGCCGCCGTGGGCGCGCAGTCGCTGACCATCGGCTCGCTCGGGCTAGCGAGCGTCACCGCAACGGCGACCGGCACGGCGGACGGGCCTGCCGCGCTCGTGGTCACGCAGCAGCCCGCGGACACGACGATCGCGGGTTCGGTCCTTGCGCCGCTCATCGTCCAGGTGCGCAACGCCGCCGCCGCGGTCGTCACGAGCTTCAACGACTCGGTGGCTGTGGCGCTGGGCACCAATCCAGGCGGCGGCGCAACACTCGGAGGGCGCGTTCGGGTCGCGGCCGTTGCGGGCATCGCCACGTTCGACTCGCTGACACTCACCAAGGCCGGCAGCTACACGCTGTCGTTGTCTGTTCCGGGCACACCAGCCGTACCAGCGACCGCGACCGGCACCTTCCACATCAAGGCGGCAGCGCCGTCCTCGCTCGTGCTCACGCAGGGCGGCGGCCAGAGTGCCGCGCCAGGCACCGCGCTGCCCACTGCAATTCAAGTTCGCCTCATCGACCAGTTCTCGAATGGCGTCCGTGGAGCGTCGATCTCGTTCACGCCGCGCCCGGGCGCAGTGGCCACCCCGCCCTCGGCGACCACCGACAGCACCGGACACGCCTCCACGGTGTGGACGCTCGCGGACACGGCGGGTGCGCAGACGCTCACGGTGCGCGCCGTCGGCGCCGGCATCGACTCACTCGATGTGCAGGCGAACGTCGGCACCGGCCCGATCGCCACGACCGACGTGACGCCGGCGCTCGACACGCTGGTGTCGATCGGCGAAACGCAGCTGCTCGTGGCGACCTCGAAGGACATCGCGCTGAACTCGATCAGCGGCTCATACGTGTGGTCGAGCAGCGCGCCCGGCGTGGCCTCGGTGGACAGCACGGGCCTCGTGACGGCGGTCGCCCCCGGAAGCACCTGGATCCACGCCATTGAATCCGGCGGCACCCGGGACTCCGCGCGCGTCGTGGTGGATCAACGGTTGGCATCGGTCATCGTCACGCCGGGGAGCCGGTCGATCTACCTCGGCGCATCCTACGACTTTGCCGCGAGCGCCGTGGACGGCCTCGGAGTTCCGATGCTCGTCCAGCCGACGTTCGTGTGGACCGTGCAATCCACGAGCATTGCGTCGATCGACACGGCGGGCGTGGTGGTGGGTGTGGGGCTCGGCTCCACGCAGGTCCACGCGACGGCGAGCGGCATCCAGGGCGTCGCGACCCTGACCGTCCTCACCGCGATCACGCGCATCGCCGTCCTGCGCGACTCGATCGGGTTCTCCACCACCGACACGTTCACGCTCGTCGCGCTGGGTCGGTCGCGGAGCTATCGCGCCGTGGCCTACGACACGCTCGATGCGCCGATGAGCGGCATCACGTTCGTCTGGGAATCGTCGAATCCCTCGGTGGCGCCATTCGATTCCACTGGCACGGCCACCGCGCGAGCGGTCGGCGTGGCGAACGGCATCACCGCGATCCGCGCGGGTGCACAGGGCGTGGTCGGCGCGGCGTCGCTGCGCGTCCAGCAGGTGCTCGCGTCCATCACGTTGTCGCCGCCTGCGGCCTCGATCTCCGCGACTGGTGTCACCTTGATCACCGCACGCGGCCGCGATCCGGACGGGTACTACCTCTCCTCGCTCTCGGGCGTGACGTTCGCCTCGAACAACACGCCCGTGGCGACGGTGAACGCCTCGAGCGGCCTCGTCACGGGCGTGGCCAATGGCACGGCGCTGATCACGGCGACGAAGGATGCGATCACGTCCGACACCGCGACGATCACGGTGGGCGGCGCCGTGCCGGCGATCATCTCGTTCGGGCGCGACACGCTCTCGATCGGACGGTCGGCGTCCCTCTCGATCCCGATCTACCTCAGCAAGCCGCACACGAGCGCGGTGACCGTGAACCTGGCTGTGGTGGACACCTTTGCCTTCTTCTCGCAGGCGAGCATCTCGATCCCTGCCGGCGCCACATCGGGGAACGCCACGCTCAACGGGCGCAGCGCGGGCATCACGCAGATCATCGCGACCGATGGTGGGGGTGGCGGTGCCTATGCTGGCGATTCCGCGCAGCTGCGAGTGCAGGCGAGCGTCCGCTTCTCCAGCACGAACTATTCGCTCGTCGCCACGAATGAGGTGGCCACGCAGATCCTGCTGACCGATCCGTCGCCGGCCGGAGGCACGTACGTGACCTACGGCTATAGCATCGAGGGGCGCGTCGCCATCTCGCCCGACCCGGCGTTCATTCCCGTGGGCCAGCTGTCGGCGAATGTCGTGATCGAGGCCCTCGCTGGAGGCGGCGCCGTGACCGTGACGCCGTCGGCCACGGGCGTGAGCGGACAGTCATCCACCGTGACCACGTACGCGGCGACCCTCGACGCGGCAGGATCGCTCTACCGGCTGGGGGCGGGGCAGCACCGCAGCGACGCGTACGTGCAGACGCAGTCGACGATCACTCAGTCGCTGCCGGTCACGCTGACGAGCAGCGATTCCAACGTCGTCTCGGTGCCGGCCGGGATCGTGATCCCCGGCGGCAGCTACTACGCCTACTATCAGGCGATCGGCAAGACGCCGGGGAGCGCGTACATCCGAGCCACCGCACCCGGCTTCACGTCGGACTCCGTGCTGTTCGTCGTGACGACGCCGCACGCGGGGATCTGCTGCAGCACGGGCCGGACCACCACGTCGCCTGCGTCGAACTTCACGGTCTATTCCCGCGACTCGATCGGCAACAACTATCAGCGCGTCACTCCGCTCGTGGTCTCGCTGTCGACCAGCGACACGTCGGTCGTCCGCTTGCTCGCGACGACGGCGGTGATCGCGGCGAACGCCAGTTCGAGTTCGACGCCGAGCTTCGAACCGGCCGGTGAGATCGGATCCGCCTGGATCCGCTCGACCGCGCCTGGCCACAGGCCGGACTCCATGCTGGTCACCGTCAGCGGTCCCAAGCTGTCGTTCAGCTTCACGTCCGCGCGGGTCGGCCTCGACCAAAAGGTGCAAAGCGTCTATGTGTCGATCCCGAACAACACGGTGAACGCGCGGACCGTGTACCTGCAGAACACGAATCCGGCGGTCGCTCAGCTTCCGGACTCGGTGATCATTCCCGCCGGGTCGTACTACCAGTACTTCGACATCGGCGGCGTGGGGCTGGGTGACGCCACGTTCTTCGCGACCACCGCCGGGCACGAACCGGACACGGCCACGTTCCGTGTGACCACGCCGCGACTCGTGCAAGGCGGCGGTGGGACGTACGACAACTTCCGTCCGCCGATCAACATCAGCACCACCGTGACGGATTCCGTGGGGAACGGCCACGCCCGACTGACGCCGCTCGTGCTCACGTACGTGTCGACGGATACGAACGTGATCCGCGTCTCGCCTACCGCCACCATCGCGGCGAACGCGCAGTCCGTGAGCACCGCGACAGTGACGTTCATCGGGGTCGGCACTGCGCAAGTGATCGTGAGTGCGGCCGGACACATGCCGGACACCACGACCTTCACGGTGCGTGTGCCCAAGCTCAGCCTGAGCTTCACCACCTTCCGGATCGGCCGGCGCCAGCTGACGTCGAGCACGGCGTTCTACGTCTCGGTCCCGAACAATGTCACGGACACGCTGCCGGTGACACTCACGCAGTCGAATGCGGCCATTGATTCGCTGACCACGCTGAATCCGAACATTCCGGCCGGCACGTACTACCAGTACTTCGGCACCGCCGCGCTCGCCACAGGCGTGGACACGATCATCGCCTCCGCGCCGAACTACCTGCCCGACACCGCCGTGGTGACGATCACCTCGACGCGGCTCGTGGTCGGCAGCCTGCCGTCCACGCGGACGACGACGAGCCCGCCGTCGAACTTCGCCATCTACTCGGCGGACAGCGTGGGGTCGCAGCAGGCCTCGCTCGACACGATCCTGGTCGCCGTCCGGTCCACGAATGCGGCGGTCGTCCAGCCGTTGGCGAACTTCTACCGGATCCTCCCGGGCGCGTCGAGCGTCACGGCGAGCGCGGCGTTCGTCGGACCAGGCACTGGAGAGATCATCGTCTCCGATTCGCTGGGCACCGGGTACGCGGGCGACACGACCAACACGGTGACCGTGACCGGGCCGTCGCTCAGCCTGTACAACGGTTCGCCGAAACTCGGGATGCGGCAGAACAACGGCTCCACCGGCGCGTACGTCTCCACACCGGACAACGTCACGGGATCGCCGCTGGTCGTGTATCTCGCCAGCACGGATCCGGCGGTCGCGTCCGTGCCGGACTCGGTGATCATCCCGGTCGGCACGTACTACGCCTACTTCCAGATCACGGCGCACGACGTCGTCGGGACGATCCAGATCAATGCCACCGCGCTCGGATATTCGCCGGCGTCGGTGAATCAGCAGGTCACGGCCCCGCGCTTCACCATCAGCACCTCGACGAGCGTGCGCACGACCCAACCGGCGACGGTCGTGTCGGTCTCGGCGACCGACGCCGACGGGGTGTCGCATCTGGTGAACGAACCCGTGGTGGTGACCCTTGCGTCCTCGAGCGGGGCGGTGGGGACGATCGACTCCGCCACCGTGACGATCGCGACCAACACGAGTTCCAACAGCACGGCGCGCTTCCAGCCGCTGACCGCCGGCACCACGCAGCTCTCGGCGACCGACGCGCGCGTCGAGTCGTATCGGTACAACTCGGGGCTCATCACGGTGGCGGTGACCACGCCAGCGATCTCGGCGCCCGGCGGTGTGGTCTCGCTCGGGATCGGGCAGTACGTGGACGACTACGTGTACCTGCCGGACTATCAGACCGTGCCACGGATCGTGACCCTCGCTCATCGAACCAGTGCGAGCGCCACGCCTGACACGGTCACGATCGATGTCGGGCAGTACTATCGCCTCTTCCGCACCACGGCTCTCTCGGCGGGCGCTGACACCGTCATCTTCTCCGCGTCCGCGCACTTGCCGGACACCACCGTGCTGAGCGTCGGACTCGGGCGCATCGACGGCCTTGGCAACTGGCAGTCGACGCTGAGCCAGGACTCGGTCCAGGTCTGGCTCTACACCCGCGCACCGAACACGGCGCAGCGATCCGTGACGGCCAACACCACGTTCACGCTCTCGGCGGATGCGCACCTGCAGTTCGTGAGCGGCGGCGCCGGCAGCACGCCGATCACCAGCGTCACCGTCCCGGCCGACGCCAGCGTCGTCACCTTCTGGGTGAAGCGCGTCTCCGCCGGCGTGGCGAACGTGTCGATCACCAACGCGAACTACACGCCGTACAACACCACCGTGGTGGTCAACGCGCCGTAGCGCTGCGGGCGGGCGGTCGCGCTACGGCGTCGTCCCGGCCTTGGTCGGAAGTCCGCGCTGGGACCACTCCTGATACGACCCATCGAACAACAGGGCGTGATAGCCGAGGGCGCGTGCGACGAACCACGTCGCCGATGCCCGGTAGCCTATCCAGCAGTAGGTCACGACCGTATCGCCGGGCGCGGCGATCCGGCTGAAGATCTGCTCCAGCTCAGCACGCGGCTTGAGGCGCGTACTGCGATCGGCAAACAGATCTTCCCACTCGAGGAGCCGCGCGCCGTCGAGGTGTCCCGCACTGGGCATGCCGCTCCGATTGCCGGTGCCGTTGTATTCTCCCGCCGTGCGGGTGTCGACGAATGCCACGCCCGGCGTGCCGAGGCGTGCCCGGACGAATTCGGTGCTGGCCAGACCCGTGACCGCCCTCGGACGCGTGATCCGGCCCGGCGTGATGACGGGCGCACTGCGACTGATCGGATGCCCCTCGGCCCGCCAGCGCTCGAGCCCGCCATCGAGGTATGCGATCCGCGCGATACCGAGCTGCGCGAGCGAGAACAGCGCGCGTGTTGCCATCGGCGCCTGATGCGCGTAGACGATGACCGTGGAGCCATCGGAGACCCCGACGCGCTCGAAGGTCGCGCGCAGCGCCTCCTCGTCGGGGAGTTCGGTGTCGAGCGTCCCCCGCCGCGTCACGAAGGATGCGTACGGCAGCTCCCGTGCGCCGGGCACGTGCCCCCGGTCGAAATCGCCGTGTCCGACGTGCAGCACGATCACATTGGGGTCGTTGAGCCGAGCCGCAAGCCACTCCGGGCTTACGATGAAGTCCTGCGCGGCCGCCGGAGCGACAACGAGTGCGAGTGCGATCAGGGTCGCACCGAACGTTCGGGACATGAGGCCTCCGATCATTGGGTCTGCGCTTGAGTATCGCCACGTCGGCCGCGAGCGCAATAGCTTCACTCGCATGCGGATCCGCATCACCAAGCGCAAGGACGGCGCGTCGACGCTCGTGTGCCGACGCGCCGATGGCTCCGAGTGCTGGCAGAAGCACGAACGGCGCCAGGCAGCGCATTTTCCGCTGCACGACCTCACCCACTACGCCGCCGAAACCGTGTTGGAGTGCGGCGCCGCGTTCTTCGGACTCGTGGCCGCTGGCTGGGAGTTCGACGACACTACGGGCAAGGGCGCACGAGGTCGCGTGCCGGACGAGGCGATCTTCGTCGAGCACTTGGTCGGCCTGCTGGACGTAGAGCGCGGCACCGGGGCCCACTGGACCGCCGATTATCTGCACGAACAGCTGCGCGTGGCCGGCGTCCCGATGCGCCAGCCGGTCGCCGATCGACTGACCGAGTCGCGCTTGGAGGAGATCCGCTCGGTACGGGCCGATCTCTTCGCCCGATGGCAGATGCTGCCCCCTGACGGTACACTGGAGTTGGATTTTCCTCGCCCGATGCCGGGACTGGCCCCGTCGGCCACGGAGAACTCGTGATCCACTTTCGCACTGCGCTGGCTGCCGTCTTCTGGCTCGCGTTGCTCTTCCAGCTGGGCATCACGGTCGAGACCGCGCTGCGGACCGGCGCGTCGCTGCCGCGGGCGCTCGCGGACTACCTCTTCTACTTCACCACCTTGACCATCGCGTTCTGCGCGATGGCGCTCACGGTGCGCGCGTTTCCGCAGTGGGACGGGACCATCATCCGCTTCTTTCGACGGAACGGCACCACCACCGGCGCGACCGTCTCGTTGATCCTCGTCGGGCTGATCCATCATTTCATGCTGCGAGCGTCTGCCGACACGAAGGGGCTGCAGCATCTCTCGGATCTGCTCCTGCACTACGTGATGCCGATCCTCTTCACCGGGTTCTGGTGGGAGTACGTGCCGCGCGGGGCGCTGGCCCTGCGTGACATTCCCCGCTGGATGATCTTCCCCGGGGGCTACGCGGTCTACGTGTTCGCCCGCGGCGCGCTGGTGAACCAGTACCAATACCCGTTCGTCGATGCGTCCACGCTCGGTTTGGTGACGGCCATGCGCAACGCCGGGCTCACGGTGCTAGTCTTCCTCGCGGTCGCGGTCATCCTCGTGTTGGTCAATCGCTTCGCTGGCAACCCCACTCGTCTGGAGTATTGATGCTCGCGGCCTCTCAGCTGACGGTCCTCCCCCTGCTCCAGACGGCTTCCGAGCGACTCGCCGAGGCACGCGCGGGCCTCGATCTTCCGCTCGCGGAGCGGCTCGTTGGTCTGATCGGCATCGCGACGATGATCGGACTGGCCGTACTGCTCTCGTACGACCGGAAGGCGATCAACTGGAAGCTCGTGGCCTCCGGCCTCGGCCTGCAGGCGGTCTTCGGCATCCTGGTGCTCAAGACGACGGCAGGACAGTGGGTCTTCCAGACCGTCGGCGACCTCATCACGTCGCTGCTCGGATTCCAGGAGGAGGGCGCGCGATTCGTCTTCGGCAATCTCGTGCAGTCCACGGTGCCGGTCACCGCAGCGGACGGGTCCGGGGTCGCGATGGTCGCGCAGACGGGATCGTACTTCGCCTTCAACGTGCTCCCGACGATCATCTTCTTCTCGGCGCTGATGTCGGTGATGTACTACCTCGGCATCATGCAGATGATCGTGAAGGCGCTCGCGTGGGTGATGCAGAAGACGCTCAAGACCTCCGGCGCGGAGACGCTGAGTGCGTCGGGCAACATCTTCCTCGGCCAGACCGAGTCGCCGCTGCTGATCAAACCGTTCGTGGGCAGCATGACGCGCTCCGAGCTGAACACCGTGATGGTGGGCGGCTTCGCGACGGTCGCCGGTGGTGTGCTGGCCGCGTATGTGGGCATGCTCTCCGGCTGGTTCCCGGGCATCGCGAGCCACCTCCTCGCCGCAAGCGTGATGAACGCGCCGGCCGGACTGATCCTCTCCAAGATCCTCCTGCCGGAGCGCGACGTGCCCGTGACGTTGGCGGGCATTCCCGAAGCGGTGGACGACGACGCGACCGCGGCGCGGCCGAGTCGCTGGAAGTTCCTGCGGTTCGGCCGGGGCACCAAGGACTCGAGCGTGATCGAGGCGGCGGCCAACGGCGCCGGCCAAGGTGTGCAGCTCGCGATCAATGTCGGCGCAATGCTCATGGCGTTCATCGCGCTGGTGGCGCTGCTCAACGCGCTGCTCGGCTGGAGCGGCGGACTCGTCGGCGTGCCGGACCTCAGCCTGCAAGGCATCCTCGGCACGGTGCTTCGGCCGCTCGCCTGGGTGATGGGCGTGCCGTGGCAGGACACGGCGTACGTCGGCAGCCTCATCGGCATCAAGGCCACGTTGAACGAGTTCGTCGCCTACGCGCAGTTCGGCTCCGACCTCGCGGCGGGGACGGTCCTCGCGCCGCGCAGCGCGATCATTCTCACGTACGCGCTGCTCGGCTTTGCGAACTTCTCGTCGATCGCCATCCAGATCGGCGGCATCGGCGGCCTCGCGCCCGAGCGCAAGAGCGAGATCGCCTCCTTGGGGCTCCGTGCGATGGTCGCGGGCAATCTGGCTGCGTTCATGTCGGCGTCGTTGGCGGGCATGCTCGTGTGACGCAGCGCACGACATCACTTCGTACTCCAAGCGTCACCAGTTCGTAATCCACAGTTCAGGACGTCGCAATCGCCTCCGGGTATGGTCTGGCAAGACCAACCAGGAGGCGGTTGTGTTCCAGCACCTCATTGCATCGCGACCCGCGCGTGAGAGCGCGGCGCAGGGCGGCACGGCGAGTCTGGTGTTCCACGGCGCACTCCTCACGATCGTGATCCTCGCCGGAGCGCGCGTCGAACCGGACCTGTACTCGGCGACCCAGACGAGAGTCGTGCCGATGTCCCCGTTCGTGCCAGCTCCAGAGCCGGTGCGCCCGACATCGCCCGCGCCTGTGGCACCACAGCCCGAGTCCGCTCCTGTGACACCTCCGGCGGCAGCGCTGCCCGCCGCGCCAGTGGACGTGCCGACTTCGATTCCCGAACCGGGCACCGAAGCGTGGACGCCCATCATCGCGACCGCGCCGAGTCCCGTGATCGGGGTCCCGGGCGCTCTGCCTGGTCCGGCCACTCCTTCCTCGGGTCTCTCGTCCGGAGATCCGCTCGGAGCGGCCGAGGTGGATGTTCCGGCCGCGCTGCTGCCGCGCTCGCCGCTTCCCCGGTATCCCGAGCTCGTGCGGCCGCTGCGTCTCGAAGGGAGTGTTCGTGTGCGATTCGTGGTCGGGACCGACGGCCGCGTGGAGATGAGCAGCGTGCGGATCCTCGAGGCCACACATCCAGCGTTCGCGGAATCCGTGCGAGCGGTGTTGCCGCGCATGCGATTCAGCCCGGCGCGCGTGGGGAGCCAGCGGGTGCGGCAGCTCGTCGAACTGCCGCTCGGATTCCGCATGAATCCGTAGAAGCACCGAAACCGAGGAGGAACCAGACGAGAGGGGTGTCGGTTGATGAGCCAGTCAACCGACACCTCTCTTGTCTGGAGATCTCGATGCAGAAACACGCTCATTGGCTCCTGCGGCTGCCCTTCGCCGCCATCTTCCTCGGTCACGGCATGGGCAAGCTCCTGATGCCCGGCATGGCCGAGATGATGCAGTTGCCCGTCGCGCTCTTTCTGACCGTCGGCGTGGCGGAAGTGCTCGCCGGACTCGGCGCGGTGTTGGGCGGGGTCCCTGCGTTCCCCAAGCGCGACCTCGTGACCCGGCTCGCCGGCGCCGCGGCCGCCCCCGTGATGCTCGGCGCGATCGCCATGGTGCACTGGCCGCGGTGGTCGTTCGTCGCGACCGAGGCCAAGCCGATGGGCGGTATGGAGTTCCAGGTGGCCATGCTGGCGCTGGCGGCCTACTTCATGATCGTCGGGACGTCGAAAGAGGCCTAAAACGCGTTCGAGGGTCGAATTCGTTAGATTGCGTCACTCTCAATAAGGGCGAGGCATGCTGAACGATTTCGAGTTCGAGAACGCCGGGCGCACGTATTCCTGCAGCGTCGAGGCGCAAAAGACCCCGGTCAAGGAGTCCTGGTGGTGGTTCGCGGTCTCCGGCGACGCGCAGCGGTATGCACCGTTCCGCGCCACGGGCAGCGATACCAAGGCGCAGGTGCAGAAGAAGATCATCGAGTTCTATGAGAACCGACTGTTTGCTCTCACGCAGCCCACGCAGCGTGGCGCGCACTGGGGCCGGAAGCCCAACGAGGTCAAGAAGGCGTAGTCGATCCTCTGCCGAACACGAACGCCGCTGCCCAGTCGGGCAGCGGCGTTCGTCGTTTCGAGCGTGCGGTCGCGCTAGCCGTTGGCCTTCTTGAACTCGCGCACCAGCGTCTTCATCATCTCGCCCCGCTGGTCGTACAGCCGCTTCAGCTTCCGCGGCTTGCGCTTGGCGAGCGCGTAGCTCGTCAGGATCGGCAGCGCGATCGTCGAATCCAGATAACACACCACGGCATCCGGCAGCCGGTCGGGATCGATCTTCCCCCAGCTCACGGCTTCGGCGGGCGTCGCCCCCGAGAGTCCGCCCGTGTCGGGACGCGCGTCGGTGATCTGCAGGAAGAAGTCGTGCCCTTTCTCGTCGATGCCGAGCACTTCCTGGATCTGCGGCTCGGTCTGGAGCGCGAAGTTCTTGGGACTCCCGCCGCCCGCGATGAACACCGCGCTCTTCCCGCCGCCACGCTTGGCGTGGAGCACGATGCTGGCGGTCTCGTTCACATCCTGGTTCGGATCGAGGATGCACTGGCCGCCTTCGAGCGCCAGCGCCGCCACGTTCATTCCGATGCTCGAGTCACCGGGCGACGACGTGTAGATCGGCACTCCGCACCGGTACGCCGCCGCGAGCAATGACTTCTGCGGGATCCCGAGCGCCTTCTCGCGCTCGACCAAGTACTTGCCGCAGAGATTGTGGAACTCCGCGGTGGACATCGTGCGCTGGAACTCCGGCGCGCGAATGATCTTCCGGAAGAACGCGTCGGTGCTCAGCAGCACGTCGTAGTCGAAGAACACGTCGTAGATGCGCACCACGCCTTCTTCGCGCAGCACCGTGTCCGACGCCTGCGCGTTGCCGCGGTGCATCGAGAGCCCGAGCCCGAAGTGCGTGTCGTGGTAGAGATTCGCGCCCGTGGAGATGATCCAATCCACGAAGCCCGCTTCCATCAGCGGGATGATCGTGCTCATCCCGAGGCCGGCCGGCGTGAGCGCGCCCGTGAGCGTCATCCCCACCGTGACGTCCTTCTCGAGCATCAGCTCCGTGAAGAGCCCGCACGCTTCGCGCAGCCGCCCGGAGTTGTAGCTCTGGAACGTCCCCTCCACGAGATCCACGACCGTCTCGCGGCCATCGAGTTTGCGCGGGTCGATCTTGGGGCCGCGCAGGAACTTGCTCTGCGCAGTGGTCCCCACCTTGGCGCTCTTCGACTCGCGCTGCTCGGCGGCGCGCTTCTGCGCGGCCTTGTTGCCGGCCGCACTCGCCTTGTCGGACGCACCCGAGCCATGCCGCGAGGCCTTGAATCCGCCGCGTTCCCTGCCGTCAGAGCCCTTCTTCGCCACGTCCCATTCGCTCCGCCCGTCGCCGGGCCGTCTTGAGCTGTCGCTCGTACGCCACGGCCACCACACGCGCAGCCTCGGCAGGATCGTCGGTCACCACCATCAACTCCAGATCGCCGGGCGAGATCTTTCGCTCGGCGAGCACCCGCGACTGCAGCCAACGCACCAGGCCTGCCCAGTAGTGCGTGCCAAAGAGCACCACGGGGAACTGCGAGATCTTCCGCGTCTGCATGAGCGTGAGCGCCTCGAACATCTCGTCGAACGTGCCGAAGCCGCCCGGGAAGATGATGAATGCGCTCGAATATTTGATGAACATCGTCTTGCGCACCGCGAAGTAGCGGAAGCTCACGAGCGTGTCCACGTAGGGATTCGCGCCCTGTTCGAACGGCAGCTCGATGTTGCACCCGTACGACGGCGCCCCCGCGGCGCGCGCACCCTTGTTCGCGGCCTCCATGATGCCCGGGCCCGCGCCCGTGATGATGCTGAAGCCCTGCTCTCCCAGGAGACGCGCCGTCTCCACCGCCGCGAGATACTGCGGGTCGTCGGGTTGCGTGCGCGCCGAGCCAAAGATGCTCACGCCCTTCTCGATCGCCGCGAGGCGGTCGAACCCTTCGACGAACTCTCCCGTGATGCGCATGACGCGCCACGGGTCGGTGGCACGGAAGTCGGAACGCGGCCCGCCCGTCTGCAGGAGCTTGGCGTCCTCGGTCAACGCCCACGACGTGTCGCCGATGTCGTCGTCGTTCGCGGCGCGCTCGAGGAACGCCTCGACGCTCTGGCGCGGAGGCGGTTGCTCCTCCGGCGACTCACCGGCCTTTGCGGCCGGGCCCTTGGTCGATCGCTTGGGTGCCATGGAACTGAATTCTAGGGACTGGGACGCGCTACGCCACCGCTGCACGCCCGAGGAGTTCCTGCAGCCGCGCCGCGAGCTCGCGCTGCCGCGCCCGCAGCGGCTCGAGTCGCCTGCGGTTCAAGCGTCTCAGGAGGTACCGGCGCACCGCGGTCATCATCGCCTGCCGACGCTCGCCCACCGCGAGCGCCGCGAACGCCCAGATGGGCTGGATCGCCAGCGCCGCGAGACCGGCGGCCCACCCGCACTGGAGCCCGAGCAGCACAGCAAAGAGTGTGAACCACAGCGGAAAGATCACTCCGCCGACGAGCACGCGATGTGTGACCAGCGCGTCCTCTCCCTCCGCGCGCGCGATCCACGCCGCCGCGCTGACCGTGAGCTGCTTGGGCAACCAGAAGTAGAGCGCGCCCAGCAGCGAGATCGGGAGCAACGCGAGCAGCGGCAGCCGCTTGACCGCCCATCGCACCGCCTCACCGGCCGAGACCTCGGCGACGAGGGTCTCGGGGGTGAGCCCGATCTTCTGCAGCGCGCGGCCGTGCGCCTTGAGCGCGACCGCCGTCTCCCGCCACGCGTCGGCGCCGCCCTCGCGCAGCGCGCGCAGCGCCTCCGTGGTCAGTCGGAGCCGCGCCACCTCCGCCGCAGGATCGTTCGCCGCCCCGAGCTCCGCGCGCCAGATGGCCTCGGCCATGCGCACGACGGGGGCATCCTCCCACTGCTCCAGATTGATCGAGACCTTTCGCATTGCCGCTTCGATCCGACCCGTCAGCTCACGCACCGCACTCCGATTCGAGACCTCGCCGAGCAGGTCATCCCAGCGAAACACCTCGCCGTAGATGACGTGTGCCTCGGAGCGGAAGGCATCGCGATCACGGAAGACGAGGCCCACGGCGATGATGGGGAAATCGGTGCCGAGCTGCGCCGCAGCGCCCAGCGCGATCCGCGCGGCGCCCGTCTTGAGCGGGGCGAGACGCGAGGCCGAATGACTGATCCCCTCAGGGAAGATCCCGACCACGCTGCCTTCCGCGAGCGCCTTGTGGGCGTCACGAAAGCTGTCGAGGTTCTGCGCCACGAGTGACGGGTCGTCCATCTGGCGATAGACGGGAACTGAACCCACACCCCGGATGAGCCAGCCGATCAGCGGATGCGTGAAGAGCGGCGCCTTGGCGAGGAATCGCACGTCACGCGCAGCCGTGGCCGCGACCAGCGCCGGATCCACGAGCGAGTTGTTGTGGTTCGCGACGATCAGGACGGGGCCGCTTTCAGGCAGCCGCACCCCCGCGGTCGAGAGCCGGTAGTAGGCCCGCGTCGCCACCTCCGAGATGATCGGCATCGCCCGGTAGAGCCACATGGGGGCGAAAGATACCGGCGTTGCGCGGTCCGCGTCCGCGTGAGCGCCCCCTCGGAGCATCTATATTGAAGTCGACCATGCTCCGCCTCGCACTCCGCCTCGCTCCCCGAGCACTCGTCAGCCCATCGCTGGCGTGGGCCTTGCTCGTGCTCGTCTGGCGCTTTCGCCACGTACGCTGGTACGCCCGCTTTCCGTTCTTGCCGCTTCCGCCGCGCGAGTACATTCGCTGGCGCATGTACACGGCGTACGGTGACGCCAACGCCGTACCGCCGCTGCACGACGTCGTGCGCTACGCCCGATGGGCAGCGCGGATCGGGTGAGCACCGCCTTCGAATCCCGGCTCAAGGCGCAGGCGCTGGGACTCGGCTTCGATCTGGCAGGCGTCACCACGCTCGGGCCGGTGGAAACGCACGCCGCGTTCCGGGACTGGCTCGCCGCCGGGCGACACGGCACGATGGCGTACTTGGAGCGGGGCGCGGAACTGCGCGCCGACACGACGCGCCCGGAACCCGGGATGCGGTCCGCAGTGGTCGTCGCGCTCGACTATGGCGGACGCGCGCCCGACGGCCCGGTGGCGCGGTACGCGCGCGGGAACGACTACCACCGCGTGATGTGGGATCGGCTCGAACTTCTGCTCAGCTGGGTGCGCGCGGAGCGCGGCGCGGACGTGAAGGGCCGCGCCTACGTCGACACCGGCCCGATCCTCGAGCGCGACCTCGCGCACAAGGCTGGGCTCGGCTGGTTCGGGAAGAACACGATGCTGATCCATCCGGAGAAAGGCTCGTTCTTCTTCCTTGGCGCGCTCTTTCTCGACCTCGAACTCGCCGCCGATGCGCCGTTCTCGACCGAACATTGTGGGACCTGCACGCGTTGTCTCGAAGCGTGTCCGACCGGTGCGATCGTGGCCCCGGGTGCACTCGATGCCCGGCGGTGCATTTCGTATCTCACCATCGAGCACCGCGGCGAGATCGACCCGACACTCGAGGCTGCGGTCGGCGGACACGTGTACGGCTGCGACATCTGTCAGGACGTCTGCCCGTGGAACGTGAAGTTCGCGACCGACCTCAAGGAGCCGGAGTTCGCCGCGCGCGCGCCGATCGCGGACGGCGCCGGATCTCCAGTCGACGCACGCCTGCTCGCCACTCAGTTGCTCGACATGGACCAGACCACCTACCGTGACACGTTCAGGAACTCCGCGATGAAGCGCGCCAAGCTCGAGGGACTCCAGCGCAACGCGCGGATCGTGCTGCGCAATCTCGGCGTGCTCGCCGTCGTGCTCGGCGCCGCGCTGCTCCCGCTCGAGGTCGAGTCGCAGAACGCGCCGAGCCCCGCGCCGACGACCCCGGTGCCCCGCAGGGATTCCACGGCGGCCGACTCGGCCGCACGCGCGGGCACCAAGGTCGCTCCGGTCATCGTGCAGGCGACGCGCAGCCGTCGGCGCGTGGAGGACGAGCCGCTGCGCGTCGAGGTGGTGAGTCAGGAAGAGGTCGAGGAGAAGCTGCTGATGACGCCTGGCGACATCACGATGCTCCTCAACGAGACCTCGGGACTCCGTGTGCAGTCCACGTCGCCCGCGCTCGGCGGCGCGAGCGTGCGCGTACACGGCCTCAAGGGCCGCTACACTCAGGTGCTCACCGACGGGCTGCCGTTGCACGGCGCACAGACCGGCGGCTTCACGCTGCTGCAGATCCCACCCATGGATCTCGCGTCGGTCGAGGTCGTGAAAGGCGTCTCCTCCGCGCTCTATGGCGGGAGCGCGCTCGGCGGCGTGGTGAACCTGATCTCTCGCCGCCCGGACGACGGGCGCGAGCAGAACGTGCTGCTGAACGCGACCTCGCTCGGCGGCATCGATGGCGTCTACTTCCTGGCCGACACTACGGCCTCGGGACACGGCTTCACGGTGCTCGGCGGTGTGCATACTCAGCGCAGTTCGGACATCGACGGCGACGAGTGGCTCGACCTTCCCGAGTACCAACGATTCGTCCTCCGGCCACGGCTCTTCACCCGGAGCAGCGGCGGTGCGAGCCGGATGTTCACGCTGGGCGTCACGTCGGACACACGCCGTGGCGGACTCGCGAGCGCCTCCGGCCCCGGCGGCCCTTGGACCGAAGAACTTGCATCCGTCCGCGGCGACGTGGGCACGGTGATCGTGCAGCCGGTGGGCATGACGTTCCTCACGCTCAAGGGCACCTTCTCCCTCGACCGGCACCGGCACGTGTTCGGCGTCGTGACCGACCGTGACACACATCGTGCGGGGTTCGCTGAAGCGTCGCTCACCGGCGCGGGACTTGGCGGCATCTGGGTGCTCGGTGCGGCCGTGCAGCACAGCGCCTTCTCCGAGCACTACGTCGGCAGCTTCAGCGAGGTGGAGACCACGCCGGGGATCTTTGCGCAGCACACGTTCGATCTGGGCGGGCGAACCGCAGTGACCGCGAGCGCGCGCACCGACCTGCACGCCGAGCACGGCGCCATGTTCGCGCCGCGTCTCTCGGCGCTGCGCCAGTTGGGCGGCGGGTGGACGCTTCGTGCATCGGCCGGGGGCGGCTACTATGCGCCCACGCCGTTCGTGGAAGAGGTCGAAGCGGTCGGTCTGCGTCCGCTGGATCCGCCGACCGGGCTTCACGCCGAGCGTGCGACCAGCGCGTCACTCGATCTCGGCGGGGAGATCGGCGGGGTCGAGCTGCTCGCGACACTGTTCGCGTCCGAGATCCGGGACGCGGTCGCCGCACGCAGGAGTGCCAGCGATTCCAGTCGGATCGAACTCCTCAATCTGAGCGGGCCGACGCGCACCCGCGGCGCCGAGCTGTTGCTGCGCGCGCATCCGGATCCGTTCCACCTCTCGTTCTCGATGGCGCACCTCACCGCCTCCGAGCCCGACCCCGTCACGGGCGCGCGCGGCGAGTCGCCGCTCACGCCGCAGCTGACGTTCGGACTGTTGGCGGCCTGGGAGAACGAGGACGTGGGGCGCGTGGGGGTGGAGGTCTACTACACGGGCGCGCAGTCCACTCCGGAGATCCCGAGTCGCCCGCGCTCGCCCGCGTTCACGCACGTGGGCGCGTTGGCGGAGCGCCGTGTCGGCGTCGTGCGGGTCTTCATCAATGGCGAGAACCTGCTCGACGAGCGTCAGACCAGGCACGCGCCGATCCTGCGCACCACGCCGGGGCTCGGCGGTCGACGCACGACCGACATCTGGGGCCCGCTCGAGGGCCGCGTGTTCAACATCGGCGTACGCTTCTAGCGCCGGCTCGCGCGTGTGGCGCGACCGGCGCGAAGGGCACGACTAGCGCGACTGCGTCGTGATCCGAAGCGGAGTGCCCGACGGATCGCGCACCAGCAGCATTCCGTCCTGTCGCGCGACCGCTGCGCCCGAGGACGAGAGTCGAGCCTCGACCGCGTCGACGTCGCTCGCGTCCGGCAGCTCGACCCTCCACTCGATCAACTGCGCCTCGTCCGCCGGTGGTGTGGTGGCACCCTGCCCCGCCCAGAGATTCGTGCCGAGGTGGTGATGATAGCCGCCGGCCGCGAAGAACAGCGCGCCAGGGTAGCTCCAGACCATCCGGTCGAAGCCGAACACTTCGTGGTAGAAGGCCGTCGTGCTCTCGAGGTCCCCCACGTGCAGGTGCAGGTGGCCCATCACCGTGCCGCGCGGCATGCCCGTCCAGGGCAGATCGCCAGCATCTGCCAGCAGTCCGCGCACGTCCACTGGATCGGTGCCCATCGCCAGCTCGCGACCACGCCGTTTCCACGCGGCGCGCGGTCGGTCCGCGTAGACCTCGATGCCGAGTCCGTCCGGATCCGTGAGGTAGAACGCCTCGCTCACCAGGTGGTCGCCCGCGCCCGGGTGCACGCCGAGCTCGAGCAAATGCCGCACGAACCGCGCCAGCGTGGGCCGGTCGGGGAGCAGGATCGCGAAGTGGAAGAGCCCGAGTCGTCCGCGCTGCGGGTGCGGCGCAGCGCCCGAGCGCTCGCGGAGCGTCACGAGTGGAGCGCCGTCCCCGTGCGCCGTGAGCACCGCCTCTGCATCCGTGCGCGACGCGACGGCAAGCCCCAGCACCTGCTCGTAGTACGCCACGGAGCGCGTGAGATCCGCCACCTGGAGGATCACACCGCCGAGTCGCAGCGCCTCGGGCAGTCGCGCACCAGAGGGTGCCTCGCCGTAGGTCCCACGCGTCGCCTCATGCAGCATGGGACGCTCCGGTGGCGAGTGCCTTCTTCACGGCCGGCGCCACCTTGGTGCCGAACAACTCGATCGCGTGCAGCATGTCCTTGTGCGGCATCGTGCCCACGCTGAACTGCAGCAGGAAACGCGTCATCCCGAAGAGCTCGTGCTCCCAGAGGATCTTCTCCGTGATCGCGCTTGGGTCGCCGATCAGCACGGCACCCTTGGGCGACCGCTCGGCGTCGAACTGGTGACGCGTCGGCGGCGGCCAACCGCGCTCACGTCCGATCTTGCCCATCTGGTGCATGTACGGCGGGAACGCGGCCTCGGCGGCCGCCGCTGTGGTGTCCGCGATGAAGCCGTGCGAGTTGATGCTCACCTGCAGCTTCGCGGCATCGTGTCCGGCCTTCTCCCACGACTCGCGATAGAGGTCCACGTACGGTACAAAGCGCGCCGGCGAGCCGCCGATGATCGCGAGCGCCATCGGGAGACCGAGCGACGCCGCGCGCACCACCGACTGGGGCGTGCCGCCAACGGCTACCCAGACCGGCAGTGGATCCTGCACTGGACGCGGGTAGATCGGCTGGTCCGCGAGCGGTGCACGGAAGCGGCCTTCCCAGGTCACGCGCAGGCTCTTGCGGATGTCGAGCAGCAGCTCGAGCTTCTCGCTGAAGAGCGCGTCGTAGTTCTGCAGGTCGTAGCCGAACAGCGGGAACGACTCGATGAACGATCCGCGGCCCGCCATGATCTCCGCACGCCCGTTCGAGAGCAGGTCGAGCATCGCGAACTCCTGGAACACGCGCACGGGATCGTCGGAACTGAGCACGGTGACCGCACTCGTGAGCCGGATCCGCTTGGTCCGCGCCGCGATGGCGGCGAGCACAACGGCTGGCGTTGAGACGAGATAGTCGTCCCGATGATGTTCACCGATGCCGAACACCTCGAGGCCGAGCTCGTCCGCGAGCGCGGCTTCCTCGAGGAGGTTCGCCATCCGTTGCGCAGGCGCAAGCTTCTCGCCCGCTGTGTTCGGCGTGTTCTCGACGAAGGTGTAGAGTCCGAGTTCGATGCTCATCGGGCGCTCTTGTACATCATGTCCACGAGTTCATCGTACATCTGCTCCGCCTCGTCGTTGCCCGCTCGGATCGCCGTGCTCGCGCAATGCTTGAGATGGTTGCGCATGAGCTCGCGCCCCACGGCACGCAGCGCTTCCTGCACCGAGGAGATCTGCGTGAGGATATCCGCACAATAGCGATCCTCCTCGATCATCCGCTGCAGGCCGCGCACCTGCCCCTCGGCGCGCCGGAGGCGCGTGAGGTTGCGCGCCTTGATGTCCGCGTCAACGGCCACCGCGTGCCGCCCCTCGCCATCGTGCTCCACACCGCAGGAGCAGGGCGCGTGCTGAGGCAGGTGCTTGCCGCGGGTGGCGGAGCGCTTCTCCTTCGTTGCCATCAGGCCTCCTGGCCAATGCGTGCTCCGCGCAAGCGGAGCGAGTTGGTCACCACACTCACCGAACTGAAGGCCATGGCCGCGCTGGCGAGCACTGGGCTCAGCAGTAGACCAAAGGCCGGATACAGCACCCCCGCCGCCACCGGAATGCCGACGACGTTGTAGATGAATGCCCAGAACAGATTCTGCTTCATGGTGCGCATCGTGCGGCGTGACAGCTCCACGGCGTGCGCGGCGGCGCGCAGGTCGCCGCGCATCAGGACCACGTCCGCGGCCTCGGCCGCGATGTCCGTCCCGGTGCCGATCGCCATGCCGATGTCCGCCTGCGCAAGCGCCGGGGCATCGTTGATCCCGTCTCCCACCATCGCGACGACGCGTCCCTCCGCCTGCAGACGCTTCACCTCCGCTACCTTTCCCTCGGGAAGCACGCCGGCCACGACGCGCGGGATGCCCGCCTCGCGGGCGATCGCGTGCGCGGTGCGCTCGGTGTCACCGGTCAGCATGATTACGTCCAGCGGCATGGCACGCAGCTGAGCGATCGCCGCGCGCGAGGTCTCCTTGATCGGATCCGCCACCGCAAGCAGGCCGGCCAGCGTGCCATCGCGCGCGATGTACATCGGGGTCCGACCGGCATCGGCCAGCCGTGCGGCCTCGGACTCAAGTGACGCCACGCCGATGGCGTAATCCGCCATCAAGTGCGCGTTGCCGACCGCGAGCGCGGCGCCATCCACGACGCCGACGATCCCGCGGCCTGTTACCGACTCGAATCCCTCGACCGATCCGCCGCTCAGACCACGGTCGCGTGCGTACCGCACCACGGCGTCGGCCAGCGGATGCTCGGACAATCCCTCAAGTGCCGCGACCAGACGCAGCGTCTCGTTCTCCTCGTGGTCTGCCGTCGTCATCATGTCGGTGACGGTCGGCCGTCCTTCCGTCACGGTGCCCGTCTTGTCGAGTACGACCGTCGTCACGGCACCCGAGCGCTGCAACGCCTCGCCGCCCTTGATCAGCACGCCGAGTGCCGCGCCTTTTCCGGTGGCGACCATCACCGCGGTCGGGACCGCGAGCCCCATCGCGCAGGGGCAGGCGATGATGAGCACGGTCACCGCCGCCGCAAATCCGCGCACGAGCGCCGCGTCACCCGCGAGCAGCGCCCATGCCGCGAACGTCGCGATCGCGATGGAGATCACGACCGGGACGAACACGCCCGAGATCCGGTCGGCGAGCGCCTGGATCGGCGCACGCGACCCCTGCGCGTCACGCATCAGGCGCACGATGCCCGCGAGCACCGACGCCTCACCCAGCGTCGTCGCGCGCAGCTGGAACGCACCCGTGCGATTGATCGTTGCGCCGATCACGCGGTCTCCCACCTGCTTTGCCACCGGCAGCGACTCGCCGGTGAGCATGCTCTCGTCCACGGCGCTCGCACCGTCGATCACCTCGCCATCCACCGGGATCCGCTCGCCGGGACGCACCAGCACGGTATCGCCGGCCACGAGCTGTTCGATCGGCAGATCGATCTCCGCGCCCCCGCGCAGCACGCGCGCGGTGCGCGGCTGCAGCTTGACGAGTGCGCGCAGCGCCGCGGCCGTGTCACGCTTGGCGCGCGCCTCGAACGCATTCCCAGCAAGAATGAACGCGATGATCAGAATGACCGCTTCGAAGTAGACGTCCGCGGCCACACCCCGCGACGTGAAGAAGCCGGGGGCCGCGGTCGCGATCAACGAGTACACGTACGCCGCGCCGGTGCCCAGCGCGACCAGCGTGTTCATGTCCGCCGAGTGATGCCGGAATGCCTCCCACGCACGCACGTAGAAGTGCCGGCCAGCCGTGGCCATCACCGCGCCCGTGACCGCGAGCAGCACCCAGTTGAGCCAGGGCTGCGCATGCATCACGGGCATCAGCGCCATGGCCAGCGCGCCGATGATCCCGCTCACGATCGCCTTGCCTCGCAGCACACGGAACTCCTCGGCCGTGGCCGCGTCGCGCGCCTCTTGTTCCTCGAACGCGGTGCGACCGGACGGGGGCAGCTCCGCCCCGTAGCCCGTCGCGCGGATCGCCGAAACCAGTGTCTGAGGCGCCGTCGTGGCGGGGTCGTACGTGATGGTCGCGTTGCCCATCATGAGGTTCACGGAGGCGTCCGCAACGCCGGGCTGTGCGCGCAGCGTCCGCTGCACGCGCGCCTCGCAGGCGGCGCAGGTCATCCCCGTCACCGGGATGACGGCCTTGGTGGTGATGAGTGTCTCAGGCATCGACCACCACCGCGCCACGCAGCATGCCCATGCCGCAGGTGAACTGATAGCGACCTGCCGCGGTCGGTGTGATCTCGATCGCCGTCCGCTCTCCGCTGGGCAAGAAGCGCCGGACGCCGAAGTCCGGCATCACGATCTCTTCCGAGCACGCTGAGTCGTCGACGCGATCGAAGACGAGCCGGAGCGGGACACCGACCGTGCCGCGCACGACATTGGGCGCGTACCCGCCGTCCACCCGGATCACCACCTCACCCGCCGACGACCCGCCTCCTCCGGCTGGCGCCGCAGCCGGCGCGGCGCGACCGGCAACGAAGAAGTACCAGTTCACCCACGCGATCGCGGTGACGGCACTCGCGACGACGACGATATCCGCAGCGGACATGGCTCATCCCTCCGTCGTCTCGAGGACGTCGTAGCCCGCGTCGCGCACCGCGCTGGCCGCGGTCTCGGCGGACACGACGGTCTCGTCGAACGAGACCTTGGCGGATCCGATCCGCACCTCCTCGACCGTCACGCCGTCCTGTGCCGCGAGCGCGTTGCGCACGGACATCACGCAGTGCCCGCAGCTCATTCCCCCGATCTTCAGTGTCTGCGCCTTCATGTTCTGCTCCTGGGCCGGGCCCTGAATTACTGCTGAAACATACCCTCAGTGGGTATTACGGTATATACCCCCCACCCCTATGTCAAGTCCCCGGCTCCACCCCGGAACCCGGCCGGCCGTTTCCGGAGCCCCCAACGCTATGTTTGTCGCGTGACCGCTTCGCCCCCGACCACTGCCAAAGCCCGTCTCGCCGCGTGGCGTCGTGCGCGGCCCCGCACCCCTCCGCTGGAGCGGCACACGGTCCGCGCCCGAGGGCTCGACTTTGCGGTCTGGACCACGCCGGAGGTCCCCGGCGCCACGCCGTTGCTCGCGATCAATGGCGGGCTCATCTACGGTCACGACCTCCTGTGGCCCACCTTTGCGCCCTTCGCGACGGAACGTCAGGTGGTGCTCTACGACCAGCGTGGCCGTGGCGACTCCGCCCCGCCGCCCGGCGCGCGCCGCGCGCGCGTGCAGCACGACGTCCTCGACATCGGCGCGCTCCGCGAGGCGCTCGGGGTCGCGCAGTGGGATCTCGTGGGGCACTCGTGGGGCGGCGGCCTGGCACTGCTCGCGGCAGCAGCGGACCCGGCGGGCACGCGCCGCGTCGTCACGTTCGACGCCGTGGGACCGACCTCGGGGTGGCTCGACGGCCTGCACGACCGCGCGCTCGCTCACCTCGAAGCGCGCGGCCGGTCCGCCGAGCACGCGAGACTCGCGGCACTCGACCCACGGGCGCTCGATGCGGAAGACCCGGCGCTGCACGCGGAGTACAGCCGGGCGTTGTATCCGGCCTGGTTCCACGACGCGACCGCGATGCTCGCGCCGCCGCCGCTGGCGCTCAGCGCTGCGGGCGCCGCCGTGGCCGCCGCACTTCGGCGCGAGGGCTACGACTGGCGGGCAGCGCTCGCTCCAGCGCGCGCACGCGCGCTCTTGATCCACGGTGCGCAGGACGCGGTCCCATTCGCCGAGGCGCACGCGCACGCGGCGCTGCGGGACGGCGTGGAAGTGCTGGTGGTCCCGAACGCGGGGCACATGCCGTTCTTCGAGCAGCCCGCGCTGGTCTTCGACGCGGCGCTGGGGTTTCTTCGCGCATGATCACTCCCAGACAGGGACTCGCGATGATCGCCGGGATCCTTGTGGTCGGCGCCACGTTCTCGGCGCTCCAACGGCGGAACGAGCGCGTCATCGCCGCCCAGTCACAGGCCGCGCGTTCGGCGCTCGACTCGGTCGCTGCGGAGGCGCAGGCCCGCGCCGACACGGCGGACGCGCGTCTGGCGGCGAACCCCGCGGCCTCCCTCACGCCGTCCTCGCTGGCGGCCCCCGTCTTTGACGTGGCGAACGTGCAGTTCACCCTGCAGGCGCGGCGCGAGGGCACGTACATCGACGATGTGCTCGCCTCGCACGGCGGCGCGAACTTCCGCTGGCCGGATCGGCTGGGGGATCCGATGCGCATCTGGGTGCAGCACTCGCCGCTGCCCGGATTCGATCCCGCCTTCGTGCAGATGGTCCGCGACGGATTCAGCGCGTGGGGCAACCTCGGCCTGCCCTTCCTCTTCACCTTCATCTCGGACTCGTCACGCGCCGAGGTCATCGTGACCTGGGTGGACCGGTACGACGCGCTCATGAGCGGGCGCACGCTCTGGCAGCACGACCAGCATGGATGGATCGTCGGGGCGTCGGTGGAGCTGGCGCTGCACCAGCCAGACGGCCGCGCGCTCGACGCGGCAGGGATCGCGGCCATCGCGCGCCACGAAGCGGGGCACCTGATCGGCCTCGACCACACCGCCGACGTCACGAGCGTGATGGCGCCGCGCGTGCAGGTCTCCGAATTGAGCGAGGCGGACCGTCGGACGGCCCGCCTCGTCTACGACCTGCCGCCCGGGCGCCTGCCGCGCTGAGCGGTCACTCGCAGGTCAGCGTGGGTCCCAGCGCATGGTGAGCGTTCGCGGTTCGCGGGCCCGCAGCACCTTGAGCGTGGCACGCGCCTCCGGACTCACGCCGAGCAGCCGCGCGATCACGAACGGCGAGCTGGCGGCCGCATCATTCACGTGCGTGATCACGTCGCCCACCCGAAGCCCGGCCTGTGCAGCCGCCGAGCCAGGCGCCACTTCGTTGACCATGACGCCGACGGTGCCGTCCTTCAGGCCGAGCACGCTCCGCCAGTCGTCGTCGAGCGCGCGGAACTGCGCGCCGCCGAAGTAGCTGATCGCGCCGCCGCTGGTCGTCGCGCTCCAGACCGCCATCGGCGGTGTGGGCGGCGTCGCGGGGGTCGGTGCCGTGGCCGGCGCAGGCGCCGTTGACGCGGTGACCGCCGCACGCGGGGTCGGTGCGGTCGGCGGCGGTGTGCTCGGCGCGGGCGGGACGGCAGGGCGGGCCGCGACCGGGGCTCGCGACGGGGCCGGCGGGACCGTCGGCGTCACGAAGGTGAATCGATTGCCCTGCGCGTCGGTGGTGTCCACCATCCAGACGCGACCGACCGCACCCATCCGCAGCGGCTGCAACGCGCGTTCGAAGCCCGGGCAGGACGTCACCTTGTAGTACTGCGGCCGCGTACCGACCACGATGGCCACATCGCGCGGTGTGCCGTCTCGCTCCACACGCACCACGATGCGGCGGCCCGGCTCGAGCACGCCGGCGAGATCCGGGAACTTCTCACGCACGTCCTGACCGGCCACCGCGAGCAGCAGGTCACGCGCCTGCAGGCCCGCTCGCTCGGCCGGCGACCCCGGCTCGACGCTGGTGATCACCGAACGCGAGACCGTCGCATTCCGGTCGCGCACCTGCATCTCCGTGGTGATGTTGATCCCGAGATACCCGTTGCTCTCGTTGGCGATGCGCGCGTCCATGCAGCGCGACTCGATGACGCTCATCAGCGTGAACGCCTCGCGGGAGACCACCTGCAGCTCTTCGACCAGCTGACGCCGGCGTGCCTGTTCGGACTCGTCGGTGAGCATCAGCTCCCGCAGAAGCTTGGCCTCGCGGTCGCGCAGCTCGTTGATGACGCGCATGAGCTCCGCCTCATTTCCCGTCATCGACCGGACGAGCACGCTGTCGCGGGTCAGCAGGATCGAAGGCCGCGTCCGCGCGATCGCGGAGTCGCGCGACGGCGGTTGCTGCGCACTGAGGGCTCCCGCGCCGATGACGAGCGAGAGCGTCAGCGCCACGCCACGCTGGATCGCCCGCATATCAGTAGCGCTCCAGACGACGGTTCCCGGCGGGCGACGCGCCGATCTCACGCAGCGTGGCCTCGCGGGCACCCAGAGTGGTGAGGTAGTACTGGTTCAGCATCGGGTCCTGCGGAGCGCGGTAGAGCGCGGCGCGCGCCGTCGCCGCGATGTCGTCGAGCGCCGCGAGGCGCGCGCGGTACGAATCCTGATTCATGCCGATGAAGCGCGCCGACGTGTCCTGCGAAGCAAGGAACGCCGCCGCATTCTGGTACTCCTGCTGGGCCACGTTGAGCGCGCGCAGCGCCTCGTCCGGCGAGCCGTACGAGACCGGAATGGCGTTCGCAAAGTCCGCCGGCTGCGGCCCACGCTCGAAGGTGATCGCGGTGCTGAGCCGACCCGCGACCGCCCCGCCGACCACGAGTGCAAGGCCCGCTGCGGCGCGAAGCGCCCACTGCGGCACCAGCGAGCGGCGCACCGCCGCCAGCGGGATCACCCCGCTCTGCGGCGCTCCGCCCCCCTGTGCCGCGTCATTGATGAGTCCCTCGGCGCGCAGCTGTGGCGCGAGCTGCGACCACGCCGTCAGCGGCTCGGTCGGCAGCGGCGCCAGCGCGCTCATTCGCGCGAGGCGGCGGTACGCGGTGACCTCGGCGCGGCAATCCCAGCAGCTCGCCAGGTGCGTCGCCTCGTCGGGCGTTGGGCTCTCGTCCGCGATCGCGGCGAGTCGTTCAATCGTGAGGTGTGACATGGGCCTGATCCTTGTGCGTCGTCGGCGAGGAGGCGTCCACCAAGTGCGCGAGCAGCCGACGAAGCTTCGCGCGTGCCTTGAACAGTTGGGATTTCGAGCCGCCCGAGGTGATCCCCAGCTCCTGCGCGATCTCCTCGTGCGTGTAGCCCTCGACGTCGTGCAGCACGAAGACGCTGCGCGCGCCGGGGGAAAGCTTCTGCACCGCCTCGTCGATCGACTGCGCCAGGAAGGTGCGGTCGGGGTCGTCCTCGACGGAGACGGTGTCGTCCTCCATCACCACTTCGAGCTTGGCGAGCCGCCGCACCGACCGCAGGGCGTTCAGCGTGCGGTTCACCGCGATCCGATGCGCCCAGGTGGAGAACTGCGAGTCGCCTCTCCAGCTGGGCAGCGCGCGGAAGATCTGGATCCAGACCTCCTGCGCGATATCCGCCGCCTGGTCCGGATCCCCCACGAGCCGGCGCACCACGGCGTCGATGCGCGGCGCGTGCTCGACCCAGAGGGCGCGCAACGCCGACTCGTCGCCGTTGATGGCGCGTCGGATGGTGAGGGAGTCTGTGGCCATGACTGAGGTACGCTGATTCAGTCACCTCTATGGTGGCAAGGGTTGCTTTGGGCTCAGACGGAAGAGGGGAGATGGGAGGACGGCGGTGGGAGGTGGCAGGTGTCAGGTGGGAGGGTTGCCTGCGATGCGGGCGGGTATAGACTGAGACGTGGGCCTGGGCTTGCCGCGTGACCTGCCCCCCTTTTCCGCTTTCATCCGGCTGTCGCCTTGTACGCTCCCCTCCTCTCGCTCCTCGCCGCGTTCCTCGTCGCCGTTCAGGCGCCGCGGGGGGTGCCCGTGCGCCCGGCGTCTTCGGTGGCGATGGACGCCTCGCGGCTCGAGGAGATCGACCGGATCATGGCGCGCGGGATCTCGGCGGGGGCATTCCCGGGTGCGGCGGTGATCATCGGGCGGAAGGGGTTCGCCGTCCACCAGAAGGGATATGGCCGCCTCACCTGGTCCTCGCGGAGTGACCGGGTGGATCCCACGAAGACCATCTACGATCTCGCGTCGCTCACCAAGCCGATCGTTCTCGCCACCGGCGCGATGATCCTCGTCGATGAGGGCAAGCTCGACCTTAACGCGCGCGTAGTGGACATCCTCCCGGAGTTTGCGGGGCCGGGCAAGGAGCGGGTCCGCGTGCACCACCTGTTGAGCCACACCGCGGGCATCCCCGCCGGCCGCCAGCTCTGGCGCACGGCGAACTCCCCAGCTGAGGCGTGGCGCCAGGTGCTCGCGAGCCCGGTGCAGCTCCCGCCGGGGCGCACGATGACCTACAGCGATCTCGGTGCGATGATCATGGGGAAGGTCATCGAACGGGTGAGCGGGCAGCCGCTCGACGTGTTCGCGCGCACGCGGATCTTCGAACCGCTCGGGATGTTCGACACCTTCTACACACCGGCGGATTCGCTCAAGCCGCGGATCGCGCCCACCGAGGTGGGGCCGCCGCGCGGCTACCCGCTGCGCGGTGAGGTGCACGACGAGTCGGCCTGGGCGCTGGGCAAGGTGGCGGGGCACGCCGGACTGTTCAGCACGGCGAGCGATCTCGCGATCTTCGCGCAGATGATGCTCAACCGCGGCCACTACGGCGGCGTCCGGCTCGTGCAGGACTCCACCGTGCGCCGCTTCACGCGCGAGGAGCACACCAAGCGCACTCTGGGCTGGGAACTCAAGAACATGGAGCGCGGGTCGGGCGAGTTCCTGAGCGACGCGAGCTACGGCCACACCGGCTACACCGGCACGAGCCTCTGGATGGATCCGGAGCGGCAGCTCTTCGTGGTGATCCTCACGAATCGCGCGCACGACCCACGGTCGCGGCGGTCAGGGATCATCATCGCCGATGTGCGGCACGACGTGGCGGATGTGGCCGCGCTCTCGGTGCGCGATGTGCCGGTCCTCGCGCAGATCGCGTGGCCGCGGGACCTCCGCGTGGATCAGGCGCCGGACTGGCTGCCGCCCACGCGTACCCTGCAGCACCGCCCAACGACGCGCCCGCGGCAGGGCTCCGCGTCGAGCCCATAAGGTGCGACCTGTTAGACTTCAGGTGCGATGACTGACACCGCCACACCACCGACCCCCGCTTCCGGAGCGGGTGGAAGCATCACCGAGGACTCGGTGAAGCTGGCGCTTCGTCGTGTGAAGGACCCGGAGCTCAACCTCAACATCCTCGACCTCGGGCTGATCTATGAGATCCGCGTCGAAGGCAATGACGTGGCGATCGACATGTCGCTGACGTCGCCGGGTTGTCCGTCCGGGCCGGAGATCATGACGGACGCGGAGAACCAGCTCAAGGCGCTGCCCGGCGTTGGCGCAGTCGCGATGAATCTGGTGTGGTCGCCGCCGTGGACGCCGGAGCGGATCGAGCCGCGGGTCCGGGCGTACCTGGGGTTCTAGGGGACCGCGTCACCACGAAGGCACGAAGGGCTTCGTGCGGCGCGCTGGCTCGGAGGCGCTCAGTCCAGGTAAGGAGAGCCCGCGTCGTCGGCTGATCCGTTGCGGACGCCGGACTCCGATTCCTTGGCGGTTGCGGACTTCGCCCTTTCCGGCTCTTTCTCGGACGCCGGCTTGCTCTTGGCGCCTCCCTTGCCCACCTCCTTTCTCCACGGCGCGAGCGCCTTCACGAAACCGGCGCCGAGTTCTTCGATCTGCCAGCGGCGGAACTCGGGGATCTCACTCAGCGCTTCCGGGGTCTGCGGCATGAGCCGCGCGACCATCTCCATCCGCTCGCGCGAACAGAAGACGCCCGGGTCGAGCTCGAGGCGCGTCGCGGCGGCGTCACGCACGGTCTTGAGCGCACCGACCTTCTGGTCGAACGTCGGGTCGCGGTCGAACCGCGGCGAACGCGGAAACTTCGGCAAGGCGTCCTCGGGCACCGCGAGTCCGCGCGCCACGGCCTCGAGCATCTCGTCACCGCTGCGTTCGAGGATCCCGCGGGGCATGCCCTTGAGGTTCGCGAGCGCCTTCTTGCTCGACGGATGCACGCGGGCGGCCTCGAAGAGGACTTCGTTGGCCACCACGCGGAACGTCGCACGGTCGAGCTTGAGCGCGGTGGCGTCCCGCCACTGCACGAGTTCTCTGAAGACGGCGAGCTCGCGGCGCGAGAGGTCCCGCGCGCCCTTCACCCGGAGGTACGCCTCGGCCGCGTCGGTCGCGGGCCAGCGAATGGACTCCAGGCGCTCGAACTCCTCGCGCGCCCACGCCAGCCGCTCCTTCTTCTTCAGTTCGTCGTGCAGCTGGTCGCGCAGCTCGAGCAGGTGCATGGTGTCGTGCGACGCATACTCGAGCATGTCCGCCGTGAGCGGACGCATGGACCAGTCGGCGCGCTGATGCTTCTTGTTGAGCTTGAGTCCGAAGTATTTCTCCAGCAGCGCCGCGAGCCCGAAGGCCTTGAAGCCCAGGAGCTGTGAGGCGATCCGCGTGTCGAACACGTTGCGGATCTGCCACCCATAGTCCTGATACAGGAGCCGCAGATCGTAATCGGCATCGTGGAACACGACCTCGATCTTCGGATCCTCGACGAGGGCGCCCAAGCCGTCCGGCGGCTGGATCGACAGCGGATCGATGATCGCGTGGCGGTCATCGGTCGAGAGCTGCAGCAGGTAGATCCGGTCCACGAACCGATGAAAGCTCGCCCCCTCGGTGTCGAGGGCGATCCGCCTGGTCTTCCGGACGCCCGCCAGCCACTCGGCAACGGACGAATCCGTGTCGAGGTAGAGCGCGGCGGGCGTTGGCGGAGCGGAGCGGGTCAGGAGGGGTCGGTCGGGTGGAGGACGGGGGGAATCTAACGGTCGGCGCGGGGGCGGACCGGCGCCCTTGCCCCCCGCCCGACCGGGGGCTACTTCCCACTTTCGCCCTCGACACTCCCGAATGCGACTTTCCACAACCCTCGGATCCCGACGCCCGGACGTTCCGCTTGGCTCCCGCGACCTCGTGCGCGCCGCGCTGGTGGTCGTCGCGGCGCTCGTGGGTCTCCAGCTGCTCTGGTCCGCGCGGTTTCTCGTCCTCACGGCCTTCCTGGGCGTGCTCTTCGGCATCGCGGCCTCCGCCGCGGTGGACCGGATCCTCACCCGCATGCCGGTCAAGCGCACCATCGCGGCGGCGGGTGTGGTCTTTGGCGTGGTCGCCCTGCTGACCCTCTTTGCCCTCTGGGCGGGTCCGTCGCTGGTGGAGCAGTCGCAGGAGCTGCGCACCAAGCTGCCGGAGGCGGTGGAGAAGTTGGAGATCTGGCTCGCCACCACCCAGCCCCAGATCCTCGACCTGCTTGCGCCTCCGGCGGCGGACGGCAGCAGCCGGATCCTCGCGGCCGCCGAGCAGTACTCCCCGACACTCAAGACCTTTGCCTTCGGCGTGCTCCAGTCCACGATGCTGGTGGCGGCAGCGATCGTGCTCATCGTCTTCCTGACCCTCTACATCGCCGCGGACCCGAAGGTCTATCACGAAGGCGTGCTGCACCTGATCCCGCTGGAAAAGCGCGACAAGTTCAACGAGTGGCTGGGCGCGATCGCGAGCGTGCTGCGCACTTGGTTCTCGACGCAGCTGCTGGCCATGCTGATCATCGGCGTGCTGACGACGCTCGTGCTCGCGCTGCTCGGCGTGCGAGGTGCCTTGCCGCTGGGCGTGCTCGCGGGGTTGTTCGAGTTCATTCCGAACGTCGGTCCGCTCCTGAGCGCCGTACCCGCGATCCTGATGGGATTCGTGGATTCGCCCGAAAAAGCGCTCATCGTCATGGGCGTCTATTGGGGGATCCAGTTCCTCGAGAACAACCTGCTCATTCCGTACCTCATGCGGGAACAGCTTGACCTGCCGCCGGCACTGACGCTCGTGACGCAGGTGATCATGGCGTACGTCTTCGGCTTTCTGGGACTCTTCGTCGCCATCCCGCTGCTGGCCACGGTGGTCGTGACGGTGCGGATGTTCTGGGTGGAGGACGATCTGCCTCCGTTGCCGACGATCGAGATGCCGGCCTTCGGCGGCGAGGGGCCCGGGTGATCACGAGGACGCGCCTCGGAACGGTCGGCTTCGACGAGGCCGGCGCGGGAGCTCCGGTGCTGTTGCTTCACGGGTTTCCGCACGACCGCACGCTCTGGAGTGCGCAGCTGTCCGCGCCGCCGGCCGGCGCGCGGCTCATCGCCCCGGATCTTCCGGGATTCGGCGAGAGCGCGCGGATCGATGTGCCGTCACTCGATGAGTGGGCCGACTGGTCCATGGCCTTCTGCGATGCGCTCGCGTTGCCGGCGGTCGTCGTGGCCGGACTCTCGATGGGCGGCTATCTGGCCTTCTCCCTGTGGCGACGTCACCCGGAACGGATCCGGGGACTCGTGCTCGCCGACACCCGTCCCGGCGCCGACAGCGACGAAGGGCGGTCCAAGCGCCTGGCCATGCAGCAGATGGCGCGCGAGCAGGGCGTCGGGGCCGTCGCGGACGCGATGATCACCGGGATGGTCGGCAAGACGACGCGCGAAACGCGGCCAAAGGTCGTGGCGTTCCTCGACGCGATGATGCGGGGCGCGTCCGTCGAGGCCGTGAGTGACGCGCTCGATGCGATGCGCACGCGCGCAGACTCCACCGCCACGCTCGCCTCCATCACGGTGCCCACGTTGATCCTCTGCGGCGCCGAGGATGCGCTCACACCGCTGAAGGAGTCCGAAGCGATGCATCGCGCGATCCCCGACAGCCAGCTCGGCGTGATCCCGGGCGCTGGACACGCGAGCAACGTCGAGCATCCTGCGGCGTTCAATGCCTTGCTCTCGGGCTTCCTCACGGCGAGGATTGCTTGACGCTTTTCTCCTACCGGACCTGCTCCTGACCTCTTCCAGTTCCACTCCGTCCACTGGCCCCGGCGCTCCGCTGAGCGCGGCCGAGCAGACCAGCGCCGCCAAGATCGGCGCCGTGCTCTTTCGGAACCGCGGCTGGTTGCCGGTGCCGTTCCTCGTGGTGCCGCTCCTCGCGCCAGGCGCGATGTCGCAGCGCACGACCATCGTCGCCGCCGTCCTGATGCTGATCGGGGAGGCGTGGCGCCTCTGGGGCGTGGCCACGGCAGGCACCGTGACACGCCGCCGCTCGCGGAACGTGCAGAAGCTGGTGACCCACGGCCCGTTCGCATGGAGCCGCAATCCGCTCTACAACGGCAACTTCCTGATCTGGATGGGTGTGATCACACTCAGCGGCGTGCTCTGGTTCCTGCCGGTGGCCGCCGTGCTCTTTGCGATCGAGTACTACTACATCGTGCGCTACGAGGAGGGCGTCCTCGAGAGCATCTTCGGCACCGAGTATCTCGCGTACAAGGAGCGGACGCCGCGCTGGTTCGCGGTGCCGTCGGGCGGGACGGGCGGCGAGTTCTTCTGGGGAGAAGCCTGGAAGAGTGAGATCTCGACGTTCCTTCAGTACATCGTGATCATCGGGCTCTTCATCGCAAAGGACAGATGGATGATGTGAGATGGGAGCTGTGAGGGACTGCGATGCGACGAGGGGCGCCGGTCAGTTCCGGCGCCCCTCGTCCGTCTTCCGTCTCCCGTCTCGCTTACCGCTGCGGCCGCCCCGGCTTCGGCTCCTTCTCGAACACCTCGCGGTTCAGCTGCACGTACTGCTTGAGATTCCCCGGCACGTCCTCCTCTGGGAAGATCGCCGTCACGGGGCACTCGGGCTCGCAGGCGCCGCAGTCGATGCACTCGTCGGGATGGATGAAGAGTTGATCCGGCCCCTCGTAGATGCAGTCCACCGGGCACACGTCCACGCAGGACCTGTCCTTCGTGTTGATGCAAGCTTCGGTGATCACGTACGCCATGACGATCCTCAGTGGGAGTGCGGTCCTGCGCGAGCTTTCGGAAGATAGACGGCCAGAGGACGCGGGGACAGTCCGGCGCGTCACAGCGCGGCGCGGTCTGCTGGACACCACCTGCGCCGTCCGGTAATTCCCTCTGGTGCGACTCCTCCTCAACGGCCGCGCGGTCGAGCTCGACCCCGCGCACTCGGCTTCCCTGCTCGATGCGCTGCGCGACGGGGCCGGACTCACCGGCACCAAGCGCGTCTGCGACCGGGGCGAGTGCGGCGCATGTACCGTGCACCTCGACGGTGCGCCGGTCTATTCGTGTCTCACACTCGCGCACGGCTGCGACGGCCATCAGGTGACGACCATCGAGGGATTGTCGCCCGACGGCACACCGCACGCGTTGCAGGAGGCATTCGCGCTCGAGGACGCCGCGCAGTGCGGGTTCTGCACGCCGGGGCAGCTCATGGCGGCAGCCGCGTTGCTGGCCGCGAACCCCGACCCCACCGACGCCGAGATCGTCGCCGCCATGAGCGGCAATCTCTGTCGCTGCGGGACCTACCCGAAGATCGTGCGCGCGGTGCGCCGCGCCGCGGCCACGATGCGGGAGACGACCCGTGGCGTATAAGAAGCGCGGCGCAACGGCCAAGAAGATGGTGACGACCAGGAACACCAAGGGCCCGGGCGCCAAGGGCAAGAGCTCGTCGCTCGTCCCCGCCGGAGCCAAGCCAACGGTGAAGCTCAAGACGCCAGGCGCGCGCTTCGTGCGGACCACGGTCGAGGTCGAAGGCCGCGTCGAGGAACGCGTGGTCGAGGTGCCGGCGTTCGAGCCGACGCCATGGGGGGCGGACGCGGCGCTCACGCACGTCGGGGCGCGAGCGGTTCGCGTGGACGCCGCCGTGAAGGCCGCGGGCCGCGCGCCGTACACGACCGACGTACGTCGGCCGAACCAAGCCTACGCCGCGATCGTGCGCGCGACGGTCGCGCGCGGACGCGTCACGCGGATCGATCTCGACGCCGCGCGCGCGTTGCCGGGAGTACTCGACGTCCTGCGCGTCGACGACGTCCCAGCGCGCACCCGGCTGTTCAATGCCGAGATCACGTACGTGGGACAGCCGCTCGCCGCCGTTTGCGCCACCTCGCAGGACGCGGCCGACCGCGCCGCGCGCGCAGTGACGGTCGCGTTCGAGCGGCTCCCGCACGCCGTGACCGTCGCCGACGCCACCGCACCCGACGCCGCACCGGTGCGCCCGAAACTCGAGAGCAATTTGCTCTTCAAGGCGCCGCGCACGCACGCGCGCGGTGACGTGGATGCCACGCTCGCCAAAGCGGCGGTGCGGATCACGCGCGACGTGCGCACGCCCTGCGCGCTGCACTCCGCGCTCGAACCGCACAGCGCCGTCGCCGAATGGGACGGCGACCGCGTCACCATCTGGGAGAGCACGCAGGGCATCTACCGAGTGCGGGACAACGTGGCCAAGGCGCTTGGCATTCCGCTCACCGACGTCCGCGTCATCTGCGAGGCAATGGGCGGCGGCTTCGGCGCCAAGAACTATGCGGGCGCGCACACGTACATCGCCGCGCTCTTCGCCAAGCGGCTCTCCCGCGCGGTCGCTTGTACGATCGACCGCGCGGGAGAGCAGACGGACACGGGCAATCGCCCGTCGAGTGTGCAGCGCATCACCCTCGGCGCCACCAAGACCGGGCAGCTGACCGCGATCGACCTCGTGGCGGAGGTTCCGCTGGGCATCGGCGGCTGGGAAGGCGGGCCGGGCGAGATCTACCACGAGCTGTACGCGTGCCCGAACGTGCGGACCACGGAGACCTTCGCGTTCGTCAACACCGCCGCGATGGCCGCCTTCCGCGCACCGGGGCACGCCGAGGGCGCCGTGGGACTCGAAGCAGCGATGAACGCGCTCGCGGCAGAGCTTGGCATGGATCCACTCGAACTCCGGCGGAAGAACCTCGCCACGCGCGACCAGAAGAAGGACCGTCCGTACACGGGGAATCGCCTCGCCGAGTGCTACGCCGAGGGCGCGAAACGGTTCGGATGGAGCACGTGGAGCACGCGCACGAAGGCGGGCGCCGAAGACCCGAGGCGGGATCCGGCGCGTCCGCACGTCCGGCGCGGCGTGGGAGTGGCCGCGCAGATCTGGTCCACCGGCGGCGGTCCACCGTCCTATGCCACCGTGCGGATCAACACCGACGGCACGGCGGACGTGCTCACGGGGTCGCAGGACCTCGGCACCGGCACGCGGACGGTCCTCGCGCAGGTGGCAGCCGAGGCGCTGGGCCACGAACTCGCCAAGGTGCGCGCCGTGATCGGCGACACGGCGAGTGGTCCGTATGCGGGCAACTCGTGGGGATCGATGACGGTGGCGTCACTCACACCCGCCGTGCGAATGGCGGCAGAGGATGCGAGGCGCGCGCTGCTCGAAGCGGCCGCCGGATTCCTCGAGAGCACCGTCGGGCGCCTCGACGTGCGCGAGGGGCGCGTCTCGGTGCGCGGCAGCGACCGCGCGCTCACCTTCGCGGAGATCACCGGCAAGCTTGGCAATGTGATGATCCAGGGTCACGGCTCCCGCGGTCCCAATCCGCAGGACGCGGGGATCGTCACCACCGGCGCGCAGTTCGCCGAGGTCGAGGTGGACACCGAGA
>CAZGFE010000012.1:0-30376 GCA_964524665.1 uncultured Gemmatimonas sp.
CGCTCCTCAAGCTGACGACGCCGGAGATCGTGGACTATCACATGCCGGCCGAGGGGATCTTTCACAACCTCGTGTTCGTGTCGATCAAGAAGAGCTATCCGGGTCAGGCGTACAAAGTGATGAACGCACTCTGGGGTGCGGGTCTCATGTCGCTCGCGAAGGTGCTGGTGGTCGTCGACGACTGGGTGGACGTGCGCAACCCGCAGGAGGCGTGGTGGGTGGCACTCAACAACATCGACCCGCAGCGCGACGTGCGGTTCACGATGGGCCCGATGGACGTGCTCGACCATTCGAGCCGCGCGTTCACGTACGGCTCCAAGATGGGACTCGACGCGACGAAGAAGTGGCCTGAGGAGGGCTTCACGCGCGACTGGCCCGAGGTGATCGAGATGGACGCCGAGACCAAGGCGCGCGTGGACGCGCTCTGGCCGTCGCTGGGGCTGGACACCAAGTGAGCGGCGCGACCTCGCGGTCGGCGGCTGGCGACGCGCGCGAAGGGCAGACCTTCGCGGGCGAGACGATGCTCGCGCGGTGGATGAGCTTCGTGAAGCTCCCGCACACGGTCTTTGCGCTGCCCTTTGCACTCGTGGGCGTCGTGTTCGCGTCGCGGATCGCGCCCGTGACGGTAGGAGCAGTGGGTTGGGTGGTGCTCGCGTTCACCGCGGCGCGGTGGGTGGCGATGGCGGTGAATCGGATCGTGGACCGGGAGTACGACGCGCGGAATCCACGCACCGCGCAACGGGAGATCCCGCGGGGAAGCATCCGCGTGCGCGATGCGTGGCTCACCGTCGTGGCGGCGGGCGCCGTGTTCGTGTGGTCGGCGGCGCAGCTCAACCCGCTGTGCCTGGCGCTCTCGCCGGTCGCGCTGGCCTGGGTGTGCTTCTACTCATTCACCAAGCGATTCACCCGCTTTGCGCATCTGGTATTGGGGCTCGGGCTCGCGATCGCGCCGGTGGGTGGCTACCTCGCACTGACCGGGGCGTGGAGCGACCCCGTGTGGATGCTCCTCGCGCTCGCGGCGGCGGTCATGAGCTGGTCGGGCGGGTTCGACATCCTGTACGCGCTCCCGGATGTCGAGTTCGACAAGGCCAATGGGCTGCACTCGATCCCCGCTGCGCTTGGAGTGCCGCGCGCCATCACGGTCGCGCGCGTGCTGCATCTCGTCACGGTGGGTGCGCTCGCGCTCACGGTCTCGGTCACGGGCGGAGGCTGGCTCGCGTGGCTGGCCGTTGGCGTCGTGGCGATGCTGTTGGCCTACGAGCATTCGTTGGTGCGCGCGGACGATCTCTCGCGGCTCGACGCCGCCTTCTTCACCATGAACGGTGTGATCTCGCTCGCCTTCTTTGGGTTCGTGCTGGCCGACCGGGTGCTCATCGTATGACGCGCGCCGCCGCCGCGGACGCTCCGCTGGTCATGGCCATCACCGGGGCATCAGGAGCGCCCTACGGGATCCGCCTGCTCGAGCAGCTGCTCGTCGCCGGCCGGCGCGTGTCGCTGATCGTGAGTTCACACGGGTTCCGCCTGCTGCGCACGGAGAGCGACGTCGAGGACCTGGCCGGGCTGCGGCGTGCGGTCGGGGCCAAGCGGTTCGACAAGCTGGTCACGGTGTTCGACGACGGAGACCGCGGCGCCGCGCCCGCATCAGGCTCCAGCCTCGCAGGCGGCATGGTGATCTGCCCGTGCTCGATGGGGACGTTGGCGAGCATTGCCGCAGGCACCTCGCGGTCGTTGGTCGAGCGGGCCGCGGACGTGGCGCTCAAGGAGCGGCGCCCGTTGCTGCTCGTCACGCGCGAGACGCCGCTGTCGCTGATCCACCTGGAGAACATGCGGCGCGTGACACTCGCCGGCGCGACGGTCATGCCAGCGGCGCCGGGGTTCTATCATCGGCCCAAGGAGATCCGCGAGCTGGTGGACTTCATGGTCGCCCGCGCGCTCGACCACCTCGGCGTACCGAACTCGCTCGCTCCGCGTTGGGGCGGGGGCGAGTCCGAGGGATGAGTGAACGCGGGGCCATGCGGATCGGCCTCATCTCGGACACGCACGGACTGCTGCGTCCCGAGGTGCATCGCGTGTTCGCTGGCGTGTCGCAGATCCTGCACGCGGGTGACGTCGAAGGCGACGAGATCCTCGATGAGCTCGGCCTGATCGCACCCGTGCTGGCCGTGATGGGGAACTGTGACGCGCCCTGGGACAAGCGCCTCGCGCGTGCATTGGAGGTGACGATCGACGGCGTACGGATCCACGTGAGCCACGGCCACGAACTCGGCCGCCCGCGCCCGGCGCAGGTCGCGGCCGCGTACGACGCAGACGTCTGCGTGTATGGCCACACGCATCGTCAGGTGATCGAACGCGTGGGCCACACGCTGGTGGTGAATCCTGGCGCGGCGGGCGAAGCGCGCTTTGACCTCCCGCCGTGTGTGGCGATCCTCACGGTGCACGCCGGCACGGCGAGCGCGGAGCTGGTGACGCTCACGCCGTAGTTGCTCCTCACCCTCAGGTCATCGGCAGCGGACCGTTGCCAAGCGGCCGCTACTTGGAGGTGCCGAACGCCTCGACCGCGTCGATGAAGGTGTCCGCCGAGACCGGCTTCTCCAGATACGCGGCAGCTCCGAGCGTGCGAACGCTGTCGCGAGCGTTCGGGTCCTTGGATCCCGTCACGACGAGGACGGGGATCAGCGACGTCTTGGCCGATGCTTTCAGCTTCTTGAGCGTGGTCGGACCATCGCCCGCCGGCATCTGCAGGTCGAGCACGATCAGGTCAGGAGGTGGCACGCGCATGGCCGCCATCATGGCGCTGGCGCCGTCGAACGCCGGCATCGCCCGGTGCCCCGCCGACTGGAGCATCGCGCAGAGCAGCTGGGACATGGCCCGGTCATCCTCGGCGACGAGTACGCGCATCAGCGGAACCTCAGGCAGAACATCGGAAAGGGCAAGGGAGTTCAGCGCGCGGGGCGCGTGAGGCGCATCTCTATCGTCCGGATGGGCGGTGCATCGGGGCGGAGGAACTCGCCGATCTCGTGCCAGGACTCCGCCGTGTACGCGATGGTGTAGCGCACGCGTCCCCCAGGCACCGGGAACTCCCAGATCAGCGTGTCGGGCCGAAGCTCGATCTGCGGCACGATGCTCCGGCCGTCGTTGTGCGCGCGCATCTGGAGCTGTCCGCGCTCCTCGTCGAACCAGATCATCGCCGTGGCCTCGAACGCGATCGCGCCAGGCGCGCCGTCCACCAGCCGACGCCCTGTGCCACGCACGACGAGCACCGTGCCTTTCGAACCCCAGACGACGTCCTCGTACTGCCGGAGCGCGAGCTTCTCTCCCCGGCCGACGACGGCCTCGGCTGGCCCTTCCCAGTGGCCGACCAGCGGAGCCAGCGGTGCCAGCGCGGCCCGCGCCCGCGCGATCCGCGGCTCGGCAGCTGGATCCTGTGCCGCGAGCGGGGAGGTCGCTGCGAGCGCGACGAGCCCAGTGGCGATGAGAACGACGGGCAGGCGAGGCATTGGAATCTCTCCGGTGGTGATGTGCCGGAGCGAAGGTACGCCGTTCCTACGCGCTTCGCACCTCGATGCCCGCGTCGCTGAACGCGCGCGTCCGCTCCAACTCCTTGGGATGTTTGCGGAACCAGGCGGCGATGAGCAGGACCTCATCGACCTCATGTCCGGGCACCGTGCCCTCGCGTCGGGCCTCGGGCGCGAGGATCTCCCCCACCGCCCGGTCCAAGGCCCGTCGTTCGGCCGCGGTGCGTGGTGCTGGCGCCTCGTGCCGCACCCGCCCGCGGCGGATCACGTACGCGCGGTCGAGGTCACGCGCATCGCTGGGCGCGCGCACCGTGTACACGAACGAGAGGGTCTCGAGCGCAAAGCGCAGCCGCGCGAACTGTTCCCGCAGCGCCTCGAGCCGCTTGATCTTGTCGCGCATGGTACCGGCGCGTTCGAAATCGAGCGCGTCGCTCGAGGCCTCCATCTGTGCGCGGAGCGACGCAAGCGGCGTGTCGTGCGCGCCCTCGAGGAATTCGCGCGCGGTCCGAAAGCGCGCCAGATACTCGTCCTCGCGGACGGCGCCAATGCACGGACCAAGGCACCGCCCGATCTCGTGGCGGATGCAGCCCGGCGTGCGCGTCGGGAGGGGGATCAGCTCCGGCTGGTCGGCGAAGAACATCGGCTGGTCGAGTCGGCAATCGCGGAGACCGAGCACGTCGTTGAGCTCGCGGAGCGCCTCCTCGAGCTGCAGCGCGCCGCGGAACGGGCCGTAGTAGATCCCCGTCTCGTCCGTGCCCGCGGCGCGCACGACGTGGAACTTGGGCGCCGGACCGCGGGAGACGCGGACGAAGGCGTGGTGGCGTGCGTCGCGCTTCATCGAGACGTTGTAGCGCGGCCTGAGCTGCTTGATCAGGCGCAGCTCCCGGAGCAGCGCGGCGAACTCATTCGGCAGCACCTCCCACTCCAGCGTCGCCGCCTCACGCAGGATGCGCGCGCCCTTGTCGCGCGGGAACTGTGCGCGGAAGTAGCTGAGCAGTCGCGTGCGGAGTGCCTTGGACTTGCCGACGTAGATGACCTCTCCGTCCCCGGCCGTCATCCGATAGACACCGGGCACGTCGCGCGCGGTGTCCTTCACCACGGCGAGCATGTTGTCGATCCGCATCTCGATGTCCTTGGGCGGCTCGACCGGACCGCGGCGGCGACGCCGGCGCGGGCTCACGCGGGGCCTCGCCGACCGCGCGGATGCGTCGCACGCGTCGCGAGGATGCGCGTCATCGCTGGCACGCGTGGCACCAGACCGTCGCCCGCCCTTCGATCGCGTGCGTGCCGCGCAGCGACTTGCCGCACCGCAGGCAGGGCTCGCCTTCGCGCCCGTAGACGGCGAGGAATCGCGCGTTGTCGCCCTTGCCGCCCCGCGCATCGAGATAATCACGAAAGGTCGTGCCGCGCCGCGCGATGCTCTCCTCGAGCACGCCGCGCGTGGCCACGAGGAGGGCGTCGGTCTCGCGGCGGCTGAGCGTCCGGCCGCGCCGCGCCGGTCGCACACCGGCGCGCCAGCACGCTTCGTTCGCGTAGATGTTGCCCACGCCGGCCAGCTTCCGCTGGTCCATCAGGATGCTCTTCACCGCTTTCGTCGACCCCCGAAGGATTCCCGAAAATCGCTCTGGGGTGAGCGCCGGGTCAAGCGGTTCGGGACCGAGAGCGCTGCTCCAGGCACCGAAGGACGCGTCGTCGAGCAACGCCACCATCCCGAGTCGACGGATATCGCGGTAGCGCAGCACGCGGTCGTCGGCGAGGGTGAACGTCAGGCAGATGTAGTCGTGTGGCGGCCGGTCGAGCAGCAACGCCCCGGTGAAGCGCGGCGTGACCACGACGTGTCCGCCGTTGGAGAGATCGATCACGACGCTCTTGGCCCGCCGATGCACCCGGATGATCTCGGCGCTCCGGAGCCGGCGGCTGAACACCGCGCCCGTGATGCCGCGCAGCACGTCCGCGCGCGCGACGCGCACCGAACGCACAACGGCGCCGCGGAGGGCGCCGTCCAGGTCCCGCGCGATCGTCTCCGCTTCGGGGAGCTCAGGCACCGGTGCGCGCCAACTCGCGCCAGCCGATGTCGCGCCGAAGCTGGCGGCCGTCGAACCGCACGGCCTCGGCGGTCTCGCGGCTCGCGCGCTGCGCGGCGGCGAGGGTGGGAGCCGTCGCGGTCACGGAGAGCACGCGTCCGCCGGCCGTGACCAGCTCGCCCGCGGCGTTGCGAGCGGTGCCCGCGTGGAAGATGGTCACGCCGTCCGGAGGCTCAGGCAGCGTGATCACGCTCCCGCCCTTCACAGATCCGGGGTAGCCTGCCGCCGCGACCACCGTGGTCACGGACGCGCGCGGCTCCCACCCGAAGCGCGTGAGACTGCGGATGCTCCCGCCTTCGGCGATCGCTCGCATGGGCACGAGCAGACTCGAGCGCAGGAGCGGCAGGATCGCCTGCGTCTCTGGGTCGCCGAACCGGCAGTTGAACTCCACCACTTTGGGGCCCTGTGCCGTCACCATCAGCCCGGCGTACAGGAGGCCCGTGAACGTGCACCCGTCGGCGCGCATCGCCGCAAGCGTCGGAGTGAGAATACGGTCAGTGACGCTCTGCACGAATCCCGGCGTGGCGATGGAGACCGGCGCGTACGCGCCCATGCCTCCGGTGTTGGGGCCGATATCGCCCTCGCCGATCCGCTTGTGGTCCTGCGCGCCGAGCATCGTGAGCACGTTCTGCCCGTCCGTGAGCGCGAAGAGCGAGACCTCTTCGCCCTCCATGAACTCCTCCACGAGCACCTCGGCCCCCGCGTCGCCGAAGATCCTGGCGTCGAGCATGCTGTCGATCGCTGCATCCGCCTCGGCGATGCTCATCGCGACGATCACGCCCTTGCCCGCCGCGATGCCGGACGCCTTCACCACCACCGGCGCGCCCAATCGCCGCACCTCATCCTTGGCGGCGGCGATCGTGGTGAACGCGGCGGCGAGTCCCGTGGGGACGTTCGCCTTGAGCATCAGCTCCTTGGCGTAGCGTTTGGAGCTCTCGATCCGCGCCGCAGCCTGCGTGGGGCCGAAGATCGCGAGTCCGGCGGCGCGGAAGTGATCCACGATCCCCATCGAGAGCGGACCCTCGGGTCCGACCACGGTGAAGTCCACCTGTTCGCGCGTGGCCAGCGCGGCGAGGCCTGCGAGGTCCGTGACGGCCACATTCTCGCATCGCCCGATGGCGGCGATGCCGGGATTCCCCGGTGCGGCGATGATCTCACCGTTGGGATCGTCGCGGCGGAGGGCCCACGCGAGCGCGTGCTCGCGCCCTCCACCTCCGACGATCAGGATCCTCACCGAGCGCCGCCCTTCATCGCGTCGGTGAAGGCGTTCTTGGCCTTGGAGAGAGAATCGCTGACCTTGTCCATCGCGGCCTTGGCCTGATCCGCGTAATAGTCGCTGCCGCGCTTGAGGTCGTCGCCGAGGCCGTCGCCGCGCTTCACGTCGGCGCGGCGGATGTACTCGCCGGCGAGGATCTTCGCGTACGAGCCGTCGGCGGTCCAGCGCTGCAGTTCGCCCGCGCGGATCGTGAAGAACGGGTGTTCACGGAACGCGGTGTTGATGGCCTTGAGTACGGTGTCCCACGCCGAATCGTCCGTCTCGTACTCGCGGGCCTGCGCCTTGAACGCCTCGAGGTCGAGCGTGTCGCCGAACTCGCGTCCGCCGGCGAGCTTCATGAAGCTAGTCAGGACGAGGTCCGGGTCCTGGGTCTCGAGCAGCGCCGCGCGGTCGCACGAGAGCTCGCTCTTGCGGTACCACTCGAGGATGGCGAGCTGGAATGGCAGGAGCGCGACGCCCGCCAAGAGCGGGAGATTCCCGATCCCAAGCATCAGGATGAGCTGTGCGATCGTGCGATACGTGACGTGCCCGCTCATGACGTGGCCGAGCTCGTGCGCGAGGATCACGCGCAGCTCGTCGCGGGTGAGGTGCTCGATCGCAGCGGAGTTGATGACGACGAACGGCTCACCGAAGCCGACCGCGCCAGCGTTCACCTGCGGTGTCTGCGTCACGAACAGTGGCGGCCGCACCGGCCAGTCCATGGTCGCGAGCACCTCGGTCCACATGGCGTCGAGGTCCGGGCGCTGCGTCGGTCCCACCCGGACGGCGCTCGCCGTGAAGAAGTGCCGGATCGCCCGCTCCGTGAAGACCTTCGTCACCGCGTTGATCGCGGTGTCGAATCCGGGCAGCGCACGCATCGCGGCGAGCGCGGCGCGGTCGGCGGGATGCTCCCAACTCTGGGGAGCGATGTCGGTGAGGACGGTGCGGGCCATGCGAAGCTCCGGGGTCAGAGACCCGCGAACGCCTGCTCGAGGTCTTCGAGCAGGTCGGCCGGGTCTTCCACGCCGCAGGAGAAACGCAGCAGGCCGTCGGTGATCCCCAACTCGGCGCGAAGCGCCGGATCCACCGAGGCGTGCGTCATTCCCGCCGGCTGACAGACCAACGATTCCACCCCGCCCAAAGATTCAGCGAGGGTATAGACCTTTACGCGGCTCACGACCTTGTTCGCGTTGGCCTTGGAGCCCGTCTCGACCGAGACCATCCCGCCAAAGGCAGACATCTGCGACTTGGCCAGCGCGTGCTGCGGGTGCGACGCGAGTCCCGGATAGAAGACCTTGTCCGCGCCGACGCGCTGGGCCAGCCAGTCGGCGACCGCGCGGCCGTTGAGGTCGTGCTGCCGCATGCGCAACGCGAGGGTCTTGGTGCCGCGCAGCGTGAGCCACGCATCCATCGGGCCAGGCACGGCACCGGCGGAGTTCGCGATGAACTGCAGCCGCGCCGCGAGGGCGTCATCGTTGATGACGGCGATCCCACCGATCAGATCGGAGTGACCGTTCAGGTACTTGGTGCTGGAGTGCCAGACGATGTCCGCGCCCAGCTCGAGCGGCCGCTGGAAGATCGGGGTGGCAAACGTGTTGTCGACGATCGTGAGCGCGCCGGCCTTCTTGGCGATCGCCGCCGCGGCCTTGAGATCCGTGAGATGCATCAACGGATTCGTCGGCGTCTCGAGCATCACCGCCACGGTGTTCTTCTGCATCGCGTCCGCGATCCGCTGCGGGTCGCGTGTGTCGATCCACGAGAACGTCAGGCCGAAGTTCTGCAGGAGCTTGTCGAAGAGCCGGAACGTGCCGCCGTACACATTGGAGCCGACGACGATGTGGTCACCGCTCTTGAAGAGCTTGGTGATGGAGTCGAGGCACCCCATGCCGCTGGAGAATGCAAAGCCGTGCGCGCCGCCTTCGAGGGCCGCGACGTTCCGCTCGAGCGCCTCACGGGTGGGATTCTTGCCGCGGGCGTACTCGTAACCCTTGTTGACCCCGAGCGATTCCTGCGCGTACGTGGAGGTCTGGTAGATCGGCGGCATGATCGCGCCCGACATGGGATCGGGGCGCTGGCCGGCGTGGACGGCCCGCGTGGCGAGCCGAGCGTTGAGGTCTTCCGGAAAGATCTTCGTCATTCCGGAATCTACCCAAGGGGCGCCGCTGCCGGGACGTCCGGCAGCGAGCTACGGCGCGGGGTCGGGCACCGACCAGAAGGTGCCGCGGGCGCGGACCGATCTGCCGCTCGCGAGCGAAGACCCGGTCACGTCGAATCGTGCACGGATCTTGGTGGACGACGACTCCACCACCTCGACCGAGCCAGAGGTAGCCACGTACGATTGTCCGTTGTAGAGGAGCCAGATCGTCACGTCGAGCGGGTGGAGGCCCACGAACTCATCGACCTTCTGCTTGCCGAGCGGAAAGGCGTACGAACTGGAACTCAGCACCCCGGGTTGGAACACGATCCGGATCGAATCGTTGGGGCTGCTGAGGAGCGTCACCACTCGCCCGCTGCCGACGTCTGCAGGGCGGTGGAGCGCGCCCCCCGAGAAGTTGCCGGTCCTGGCGCCGGAGAGCGTGACGAAGAAGTCGTTCGCCGCCTCCGTGAGCGGGATCGGCGGCTCCGGCTGTGTGAGGGCATCGCAGGAGCCGAGCAGCAGGGGGACGGCGAGCAGCATCGCCGAACGCAGGGCAGGGGCGGAACGCATGCGGGTGTCCTTGTCTGAGGTGGCGGGGGAGATACGGTCATGCGGTCGCGCTCCACTGCTACTCCGGGGCGTCACCGCCGCGTCACTTCGCCCGCTGTATCTTCGGACGAGCCAGGCGCCGCAGCCCGCGAGCGTCCGGCCGCCGACATCCTACCCCGCGCCGTGCGACTCGACCAGACCCAGACCCCAGCGCTCGTGCTCGACCGGGCGAGACTCGACCAGAACCTGGCCCGAATGGCCACGCAGCTCCGGCGACTCGCCGTCCCGCTTCGGCCGCACGTCAAGACAGCCAAGAGTCACCCGGTCGTGAAGCGCGCGCTCGAGGGGCAGCCGGGCGGCGTCACGGTCTCGACGCTGGCCGAGGCGGAAGCGTGCGCTGCGGAAGGGATCACCGACATCCTGTACGCAGTCGGGATCGAGCCCGGAAAGCTCGACCGGGTGGCCGCGTTGCGGCAGCGGGGCGTGGACCTCCTCGTGATCCTCGACAGCGTGGCGATGGCCTCACGGCTGGTCGACGAGGGCAGGACCCGGGGCGTGCATCTTCCCGCGCTGATCGAACTCGACACGGACGGCCACCGCGCCGGCGTGGACCCTGGATCGCCCGTGCTGCTCGCGATCGCCGCGGCGCTCGGACCGACGCTGCGCGGCGTGATGACCCACGCCGGCGAGTCATACAATGCCCAGAGCCGCGCCGCGATCCGCGAGATGGCCGAGCAAGAGCGCGCGGGCGCGGTGCGTGCCGCCGAGCGACTTCGGGCGGCGGGACACGCGTGCCCGGTCGTGAGCGTGGGGTCCACGCCCACCGCGCTCTTCGCCACGGACCTCGCAGGCGTCACCGAGGTGCGCGCCGGCGTTCACATGTTCATGGACCTCGTGATGGCGGGCCTGGGCGTGTGCGAGGTGTCCGACATCGCGATCTCGGTCCTCACGACCGTGATCGGGCACCAGGAGGAGAAGGGGTGGCTGCTCACCGACGGCGGCTGGACGGCACTCTCCCGGGACCGGGGCACCGCGTCGCAGCGGGTGGACCAGCGCTACGGCCTTGTGTGCGACCTGCTCGGCGTGCCGATCGGTGACCTTGTCGTTTCGGGAGCGAATCAAGAGCACGGGATCGTTGCGAGTCGTTCTGGCGGGCCGATGGACTTCGCGCGCTTTCCGGTGGGCACGAAACTGCGCGTGCTCCCCAACCACGCGTGTGCGACGGCCGCGCAGCACGCCGAATACCACGTAGTGGACGGCGGCACCGACGTGATCGACCGCTGGCCGCGATTCGGCGGGTGGTGAGGGCGCTGCGCGCCCCCACCACGCCGCGTCTCACCCCGCCCGCAGCGCCTCGCTCGGCGCGATCCGGCTCGCGCGCGCCGCAGGGATCCAGCACGCTGCGAGTCCGATCGCGGTCATCACCGCCGCCACTGTGGCGAGCGTGACTGGGTCGCTTGGCTCGACGCCGAACAGCAGGCCCTGCATGAGGCGTGAGAGCGCGAGCGACCCGATGACGCCAAGCACGAGGCCGATCGCGAGCAGCAGGCCGCCTTCGCCAAGGACCATGCGCTGCACGCGGCCGGGGGCTGCGCCGAGGCTCATGCGCACGCCGATCTCCTGCGTGCGGGCACTGACCGAGAAGGCGAGCACTGCGGCGATGCCGATCGTGGCGATCACGAGGGCGAGCAGGCCGAAGCTGCCCACGAGCACGGCGTTCAGCCGCCGCGGACCCACGCTCTCGTCCCGGATCTGATCGAGCGAGAGGACGTTCTCGATCGGCTGGCGTGGTGCCACGGACCGCACGATCGCGCGCGCCGCGTTGGTGAGCGATGTCGCCTCGACGTCTGTGCGGATGACGAGCCCACCGGCGGGGAAGAAGCCCTGGGCGAACGGCTGGAAGATCACCGGCAAGGGCTCGGCGTCGAGGCCGCCGTCCTTCGTGTTGGCGACCACACCCACGACGGTCCGGTACTCGTCACTCACGCCGATGAACTTGAGCACTTCGCCCGTCCACCCCACGCGGCGGCCCACGGGGTCCTGATCCGGGAAGAGCCGGTTGGCGAGCGTCTGGTTGAGGATGATCACTTTGGGCGCCTGCGCATGGTCCGTCGCGCTGAACTCGCGACCCGAGACGAGCTTGATCCCCGCTGCGCGGAAGTAGCCGGGGTCGGCGGTCCGATACTCCGCCGTCGGCATCGGTTCGCCGGGGGCGACCGGACGACCCTCGGCGCGCACCTCCAGCTGGAAGCCCGCGCGACGCAGCGGGATCGTCGATCCGAGGCCGACAATGCTCACGCCCGGCAGCGTGCCGAGCTCGGAGGCCATGCGCTCGTACTGCTGGTTCGCGTTCCCCGCGGCGGTCACATCGGTGAAGTCGAACGGCACTTCCATCGTCAGCACGTTCTCCGTGTCGAGTCCCGGGTCCACCGCCGCCAGGCGCTGCATGGAGCGCACGAGGAGCCCGGTGCCCGTCAGCAGGATCACGCTCACGGCCACCTGCGTGACGACCAGCGCCTGCTGCATCCGGCGGCGGGCCACCCCGCCGCTCGAACGCGCGGAGCCCGCGGACAGCCCGGCACCAAGCGAACCTTCGCTGCCGATGCGCGGCACGAACGAGAGGATCAGCGCGACGATCAGCGCGAGCAGCAGCGTGAAGAGCAGGACGACGCCATCCACCGCGATCTCATCGGCGCGCGGGCTGACGCGCGCCGCAAAGGTGGCGAGCATGCCCACACCCGCGTACGCGATGCCGATGCCGAGAGCCGCGCCCGAGAGCGCGAGCACGACGTTCTCCGCCACCAGCAGACGCCGGATGCGGTTCACGCCCGCGCCCAAGGCCGCGCGCAGCGTCATCTCGTGCTCACGCCGGACCCCGCGCATGAGGGTGAGGTTCGCCACGTTCGCGCAGGCGATCACGAGCACGAACGCCGCGACGCCCATGAGCAGCCAGAGCGTCAGGCGCGCGTCGGCGCCGAGGATCTCCTTGAACGGCGTCAGGGTCACCTTGTAGCCGGAGGCCGCGTCGTACATCTCGGGATACTGCTGGTGGACGCGGGACGTGATCGCGGCCACTTCGGCCTTGGCCTGCTCCACGGTCGCGCCGGGCGCCAGGCGCGCGATCATCTCGGTCATCCGGTGCGTGCGGCCGTTCTCCATCAGCGCGCTCACGTGATGCTCGCTGATGCTCATGTTCATCAGCGCCTCGAAGCGCCCGGGGAAGAACGGCGCGGCCTGCAGCACGCCGATGATCGGCACCTGCCGGCCACCAATGCGAAGCTCTTTGCCGACCACGTTGGGGTCGCCGCCAAAGTGAGAGAGCCAGTAGCCGTGCGTCAGCAGGATCACCGGCGCCGCACCGGCACCATCGTCGTCACTGTTGAAGGAGCGGCCGAGGACTGGGCTCAGGCCCATGACGCTCAGATAGTTGCCGGTCACCAGTCCCACGTCGATCTGCGACGCGTCCTGGTCTTCGACGAGGTTCAGCGTGAGCGGCGAGTACTCGGCGATCTGCCCAAGCGTCTGCGACTCGCGGCGGAAGTCCTCGATCTCAGGCACCGAGAACGCGATGTTCTCCGTGCCCGGTCCGTCCGTGGACTGGCGTAGGTACATCAGGCGGTCGCCCTCGAGGTGCGGCAACGGGCGCAGGAGCACGCCGCGGACGACGCTGAAGATCGCGGTGTTGGCGCCGATCCCGAGGCCGAGGGTGAGGATCACCGCGATCGAGAATCCGCGGGCGCGGGCCAGGCTGCGGAGAACGTAGCGAAGGTCGAGGTTCACGGGACTGCTCCTGAGGGCGGATCGGGGTGATGAAAAAAGATAGAGAACGCGGGGCGGGCGTGTGAACCCTCAGCGCCAGAGCGCGAGCGGCAGCAGGTCCCAGGCGAACAGCACCCCGCACCACTGGAGGAGTGCGGCCAGTGCTACCAGATCCGCCCGATCCCGCCGCGAACGGATCCCGCGCCGGGTGAGGGCCAGGAGCGCGGCGGCGATGGCCGCCGGCAGTGCGCCCGAGAACGCGGCGATCGCCAACGTCGCCGCCGAGCGGTCCCCCAGGGAGCCGGAGGGCTCTGCGAGCAGGAGCAGTGGTGCGAGCAGCAGCAGGATCACGACGAGCACCGGAAACCGCAGCGGCTCGCCGCGCCACGTGTGAGCGCGCATCGCACGTACGGTGCGCACGGCCCCGACGACCAGCACGTAGAGGAACGCAGCGACGCCCGCCGCGAAGCTCGTCCAGAGCAGGGCGATCCGCCAACCACCAACTCGCTCCCACGTGCGCGTGCCGTCGCTGACCGCGCGAGTGCCCGCCGGCGTCTGCACGAGCACGTGTGAGGCCTCGACGCGCCCCTCGGCGCGAAAGAGGGCTCCACCCACCGGGGTCAGCACGCGCGCCGAGCCCTGCAGGGGCCGCAGCGCGAGTTCGCTGCCGTCCCAACGCACCCGCACGAGACCAAAAAGGTCGTCGAGGTACCGGAACTGCTCGAAACGCACTGGATACGGACGGTACACGCCCGCCCAGTCGGTCGGGTCCACGCCGGGCGCCGCACGGTCCTGGGAGGCAAGCCGCGGCAAGCGGAGCGCGTCCACGAGCAAGGAGTCCACGCGGCCGAAGTTCCCGCTCTCGGGATCGGAGTTGAACGCGACGAACACGGCGCTCGCGGATGCCGGAAAGACGCAGAACAGCGCGCGAAAGGTGCCGGTGTTCCCCAGATGACACTCGCCGACCGCGCCATACCGATCGCGTCGGACGAGACCGAGGGCGTAGCCAGCGTTGAGCCCGGCGCGCGCGGCCGCCGTCCCCTGCGGATGTGCCATCGCAGCGAGCAGGTGTGGCGCGACCAGCAGGCGCCCCTCGGCCGTTCCGTCGCCCAAGAGGAACCGCGCCACGCGCGCCATGTCCGACGCGGTGGTCGTGAACTGCATGGAGGGGCGAACGAAGACCGGCCGGCTCGCGTGAGGCGAGCGTGGATCGTAGTGGCCCATCGCCAACGTGGTGTCGGCCTGCTCGCCCGCTTGAGTGACGAACTCGAATGTGCTGCGGTCCATGCCGAGCGGCTGCAGCAACTCCTTGGCGAGCCACTGTTCGTACGGCTCCCCCGCGACAGACTCGATCAGCAGGGCCAGGATCAGGTAGCCCGTGTTGGAATAGGAGAAGCGCTCGCCCGGCGCGGTACGCAGTTCGAACGACTCTCCGGGGCGCATGAGTGCGTCGCGCAGCGGCACGTCCGGCGTCGCGCGCGCGGTGAAGACCTGCCAGAGTCTGGCGTCCACGAGGCCGCTGGTGTGGTCGAGCAGGTGGCGTACGCGCACGACCGCGGCGGAGTCGCGAAAGGGGCGGATCGGGAGATCCGGGAGATGCCGCGTGATGGGGTCGTCGAGGGCGACGCGCCCTTCCGTGACCAAACGCAGGACGCCGAGCGCGACCAACGTCTTGGCCACGGACCCGACCTGGACGCGCGTCTCCGGCGAGAGCCGCGCGCCGGTGCCCACATCGCGGAGGCCGGCCGCCCCCACGCGGGTTTCCTCCGGGGTCACGAGCGACCAGACCGCGCCGACGAGCGCCTCCTCGCGCACCGCGCGCTCGACGCGTACGTCGAGCGCGTCCGGTCCAGTCGCGCTGGGGGCGGGCGCCGCCTGTGCGCCCGCTGTGGCCCAGAGTCCAGCGGCCAGCGTGATCGCTGGCAGCAGTTGCAGTCCTCCGCGCACCCACGGGCCGACGCGCTCGCGCAGTTCCCGCCACGCGCGCCCGACCGCAAACCCCGCGACCGCCGCCAGCTCCTCCAGGCACGGGGTCGCCTCCTCGCCCAGCGACTTGAGGATCCGCGACCGCAGGCGCAGCACGAGCGGCGTGCCCACCTCGATCGCGTTGAAGTACGGATCGTAGCGTGTGCCGATCCCCTCGATCAGGCTCGCCGTGCGCGCGAAGTACACGAGGTCGCGCGGCAGGATGACGGGGAAGTCGTAGAGCGAGGTCATGATCCGTTCGGAGAGCATGCGATCCATCCGCTCCTTCGTGGTGCTGCGCGTGTCCGCCATCTCCACGAGGAGTTCGGTCAGCCGCGTGATCTGCGCGCGCTCCGCCCCCGGGGCGATGAGTCCGAGGTCGTCGAAGCCGCGCGCGACCGCCGGGGCATCGCGCCGGATCGAGGCGAACACGGTCCGGATGAGCGCGAGCCGGATCCGCGAACTCACCCGCACCATCATGCCGAAGTCGAGGAGCACGAGCCGTCCGTCGCGCGCGACCATCAGGTTCCCGGCGTGCGGGTCGGCGTGAAAGAGCGCGTCCACCAGCATCATCTGCACGTAGACCTCGATCACCAGTCCGGCCAGCCGCTGCGCATTGACCGAGCCCGGCTCGAGTCGGTCCACCCGCGTCCCGTCGATGAACTCGAGCACCAGCACGCGCTGGCGCGAGAGCTCGTGGATCACTTCGGGGATCAGCACACGCGGATTCTCCGCGAAGTTGGCGCGGACCTCGGTGGCGTACTCCGCCTCGAGGCGCAGATCCAGTTCCTCGCCGGCCCGCTGCGAGAACTCCTCGACGAGCGCGAGGAAGCCGAGCACGTGCGGGATCGGCCAACGCGCGGCGGCCCATATGGCGACCGCGCGCGCGCTGCGCAGATCACGCGCCACGAGCCGCTCGATCCCCGGGCGGAGCACCTTCACGGCCACGTCGCGGCCCTGCCACAGCGCGCGGTGCACCTGTCCGAGTGAGGCCGCGGCGACGGGTGTGTGGTCGATCCGTTCGAAGATCGACGCGACCGGCGCTCCATACGCGGCCACCAACTCCGCCTCGATCGCCGGCCACGGAACCGGCGGGACCTGATCGGTCAGTTTGCCGAGCTCCGAGAGATAGGGCTCGGGGATCAGGTCGGCGCGCGCCGAGAAGACCTGCGCGAGCTTGACGAAGGTGGGGCCGAGCGCAGCGAGACGGCTGACCAGTCGGCGAGCGCGTCGGGCGTGGAACTCCGGCGTGCGGCCGAGCGGCGCCCCCCACCAGAACCACCGCCGATGATCACGGAGGAGGGAGAGGGCCAGCGGCGCGAGAAGCAGCAGAACGCGAAGGGTGTGCAACGAACCCCGGAGAGAGACGTCGGAGAGCGAGCGAGGCGATCGTAGGAAGATACAACGCACGATCTCGCTGGCAGATTCATTGACAGTGACCGTATGTTTGTCGCCGCGCTCGTCCCCGTCCCCCTCCCACAGCTGAGGCCATGATGTCTTCCCTACGCGTCCTTCCGTTGTTTGCGCTCGTCGTGGTCTCCGCTTGCGGAGGCAGTCGGTCGGTGAGTTCCGGTGGCGGTTCGGGCGGCCGAGGCGGGCAGTACACGGCGCAGGTGCAGGGCTATCTGGATCGCCTCGAGTCGAACGCCCGCAACCAGGGGTTCAGTCGGAATGCGGCGGGCCCGGTCTTCGGCAGCCTGGACCGCGGGGCGCGCGCGACGCATACCCTGACGGTCGCGGGTGGCACGAGCTACGTCCTCTTCGGCGCCTGCGACAACGATTGCACGGACGTCGACCTGAAGATCCTCGACGCCAACGGCAATACCATCATGCAGGACATTGCGGTGGACGACCGCCCGGTACTGCTCTTTACGGCCCGGTCGTCCGGGAAGTACCGCGTCGAAGTGATCATGGCGAGCTGCAGCGCGAACCCCTGTCGCTACGGCGTGCAGCTGATGGCGCGGTAACTCAGCCTTTGGCTGCGGCGCGCAGCAGTTTCCGGCGCGATCGCAGCAGCTTCTTCAGCAGGGCGTCACTCGGGGCCCGTTCGAACGGAAATCGAACGGTCCCCGTTGACGTCTGCAGCCCACGCAGCGCCTTGGCGTGCTCGGCCACGATCTCCGCGCCGATCGGGTAGAGCGAGATGTGATCGTCCCACGCTGCGTACCACAGCAGCGGCGCCTCGTTCAGGCGGAACCCCGGAATGCCGTAACTGAAGTGCTCGACCGCATTCGGCATCGCGCGTCGGACGGTGGCGCGCACGCGCTTCAGGATGCGGCGCGGCTTCGGAGGCAGCGCGGCGAGGTACGCACGCACCTTCGCCACGTGCGGGTTCTTCTCAGCCACCGTAGGTCTTCGCGAACCGCGCGCCGTAGAAGATCCCGACCCCGGTGCCGACCATCGAGACCAGGAAGGCGGTCATGATCCCGACGCGCGCTCCGAGCCACCAGCCAGCGGCGCCGCCTGCGGTCGAGGTGATCAGCACGATGAGTTTCTTCATCAGAGCGTGAATCGTAGTGTGACCTTCACGCGATCGCCATCGCCCTTCGCACCACGCACCCGCGCCGGGACCGCGAGCAGCGTGCGACCGTCCTTGCCGCGCCAGACGCTCGTGCGCCACGAGGTCCCATCCACGGTCGCGTCGACCGGCGTGCGTCCCCAGCCGTGCGTCACCGGAGGCGCGAGCCGGTCCGGCACCGGCGCGAAGTGCCACCCACCGGGTCCGGGATACTTGAAGAGGATCGCGGTGAACGTGCCGCCGTGTGTTGGCCGCTCGGAGCGCGCTGGACTACTGCGGCGCGGCACGCGCACTCGCCTCGGCCGACGTGATCACGGGGTGCACTTCGAAGTCCACCAGATCAGACCACGCGGCGATCCACTGGTCGAGCAGGGCCCGGTCGTCACACGACATGACCTGGTAACAGCGTGACAGATCGTCGGTCACCCAGCTGTTCACGTATTCGAGGCCGGCAGGCGCCAGCCGGCCTTGGGCGCGGAACCGCGCGTAGATGGGCGCGGGGTCTCCGTTGCGAAAGTGCTCGATCACCACGAAGAGCAGGGCGGCGTCCTTTGCGTGCGCTCTACGCGCCGGCGCGGCAGATCGACAGCAACATCTCACTCGGCGCCTTCGCCGCCAGCGAGTGCGCTTCGCCCGGCGCGAGGGAGATCAACTCGCCGCCACCGAGCACCGACATCTCACCTCCCGCGGTGACCTCGATCCGGCCGGAGAGCACGTGGATCGTGACCTCGCCGTCAGCCGAGTGCTCCTTGAGATAGCCGCCCTTGTCGAAGACGAACAAGATGATGGAGACGGGGCCGCGGCGGACGAGCGCCACCTGGCGGTGCCCCGCCACCGGTGCGTGCGGCTCGGCCCGGAGCGCCGAGGCCGCCGCCGCAAGGTCCACGCGCTGCACCGTTGGTGCCAGGCGGTCCTTGGGATGCGTCCTCAGGCGGTCTTCGGTGGTCATGGCGCCTCCTCCGGCGTGGCGAGCGACGCCACGCTGCACTCCGACACGGCCATCACGCGCCGCCGCCGCGCGCGGCGGACATTTCGAGCTCGTCGCAGAACTGAGAGACGATCCAGTAGATCGCTCCCTCGGGCCCGGGAGGCAGCGGGTAGGGTGCCTGACGTGACATCACGAACCGATGCCGCCAGATGAGACGCCCCGACGCGCGATCCACCAGCCGTGCTTCCCCCACGGCTCCGTTCATGTCGAACCGCACGACCGGCCCGCGCACATTCACCGCCCCGTCGATGATCCCGTCCGCCTCGTCGGGGGACTCGACCACGGTGAAGAGTCCCCGCCGTTCGATCTCGGCGCGCAGTGACGCGCGCGCCTCCAGGCCGTCGGCCGTGCGCCTGAAGTCGCCCAGATACACCGACTGGATGCCGCGAACGCTCGGCGCGTCGGCATCGCCCGCCCGTTCGACCTGTACGCGCGCGCAGGCGACCGTGAAGAGCAGCGTGAGTCCGGCAACGAGCAGTGGGCGTCTGGACATATGGGTCTCCGCGTGCTGGTGGTGACTCCTGTATGTACGGGGTGCCCCGCCGGTTCCCGCAAGAGGGGCGGGGCGGTGGCTACTTCTTGGTCACCGTATCCTCGCGGAGGACCTTCTTCGCGAAGAGGAAGACGAGGAAGGCGACGATGGTGAAGTTGATCAGCGCCGCCAGGACGATCCCGACCTGGAAGGGGCCCACCACGAGCGTCTGCCAGTCGCCGCTGGGCAGCACGAGGCCGATCAGGGGCATCATCAAGCCGTCCACGACGGCCTTGACCAGTTCACCGGCCTTGGAGCCGATGATCACGCCGATCGCGAGACCGATGACGCTGTACTGCTTGAGGAACTGCATGAACTCGCCTTTCACGGAAGCCTCTGGGTGGGGGAAGTGAGCGCGGCGACCACCGCGTCGAAGAACAGATAATCTGATATCACGGCGTCGAACGTGGGGTGCGGCCGCGCCGAGAGCATCACGATGACCACGCGGGCGGCGGGATTCACGAAGATGAACTGCCCGTGGATCCCCTCGGCGTTGAAAGCGCGGTCCCGCCGGGCCGCCTCGGTGGACGCGGTCCACCACGAGAATCCGAAATCGACGAGCCGTCCGTCCGTGAGGGTGAGCGGGGAGGTCGCCTCGTCCACCCAGCCCGGCGGCAGGATGGTGTCGGTGCCGACCACGCCGCGTTCGAGGATGAACTGCCCGAACCGCGCATAGTCCCGGGCCGTGGCGCTGAGACCGCTCCCGCCGACCTCGATGCCCGCCGGCGATTCGAGCCACCAGGTGGCGTCCGCCTCCATCCCCGCCGGCTGCCAGATGCGCTCCGTCAGGTACGTGGCGAGCGGACGGCGGATCGCCCCATGCAGGAGAGCCGCGGCCACCTGCGTCTCGCCGGTGCTGTAGTTGTACCGCGCGCCGCGCGGCGCCACGCGCGGCAACGTGCGCATGAGGTCGAGCATGCTGCCCGGCGCCTGCGAGATCTGCGCATCGAGCAGGCGCCGGCGGTCGGACGTCGGGTCCGTGTACGCCTCGTTCCAGCCCACGCCGGAGGTCATCTGCAGGATCTGCCGCACCGTCACGCCGTCGTACGCGCTGCCGCGCAGCGCCGGGACGTAGCGCGTCACGGAGTCTTCAAGGCCTCGAATGCGCCCCTCGCGTATCGCGGCGCCGATCAACGTGGACGTCACGCTCTTCGCGATCGACATCGACATCCATCGCGTCGCGGGGGTGGCACCGAGTCGGTAGCGCTCGAGGGCCACGCGGCCGTCGTGCAGCACGAGCAATGCGGCCACGCGATTCCGCGCGAGGAACGTCTCGAGGTCGTAGAGGGAGTCGCGCTCGCTGAACTTCACTGCGGTAATCGGTGCCGGCGCCGGTGGGAGCGGCCGCGGCGTGGCGGACGCTCGGATCCGGCGAGTCGGAAAGAGCCGGTCGATGTTGCGAAAGGTCGTCGCGGCCAGCTCGGGCGTGAGCGTGCCGTCGTAGATCTCCTGGATCGTGCCAATGCGCTCCGCGGCGTGCGGGTACGCCGCGTCCTGCGAGGAGGGGTGGCGGTCGCTGCACGCCGCGAGCAGAAGCAGCGCGCAGAGCGGCCCAACGGTGCCGCGCCGCATCAGGAGGCCCCTTCCTCCGGGCCGCCGCGACTCCAGAGCATCACCACGGGGAGGGCGAAGGCGATCCCGCCGAGGAGCGAAAGCAGCACGAACAGGCCGCCTGATCGCTTGGTCACGCCCCATCGCACCAGGAAATGGGCGAGGAGTCCCATCACGACGAACGCCTCGACGATGAAGGCCACGGCGACAGGATTGCGCAGCGCGTCCCGGAGCAGCGCGGGATGCGCGACGAGCGCGTAGAGGAACACGCCGTTGAGCCCGAGGGCGCCCACAATCGCCACGGCCACGAGCGTGAACCGCTCACCTGCAGAATAGCGTTCAACCATCCGTTGTTCTCTCCTCGGTGTCTGGTCGTGTGCGGCGCCGCATCAGCAGGGCACCTCCGGCTACGATGCAGAGGGCCCCGAGCAGCGCCAGTTGGGCACCCTGACCCTTCAGGGTCCACCAGCCGTCGATCGTCTCCTGCCGCGGTGCAATATGGAAGCTCCGGCGGCCCCAGTAGAACTCCCGCTCTCGCACTTCCCGACCGATGCGCGCGGAGTCTGCGGCCGTGGTGGCGCTGGCGAGCGCCCCCCGGGTCGAGTCGAGCAGCTGCCGGAGCCGCGCGACGCCGCGCACGTCGTCCGCCTGCGTGCGCTCGCGCACGACGCCGGTGCCGACGGCCAGCGCGATCAGGGCTACGCCTAGGACGAGCAGAGCGATCGGAGCGCGCATGGGTCGGACTCCTGGAGTGAGTGCTACGGTGGTGTTGCCGCGAAGCGTCGGTTGAACTGCCAGACCGCCCGGCTCAGGTGGCCGTCGGCGGCGAACTGCAGAGGAACACTGAGGCCGAGACTCACGGCGCCCGCGACGAGGTACAGCGCAGGCGTGTCTCGGCCGTCCGCATCCATCGACGGGAGCGCAACGCTCCCCAGCAACAGGAGGACGAGTCCCGCATCGGTCAGCGTCGCCGCCACCCGACGCGTGCGCACGGCGCGGTGCGCGAGCGCGAGCGCCGCTGGATCGCCCGCGAACGCCGCGTCCAGGTTGCCAGCCTTGAAGAATCCGAGCAGGGCCACGCGGTCCTCGGACTGACCGCGCACGACCGCGAGGCCGTTCCACGCGGGGACGACGTTGAGGGCGCACGTGTCGTAGCTGCACACGGCGGATGGCGCGGCGGACTGCGCGACGAGGTCCGCAGGTGCTGAGAGCAAGCCGCTGGAGATCGCGAGGACCACGACCATCGATCCAGCACGCGACCGACGGCGAGCGCGAGACCGCAGCGTCCGATCAGCGCAGCAGCTCACGCGGCGCATCGCTCGGTGGAAGTTCAGCCGCTGCGCGGCGGTTCATCTCGAGCCGGAGGCGTCCAGCCGCAGCACTCGCCGCCACGAGAGCGCCGAGACTCGCCAGCGGGATCCCCGCGCCGGAGAAGATCGCGACCGCTGCTCCAATGGACGCGGCCACCGCGGTCTCCCCGATCGCGCGCCACAGGGGCGCGGTCCGGAGTGCGGCCCAGGCGAGCACCGGGCCGAGCACGAGCCCGTGCACGAACCCGATCGCCGTCGCCACCCCGTAGAACGGCAGGCTCTCAAGCGACGGGCGCACTCCGCCGGACGCGACGATGTCGATCGCGGCCATGATCAGTCCGCCGCCGATCGCCCCGGCGACGCCGCCCAGTGCGGCGACGATGGCGGTCACAGTGAGGGCGCGTCGGTTCATGGAGCGTGCCGGTGAAAGGAGGCGCTGACGCCATCCAACTTCGGTGTGATGACGTCACGGGTCAATGTGCGGTACCTTAGCGCGCACCCTCCGCCCTCAACTCCCGCCCCATGAACGTTCGTCATCGCTCGCTCGTGATCCCGGCCGCCGCGTTGTTGGCCCTTGCCTGTGGTGGCGGGCGTGAACGCGTGGACATCCTCATCACCGGCGGCACGGTGATCAGCATGGACTCCACGCGCCGGGTGCTCGATGACGCGGCCGTAGCCATCCTCGCCGACCGGATCGTCGCGGTCGGGCCCACGGCTGAACTCACGGCCCGATACCGCGGTGCCGAGATCATCGACGCGCGCCGGAAGATCGTGATGCCCGGGCTGATCGACGGGCATGGCCACGCGGGCCACGGCTTGGTGAAGGCGCTCGGCACCGACACGCAGGAGTGGAACAGCGCCACCGAGCGCATCTACTCCGAAGTGCCCGATCCAGCGTTCTGGCGCGCCGAGGCCTTGCTGACGGGGGTGGAGCGCGTGCGGTTCGGTGTCACGACGGCGCTCTCGTTCTTCGGGGGCGGCGACATGATCATGCGTACGGATCATCCGCAGTACGGGGACGCCTACCTCGGCGCCATCGATCAGGTCGGGATCCGGTTCTTTCTCGCCGTCGGACCGCGGCGCCCGCCGTTTCCCCACCAGTACGCGCAGCTCGTGAACGATTCGGTGCGCACCGTACCCATCAGTTTCGAACGACACCTCGAGGTCTCGGAGGATCTGATCCAGCGCTGGCACGGCGCCGGCGACGGACGCATCCACCTCGCCGTGATGTTCCCCACGCACGATCCGGCGCAGCGACCGACGCAAGGCGCCGAGCTCGCGGAACTCACGCGGCAGGCCCAGGCCATGCGGGCACTGTCCCGCCGCTATGGCCTTCGGTTCACGCAGGACGGCCACACGCGCGGCACGGTCAAGTTCGCGCACGAGCAGTGGGACCTCCTCGGTCCCGATGCGATCCTCTCGCACGCCACCGAGTTCACGGACGAGGAGATCCAGATCCTGGCGCGGACCAACACGCGGATCGTGTCCAACCCGAGCGCCATTGCGGCCATCCGCGGGCGCTCACCGGTGACCGAGTTGATCGATGCGGGCGTGACGGTGATGATCGGCTCGGATGGGGTGGCGCCGGACCGCAGCTACGACATGTTCCGGCACATGTTCCAGGCCACGCGCTATCATCGCCGCCACTTTCGCGATCCCGACGTGCTGCCGGCCGGGAAGACGCTCGAGATGGTCACGATCGATGCGGCGCGCGCGCTCGGTCTGGAGCACGAGATCGGGTCGCTCGAGGTGGGGAAGAAGGCCGACATCATCCTCGTGGACGCATGGCGGCCGCATCTCGTGCCGCTCAACATGCCGGTGCACCGGATCGTCTATTTCGCCAACGGGAACGACGTCAGCACGGTGCTCGTGAACGGGCGTGTACTGATGCGCGACCGCGTGGTGCTCTCGGTGAACGAAGCGGAGGTGTTGACCCTCGCGCAGCGCCAGGCGGAGATCGCCATCGGGATGACGCAGCTCGACTCGCTCACGCGGCTGCCCGCCGGCTTCTGGGGGAAGAGTCGACTGACGCGCTGACGGCGCTTCCCCGGGCGCGCGGCGGTGCCGTGCGTCAGCTCGCGGCGCGCGCCTGGCGGGCGATGACCGTGATGTTGTCGGACCCCCCACGGTCCAGCGCGAGCTGGACGAGCGCCCGGCAGACCTGAGCCGAGGACTGCATCGTCCGCAGCTGCTCAGCGATCTCCGCATCCGAGACGTGCTTCGTCAGACCGTCGCTGCAGAGCAGGAGGACGGAGTCTCGCGCGAGCGCCATGCGGGTCACCACCGGCGTGGCCTCGCGGCCGCCGATCGCGCTGGTCAGCACGTGGTGCATCGGCGAACTCGCGACCTCGTCCGCCGCGAGCGCCCCCAGGTCCACCAGGGCCTGCCCCATCGTCTGGTCGCGCGTCACTTGCTGCAGGACGCCGTCCCGGAAGTGGTAGCAGCGGCTGTCCCCGATCTGCGTCACATACGCCCAGGGCCAGACGACGACGGCGAGCGTGAGGGTCGTTGCCATGCGCGTGGCGCCGCGTCCTTCGGCGAGCACGGCCGCGTGGGCTTCGAGGGCGGCCGCCCGGAGGGCGTCGAAGAACTCCTCGTCGGCTGACGCGCCGGCGGTGTGATAGCAGTTGAGCGTGGAGCTCACGTAGCGCGAGACCGCCTTCGTCGCGACGGCGCTGGCTTCTCGGCCCCCGGTGGTCCCTCCGACGCCATCAGCGACGAGGAGCACGGTCGCGATGCGTTCTCCGCGCAGCGGCAGCTCGTCCGCGTCGGGGAGGCTGGTGCCGTGCAGGACCACCTGACGATGCACCGTGCAGATGAGGAACTGGTCCTGATTCTCCGTGCGCACCATCCCCGGATGGGTCAGGCCGAAGAGATCGAGCTCGTCGTCTCGCGGTTGACGCGAGACGGTAACGGGGATCTCGACCGCCAGCGCATCACTCTCCGACATGCCCCCCTCCGACCGTTGCCCGCGTGGCGTCGCGACCCCTGGACGCCCAGAAACTATCTACTGTGCCGGGCGGTCCGCCACGGCGCGTCCGGCCAGAGCAGGTTGTGGGTGGGTGGCTAGGGCGTCGGCCGCGCCCAGGCGACGCACAGCGTGGAGAGCGCGAGCGAGAGCCCGAACGCCCCCGAGACCATCAGGATCCCAGGCCACGCGGTGGCGCCCATCATGAAGGCCGTCAGGACCGAGACGAACGCCGAGACGCCGAACGTCAGCAGCGCTTGCAGCAGGACCGCGCGCCGTCCGCGCCGGCGGCCGATCGCCGCCGAGAGCAGTCCGCCCATGAAGAGCGTCGCGATCGCGGCCATCCAGAAGATGCGCGAGTCGTCCGCGATGCGGAGGCCTGCGATGGCGTACACGAGCGGCGCGACGCCGAAGAGGACGGCGGCGAACAGGCTCAGCGTCTGGTTGCGCGTGCGTGTCATGCGTCTCCTGTTCCCGAAGAATGTGACCGGGCGCAGCCGCGCGCTACGAGACGATCGGTCCGAGCCCGACGCCGAGCGCCGAGAAGAGGAACAGCACGAAGGCGGTGAGGCCGAGCGCGGCGGCGATCGAGCGCACGACGCGCCACGCGATCTCGTGCCGCAGGCGGGCGGGCCAGGCGACCATCCGCAGGCGACGCTCGGCGATCGCCCAGATACCATACATGGCCCAAGCGGTCCCGGCGGCGGTGATCACCGGCCACGCCGGCGGCAGCGCCCACGCGGCGACGCCCCCGATGGCGAGGCCGCCGATCAGGTCGATCCAAAGCCGGTCTTCCGGCGTGCGCATCGCCCGGGCCGCCAGCAGGTCGGCAAGGGTGGCGCTCTGCGGTGTGCTGTCGGCGACCATGGAGTGCCTCCTAGCGATCCATGATGGAGAGATACGCGCGCCAAGGCCCCACCGCCACCTGGTACTGCTTGGCCATCGCGCGCGCGATCTGGGTCAGGTGTGTGAGGTCGTGCGCGACCCACGTCGCCAGCAGTTGCGACAGCGTGACCTCGCCAAAATCGGGGTGCTCGCCGGTCAGCGCCATCTGCTCTTCGGTGAGGTTCCAGCCTTCGAGGATGGTCAGATTCTCCGCGCGCAGCTGCTCGAACTCGTCGAGCAGGGCTTCCAGCGATCGTCCGGCGCTCTCGCGAAACTGGGCCTCGCGGTCGAAGGGCGTGAAGCGCCGGTTCTTGCCTTGCGCCAGGATGATCCGCGCGCGCGCGATGTAGTCTGTGCGTTCACCGTGGATGAGGTGGCCGACCACATCGTACGGACTCCAGGTGCCGGGACCCTCGGTCGCGCGCGTCCATTCCGGCCCGAGATCGGCCAGGAGCTCGCGGAGGACGCGCGGCGTGCGGCGGAGCACCGCCGCTCCCTCCGCGACGACGAAGGGCCTCCCCGGCACATGCGCCTTGCGCGCTGCGGTCACCGGGGCGCTCCGATCTGCGCCAGCAGCGCCAGGACGCGCTGCTCGATCTCGTCGCGCACGGCGTTGAACTCGGCCGGAGGGAGATCACGCGGATCCGGGAGCGCCCAGTCCTCGCGCAACTCGGCCGGGATCCACGGGCACTCGTCGCCGCAGCCCATCGTGACCACGGCCCGATACTCGCCGGCCGGAATGTCACTGAGCCCTCGCGACGCGTGCGTGGACAGGTCGTAGCCACGCTCGGCCATGGCCGCGATGGCGCGCGGGTTCACGCGCCCGGACGGGCGCGAACCCGCGCTGAACGCTTCGACACGCTCTGCGCCGTGTATCCGCGCGAAGGCTTGCGCCATCTGGCTGCGGTTCGAGTTCTCGATGCACACGAACAGCACTTTGGGGAGCGGCGCGGACCCGCTGGAGTTCTTCACGGCGCGGAGCTCAGGACTTGTTGGTCGAGACGCCCATGGCCTTCATCACCGGGCAAACGCGGGTCAGTCCGGTCTTCAGGAAGAACGGGATCAGCACGACCACGGCGACGATCCCGACGACGTGGAGCACGGGTGCCACGAAGAAGTGATAGCCGAGCAAGCCGACGCACCCGGCTCCGAGGATCAGTCGGATGGTGCGATCGATCTGGCCAACGTTGTGGGCTTCTGACATGGGAACTCCGTGCGAGAGCGACGTGAGTGGTGCGCAAGGCCGACCCCTGGAATTAGCGCGTCGGGAATGGTGGGCGACGCGCGTTCATCCGCTGCGGGCCGCCAGCACACGCAGTGCGGCGACGAGTTTCGCCGCGTCCGCCGGTGTGTTGTACAGCGCTGGCGTCACGCGTACGCAGTCACCCTTGGCGAGTCCCGACCGAGCCACGGTGAACACGCCGAACTCCTCCTGCAGCGTCCGCGCAATGCGCGCGTTGGCTGCACGGTCGCCGTTGCCGTGGAGCCGGAAGCTGGTGATCGCGCCCACGAGCGACGCGTCGTCCGGCGTGAGGATGTCCACACCACGGATCTCGCGCGCCGGCCCGACCCACTGGTCACGCAGGTAGCGGACGCGCGCCGCCTTTCGCGGGATCCCGATCTGGTCCTGGAACGCGAGCGCCGTCGGCACCGTCATCACGGCGGCGAAGTCCGTGGTGCCGGTGTGGATGCGCGAGTCGATCCGCTCGAGCGGCCCGTCGTCCCCGTGCGCGCGGTCGATCCTCTGCAGCGCGTCGGCGCGGATGTAGAGCACCGCCACGCCGATCGGCGCGCCGACCCACTTGTGCAGGTTGACGCCGATGAACGGCGCGCCGAGATCACCGAGGGCGAGCGGTACCTGGCCGAACGAGTGCGCGGCGTCCACAACCGTGTCCACGCCGCGCGCGCGCGCGAGCTCGACGATCGCCCGCACCGGATGCAGCAGGCCGGTCTTGTTGTTGGCGTGCGTGAGCAGCAGGAGCTTGGTGCGGGGGTGGGCGTCGAGGGCGGCGGTGTAGGCGGCGAGGATCGCGTCGAGCGACGCCGGCTCGGGGATGTCCAGCGTGGCGACGCTGGCCCCGTGACGCGCCGCGAGCGCATTCATGGCCATCTGCATCGCCGGGTAGTCGAGGTCGGCGTACATCACGGTGTCGCCCGCGCGCACGCCGTTGTACTGCCCGATCAACGTCTGCAGCGCTTCGGTGGCGTTGCGAGCGAACGCGATCTCCTCGCTGCGCACGCCGAGCGCAGACGCCACGCGCGCGCGCACGTCCTGCGTGATCGCGGGAAAGCGGTTGCGGGCGAAGAAGGAACTCTCGCGATTCACCTCGTCGACGTTCCGATGGTAGGCCGCGAGCACCGGCGCGGCCATCATGCCGAAGTAGCCCGCCTCCATGTTGGTGACTCGGTCCGTGACCGCGTACTGCGCGGCGACCTGTCGCCAGTAGCTCTCGTCCTGCGCCACCTGCTGCGGCGTGCCGGTCGGCGGCGGCGGAAGAGTACGGTCCTGCGGCTCGCGCAGCGCCGCGGTGGCGGCCGGGTGCGCGTGCGCAGCGGCAGGCAACGCCGCAGACGCGGCGGTCGCGAGCGCGGCGCGACGGAGAAAATCGCGGCGAGTGGTCATACGGCATTCTACCGTTCCGGGCGAACGGCCGCGAGCCAGCCGCCGGCCGGCGCAGGCGGTCGGGGGAGGCGTCCAGTGACTAGCTTTCAGGGATGGCGAACTCTGTGGCGTCCTCACGCGGTCTCGCGGTCGTGATGCTCGGCGCCACCGGTGCCGTGGGCGGACACGCGGCCAGCACCTGCGTGCAGATGCCCGACGTCGCGCGGCTGACCCTGCTCGGACGGCGCCCCGCGGCGATGATCAAGGGAGAGAAGGTGGCGCAGCACATCGCCGACGTCGCCCATCCGTCGACGTACACCGCCCAACTTCCCGGACACGACGCGGCGATCTGCACGCTCGGCATCGGGCAGCCGTCCAAGGCGAGCCGCGAGGAGTTCGTACGGATCGACAAGACCGCCGCGCTCGATTTTGCGGCCGCGTGCAGGCGCGCGGGCGTGCGGCACTTTCAGCTGTTGGGTTCCGTGGGGACCGATCCGCGGTCGCGCTCGTTCTACCTGCGCACGAAGGGAGAACTCGAGGAGGGGCTTCGGTCGTTGGGCTTCGAGCGGCTCAGTCTCTTTCGGCCGTCGATGATCCTCACGCCGACGAACCGATACGGCCTCTCGCAGGCGGTCGCACTCGCGGTCTGGCCGCTGCTCACGCCAATGCTGATCGGTTCACTCCGCAAGTTCCGCGGGATCGAGGTCGCGCGCCTGGGCCGGGCGATCGCACTGAACCTGCGCACGGGCGGTGCCGGCGAGGAGATCCTGCACTGGGACGAGATCGAGACGCTCGCCAACGGCGCGGCGGTCTAACGCTCCTCGCGGGCGTCCCGGAGTCCGTAGAAGACGAGCGCGAGCGAAATCAAGAGCGCGGCCGCCATCGTGACCTGCAGGAGATGGACCGTCATTTCCTGCGCGGGGCTCGCGCCGAACCCAGCGCCCGCCATCGGTGTGTTCCGATTGGTTCCCCAAGCGCTGGCGAGGGCGAGCGTGGCCCAGTTGAGGTATGCGCCCACCAGCACCAGCGCCCGCGTCACCCGAGCCTGAACCGCCGAAAGCGTCAACCGGTGCCACAGCGCGCCGACCGCGATCAGAAGCAGGCCGTCCAGGATCCCCGAGAGATGTGTGGCGATGGCCAAGCGCGGATTGTGGAACGCCGGCACCGCGAGCCCCGTGAGGAGTGCGAGGACGATCAACAGGATCCCCGCGCGGGACAGCAAGCGCGCGGTGTATTCGTCGGTCATCAGATCCTCGGGGAGTTGGTGCCGTGGGTGCCGAACCAGATCCCCGCGGCCACGATCAGGAAGACGACCCAGGCGAGGTGCTTGCCCCGCGATCCCACGAGCGCGATCGCGCTCGACAGCAGCGCGGTCGCGGCGAGCGTGTCGAGCGCGCCGCGCACATCGTCGGACGCCAGTTGCACGACCACCCACGCCACGCCCCACCACACCACCGTCGTCAGGTGCCAGGCGAACCGCAGCGTGCGTTTGGTGAAGTCGTCGGAGCCGAACAGCTTCGGCAGGTCACGCCGGAACAGCCGCACGAGGATGTAGCGCTCGCCGAGTACGGAGTGCACGAGTCCCAGCAGCACGAGCAGCACCACGACGGTCCAGAGCCAGGGATTCATGGAGGACGGGGGCAAAAGGATGTGACCCGCTCAGCCGATCTCTTCCGGATCTGCCAGGAACCACTCGATCCGTCCGCAGCGCGTGCAGGTGAGCGTGGCGGCCTGCCGGTTCGCCCAGTCGAGATTCAA
>CAZGFE010000012.1:30476-64232 GCA_964524665.1 uncultured Gemmatimonas sp.
GCCGTACCACGCGATCATCGCGATCTGCTCGAGGATCGCCACGCCGTAGAGCCAGACGACGCCTCGGAACAGCCACGTGGTGTCCACCGCGAACGACGCGAACACCACGACCACGACCAACACCCCCGCCGCGCGGCTCAGGTGGGTGTGTGGCAGCAGAATCCTGCCCACCCGCCACCGCGAGACCAGCATCAGCACGGCGTAGAGCAGGAGCACGGCGCCGATCCACACCAGACTCGGGCGAATGTACGCTGGAAAGAGCGCCCACGCGAAGTACGCGGTGGAGATGTAGTACGCGGCATCGGCGACGGAGTCGAGCATCGACCCGAACGCGGACGTTTGTCCCCACGCGCGCGCGAGCTTGCCGTCGAGGTAGTCCGTGAGCCCGAGGACGGCGTACAGCGCGACGAACCACCCGATGGGTTCGCGGTGGACGAGCAGGAAGAGGAATGGGACGCCAGCGAGGCGCGAGGCGGAGAGTGCGTTCGGGAGATTCCAGCGCGATCCCGCGGTCAGCGCGAGCTCCGCGTGTCGCGCCAGAGGATCTTTTCCTCGCGCCGCGTCTCGAAGAAGTCGGGGCACCGTCCATCCCCCCGACCCGTCCTCCCACCGTCGGCCGCGCAGATCACGTCGCCGCGCGCGTTGAAGACCTGACTCCAGATGTCACAGCACCGCGACGGCAGGTAGTAGACCGTGTCGCCGCGGTACACATAGCGGGCGAGGAAGGCCGGCGGGTTCGCCACCGGCTCCCGTTCGAGCCGCGCGATGAGTGAGTCGACCCACGCGGGCGAGGTGACTGGCGGCGGGGTTTGCGCGCAGGCGAGCGCTGCCGGCGCCAACAGCAGCAGGATCGCGCGCCCGTGCCGCATCTTAGGCGCTCCGGGTTCTCAGGTTCGCGAGCACCGTACTCACCGCCAACGCGCCCCCGCACGCGACCACGATCGCCGCGCCCGTCGGGAGATCCATCCGGAACGAGGCCCACAGCCCCACGAGACTTGCCGCCGCCGCCACGCCCCAACCGACGAGCAGCCGGTTCCGCCACGAGCGGGCGAGCATCACGCCGCACACCGCCGGCACGATCAGGTACGCGAAGGTCAGCAGCACCCCCGCAACGCGCACGAAGCTGACCACCACGAGTGCAAACGCCGCATAGAACAGGAAGTCCCAGAGGCGCACGCGCATCCCGGAACGCTCCGCCGCGTCGGCGTCGCTGGAGATGAGCGCAAACCGCTGGTGAAACGCGGCGTAAAAGACGCCGAGCACGGCAAAGATCCCCGCGCGGCTCACGACCTCCCAGGCCGTCACGTTGAGGATGTCGCCGGTCAGAAAATGCTCGAGTTCCTCCTTGCCGCCCGCGACGCGGCTGAGCAGCAGGATCACGCCGGCTGCGGCGACCACGAACGTGATGCCGATGATCGCTTCCTGCGGCACGGCGTGCTTGCGGCTGTTGCGCGAGAGGCTGAACAGCCCGGCCCCGATGAATGTCACCGCGAGCGAAAGCCAGAACGCCATCGGATCGTCGAGCGTGTAGCCGAGGATCAGGCCCACGGCGGTGCCGAGCGTGGCGAGCTGTGCCAACGCCAGGTCGACGAAGATCACTTCGCGCTGCACCACGTGCAGGCCGAGATACACGAGCAGCGGCGGGAGCACGAGACTCGCCGCGAGGGGCCATTTCATCACGGCCCAGACGACGGAAAGTTCGACGGGCATCAGTTGGTCTCCGCGAGCGCCGCGGCCAGCGCCTGGACGATCGAGTCCATCAGTGAGAAGTAAGTGTCCGTCCCGCGCTTGGCGCCCGGCTGGTGGGCGAGCTCCAGCACCAGGCCGTTCGTCTGCCGCGCCACCGTCTCGGCGGTCCGGCGATTCTGATACGGTTGCACGAGGATCAGCCGGGCCTGCGCGGCCCGCATCGTCGTGATCACCTCGGCGAGATGTGCGGGAGACGGCGCGATCCCCGGCTTCGGCTCGAGCGTGGCCACGACGTCGAGCTGGTAACGCTCCGCGAGGTACAGGAAGTCCTTGTGGAATGTGACGATCTTGGCGCCCGCGTAGGGCGCGAGCGCGGCCTGCCACACGGGCATGCGCGCGTCGAGTGTGGCGAGGAAGCGCCGCAGGTTCGCGTCGTACGTGGCCGCGCGCGCCGGATCCACGAGCGCGAGATGCCGCGCGATCTGCGCCACCACGATCCGGACATTCACCGGGTCGAGGAGAAAGTGCGGATTGCCCAGCGCATGCACATCACCGTGGGCGCGATCGAAGGTCGTGGGGATCTCACGCAGTGCGATCCCCTGCGAGGCGGACACGCGACCAGGCGCGCCGGCCGCGATCCGGGGATTGCGCGCACTCTCGAGGAGGGCGGGGAGCCAGCCGAGTTCGAGCTCCGCGCCCCCGTCGATCAGAAGGTCCGCGCGATTGAGCGTCACGACGTGGCTCGGCTTTGCATCGACGAAGTGCGGATCCTCGGTCGGCTTGGCCAGCGCCTTCACTTCCACGGCGTCACCGCCGATCGCCTGCGCGAGCGCGGCAAGATCCGGCGTCGTGGCGACGACATTCACGTCCTGAAGTCGCGGCGCTGCTGCCGCTGGAGCCGTCCATGCCGCGAGCGCAACAGCGCAGGTGGCGGCGAGTCGTGGGACGACGTTGAAGCATCGATTCATGGCCGGGCCCTAGAACTTGTGAGCGGCGTGCGCCCCGAGCAGGAACTCGAGTTGCAGCCAGAGGGAACTGTCGTTTCCGATGCCGGCGCGACGGTCGAAGTTGTACTGCACGCGAAACTTCGAGTACTCGGTCGGGAACCACGTCAGGTTCGTCGAGTAGCGGGACCGGTTCTCGCGGTCGGCCGCGACGAATCCGGCGGATGCGGGATCGTCGTTGCGGACGCGCTCGGCGCGCACTGCCGCGACGACCATCGGGCGGATGCCCCAGGAGAGCTGGGCGTAGCCGCCCACATCGCGCAGGGTGGCCGCGCCGAGGGCGCTGACGGAGTCGTCCGCGGCCGTGCGCGCCGCCGCCTCGTACTGCCGCGCGAGGATCTCACTTTGGAATGCCACGAACGGGAATCCGGCGCGGGCGCGGTCCGACTTCCATTTCCAGTACAGGTCCGCGCCAACGATGCGGGTCGCGGCGTCGTCGCCCGAGTTGTTGGGGCCAAAGGCTCCCGACACGCCGAGGAGGACCGTCTGCGAGCCCGTGAGGTCGAAGGAGGTCGCCAGTCGCGGCACGTACAGCATCTCGCGCAGCCCCGCGACCTCGCGCTCCGTCGGAATGCCGCCGTGGATCGCGCTCGACTCCTCCGAGCGAAAGCCCGCGGCGGTGCCACCCGCCGAGTTGAGCACGGCGACCGAGGCCTCCGTGAAAAAGTCGAGCGGCATCAGCCACGAGAGGCGGGCGCCTTGGCTCCGCAGGCCCTCGCCGCCGAAGACGCGGCCGAGCGCGAGTGGCTGATCCGCGAAACTCCACGCGTGCGGATGCTGGGCGTTGTGCCGCCCGAACTCCACGAAGAACTGGCCGACCTTGAGCTGCAGGTTGCCCGGCAGTGCGGTCGTGAGGATGTACATCTCCTCGAGCTCGACTCCCGTCTCACCCTCGGCGTCGAGCTTGTGGACGATCGCCGCAAAGCCCTTGAAGTAGGGATCGACGGCGCCGTCGAGGACCAGCTCGGCGTTGGGGATCGAGAAGCCGCGCACACTCGGGTCGTGGTGCCCGACCTGCAGCCGGTCGAGGTCGCGCGCGGTGGAGAAGCCGGCGGCCGTGAGTCCCACGAAGCTCACGTTCATGTACGCCCCAGGGGGACGTTGGAGCAGGGGGCGCGGGGCGGGGGCCGCCGCCGTGTCGGTGGTGGCTTGTGCGTCGAGCGCGCTGGCGCTGAGAAACAGGGCCCCCATCGCTGGGAGCAGTCGAAGAGTTCGCATCGGTCTGAGATCGGGAGTTCGGCTCCTCGCGTGACTGCGGGAGCGGGACGGACGACCGCAGCGACGCTGCGGTCCGACTCAGGGCGTCAGCGGGGGGCCGCGCGTGGCGTTCGGGAGCCAGTGATCCCGCACGGTGCCGTCTGGCAGCGTGGCGACGGCGACCCGGTGCGGCGCTTCGGCGTCGGCGACCGGCGCCGGCGGCTCGGGTGCGCGTACGCTATGCGTCCGCACGGCGCAGACCGCGCAGCTGGACTCATCGTGGACCGCGGCGTGGCGGGTCTGCTGATCGTGCGCGTGCGCCATCCCCGGCGTCTGATACTGCGCCTCCGCGACCGGCGAGAACGCGACGACCACCTGCAGCGCGAACAGCGCTGCCGCGCTGATCCGGCGCCAGAGGCCTGGGGCGAGTCGAGGAGTGCCGTGTGGGATGCGCATACCGTTGAAGGACTGTACGCGGGGCGGGAGCGGAACGCTAGGATACCCCGCGGCGCCGTTTGGGGTGCGGCCTGGGGCCGCCTCGCGCGACCCGGCCTCAGAACCCGTTCAGCGCGTCCGCCTCGGACGGGAAGACCGCGAGGATGGTCGAGAAGCCCGAGATGTCGAAGACCTCCCGGACCGTCTGATTGAGCCCGAAGGTGCGGAGCGCACCGCCCTTGGCGCTCACCTGCTTGGCGACGCCAAGGAGCACCCGCAGACCGGCGCTGCTGATGTAGTCGAGTGCGGAGAAATCCACGGCAAGTTTCTTCGCGCCGCCGGAGAGCACCGCGTCGAGCGCCTTCTGCGCCTCGGGCGAGCTGCCACTGTCGAGGCTGCCCGCAATGGCGACGATGGTCGCGTCGCCCTGCGTACGTGTGGTGATCTCCATCTAGTGCGCTCCTCGATCGCCCGCAGGCGCGTGGGTGTCCAATCGCATCGTGAGGTCGACGACGTTCCGGCCATCACGGTATTCGTAGCGTACGTCGTCCAGCATCTGCTGGACCAGGTGGATCCCAAGCCCGCCGATCCTGCGCGCTTCGATGGAGAGCGTGGTGTCCGGAGGCGTCCTGACGAACGGGTCGAACGGCGTTCCGTTGTCACTCAGTGTGGCGGACACGCGGTCCGGATGCAGCGCCACCTCAACCGTGATCTCGCCGCCGTCGGCGGCCAAGCCGTAGGATATCGTGTTCGTGAGCAACTCGTCGAGTGCCAGGATCATGGTGCGGCGGACCCCGTCCGGCAGGGCATGCGCGTCCGCGAACTCGCCAAAGGCGGCGTTCGCCTTGGCGACCCCAGTCAGATCCTTGCCGATCGACATCCGGAACGAAGACGGCATTGGCCCTCCGGCGTGCCGCCCAATGACGCGTCCCGGGCGGTCCGCTGTCAACCGCCGGCCCCCAGCGGGTTTGCCGTGCCGGTGCCGTTGGGTGCACGTTACCCCGGCTCCCCACCCCCCCCGGAGCGACCCCGGGGAGCGGCCTTTCCAACCTTTGGCGCCCTGGATTGTACTTTGGACGAGAACGTTGCTGAGCAGGATGCGCAGGACCGTGCGCTCGTCCGGCGGTATCTGGACGGCGAGCGGGACGCGGCGGGGGGTCTCGTGGACCGCTACCAGCGTCGCCTGTTCAGCGTGGCGTACCGAATGCTCGGCAATGTGCAGGACGCCGAGGACGTGACGCAGACGGTGTTCTGCAACGCCTTCATTGCTCTGCCGTCGTACGACCCCAAGTACCGGTTCTTCAGCTGGATCTACCGGATGACGGTGAACGAGTCGCTGAACTTGATCAAGCGACGGAAGCGGACGGTCGGGATGGACGCGTCACCGGAGGTTCCGGCGCGCGGCGACAGCAGCGAGACGGCACTCGAGGCGGAGGATCGTGTGGGACGAGCCCTGATGGAACTGACTCCGGATGACCGAGCCGTCGTGGTGCTGCGTCACTTCGTGTCCTTCTCCTACGAGGAGATCGCCGACGTGCTGGAGGTGCCCGCCCGCACGGTCAAGTCGCGCCTCTTCACCGCCCGTGATCGCCTGCGTGTCGCGCTCCTCGCCCAACGGACCTGACCGTGCTGACCCCTGAACAGATCGAACTCATCCACCGGGAGATCGACGGTGTGAACTCGCCCGAGGCGAGTGCCGCGTTCCGGACGCTGGTGGCGCAGGTCCCGGAGGCCCAGGCGCTTGCGGCGGAGCTGCGCGAGCTCTCGACGTTGATCGAAAGCGCATTCGAGCGCGCCCCCCCAGCGCATCTCCGGGGCGCCGTGCTCGATGCATTGCACGAGCACGCCCGCGCATCTCCGGAGTCCCCCGCACTCGCAGGTGCCGTGCAGCGATTCTCCCGATGGTCCACAGCTCTGTTCAGAAGTGCCACACTACATATGGAGGAGGCGATGATCACGAAGAAAGCGCTCATTATCGGTACGTCGGCGGTGGCGGTCGTCGCCATCGTGGGCAGTGCCATTGTCGGCTTCCCGCCGACGGGCGGCGAGTCGGGCACGATCGGTGGCGTGCAGCAGGCCGCCCGCTACAAGGGCAAGCCGATCAAGACCAGCGATGTCACGCTCGCGAATCCCGAGATCTCGGTGCTCTTCCAGAACCAGGATGTCGTGACGCTCGTGCAGAGCGAGGTCTTCCGCTCCGCGATGCGCAACGACGCCTTCCGCGAGCTGCAGTCCAACGACGCCTTCCGCGAAGTGATGGCGAGCGAGGCCTACCGCGAGCTCATGCGCGGCGACGCGTATCGGGAGATCATGCAGAGCGAGGCGTACCGCGAGCTCATGAAGAGCGATGCGTACCGCGAGCTCATGGCCAACGAGGCGTACCGGGAGCTGATGGCGAGCGATGCGTACCGGTCGCTGCAGGCCAACGAGGCGTATCGTGATCTGATGTCCAGCGAGGCGTACCGCAACGCGCAGGCCAGCGACGCGGCCCGTGCGGCGCAGAACAGTGACGCGGCCCGCGAAGCGGCTCGCGAGGCGTCCCGTGAGGCCGCCCGCAGCGTGCAGAAGAGCGAGGCGATGCGTGCGCTCGAGCGCAACGAGGCGTACCGCGCGCTGCAGGCGAACGACGCGTTCCGTGCCGTCCAGGCCTCGGATGCGTTCCGGGCCGTGATGGCGAACGATGCCTTCCGCGAGGTGATGGCGAGCGATGCCATGCGCGCCGCGATGGCGAGCGACGCGTTCCGGTCGGTCATGGCGAACGAGGCCTACCGGTCGGTGATGGCCAACGACGCGTTCCGGTCCGTGATGGCGAACGACGCCTTCCGGTCGGTGATGGCGAGCGACGCGTATCGGGCACTGCAGTCGTCCGAGATGTACCGGGCGGTGTCGCGCAGCGCGCAGCTCTCCGAGGCGTTCATGAGCGAGGCGATGCGGATCCAGCAGTAGGCATTGCGGAGGGCAGTCGTCCCTCCCAGCAGGCGGACGTGCCGCGTTGGCCCCGGCTCCCCTAACGGGAGTCGGGGCCAATGCCTATTATCGGGGCACTTTGAAACCCCTCCCCCCGCTCGCCCCGCTGCGCGGTGCCCACCGGCGCCAGCCGAGGGCCGTCTCCCTCCTGTTGGCGCTGGGTCTGTTCCTGCCCAGCGGCCTCGACGCGCAGTTCCAGGCGATCGAAACGCGCACGATGCGGCTCGTCTACACCTCGCCGCTGCAGTCGTATCTGGTCCCGCAGGTGACCGCGACGTTCGAGAATGCGCTGGCCTTCCACCGGCAGCTGTTCGACTACTCGCCCGGCGGACGGATCAACATCCTCATGCACGATCTCTGGCACTACGGCAATGCGGGCGCGCGCCCCGTGCCGGAGAATCACGTCACCGTCGGCATCGCGCCCTACGGGCACGACTACGAGTCCGCACCCGCGCCGGAGCGGATGGCGTCGTCGATGAACCACGAGCTGGCGCACATCGTCACGACGGACAAGGCCACACGGGCGGATGCGCGGTACCGCGCGCTGTTCTTCGGGAAGGTCACGCCGAACGCCGAAGTGCCGCTCTCGATGGCCTACAGCTATCTGACCACGCCGCGGTGGTACGCGCCGCGCTGGTACCTCGAGGGAATCGCCACGTACCTCGAGACCTGGATGAACGGCGGGCTTGGCCGCGCGATCGGGCCGTACGACGAGATGGTCTTCCGGACGCTCGTGCGGGACTCGCTGCGGATCTACGACGTGGTCGGGCTGGAGTCCGAGGGCACGACGGTCGACTTCCAGGTCGGGACCAACTCGTATCTGTACGGCACGCGCTTCATGAGCTACCTCGCCCTTCAGTACGGGAATGACTCGCTCCTGGCCTGGGTGAACCGGACCGAGGGGAGCCGCCGCTACTTCTCCCGCCAGTTCCAGCAGGTCTTCGGACGCTCGCTCGAAGAGGAGTGGTCGCGGTGGATCGACTGGGAACGCGAGTGGCAGCGCGACAACCTCGCGGCGATCCGGCAGCATCCGGTCACGCGGCCGCGGCCGCTCACGGACCGTGTGCTGGGCTCCGTTTCGCGGGCGTACCACGATCCCACGAATGGCGCGGTCCTCCTCGCCGTGCGGTATCCCGGGCAGGAAGCGCACATCGCGTCGATCGACATCGCCACGGGCAAGTTCACGCGGATCCGCGACGTCGTCGCTGCCACGGGGCTTTCCGTGACGTCACTGGCGTTCGACTCGGCGACGCGCACGCTCTTCTACACGACCAACAACGCCGACTGGCGGCATCTGCTCGCGCTCGACCTCGCGACCGGGCGCACGCGGGTGCTGATCAAGAACTCCCGGATGGGGGACCTCGCGTTCAACGCGGCGGATCGCTCGATCTGGGGCGTGCGGCACGACAACGGCTTCTCCACGCTCGTGCGCGTGCCGTATCCGTACACGGAGTGGCGGCAGGTGATGACGCTGCCCTACGGCCGCGACCTGTTCGACATCGACGTAGCGCCGGACGGGTCCGCGGTGATCGGGTCCATGTCCGAAGTGAGCGGCGACACGCGGCTGGTGCGGCTGTCCATCCCCGACCTCCTGGCGGGCCGGACCGAGCACGAGGTGCTCTACGAGTTCGGGGAATGGTCGCCGTCCAACTTCGTCTACTCGCGCGACGGTCGCTTCGCGTTCGGCTCGTCGTACTACTCGGGCGTCGCGAATATCTTCCGCTACGACTTCACTGCGCGCGAGATGGACGCCGTCAGCAACGCGGAGACCGGGTTCTTCAAGCCGCTGCCGATCTCTGACGATTCGCTGGTCGTGTTCGCGTATTCGGGGAGCGGATTCGTGCCGTCCATGATCCCGAACGTGGTGCCGGACAGCGTGAGTGCGATCTACTTCCTTGGCAACGAGATCGCGCAGCGGCGTCCGGATGTGCAGTCGTGGATCCCGGAGCCCGTGACCGCGCCGACGGTCCGTGAGCTCGAGACCGCGACCGTCCCCTACAGCACGCCGCGCAACTTCAAGCTCGACAACGCGTACCCGGTGGTGGAGGGCTACGAGGACGCGGCGGGCAACTACGCCGTGGCCGGCGGGATGCGCTTCAACTTCTCGGATCGCGTGGGAGCCACGGGACTCGAGTTCACCGCCTCGTTCTCTCCGGAACAGCGCCTCGACGCGTACGAGCAGCTGCATCTTCGCGCCGTCTTCCGCCACTGGAACTGGAAGGTCTCGGGCGCGCTCAATCGCGCGGACTTCTATGATCTGGTCGGCCCCACCAAGACCAGCCGCCGCGGCTACTCGCTCGCGGTGCAATACTCGGGGAACCTCCTGATCGACGGTCCCACCAGCCTGGGCTACACGGTGCAGGCCGCAGGCTACGGCGGGCTGGCGATCCTCCCCGAGTTCCAGAACGTCGCGGCGTCGTTCGACAAGCTGGCCTCGTTCGGCGCCGACCTGAACTACAAGTCGCTGCGCCGATCCCTCGGCGCCATCGACGACGAACTCGGCAGCACCTGGACCACCGCGCTGCGCAGCAACTTCGTCAACGGCATGGTGCAGCCGCGGCTGAGTCTGGACGCGTCCCGGGGATTCCTGCTTCCGCTCGACCACTCCTCACTCTGGTTCCGCGCCGGCGCGGGCTCGGCGCTTGGCGAGAATCGGAATGACCCGTTCGCGCGGTTCTACTTCGGCGGCTTTGCCAACAACTGGGTGGACCACCGCGCGATCAAGCAGTACCGGAACACGGAGAGCTTTCCGGGACTGGAGATCAACGAGGTCGGAGGCGCCACCTACGCCAAGGCGCAGGTGGAGTGGATGCTGCCGCCGGTCCGCTTCCGCAGCGTAGGCTCGCCGAGTGCGTATCTGCGGTGGGCCGGGCTGTCGTTCTTCGCCACGGGGCTCGCCACGGACGTCGATGATGCCGCGATCCGGCGCAACCTCGGGAGCCTCGGCGCGCAGCTCGACCTCCGGATGGTGACGCTGTCGCACTTGGACTCCACGCTCTCCTTCGGCTATGCGGTGGCGGGGGAGGAGGGGTCGCGCGCGAGCTCCCTCTTCATGTTCTCCTTCAAGATCATGTGAGCAGCGTGCTCGCGATCGTCGTCAGCCTGCTCCCGATCTTCTTGTTCCTCGGGGCGCTGGTCGTCATCGACAGCTACAAGCTGGTGGCGCTGCGGGCGGTGCTGCTCGCGGTCGCGGCGGGCGTGATGGCGGCGGTGGCGAGCTACGGCGTGAACGTCTGGCTCCAGCCGATGCTCGAGATGGAGCTCTCGCTCTACTCGCGCTATGTGGCCCCGGGGGCGGAGGAGACGCTCAAGGCGGTGTACATCGCGTATCTGATGGCCCGGAGCAAGATCGGGTTCGTGGTGGACGCCGCGATCTTCGGCTTCGGGATCGGCGCGGGGTTCGCGTTCCTCGAGAATCTGTACTTCCTGCAGGTGAACCCCGAAGCGAGCATCTGGACCTGGGTGGTGCGCGGGTTCGGCACGGCCGTGATGCACGGCGGCGCGACCGCGATCTTCGCGATGGTCGCGCGGGCGCTGCACAACCGCGTCGAGACGTTCCGCCTCTCGCTGTTGCTGCCTGGACTGGTGGTCGCGATCCTGCTGCACTCGCTCTACAACCACTTCATCCTGCAGCCGCTCCTCTCCACCGGATTGATCGTGCTCGTGTTCCCGTACGTGGCCATGGCGATCTTCAAGCAGAGTGAGCGGGACACGCGCAACTGGCTGGGGTCGGGGTTCGACACGGATCAGGAACTGCTGCGCGCGATGCGCGCGGGCCAGATGTCCGAAACGCCGGTCGGGCAGTACCTGCGCACCCTGCGCACGCGGTTCTCGCCCGAGGTGATCGTGGACATGCTGTGCCTGCTGCGATTACGTGCGGAGCTCGGGATCCGCGCCAAGGGGCTGCTCATGATGCGGGAAGCAGGATTCGAGCCCGAGCCGACGCCCGGCGTGCGTGACACCTTTGAGGAGCTGCGGTATCTCGAAAAGAACATCGGGCGCACGGGGATGATGGCGATCCATCCGTTCATCCACACGAGCACGCGCGACCTCTGGCAACTCAACTTGCTCGACGAGAAACAGGCATGAACCGATCCCCGACGCCGCCACGAGGCACCTCGACCACGCTCCGCGCGCTGCCCAAGGCGCTGCTCGTGGGCCGCGCCGGCGACGACGCGAAGCCCATCACGCGCGATCTCCTCATGGAGGGCTATCTCGTCACGGCGACGCTGGAGGGCGAGCAGGGACTCGCGCGCCTGCGTCGGGAGCGCACGGATCTGGTGGTGCTGGATCTGGCAGTGCAGGGCATGAGCGCCGGCGACTTCGTATCCGCGCTGCGCGCGGATCCGCAGCTGGCGAACGTGCCGCTGCTCGTGACGGCGGCTGCGGATGCCGTCGAGGCGACGGAGGAGTGTCTCGCGCGCGGCGCCGACGACTACCTGCCGGCGGCCTACGGCGCCGCGATGCTGCGCGCCCGCGTGAGCGCCGCGCTCGACCGCCGCGGGGTGCAGGACTCGCAGAACCTGCGCAAGGAAATGGATGTCGCCCGGAACATTCAGCGCGACTTCCTGCCCGAGTCGCTGCCGCAGGTGCGGGGCGTCCAGCTCGACGCGGCGCTGCATCCCGCCCGGCAGGTGTCCGGTGACTTCTACGACGCGTTCCAACTCGCGCCGTCCGGGAACCTCGTGCTCGTCGTCGGCGACGTTTGCGATAAGGGCGTGGGGGCGGCGCTGTTCATGGCGCTCTTCCGGAGTCTGATCCGCGCGTCGGCCGACCCGGTGGGCGGCGGCGCGATCCAGATGATCGGCGGCCGGCGGACGCTGGTCTTGCAGTCGCTCGAGTCCGCCACGCCAGCGGACCTGCTCACGCGCGTGGCGGGGTTCACCAACAACTACATCGCGCGGCTCCACGGCCGCACGAACATGTTCGCGACCGTCTTCATGGCCGTGCTCGACCCGATCTATGGCAACGTGGATTTTCTGAATGCCGGCCACGAGCCCGCGCTTGTGATCGGCCCGGAGGGCGTGATCGAGGAGCTGCGCCCCACGGGCCCCGCGCTCGGCATGATGCCGGACTCCGCGTTCACCACCGGGTCCACGCGGCTCGAGTCGGGGCAGAGTCTGCTGGCGTTCACCGATGGGCTCGTCGAGGCGCGAAGTCCGACCGGCGAGGTCTTTGGGAGCGAGCGGCTCCGGGCGATGCTCCGCGAGCTGGGGGCGCTGCCGGCGCCGGAGCTCGTGGGCAGCGTGGTGGAGTCGCTCAAGGGGTTCGCGGCGCAGGCGGAGCCGCACGACGATCTCACGATGCTGGCGGTGACGCGGGAGTAGTGGGCGCGAGGGGCGCCTGCGAGGCTACGGGCGACGTGGCGCTCCGGGCGGACGCGACTCGTTGAGCAGCCGGACGAACCGCGGGTCCGTGCGCACGGCGTCGAAGCTCGGCATCGTGAGATATCCCCAGAGCCACGCGCCGCGCGGCTGGATCCGCTCCAGCACCGCGAGTCCTTCGCTGCGTCGCTCCGTCGCGATCAGCGCCAGCGCCATCTGGTAGTAGCGCGGCGTGAGCGCGCCCTGCGCGGGAAGGTCCGCCAACACCGGGACGAGCCGCTGGCGCGCGCGCGCGGTATCGCCGGCCAGCCACTCCGCCTGCGCCAGGACCATCTCCGCGTACGCGGTCTGCGGGGGCGTACTGAGACGCACCGATTCCAACGCGTCGCGCCGCGCTGCCGCCGTGTCCCCGCGGGCCATGTGGATCCGCGCGCGGATCTGGTGAAACTGCCACTGCTCCGGATCGCGCAGGACGGCGCTGTCGGAGAAGGCGGCGGCCTCGGTGAGGCGGCGTCCCGTGAACGCGAGGATCGCCAGCTGATTGTACGCCTGACCGAACGTCGGGTCCGCCTTCAGGGCGGTGCGAGTGGCCGCCTCCGCCCCTGCAATGTCGCCGAGCCGACGGAGGATCTGCCCGTGCATCAGGCGCACCCCGGCATTCGTCGCGTCGAGCGCCGCTGCGCGGCCGATGGCCGCAACCGCGCTCGCGTAGTCGGGCTCACGCGCGAAGAAGGAGACCGTGGCGCGGGCGGCCCACGCATCTGCGGAGGCAGAATCGAGTGCCAACGCGCGCGCGGCGGCGTCGTTCGCGCGCGCGAGCACGCCGTCGGTCGTCAAGCCGGGCAGGGCCACGGTCCAGAACAGGCTCCGCGCGTACACCCCGGCGAGCCGGGCATGCGCGGCAGCGAATCGCGGATCGAGCGCGAGCGCGGCCTCGAACGAGTTGATCGCCTCCTGCAGTCCGGCGGCGCCTTCGTCGAAACGGCGCAGGCTGCCCCGCAGGTAGAGATCATACGCGCCGGAGTTCTCCGTGGGCGCGTCAAGGCGGGCCTGTGCCTCGGGGCGCAGGCGTCCGAGCATGCCGGTGGCCGTCGCGATCGCAATGTCGCGCATCAGGAGCGGCAGTTCGGACTCCGCCCGGTCGAAGCGATCCGCCCAGACCTGCGACCCGTCGGACGCGCGCGCGAGTTCCACTGACACGCGGAGTCGGCCGCCGATCCGTTGGACGCTGCCGCTCATCAGGAACTGCGCCCCGAGGGTGCGGCCGAGGTCGGCGGCGCTCATCCCGTCCATCGTGCTCAACCGGCGCACCGCCGTGTTCGACACCACGCCCAGCTGTGGCACACGGGCCACGCGATTCCCGATCTCCTCGGTGAACCCCTGTGCCAGATACGCGTCGGTCGTGTCGGCCGACCGGTTCTCGAACGGCAGCACCGCGAGGCGCGGCGGCTCTCGGCCAAGGGTCGCGATCAATGCGACCGTCGCGAGGACGCCGACCGCCGCCGCGGCGAGGGCCAGTCGGACGCGCGGTCGCGTCCAAAGCCGCGCGGGGGTAGAGGCTCCGGGCGCCGTGCCCGTGCTCCTCGCCGCCGTCCGGACCGCGTCCCGGAACTCCCCCATGGAGGCGAACCGGTCCGTGGGCGTCCGCGACATCGCGCGCAGGATGACGGCATCCAGCGCCGGCGACACGGCCGTCCGGATGGGATGGATCGGCTGGGGATCCGAGGTCATCGCGCGCACGAGGATCGCTTGGACGCTTGGGCCGCTAAAGGCGGCCGCGCCGGCGAGCATCTCGTACAGGACCGAGCCCAGCGCGTAGATGTCCACGCGCGGCGTCAGCACCTTCTCCCCTGACGCCTGCTCCGGCGCCATGTACGCTGGTGTGCCGATGGCCGTGCCGGTCGCAGTGAGCGTCTCGCCCACGGCCTCGACGGCGCGGGCGATGCCAAAGTCCGCGACGTAGGCGTGCCCGCCCGACAAGAGGATGTTGTCCGGCTTGATGTCCCGGTGGATGACGCCGCGCGTATGCGCGTAGGCGAGCGCGTCGGCGGCCTCGTCGAAGATCGCGAGCGCTTCGTCGATCGGCAGCGGGCCCACGCGTTCGATCCGCTCGCGCAGCGACTCACCATTGACGAAGGGCATCGCGAACCAGAGCCGTCCCCCCGTCTCTCCGGAGTCGAGGACGCCCACGATCTTCGGATGATCGAGCGTGGCCACCGTCCGGATCTCGCGGGCGAAGCGTTCCACACCGACCGAGTGTCCGAGGTCGGTGTGGAGCACCTTGATCGCCACCGGACGATCGTGCGTCAGGTCCCGGGCGAGGTAGACGGTTGCCATGCCGCCCGCCCCGATCTCGCTCAGGAGTGTGTAGCGACCGGCAAGCCCCTGGGCGAGTTCCGGCGCCACCGCTGGCGCGAGCGGCGGCGCAGACGCATCGACCGCATCGGACTGGGGAGATCCGCCGCCAGGGGGAAGTGACATTTGTGCGAGTGGATGCCGGAGAGGCGGGCTCCGCTCCCCTGTGCGCAAAGGTAGGGGTCGCAGCCCGACCCAGCAATTCGACCCGGCCCTGGGGGGGGCGGGCCTCCTGTCTCTTGCCGCCGCGACCGGCGACTCCCATTATCTGTTCGCTCCACAGCTACAGCTCGCTGATTCACATCCCGATCCTGCCCGCGTCGTCTCGCAACTCAAGAGGTCGTCCATGGGGCTCCGCCTTGCTGCTGCTCGCGTCGCGACTCGTGCTGCCGCGTGCGCGGCACTCTGGGTTCCCGTTGATCTCCTCGAGGCGCAGGGGCAGTCCGGAACGATCAGCGGCGCGGTGGCGGAGTCGGGAGGCGCCCCGTTGCTCGGTGCACACGTGCTGGTGCCGGCCCTCGGCCTCTCCGGTCGCACGGGAGACGGCGGGCGCTACAGCATCCGTGGCGTTCCCGCGGGGACGTACGACGTCCGGGTCTTCGCCGTCGGCTACACGTCGGCAACGCGCGCGGCGGTCTCCGTCGCCGAGCGCGAGGAGGTCACGGTCTCGTTCGACCTGACGCGCGCGGAGGTGCGCCTGCAGGCCGTCGTGGTCTCGGCGGCCCGCCACGCCGAGAAGGTCACGGACGCCGCGGCGAGCGTCACCGCATTCGACGAACACAAGCTCGAGGACCGTGTGGGCAACTCGTACGCGCTGGTGCTGCGTCACGCGCCCGGTGTGGACGTCACGCAGGTCGGGATCACCTCGGTCTTCGTCAATGGGCGCGGATTCAACAACCGATTCAACACGCGCTGGCTCACACTCGAAGATGGGCGCGTGGGGATCCTGGCCGAGACGGGCCTGCCGATCGGCGAGCACACGACGATCCCGCGGCTGGACGTGGCTTCGATGGAGGTCGTGAACGGTCCCGGCTCCGCGCTTTACGGCGCCAATGCGTCATCGGGGCTGCTGTCGATGCGGACCAAGGACCCGCGGGAGTATCCGGGGCTGAGCACCGAGATGTCGGGCGGTTCGCGCTCCTTCTATGACATCCAGGTCCGGTACGCGGGGACCACGGGCCCCTGGGGCTACAAGATCGCCGCCGAGGATCTGGGCGCGGACGACTTCCGGAACCTCATCTACTATCCGGCGGTCACGCCGGGCGGCCAGCCGCTGCCCGAGTCGATCACGAACTTCCGCACTCGGGTGCAGCGCGCCAGCGGCGCGCTGGTCCGCTACTTCCCGGGCGATGCGCGCCTGCAGCTCAACCTCGGCGTCAGCCGACGGGACGGTGTGGGAGACAGCAACAGCGGGCACTATCAGATCATCAACTACGAATACGCCAACTATCAGGTGCTCTTCAACAGTCCGCGCTGGTTCGCACAGGCGTACGTCACGCACTCGAACACCGGCGACACGTACCAGACGTACCTTGCGGTCCCGACGCAGGCGCGGAATCCGTCCTTCTCGGCCGATTCCGTGCGCGCGCTCACCCACTTCAAGGTGGACGGCCGGATCTACGCGGCCGAACTGCAGCACAACGTGCTCGTCGGATCGTTCGCCCGCACCGGGATCGGCGCGGTGGACAACGCGCTGGTGACCATTGGCGGCCAGCTGCGCACGCAGCGGGTCAGCTCGTATGAGAAGCTCTTCTTCGACCGCATCACGGGCCGGCCGATCCTGCTCGGGAACAACGGGCTGTACGCGCAGATCGAGTCGCCGCTGAGTCCGCGGCTGCGTGCGGTACTGGCGGCCCGGTACGATGTGGCGACGCGCTACGACCCGCAGCTCTCCCCGCGCGCGAGCCTGCTCTTTTCGCCTGTGACCGATCAAACGATCCGCCTGACCTATGGCGAGGCCTATCGCTCGCCTCCGATCCTCACGACGGACATCTACAACATCTCCTCGCCGATCCAGCGCAACGTGGGGAACCGGAACGGGTTCATCGTGCGCGACACGCTGGGCAATCTCGTCAGTCGCATTGATCGGATGGTCCCAGAAACGAACAAGACGTGGGAGCTCGGCTACAAGGCCGTGTTGGGCGCCCGCCTGTTCGTGGATGTGACTGCGTGGCACTCGACGTTCGTGAACTTCATCAGCGGCGGCCTGCTGGTCGCGAATCCGTTCTCCACCACGGCGCCCACCTGGGCCTATGACGCGCGGACGGGGCAGCGGTTCGAGGACACGGCGGGGGATCCGGTGCGCGTGCAGTCGAACTACAACCTCGGCGAGGGCATCGCCGACGGTCTGGACGCGTCCGTGCGCTTCTATCTCACGAACCGCGTGGCGCTTGCGTCGACGATCAGCCTGACGAGCCTCGACACCGTGAAGACGGCGCCGACCGCGCCGCGCGACGCCGGCCAGTTCAACACGTCGTCGAACCGGATCCAGATCGCGGTCGAGACGACCAACATCCCCGCGAATCTCAGCGCGAGCCTTGGTGCGCGCTATGTGAACGGGTACCAGTTCCGGTCGGGCGTGGTCTGGGGAAGACTGCCGACCTACGGGGCGCTCGACGCGTCGTTCAGCTATCGGTTCCCAACGCGGAACACCACGCTCACGCTCCAGGCGCAGAACATCGCCGGATGCGTGGGCGGGTACTCCACGCCGCCAGCCACGGGGCTCAGTTCGGCGTCGATGGCGACATACACCAAGCGACCCCGGTGCGGGCTTGGGCTGCGGCATACCGAGCAGCTGAACATGCCCGAGCTGGGTCCGATGATCTTCTTCGGCGCGCGCCGGGAGTGGCGGTAGAGTACGTGCGCTCTTCGAGCGAGCCCCTCAGACCCTGACCAACCCCCGAAACCCGCGCGCTGCGTAGTACGACTCGGCGCCGTTGTGGTAGACGAATACTTTGCCGAAGCGCCGGTCGCAGAAGAGCGCGCCGCCGAGTGCGCGCACGTCTTCGGGCGTGTCGATCCAACTCGACGTCTTGAGATCGAACTCGCCGAGCGTCTGCAGCTGCCGGTACTGCGCCTCGGTCAACAACTCCACGCCGATCTTGCGCGCCAGCGCTGCGGCACTGCCCTTGGGCTTGTTGGCCTTCCGCGCCTTGAGGGCGGCCTCGTCAAAGCAGAGACTCCGGCGGCCGGCCGGGCTCTCGGGGGCGCAGTCACAGAACGTGATCGTCCCGCCGGCTCCGCCGAGCGTGACGACGTCCGGCTCACCGCCGGTCTTCTCCATCTGGAGCAGCGTCTCGAGCGCCGGCGCGTTCTTTTCGAGTCGCGCGAGCACGGCGCTCCACGCGACCCCCGCGTGACGCTCCGGATGCGCCGCGAACCGATCTGCGAGCGTCGTGAGGAGCGACGTGCGCTCGGTGGTCTTCATGGCCGAGCTCCTGGTGGATTCCCGTTGTCCATATCAGAGAAGATGAGCCACGGCCCGCCGGGGCGACGGCGAAGCGTGAGCGTGAACTTGCCGGCATCGGTGGCCGCGTCCCCATAGCGGTACTCGCCGACGATGAAGCCCACGGTGTCGGCAGCAGCGTACGCCAGCGCGCGCAGCCGCAGGTCGCCGCCGCCCTGTCCCGCGTACACCGCGGCCAATGCTTCGCGCCCGCGCACGGGCGCGCGCCGCGGCTGCAGGACGAACCCATCGGGTGTGAAGAGCGCAGCGAGCGCCTGCGGGTCGCCTGCGCGCCACGCCCGCTCGTAGTCGCGGAGCACGCGGTCGAGATCCGCCGGGAGCGTGACGGTCGGAAGTTCCTGGCGCGGGGCGTGTGTCGCGGTGGGAGTGCCTTGGGCAGAGCTCTCGATGCTCGCCGTGGCAATGGCGAACGTGAGCATCAAGGTGGCTGGAGATCGCATGAGTTCCGGTCGTTGAGGGGTGGCAATGGAAGGAATCTGGCGCACGAAGTACAGACCGTCCACGCGCCGCGCGTTCCGAGGTCTCGTCAACGCTGGCCGTACGTCGTGACGGTCCGCATCTTCTTCGCGAACTCTCACCATCGGATGCCCATGCCCCGTCTCGCCCTGGTCGCGATCCTTGCTCTGGTCGCCTGCGCTCCCTCAGCGGCGGACCAACCGCTGGCGGACAGCGATCATCTGTTCCTTTGGACCGCTGGCGCGGACAGTACGCAGCCGGATCACCTCGCCGTTGTCGACGTCGCACCGCGCGGCGACCGCTACGGGACGCTGGTCACGACGCTGCCCGTGCCTGGGCGTCAGAACGTGCCGCACCACTCTGAGCACTCGCTCGCCGCGGATGGTCTCCTGATCGCCAACGGCTTCGCCTCGGGGCAGACCTTCACCTTCGATGTCAACGACGCCGCCCAGCCGAAGCTCGTGGCACAGTTCGGCGATCTCGACGGGTACTCGCACCCGCACACATTCGAGCGCCTCCCGAGCGGCAACGTGCTGGCCACGTTCCAAATGCGCCATGACGCATCTGGTGCCGCTCCAGGCGGCCTCGTCGAGATGACGCCGCGCGGCCAGGTGCTGCGCTCCAGTTCCTCGTTCGCTCCGGGCGTTCCGCGCGGCCTCCGCACCTACTCTGCGCTCCCGATCCCGGCGCTCGACCGCGTGGTGAGTACGACGACCGATATGGATGACCGGAATCCGTACGCGGCGAACGAGATCCAGATCTGGCGGCTTTCGGACCTCACGCTGCTCCACACGATCGCGCTGCCGCAGGGACCGCTGGGGGACGAGGGGAACTACACCGCCGAGCCGCGCCTCCTGTCCGACGGTCGCACCGTGCTGGTCTCCACGTTCAACTGCGCGCTCTACCTGCTGGATGGCCTCGCGAGCGATCGACCCAGCGGGCGACTCGTTGCCACCTTTCCGCGCGGCGAGGACATGTACTGCGCCATTCCCGTCGTCACCGGCCATCACTACCTGGTGACGGTGCCGTCCATCCCTGCCGTGGTGAGCCTCGATGTCTCCGACCCGTCGCACCCGCGCGAGGTCGGACGCGCGACGTTCGCGCCCGGCGACGTGCCGCACTGGATCTCGCTCGAGCCGAACACGAAGCGCGTGGTGGTGACCGGCTATGGGAACCTCCAGAACCGCGTGGTGCTGCTCACGTTCGATGCGAGCACCGGCGCACTGGCGATCGATCCACGCTTCCGTTCGGCGGGCGCGACGGAGCCGGGCCTCAGGATCGACGGAGTGCCCCACGGCGCGGTGTTCAGTCGGCCCGCTTCGCAGCGCTGAGGCTCGCTCGGGCGCTCAGTCGCTGTGCGGGCCGATCATCGACGTCCGCCGCGGCACCGGCTTCACCGACCCCGCCGCTTCCGGCAGGTCCGAGACGGGCAGGAACACCTTGAAGGCCGTGCGTCCGGGCGCCGACTCCGCGTCGATCCCGCCGTCCTGGCGTTGCAGCAGGCGGCGCACGATGTCCAGCCCCAGCCCCGTGCCCTTGCCGACGCCCTTGGTCGTGTAGAAGGGCTCGAAGATCCGCCACATCGTCTCCGGCGGGATCCCCTTCCCGTTGTCGATCACCTCGACCACCACGTGATGGATCTCGCGCTGCGCGACGACGCGCACCGTGCCGTGCTCGTCGATGGCGTCGAGCGCGTTGTCGAGCAGGTTGAGCCACACCTGATTGAGCTCGGCGCCCACGGCCCGAACCGCTGGGAGATCGGCCGGGAGGTCCACCTCGATGTTCGCCGACTTGGCCCGCACCTTGGTCGCGAGCATCGTGATCGCATCCTCGATCCCACGACGGATCCCCACCGGCACCGCGTTGGGGGCCTGGTCCATGTACGTGAAGCCCTTCACGGCATTCACGATCTCGGAGATGCGCGTGGTCGAGATCTCCACCGCGCCGGCGAGCGACCGCATGGCGCAGCCAGTGGCGAGCCAGCAGAGCGCCGCGTCCAAGGCATCCCCGGATAGATGCGCGGCCACCGCATCCAACTCCGCCATCGTGATGGCGGATTCCGCGAGCGCCCCCACGCACGACTCGCTGGCCCCGTGCCGCGCGACCCACGCGCTCACCTCCTCTTCCCGGTCCGCGCGCTCCAACGCCGAGCGGTGGGGCGCTGCGCCTGAGGAGAGGCAGGCGTCCGCCGCAGCCTGCAGCGCCTCGAGCTGCGCGGCGCTCAATCGCAAGGCCCCAAGGCGGCGCGCAGCCTCATCGGCGGCGACCTGGCTCTCGGCGAGTCCCTTCGCTGCGCGCGTCGCCGCGGACGCCGGGTTGTTCAGTTCGTGCGCGAGCCCCGCCGCGAGCTTGCCGAGCGAGACGAGCTTCTCGTCGCGCAGGTCGGCGGAGGTGAAGGCGCGGATGCGGTCGAGCATTGCGTGCACGAGCTTGGCGGTCAACGCCGGGCAGTCGCGGATCATCTCGGGGAAGATCTCGCGCGGCACCTCGAAGGTCTCGCACGGCTCGTCGGTGATCGCGTCGTCCGGTGGCTTCCCGCCACGCGAGTAGGGGAGCGCGCCGGTCACGTCGCCGGTGCGCCACTCGACGATCTTGTGCGCCCCCGTGCCCCGATTCACACGGATCGTCACGCGCCCCGAGAGCAGCACGACCATGCGCTCGGCCCACGTGTCCTTGCCGTTCATCACCTCGCCAGCGGCGTAGTTCCGGAACTCTCCGCGCGCGAGCAGCCACTCGAGCTCGCCCTGCGGCGCCCCGCCGATCGTGCGGTGGGCGAGGAGTCGGTCGAGCGGCTGCGCGGTGGATGCGTCGGTCACGGGCGCGTGGGCAGGGGGAACGTCAGACGGTGCGGAGGTAGCGCTGGACGCTGTAGATCGCCGCCGATCCCTCGCCGACGGCCGCGGCCACGCGGCGATTGGCGGCGGCACGCACATCCCCTGCGGCGAACACGCCCGGGATGTTGGTCTCGAACATGAACGGGTCGCGTTCCAGGGTCCAGCCGCGGGGCCGACCCGCCACGCGCGGCAGCTCCGGGCCGGTCTGGATGAATCCCTTCTCGTCGCGCTCGAGGGTCGTCGCGAACGCGTCGGTGCGCGGCGCGGTGCCGATGAAGATGAACATCGCCGCGGCGTCCAACGGGCGCGTCGCGCCTCCTTCGACCTCACGCAGCACGATCTGCTCCAGCTTGGTCGTCCCACACACCTCGGCCACCTCCACGCCCGTGACGACGCGGACGTTGGGTGTGGCCTCCACGCGGGCCGCGAGATACTCGGACATTCCCGGCCGCAGCGCGGCGGCGCGCACGAGCATCGTCACGCTGCGTGCCGTGCGCGCGAAGAACAACGCGCCCTGGCCAGCGGAGTTCGCCCCACCGACCACGCAGACGTCCCGGTCGCGGTAGAGCGCCGCCTCGCTCATGGCGGCGCCGTAGTAGACGCCAGTCCCCTGCAGCGGCTCAACGCCTGGCGCCTCCAACGGACGCACGGCCTGACCCGTGGCGACGAGGATGCAGTACGACGAGAGCTCGGTGCCGTCCGCCAGACGCGTGATGCGGTAGGGATCCTCACGGCGGATGCCCGTGACCTCCTGCGCCGTCAACACTTCTGCGCCGAAGCGCCGGGCTTGCATCATCGCGCGTTGGGCGAGATCCGCGCCGGTCACGCCCGAGGGGAAGCCGAGATAGTTCTCGATCCGCGAACTGGTGCCGGCGGCGCCGCCGGGCGCGGCCGCCTCGACGAGCACGGCGCGCAGTCCCTCCGACGCGGCGTACACCGCGTGCGCGAGCCCCGCCGGTCCGCCGCCAATGATGACCACGTCATAGAAGGGGCGCTGCGCCTGCGTCTGCAGTCCCACCTTGTCCGCGAGCGTGCGGATGCTTGGCTCGACCAGCCGGGTGCCGTCAGGAAAGAGCACGACCGGAAGGCGCGCGAGGGACCCGTCGTCCGGCTGTATCAGCGCGCGCACGGCGTCGTCGGCGTCCACATCCACCCACTGGTACGGCACTTGGTTCCGCGAGAGGAACTCCTTGGCCGCGTAGCTCTGCGGCGAGCTCACGGCGCCCACCACGCGAATGCCGTCGAACGGCAGCCGGACCGTCGAGCTCCACGCGCTGAGGAGATCGTCGAGCACCGGGTAGAGCTTCTCCTCCGGCGGATCCCACGGCTTCATCAGGTAGTGATCCAAGCCCACGTCGTTGATCGACCGGATCGCGGCGTCGGTGTCGGCGTAGGCGGTGAGCAGGACCTTTCGCGCGTCGGGGTGCAGGACGCGGGCCTGGGCGAGGAACTCCGTGCCCGTCATGCCGGGCATGCGCTGATCCGCGAGGAAGAGTGCGATCACATCGCCGCGGGCGGCGAGCGTGCGCGCGGCCTCGAGCGCTTCCGCGCCCGAGCCGGCCCGGACGATCCGGAAGTTGGCCGCATAGCGTCGGCGCAGGTCGCGGTCCACCGCGCCCAGCACTTCGGCATTGTCGTCGACGGCGAGGAGGACTGGCTTCTTCACCCCGCAAACGTGCAGTCGCGCCTGTCGGCGCGCGAGGGCCGCTCAGTTCCCGAGGTTCACCTGCTTGGTGAACTTGAGCAGGACCGCCCGGTCGAGCGGACCTTCGGGCAGTTGGGTCCGGTCGAAGCTTCCGGTGTTCTCGAGATCATTGAAGACCAGGAAGAGGCCCGTCCCTGCCGTGTTCAGCCACCCAAAGCGCACGTTGCTCGAGAAGGTGTCGCTCTGCCGGTTGTACTGCAGGAGCGTCTGCACGTAGATCCGCGGCGTGAAGGAGTACGCTGACCGAAGCCGCCAAAGGAGGGTTGTGAAGTCCCCTTCCGCCAGCTGCACGTCGTAGTAATCCACACGAAGCGAGCTCGCGAAGGTCCGTCCCGCGCGCACGTTCAGCGTGGAGCCCGTGCCTGCGCGGCGGCCGGAGTAGAACCCGCCAATGTCGATCCGCCCCTGGAGCGACACCGGCGCGCTGAGATTCGTGTTGTACGCGAACCCCCACTCGGCGTTGTCGTAGGTGCCCGGCGCCACGTCGATCCCGCGCGCGATCGTGAACGGCGTCCTGAGCGACTCGCGGGTCAGGTTGAAGGCGGGCAGCTGGAAGAACGCGCCGTTCGCGAACTCGAAGTGGCTGTCGATATGGATGAGCCGTGTCTCGCTGAGGCCGTCGAGCCCGATGAACTCGCTGTACTGCAGGTGCGGGCGCATCTCGCGGAACCACGGGACATCCTCGAATCGGACGTTTCGCTGGATGCGGGCCGCTTGGTACCGGTACGCCTTGCGTGGGAGGAATCCGGCGCCGGGATTGAACGTCGCGCCCACCTCGCGAGTGGAGCTCGTGATGCTCCAGTCGCGGCTCGTGAACGCGGCACCCAGTCCCCAGGCGTAGTTGCCGCTGGAGACGCCCGGCTCATCCGACTGTGCGGCGTACGCATCGATTGTGAGCGGCTGACCGACGCCCAGACGACCGTCGAACGCGTAGGTGCGGTTGTAGGCCTGAGTGTCGGTCGTGTTGACGCGGTTCACGATCATCGCGCCCAGACGGGTCCGATTCCCGAAGTCCCGGAGCACGCGGCCTACCGCGAAGTTGGTTGGCGGTGCGATCTCCACCGGAGCGCCCGCCGTGTCGCGCACGACCAACTCGTCGGCTTGGAGCGCGAGCAGGCCCACGGAGTAGTTGCCGATCTTTCCCGTCACGCGCCCGCCGCCCTGGATGGGGACCTCGGCGCCGCTTTGGATCCCGATCCGCCGGCTGAAGAACATCTCCACGCTCTGCGGAGTGCCGATCGCGAACGTGCCCGCGTTCTCCAGGAAGAACGGCCGCTTCTCCGGATAGAACAACGGGAAGCGCGAGAGGTTGAGCTGCTCGTCGTCCACCTCCACCTGCGCGAAGTCGGTGTTCACGGTGAGGTCGAGCGTGAGTCCCTGCGTCAGTCCGATCTTGGCGTCCCCGCCGAACGCCGCGTCCGCGCGTGTGGCGGTGCCGGCCACGAAGTCCTTGCGCGCCGACCCCAGCACGTAGGGCGTGACGGTGAGGAGGCGCTGCGCCGGTGCGTCGATCCCCAGCAGATCACCGGCGAGTGAGACGCGGTTGAGGTCGAACTGCCGCGGCACCGGCGCCCAGAAGGCTTCCTCGTTCCGGCGGCGAATGTTGCGCGCGATGTTGAGGCCCCATTGCTGCGGGCCGCCCTTGCCATAGCGCAGCGTCGAGAACGGGATCCGGAACTCCGCGTACCAGCCCGCCTCGTCACGGGTGGCGGCCACGTCCCAGCTGCCGTCCCAGTTCAGGTTGAACCCGCCGCCCGCCCCGCGCTGCTGCCGCTGCTGGCCGCCGGATCCCCCTTGGCCCTCGCGCGTGACCTGTCCGTCGTACTCGATCCCAGCCGGGGTCGTCGCAAAGACGAATCCGTTCTGTCGGTCCCGGAACGTGTCGAGGATGATCGTGACGGCATCGGCGTCGGAGATCCCGGCGTCGCGGCGCGTTTCGCCGACCACGATGGCGCCCGGCGTGCGGTCGAAGAGCCACACGCCGATGTAGAGCGCGTCCTGATCGAAGAGGATCCGCGCCTCGGTCCGTTCGGAGACGGGGACGCCCTCCGTAGGCTCACTCTGGACGAACCCGGCGAGCAGCGGTGCCTCCTGCCAAGCCGCCTCCGTCAGTCGACCGTCGATCCGGATCGGCGACGCCGCGCGTGTGGCGACGGCGGTCGGCACGGCGCGACTCCCTGTGCCGCGCGCGGCGGCCTCCGGAGATCCCGCCGCGCCCTGAGCAGCGGCAGGTCGACTGACGAGAACCGTAGCCAGCAGGACGGCAGCAAGGCGAAGGACGGGCACGGTGGAGCGATCTCCTGACGGTGAGGGGTCGCGAATACTACGCGCGCCGCGTCCGCACCGCTCGTCAGAGCTGCCCACCCACCTGGAAGACGCCGCGCCAATCCCGACCATCCAGCGGTCGCGCCGCGCCGACCGACACCACGCCGCCGAAGAACCGCAGCCCCACCACGAGTGTGGACCGCCACCCGTCACTCGCGCGCGCGACGAACTCGCAGACCACGGGTCCGCTGCCGGTGCACTGCTGCCCCCGCGCCTCGATCGCGCTCTGCGCGGCGCTCGACGAGGCCTCAGCCCAGCCCGAGTGAAGCGAGACCGCGAGCGCGGGGCCCGGTGCCGGCAGCCAGAGCCGCGAGCTCAGCCGCAGCGGTGAGCGCCAGAGCGGCAAGTGATACATCGCGAGCGAACGCGCGAGGACCGCCCGATCCCCGGCGAACGCACTCACGCCGTACCCTTGCAGTCCCTGCGTCTCTCCCAGCTCGAAGAGCTGCTGCGGCGGCGGTGCGTCGGCGATGACGGCGCCAGCGTCCAGACGTGCCGCGAACGCGAAGGGGCCGCGGTTGCCACGCATCCCGATCAGCGCGTCCACGCGCTGATACGCGATCACGTCGCCGTCGCCGCGCTCGTAACGCAGGCGCGCGCCGAAGCCGGTCCGGAGGAACTCGCCGTTGACGTTGGGGCGCCAGTCGATCGTTGCGCCCACGCGCGCGTAGCGCCCCTCGGCCACGCCGCGGTTCTCGCGCACGCTCCCGCCAAGGGGGATCCCGTCGTAGTTGGCCGCGACGTTGCGGTCCTCGACGAGGGCAGCGTCCACACGGATCGCCGTGCCGTACCTGCTCTTGAGGGACTGCACCAGGTGCGCCGAGACACTCTGGCGGTCCACGTAGTCGAACGCGTCGTCCGCGAAGAACGACACGAGGGCCGACGCCGAGTCGAGCCCGTTCAGGAACTTGTTCGTGATGTCGAGCTGCCGACCGACGCGCACGCTGGTGAACGTGCGACCGCGCTGCCACTCAGCCATCGCGCGCCAGCGCATGGTCTGCTCGCTCCACGCGTAACCCGCGACCCCGCGGAGCAGCACGCCGGGCGCCGCGTCGCGCAGGCGCAGCGTGGCCCCGACGCCAGTGAACGGTCCTTCGACGCGATTGACGTGCAGGATGTCGTGCAGGCGCTCGGGTTGGAGCAGGAGCTGCGGGCGACCGGAGAAGCTGAAGAGGTCGGGGGCGACGTCATCGAAGTCCGCGGCGGCCACGAGCGAGGTCGCCGCGCCGATCGGCTGCGCCCATTCGCTGAAGCGGCCGAGCGAGTCCGTCGGCGCGTAGGTGAGGCGATGCGGGAGCGACCGCAGCGTGTCCGCATCGGTAGCAGAGACGTTTGCTGTGACGCTCGCGGCGTCGGTGACCGCGACAGTTGCGGTGACGTTCGCGGCGTCGGCAACAGCGACCGTGCGCGTGATGTCGTACGGACCGAAGCGCGTGAGGATCCGGAAGATCGCGCGCGTCTCGCCCACGATCGACGCCGTGGCCTGCGCCTCGAAGCGCTGCGTCGCGGGGAGCCACCATTGCTGCTCGACCTCCGAGTTCACCAGCTCCACGTAGATCACGCCCTGCGGGCCGGCGCTCGCGCCAAGGACGCCGCGGCGCTCGCCCTGCCCGGTGACCGTGCTGAACGATCCGCGCAGACGGACCACGTGGTAGCGGTCGGCGTCGAGGTCCATCTCGCCCTCGAAGACCGTGGTCGTGCGGGCGAGGTCCTCGCGCGGCCCGACGCGGATCCGGATGATGCGGATCTCCCGCTCCTGCACGCGGAGCGTGAGCACGGTGTCGCCGCCGTCGTAGCGGTACGTGCGCTCGCGATCCACCGCGAGGGGATGCACGGCGACGACGCGCCGCCGGGTGGTATCTGTGGTCGTCCGGGACGACGGATCGCGCGCGCCGAAGAGGATCGAGAGGCGGTTCCCATAGAGCGAGGGCACCACCCAGGCATTCTCGATATAGCTCAGCGCCGAAAGGCTTGGCCCGACCTGCTGCGCGCGATACCCGACGATCCGCTGCTCCGCCGCGCCCGAACGGTCCCACGTCACGTTCGACGCCACCTGCTCGATGGACCCCTCGGCCTCCATCCCGCCGCGGAGACGCAGTGTGAGCGCGATCTCGCTCTCGACGCCGACCTGGTACGACCCGAGTCCGGCCGGGACACGGTGGTTCCGCTCGGCGGCGCGCTCGACGATCGAGCGGACGGCTGGGGTGGCGTAGTGGGCGGTGTCCGCCGTTGGCGGCGTGGCTGGCGCGGCGCCGGACTGGAGCGCAAGCAGGAGCGAGGAAACGAGCATTCGCGGGGGAGGGGTCGGGCGTGGGGTCAGCGGGCGACGGGCCGGACGGTCACCCGCAGGTCCTACGACACGGCGTCGCTCCGCGTTTCACCGACCGTTGATAGCTTTCGGTCTCCCATGCCCGGCCCAGAGATCTCCACCAATGTGGCGCGCGCCGCCGAGCTCCTTGGCTCAGGCGCGCTCGTCGCGTTCCCGACGGAGACGGTCTACGGGCTTGGCGCGAACGCGGCGGATCCCGTGGCCGTCGCGCGCATCTTCGCGGCAAAGGGGCGTCCCGCCGACCACCCGCTGATCGTCCACATTCCGCTCGGCGCACCGCTGGAGCGATGGGCAAGTCACGTGCCCGAGGTGGCGCGTCGGCTCGCCGAGCGCTTTTGGCCCGGTCCCCTGACGCTGATCCTGCGTCGGCAGCCGGGCGTGCCTGACGTGGTCACCGGGGGCGCGGATACCGTCGGGCTCCGCGTGCCGGATCACCCGATGGCCCTCGACCTTCTGCGCCGAATGGGCGGCGGGATCGCCGGCCCGTCGGCGAATTGCTTCGGGCGGGTGAGCCCCACAGAGGCGGCGCACGTCGCGGCCGACCTCGGCGATGTCGTGGACCTGATCCTCGACGGTGGCCCCTGCCGCGTGGGGATCGAATCCACGATCGTCGACTGTTCCGGTGACGCACCGGCGATCCTGCGTCCCGGCGGGATCCCACGCGAACTGCTCGAGGCGGCGTGGGCAGCGCCGATCGCGGTGCGGAGCGGTGGCGCGGTGCGCGCGCCGGGGCAGCACCCGGTGCACTACGCGCCACACACGCGCGTGGTGCTTGTGGATTCCGAGCAGGCGCTGCGGTCGCGCGCGCGCGAGCTGCTGCAGGACGGTTTGCGCGTGGCCGCGATGACGGCGGAGGTGCGCGCGCTTCCTCCGGGCGTGCACGCCATCGAGGTGCCAGCGGCGCTCGAGGCGTACGCGCACGACCTCTACGCGCGCCTTCGTGCTGCAGACTCGTTGGGTGTGGATGTCCTGCTGGTGGTGCGTCCTGCCGCGGCGGGGCTAGGCGAGGCGATCGGGGATCGGCTCAGGCGAGCGGCGGGACCAGGCTCAGGCGCAGCCGATCAAGGCGGCACGTAGCCGACGCGGGTGGCGCGCCCCGAAGTTCAGCGCGGAGCCGTGGCCGCCGCAGCCCGCGCCGGCAGGATCCGGTCGAGCACCAGCCCGACGCGGATCCCTTCCACGAACTCGTCGCCGCCGTTCGCGAAGGTCACCCGGTCCGCGAGGTACGTGAGCTCGAGCGACGTCGGTGTCCGTGGGATCCGGATCAACAGCCCGGCCTCCCCGCCCATCGCGCCCGTGCCGCCCCCCTGCGCGTTCGACGTCGTGCTGGCGGAGACCCACAGATCCACGCGCACGAAGGCGAGGCCGTTGATCAACTCGCCTTCGGATCTCGTGTGCACCTCGAGGCGCGACGAGCGCGCGGTCCCACTGGGCGTGATGAACGCGCGCAGGTGCGGCCCGACGCCGAGCGCCAACCACGGCCTGAGCGCCACCCGCGCGATGAGCCGCGCGTCCACGAGATCCTCGGCATCTGCCGCCACGCTCGGCGGCGTCAACGCGGCCTCGACGTACTGGCCCTCCAGCTGGAGCCAACGGAAGGAAGCGGTCGCACGCGCACCGAGACCCGAGCCGTCGAAACGCTGGGAGGTCGCGACCTCGCGCGCCACGCGCAGCGAGGCCGCCTCCACCCCGATCGTGAGCGGCGAATACTGTTGCGCCGAGAGCAGGGCAGGGAACGCGAGCGCGGCGACGAGCACGCTGGTGCGCATCAGCGGATCTCCACCGTCACCGCCCGCTCGGTGCGCACGTTGAGCCGCACGGACGTGAGGCGCGAGCGGTTCTCCTCCTTCACCCGCTCGAGTTCAGCGGCCCACGCCGTGCGTCGCGCGTTGTTGTAGGCGATGTTCTCCGGCACCGGTCGCGGCCGCGTGGCGGTGGCGAGTCCGATCAACCCCGCGAGGCCCACGCCACCGGCCACGCCATACCGCATGGACGAGACGTCCGTGGCGCCGATCAGCGACGGGAGCAGGACCACGGCGCCCGCGCCCGCGAGTCCCGCGATCACCTGCTTCGTGCCGTTGGCGCGCACCACGGTCTCGGGTCGCAGCTGCCCGGCGCTCAAGGGGACCGGCCACGCCAGCGTGTCCACCGGGATGTGCTCGACCTCGAGCGGGATCTGCACCTCGCGCTCGGTGTTCCCGCCGGGGCCCCGCGAGGCGATCCGCAGGAGATATCGTCCCGGACGTCCCGCCACGCCGCTGGCTTCGCGGCCGTCCCAGGACACGAGCAGCGAATCGCCGATCACCCCCTCGTAGAGCACGCGCTCCGGCGCGCCCAGCGAGGTGGTGACCCGCACCCGAATGTCGTGGAGCGATGAGGCGAAGATCCTGATGGGCAGGCGATCCGGAGGAACCACCAACTGCGAGCTCGGCGCGATCTCCGCGGAGGTCGCGCGCACGCCGATCCGCGACTCCTGGAACAGCGCCACGACCTCCGGCGGGAAGATCACCTCGCTCGGGCGATAGCGCGCGTTGAGGATCAGGAGGGACCGAAACGCCTCAATGGCCCCGGGCCGTGCGCCGCGAAAGAACTCCGTGGCGCCCAGATACATGAGCGCGCGCGCGCGATCCGGGTCGGCGAGGCGCTGCGCGCCCAGCTGCGCGAGGGCCGCCCGCAACCGCGTGGCAGCGACGGCGTAGTCCAGGTCGTTGTACGCCGCGATCGCGGATGCGATGGGATCCGCGGGCGCCTGGGCGCGCAGCAGCGCAGGCGACAGGACGAACAGCAGCGCGAAGCAGACCTGCAGCGCGGAGCGCCAGCGACTCACGGAGCGATGGGTACGAGGACGATGTCCGTGATGCGCAGCGTTTCGCCCGCGCGGATCTGCACGGTGCGGGTGACGGTCTGGAATCCGTCGCGCGAGACGCGCAGCGTGTGCTGCCCTGCGGGAAGCTCGATGTCTGCGCGCGGCGTGTTGCCAATGAGCCGGTCGCCGATGAACACCTGCCCCCACGGCGACGCATTCACGGTGAGCTTGCCGACGCTGGCCGCAGCGGCGCTCGGTGTCGGCGTCGCGGCAGGAGGCAGGGTCGTCGTCGACGCCGGCGGCGTGCTTGCGGGCGCGCTCGCGGTCGAGCGCGGCGCGACGCTGCGCGTGGAACTTGGCGCCGGCTGACGCGGCGTCGGTGTCGTCGTCGCGGGATCAGGGATCTCGCCCGTGACGCGCACCGCGCTCGGCGGCGCAGCCGTTGCCGGGCCCGAGGGGAGGAGCGCCGTCTCGGGAGCCGAGATCATGGACGGCGGCGTCCGCGACTCCTGGAACTTCGTGACGAGCGGCGGGATCGCGACGCCCAGCCCGACGAGCAGCACGGCGCCGATCACCAGCGTCGCGGGGCGCACGGCAGTCCGGGCCGCCTCCTCGGGCGGCTCCCAGTCGTGGATCAGCAGCGCCTCGGTCGACATCCGGCCCGAGGGCCGCGTCGGCGCCGCGAGCGCTGGCGCATTGTGCTCCAGGGCGAACAGGAAATCGCTGCAGCTGGCGAAGCGGTGGGACGCCTGCGCGTCGAGTGCACGCGCGAGCGCCTGCGACATCGCCTGCGGCACGTCCGGGCGGAACCGCGCGACCTGTTCTCCCGGCTCGAGCGGCGGTTCGCCCGACACGCATTCGAAGAGCAGCGCCGCGAGGGAGAACTGATCGGAGCTCGGCGTCCGCTCGGCGCGGCCCACATCTTCGGGCGCGACCCACGACGGGCGCGGCGCGTCCTCGCTGACCGCGTGCTGTGGCCCCGACGGCCGACGGCGCGCGGACGTCGCCGTGGCGAAGGCGGGCTCCACCAAGCGGACCCATCCCTGCGCATCCACCAGCACGTTCTCTGGCTTCACCGCGCCGTGCACGATCCCGCGGCGGTGCAGGTATTCGAGGGCACCTACCAACTGCGTGGCGATCCGCCGCGTGGCGCGCGTATCCAGTCGGCCCTGCTCCCGGAGCTGCGCGCGGAGCGACGTGGAGCCGTGGTCCTGCATCGAGTACCAGAGGAGCGACTCCGTGACGCCGTAGCGCAGGACCGGGATCAGGTTCGGATGATCCAGATGCGCGTGCGCATCCATGGTGGAGCGGAAACGCACCTCGGATCCCGGGTCATCGGCACGGCGCTGAACGACTTTGACCACCACCCGCTGTGCGTCCTTCCGGTCCGCGGCGCGGAGGACCATCGAGCCTTCGCGACGGCCAATGATCTCGCCGATCTCGAACTCGTGCGCGAGTTGGCGCGCGACGAGGTCCGCGAGGGCGTCCGTTCGTCCCTCACCCCGCTCGCCGGCCGGCGCGATGTCGAGCTGGTACCCGCACACGTCGCACTTGCCGGTCTCCGGAGAGATGGCGGCCACGGCGCAGCGGGGACAGTCGATCCGTGAGGTCTTTGGGAGGGCCATGGGTACTAGTAAGTATAAGCTTCGGCTTGCGTTCGGTCATCCGCCGTCGCGTGACGTGCCAGCAGAACTACCCCAGACCGAGATGCAAGGAACGTGCGAGCGCGCGCGGATCCGTGGTGCGACTACTGGATATTGATGACGCGCGAGACCGTGGGCAGGGCACCAACCGGGGCCCGGAACGTGGGACGGGAATGGGCCGCAGTGAGGCTCTGTTCCCCGGACGCGGTCGCGACGGCGAGCTCCGTCGAGCTGTCCAGCGTGCCCGTGGCGGTGAAGGTCAGCGGCGATCCGGTCAACGTCCCCGACGTGGCGTCGAGTGTGTTGGTTCCTGGAACCACGCCGAGCGTCCAGCTGCCGAGCGTGGCGAGTCCGTTGGCGTCGCTGACGGCCACGTTGCCCGTCACGGAACCGCCGCCGCTGGTGACCGTGAACGTGACCGAGACGCCGCTGACTGGGTTGCCGAAGGCGTCAACGACAAGCACGCGGACCGGATCCGGCACGTCTGTGCCCGCGGTGGTGCTTTGGCCGTCGCCCTCGGCGATGCTGATGGTGGTTGCGGTGTCGGCGGTCCCGGTCGCCGTGAATAGGAGAGGCGAGTTGGTGAGGGTGCCGGACGTCGCGGTCAGCGAATCCTCGCCGGCGATCGAATCGAGGGTCCAGCTGCCGACGGAGGCGAGGCCGGCGGCGTCCGTCGTGTCGGTGGCGCCCGTGATGATCCCGTTGTTGGCGGTGACGGCGAAGATCACTTCAACGCCGGCGACGGGGTTGCCGAAGGTGTCGACGACGAGCACCTGAGGCGGGGTGGTGACGGCGGTGTTGACGGTGGCCGTCTGCGCGTTGCCGGCGGCGATGCTGATGCTGGCGGCAGTGTTTGCCGTGATGATGAAGGCGGCGGTGGTCGCGGAGGTGAGGCCGGTGCGCGCGGCGGTGAGCACCTTATCGGTGCCGGCGAGATTGATCGAGAGGCCGCTGAAGGTCGCGACGCCGCCCACGGCGGCGACCGTGGTCGTGCCGCTCAAGACGCCGGTGCCGGTCGTGAGCGTGAGCGTCACGGAGTCGGTCGCCGAGGTGACCGTATTGCCCTGGGCGTCGCGGATCGTGACCACGGGCTGCTGAGCGAACGCCAGGCCGGCCGCCGTCGTCCCCGGCTGCGCCGTGAACGCGAGCTGCGTGGCGGTGCCCGGCGTGATGATGAAGGCGGCGGTGGTCGCGGAGGTGAGGCCGGTGCGCGCGGCGGTG
>CAZGFE010000012.1:64332-64440 GCA_964524665.1 uncultured Gemmatimonas sp.
GTGACCACGGGCTGCTGAGCGAACGCCAGGCCGGCCGCCGTCGTCCCCGGCTGCGTCGTGAACGCGAGCTGCGCCGCCGCCCCCGCCGTCACCGTCACCGTCGCCGTC
>CAZGFE010000013.1:0-64265 GCA_964524665.1 uncultured Gemmatimonas sp.
TCGCGGTCGAGGAGACGTTCGCGGCGCGCGGGGCGCGCGTGCCGCTGATGATCTCCGGAACGATCACCGATGCCTCGGGCCGCACGCTCTCGGGCCAGACCACCGAAGCCTTCTGGCACTCGGTCCACCACGCCCGTCCGTTCAGCATCGGGCTCAACTGCGCGCTCGGCGCCAAGGATCTCCGGGCCTACGTGCAGGAGCTCGCGCGCGTCGCGGACTGCTACGTGACCGTCCACCCGAACGCGGGCCTGCCGAACGAGATGGGCGGCTACGACGAGACGCCCGACTACACCTCGAGCGTGCTCAAGGAGTTCGCGGACGCTGGGATGGTGAACTTCGTCGGCGGCTGCTGCGGCACGACGCCGGCACACATCGCGGCGATCGCGCGGGCGGTGGGCGCGGTGCCGCCGCGCACGATGCCCGCGCTGCCCCAACGCCTCCGGCTCTCCGGCCTCGAGCCACTGACGATCGGCCCCGACTCGAACTTCGTGAACGTCGGCGAACGGACCAACGTCACAGGCTCCAAGAAGTTCGCGGACCTGATCCTCGGCGAGAAGTACGACGAGGCGCTGGAGGTCGCGCGGCAGCAGGTCGAAGCGGGCGCGCAGGTGATCGACATCAACTTCGACGAAGGGATGCTCGACTCCGAGGCGGCGATGGTCCGCTTCCTGAACCTTCTCGCGGGCGAGCCGGCGATCTCCAAGGTGCCGGTGATGATCGACTCCTCCAAGTGGAAGGTGATCGAGGCGGGACTTCGCTGTGTGCAGGGCAAGGGGATCGTGAACTCGATCTCCCTCAAGGAGGGCGAAGCGGAGTTCGTGCGACAGGCGACGCTCGTGCGGCGCTACGGCGCGGCGGTGATCGTAATGGCCTTCGACGAGCAGGGCCAGGCGGACACCGTGGACCGGAAGGTCTCGATCTGCGAGCGCGCGTACGCGGTGCTCACGCAGCAGGTCGGCTTCCCGCCCGAGGACATCATCTTCGATCCGAACATCTTCGCGGTCGCGACCGGGATCGAAGAGCACAACCGCTACGCGCTGGATTTCATCGAGGCCACGCGGCTCATCAAGGAGCGCTGCCCGGGCGCGCGCATCTCCGGCGGCGTGAGCAATGTGTCGTTCTCATTCCGCGGCAACAATCCGGTGCGCGAGGCCATCCACTCGGTCTTCCTCTACCACGCCGTGAAGGCGGGGATGGACATGGGGATCGTGAACGCGGGCGCACTCGTGCTCTACGAGGATATTCCGGCCGATCTCCGCGAACGCGTGGAAGACGTGATCCTCGCGCGTCGGCCGGATGCCACGGAGCGGCTGCTGGCCGTCGCTGATGATGCCAAGGGCGTCTCACAGAAGAAGAAGGCCGACCTCACGTGGCGCGAAGGCCCGGTGCACGAACGGCTCGTGCACGCGCTGGTGCACGGCATCGCGGATTTTGTGGTGGACGACACCGAAGAGGCGCGAAAGCTCTACGACCGCCCGATCGAGGTGATCGAAGGCCCGCTGATGGACGGCATGAACGTCGTCGGCGACCTGTTCGGGTCCGGGAAGATGTTCCTCCCGCAGGTCGTGAAGTCGGCGCGCGTGATGAAGCGCTCGGTAGCGCACCTGATCCCGTACATCGAAGCGGAGAAGGAGAAGAACCAGGACTCGCGTGCTAAAGGCAAGGTCGTGATGGCCACCGTGAAGGGCGACGTGCACGACATCGGCAAGAACATCGTGGGCGTCGTGCTCCAGTGCAACAACTACGAGGTGGTGGACCTCGGCGTGATGGTGCCGTGCGCGCGGATCCTCGAGACGGCTCGAGAACAAAAGGCGGATCTCATCGGACTCTCCGGGCTGATCACGCCCTCGCTCGAAGAGATGGCCTACGTGGCCAGCGAGATGGCGCGCGAGGGCTGGACCATTCCGCTGCTCATTGGCGGCGCGACGACGAGCAAGGTGCACACCGCCGTGAAGATCGCGCCGAACTATCCGGGCCCCGTGGTCCACGTGCTCGACGCCTCGCGCGCAGTGGGCGTGGCGAGTTCGCTGCTCAGTGACGAACTCAAGGCGAGCTTCGTGGACGAGACCCGCGCCGAGTACGAACAGGTGCGGGTGGATCGCGCGGCGCGGCAGCGCGAGGTGAAGCGTCAGTCGATCGCCGCCGCGCGCGCGAACAAGAAATCCCTCGACTGGAACCGCGTGGCACCGGCGCCGAGTTTCGACGGCGTCCGCGTGTTCGACGACTTCCCGTTGGCGGAACTCGTGCCGCGGATCGACTGGACGCCGTTCTTCCAGACGTGGGAACTCGCGGGCTCGTATCCCGCGATCCTCGACGACGCCAAGGTCGGCGAGGCCGCGCGCGACCTCTTCCGCGACGCCCAGCAGATGCTCGAGCGGATCGTGGACGAGCACTGGCTCCGCGCCCGCGCGGTGGTCGGCTTCTTCCCGGCGAACTCCGACGGTGCCGAGGAGATCCGCGTGCGCACCGCCGACGGCGAGGTGAAGGTGCAGAGCATCCGGCAGCAGATGGTGAAGAGCGACGGCCGGCCCAACCTCGCGCTCGCCGATTTCATCGCTCCGGAATCCTCGGGCGTGAAGGACCACCTCGGCGCCTTCGTGGTGACGACCGGGATCGGGCTCGACGACAAGGTCGCCGAGTTCGAGGCCGCCAACGACGACTACTCGTCGATCATGGTGAAGGCCCTCGCGGACCGGCTGGCGGAGGCGTTCGCGGAGCGGCTGCACGAGCGCGTGCGCCGGGAGCTCTGGGGCTACGCCCCCGATGAGCATCTGGACAATCAGGCGATCATCCGGGAGCAGTACCAGGGGATCCGGCCGGCGCCGGGGTATCCCGCGTGCCCGGACCACACGGAGAAGCGGACACTCTTCGCGCTGCTCGACGCGGAGCGGCGTGCCGGGGTGAAGCTCACCGAGAGCTTTGCCATGCACCCGGCGTCCGCTGTGGCCGGCTGGTACTTCTCGCATCCCGAATCGCAGTACTTCGGCGTGGGAAAGATCGAGAAGGACCAGGTGGAGGAGTACGCGGCCCGAAAGGGCATGTCCGTGGCGGACACCGAACGCTGGCTGTCGCCGATCCTCAACTACGACCGCGGCGGCGTCTCGTAGGTCGCGACTCGCCGTCGGGTGGCCCGGACCGTAGGTTCCTTCGACCGACGCCATGACCGAATCCTCTACCCGCCGCGTCCTGATCGTGGACGACGACTCCGCCGTACTGCAGGCGTCGGCGTTGCTGCTCGGGCGCGCGGGATTCACGGTGGATTCCGCCTCGTCGGGCGAGCGCGCCATGCAGCTCCTGCAGGACCGCACCTATAGCGCGATCCTCTCCGACATCAACATGGAAGGCATGAGCGGGCTCGACCTGCTCCGCGCGATCCGTGAGCGCGATCTGGACACGCCCGTGCTGCTCATCACTGGCGGCCCCTCGCTCAGCACCGCGATCGATGCGATGGCGTGGGGCGCCCACCGGTACCTGCTGAAACCCGTGTCACCCGACGAGCTGATCGAGGCCGTGACGCGCGCGGTGATGCTCTCGAACCTGGCGCGACTCAAGCGGGAGGCGTTCGCCCTGCACAGCACGGCCGTGCTGCCCGTGGACGACCGTGCCGCGCTCGAGGCGACCTTCTCGCGCGCGCTCGACCGGCTCGAGATGGTGCTGCATCCCATCTACTCGATGAAGGAGCGGCGGGCGATCGGGTTCGAGGCGCTGATGCGGTCCGGCGAGCCGTCACTGCAGAATCCCGTGGCGATGCTCGATACGGCGGGGCTGCTCGGCCGCCAGGCCGAGTTGACGCGAACGATCTATCAGCGCGTGGCGGCCAAGGCCGCGGAGCTTCCGAAGCACCGATTGCTGTTCGTGAACGTGCACCCGCCGGACCTGCTCGACCCGTCGCTTCACGGCATGGGATCCCCGCTCGCGCCATACGCGTCGCAGATCGTCCTCGAGATCACCGAGCGCGCGTCCATCGAGCGGATGGGCGACATCACGGACGTGGTCCGCGATCTCCGGTTGCTCAAGTATCGCCTCGCGGTGGATGACCTCGGCACGGGGTACGCGGGGCTCGCGAGCTTTACGCAGCTGAGTCCCGACATGGTCAAGCTCGACCGGTCGCTGATCACTGGGATCGACACCAACCCCGTGAAGCAGCGCGTCGTCAGCGCCATGACCACGCTGTGCGCCGACCTCGGCATGCAAGTGATCTCCGAGGGCATCGAAACGGTCGCGGAACGGGATACGCTGGTGGGGCTCGGCGCGGACCTGCTTCAGGGGTACCTCTTCGGGCAACCAAGCGCGAAATTCGAAGAAGCGTCGCTCTGACCATTCTCGCATTCTCGCTCCCTCGCACCGCCGCTCCAATGTCTGACTCCACCATGATCACTCGCCCACCGCTCACCTCGCTCAGCGAGGAAGAGGCCGCCTTTCGCGACGCCGTTGCGCAGTTCGTCGCGGGCGAGGTCAGTCCGCGCGTGGACGCCATGGAGCGGGCGGCGAAGATCGATCCCGCGCTGATCAAGGCGTACTTCGAAATGGGACTGATGGGGATCCAGTGCCCCGAGGAGTACGGGGGCGCCGGCGGCACCGTGATGATGGTGACGCTCGCCGTCGAGGAGATCAGCAAGGCCGACGCGTCGGCCGCGATCATGGTGGATGTGCAGAACACGCTCGTGGCGAATCCGCTGCTCGCCGCCGGCACGCCGGCCCAGCTCAAGCGATGGATGCCGCGCCTGTGCACCGAGCTCGTGGGGGCCTATGCATTGAGTGAGGCGTCCAGCGGATCCGACGCGTTCGGCCTCCAGACCAAGGCCATGCGCAAAGGCGATGGCTGGGTGCTCAACGGGAGCAAGCTCTGGATCACGAACGGCGCGGAGGCCGGCCTGTTCGTGCTCTTCGCGACCGTGGATCCCTCCAAGGGCTACAAGGGGATCACCGCGTTCGTGGTCGAGAAGGAGATGGCGGGCTTCTCCGTGGGGAAGAAGGAGGACAAGCTCGGGATCCGCGCCTCGAGCACCACGGCGCTCGCGCTGCAGGATGTCTTCGTGCCCGACGCGAACGTGCTCGGCGAGGTCGGCAAGGGCTACAAGCTCGCGATCGGTGCGCTGAACGAGGGCCGGATCGGCATCGGCGCGCAGATGATCGGGATCGCGTCGGGCGCGCTCGCCGCCGCGACCGCGTATGTGAAGGAGCGACAGCAGTTCGGACGGCCGCTCGCAGAGTTCCAGGGCATCCAGTTCCAACTCGCCCAAGCCGCGACCGAACTCGAGGCCGCGCGGCTCATGGTCTACAATGCGGCGCGCATGGCGGACGCGGGCGAGGACATTGCCCAGTCGGGCGCGATGGCCAAGCTGCTCAGTTCGCAGGTCTGCGAGCGCGTGACCTCACTCGTGGTGGAGCTCTTTGGCGGGTACGGCTACACCAAGGAGTACCCGGCGGAGAAGTTCTACCGCGATGCGAAGATCGGCACGATCTACGAGGGCACGAGCAACATGCAGTTGGCGACGATCGCCAAGCAGCTGCTCAAGTAGGGCTACGCCGCGCACGCCCGCGCCGCGCGCTCATGCCTCCTGCATCACTGCGGCGATATCCGGGTCGAGCTGCGCTTCGGCGCGCGCGGCGGTCAGCAGCGAGACGCCCAGGAACGTGAGCATCGAGAGCACGAGCGTCAGGCCAGAGACCGTCACGCCGGTCGGAAGAGAGATCCACCGCAGCCACGCGATCGTCTCGAGGCCAAGCGTCAGCACGAGCCCGACCAGGATCGATGCGATCGCGCCTTCGCGGGTCGCGCCCGTCCAGACGAGTCCGATCGCCAACGCGGGCACCAGCGTGGACGCAAAGAGCCCGTAGCCGAAGATCCCGAGGAACGCGACCAGCGTTCCGCTCATCTGCGCGAGCACCGCGCCCAGCACGGTGAGACCGACCGTCCACAACCGCGCGCTCGCGAGCCGATGGTCGGCCGCTCGCCCAATGGCGCTCGGCAGATCTTGCGTGATGGCCGCCGCGCCGATGTTCAGGAAGGAATTCACCGTGCTCATGATCGCCGCCGCGACGCCGGCGAACGCGAGTGCGGCGACCACCGTTGGCACGTACGCCAGAAGGAAGCTCGGCGTAGCGTCATCCGGACGCACGAGTGGCGACAGCTCCCCGCCCGCCACGAGCGCCTTGACCGCAAGCCCGACCCCGACGAAGAGCAGCTGCGCCAGGAGCATCGCGCCGGTCATCAGGAGCGGGTACCAGCGGAGCCGACGCACATCCTTCAGCATGTAGTACTTGTGCGCGATGTGCGGCTGCCCGAGTGATCCGACCGCAAAGACGAAGAAGAACGAGAGCGCGACCATCGCGCCGCGCGTCCCCCAAGGGCCGAGGAACGCCGGATCCACCGCCTCGATGGCGCGCGAGATCGCCGCGAGTCCCTGGCCGGCATCGAGCGCGCGCACGAAGACGAGCGTGCTCGTCACCGCCATCAGTGCGCCCTGAAAGACGTCGACCCAGATGCCGGCGAGGATGCCGCCGGTCGCCGAGTAGGCGAGTGTGACGGCCGCGCCGATCCAGATCCCGCGCGCGAGTCCCACGCCAAAGAGCGCGTCGACCACAAGCCCCAGCGCGAGAATGTTCGTCGCGAGATAGCCGACGATCCCGAAGAGGATCGCGACGGCGCTGAGCCCCTGCGCGGCGCGCGACCGGAATCGCGCACCGATCGCCTCGGGGATCGTGCGAAGCCCGCGCAGCTCGCCCAGCAGCCGCAGGCGTCTGCCGAGGATCCACGCGCCGGCCGTGTTGGTGATCGCGGCGGGGAGGATGATGAAGACCGCGGTCATGCCCGTCAGGTAGACGAGGCCGGGGCCACCGATGAAGGCGAACCCGGACAGCGTCGAGGCCATGGCGGCGAGCGCGAACGGCAACAGGCCGACGCTGCGGCCCGCGACGAAGAAGTCATCCGCGGAGTGCGTGCGACGCGCCGCCCAGAATCCGATGAGGGCGCAGACCGCGAAGTAGGCGATGCCGACCGAGACGATCATCTAGTCGCGGTCGAACGCCGCGGCGTAGAGGAGCGGCAGGCAGAGCATCGGCACCGCGCCGACGAGGAGCAGCAGGACCGCCGTCGTGCGCGGCAGGCCAAGGAGCAACGCGCCACCGGCCACGGGGACGGGCGCGACGAGCGCGTAGGCGAATCCACCAAAGGTCGCGAATGCCGCGAGCACGCAAGCCACGGCCAAGGGTCGCGGAAGCTGCCCGCGGCGACGGCCTCCCAGCCAGAGCATCGCCGCGAGGACCAGCGTCGCGCCGAGTGCGAGGGCCCACGGGGCGAGCACCGATCCCCCGACGAAGGCCAGCGTGTACGCCAGCGCGACCAGCATGAGTCCGGCCAGCAGCAGCAGGATCGGCGGCCGCGATGAGGGCGTGCGAGACGACGCGGCGCGAGCAGACGGGGCGCTCATGCCGCCAAAGATACCTTGGACGCGTGTACTGACGCTCAAACGAAACGGGAGGCGCCCCTCGGCGCCTCCCGTTCGCTGCTGATCCTGCACGATCGACGTCGACCCGCTTACCGCGTGCCGATCAGTCCATTGAACACGAGCTTGAACGTCCCGGCCGGCTGCGCGCGGAAGAGCGCCTCCGGACCGATCAGCCGCACCGTGCCGCGTCCGACGGCCACATCTGCCGCGGCCACGCCGCCCTCGAGGTAGTTCTGCCCCCACGCCCAGCCGCTGCGCAGCGGCGTCGCCGAGTCGAACCACGCGAGCGGTCGTACGCCCTTGGCCGCGGCATCCGGCGCCAGCCGGAACACCGGACTGTTGTCGAACATCACGATCGCCCGCGCGCTCATGCCGAGCGCGCCAGGCGCGGTGTTGTCGACCGCCACCTCGAGCAGCGAACCCGGCACATAGAACTTCTCGCTGCCAAGCCCGCGGGTGCCGCCCTCGGGATTGATCTCGACGAGATGATCCGACATCGGCAGGCCGAAGTGGTCGGCGATGTTCGTGGAGCTGCCAATGGTGATGAGCATTCCGCCATTCTCCGTGAACTGCCGCAGCGCGGGGATCGTGCGCTCGGCCGTCACGTTGCCGACCATGCGGCGGAACTCCGCTGGCAGGCTCGCCGTATCCGGCGCGCCGCCGCCAAAGCCGCCGCCTCCGCCGCCGCCACCCGCGCGGCGGGCCGGGATCGCGCCGTCCACGAAGATCAGCGCGTCGTACTTGGCATTGAGATTCCCTGCGTCGAGTTCCTGCGGATACACCACGGTGAACGGGAACTCGTACTGTTCGAGCAGCCAGCGAGTCCAACCGCTCGGCATGGACCCGCCGTACCGATCCCACAGGCCGACGCGCATCGTCTTCACGGCGCGCGCGCCGCTCGCATTGCCTGCGGTGAACGAGAGCCCGAGCTCACGCGCCGCCCGGTCGACGATCGCCTTGGTGCCGCCGTTGTTCGGAATGATCCACGTGCCGTCCGGCTTCCGCGAGACGCTCGCGTTGGCCTTGAGCAGCCGGTTCACGACGATGAACGCGTCGTTCGTCGCGCCGGAGAGCGCCCACACCTGCGCGTTCGCCACCGTGCCCGGCGTCGGGGCGAGGCGATTCGTCGGCGCGATCTTCTCCACCGGCGCGTTCGTTGCGTCAAGCGCGCGCTCGAACTGCACGCCCATCTGCATCGCCAGCGTCCAGCCGGCGTTGTCATACGGAGGCGTCGGCGGGCCACCGGGCACGCGGAAGTCGTTCGGATGGTCCTGCGGCTCGAACATGTCGAGCACATGCGCCCCGAACGCCTGATTCGTCTTCACGATGTACGAGCCCGCCGGATACCGCTTGCCGCCGTGCGAGAATGCGGCGGTGGCGCGGTGAATGTCGATCCCCGCCTTCTGCAGCGCGACCAGGAAGCGCACCGCCGTGGGGAAGTCTGGCTGGTCGGCCGAGATGAGATACTCGCGGGGGTCCCGCATCGACGGGTCGCGCAGGCTCGCCATCATGGCCTGCGCGGCCTGACCGCTGCGCTGCTGCGCGGCGTTGCCGAAGCCGCCAAGGAAGGCGAGCGGATTGTCGGCCTGCTGCTGCGCGCGACGCGCCCGGTTCTCTTCGTCGATCCGCGACTCCGCCGCCGCGATCCGCTTTGGCCAGATCGTCCAGCTGTCACGGTTGCCGGCGGCGATCCGGTCGTTGCCCATCTTCCAGATGTTGTAGAGGAAGATCTCCCGGTTGCGCGAGACCACATCCAGCACGGCGCGGTTGGCCGTGACGGAGTACTCGACCGACTGGCGGAACTTCCACGGACCAGGCTGCACCGGCATCGGCAGGTCGGCGCTCACGATCTGCCGGCTGGCGATGAAGGGGATCTCGATCGGCGTCGGATTCCCGATGGTCTCGGTGAGCAGCCCGATCATGTTGTGGAAATAGACCGTGGTACGGAGGCCGCCGTTCCACCACGTGGAGTAACCGGCGCCGAGGCGCATGACCACGCCGCCCTTGTCCTCCTGCACGAACCGGTTGTGCATCGCCCCGCCGACCACATCCAGACCCGTCTTGATGAGCGGGTGGATGTTGAAGTTCATCGGATCACGGAACGGCGGCGCGAACATCACGGTGCCCGCCGGGCCCGTCTGGTGGTGGTTGTACATCACCTGCGGATACCACTCGGTGTACAGCACCCGGTTCATGTTCTCCGACTCGGGCTGCGCGGCGAGATAGAAATCGCGGTTGTTGTCGTGGCCCACGTACTTCTGGTAGAGCCGCGGGATCCCGTTGGTGGAGCGCCGGCGCGGATCCGCGTTGCGCATGTACCAGTCGCTGACGAGCTCCATGCCGTCCGGATTGGCGTGCACCATCACGATGATGAGATCGTTGCGGAAGCGCTGGGTCTCCGCGTCGTTCCCGCTGACCAACTGCCAGCTGGTCTCGAGAAGCTGCTGGGCGCCGAGCACCTCGGTCGAGTGCAGGCCGCCATCGATCCAGACGATCCCCTTGCCTTCGGTCGCGAGCTGCCGCGCTTGCGCGTCGGTGAGCCCTTCCGCGCGTGCGAGCCGCTCGGCGATCTGCCGGTAGCGCTCCTTGTTGCGGAGATTCTCCGGGCTCGAGATGATCGCCATCAGCTGCGGGCGACCCTCGGCCGTCATCCCGATGGTGTCGAGCTCCATGCGGTCCGACTCGGTGGCGAGCTTCACCCAGTATTCGGAGAACTTGGTGTAGTTCGGGAGCACGTAGTCGGCCCCGATCTCGTGGCCGAAGAAGGCACGCGGCGACGTAAGCGGCTGCTGTTGCGCCGCGAGCGGGAGAGCAAGGAGAGTCGTCAGCGCAACTGCGCGACGAAGAGGGCGCCAGGACATCGCGAAAGACTCCAAGTGTGGGAGGGTCAACCATAGTTTACGGCTTTCGCCGACCGAGCGCTGGCGGGGTGCCGTTCTCCGCGACCGCGAGCATCTTTCGAGGGTAGCTCTGGTCCCCCGCCGTCACGTCCGAGGTCCGCGAGTGATCACGCATCTGCGTCGAGTCCTGTTGTTGCTTCTGTGCGCCGCACCCGTCGCGGCGCAGATCCCGGTGACCGAGTTCGCCGCCCGCCGCGCGGCGCTCATGGACATCGTGGGCGACGGCGTCACGCTCGTACTCGGCGCTCTGCCGCCCGCGGCGGACTACCTCGAGTTCCAACAGTCGCGCCCGTTCTACTACCTGACGGGGTTTCGCGAGCCCGAGGCCGCCCTGGTGATCGTGCAGCGCGGCGCGGAGCGCACGGAGTGGATCTTCGTGCAGCCGAGGGACACGTACTCGGAGTTGTGGACCGGCCGGCGCCTCGGCGCCGCTGCCGCGCGCGAGCAACTCGGCATCGAAGGGCGCGAGTACGGCGCGCTCCAACCCGTGCTCGACTCGCTCCTCTGGTCCAAGAGCGTCCCGTTGTTCGTGGCGGGTGATCTGGGGAAGTACGGCAGCATCATGTCGCCGCACAAACAAACGGTCGAACTCGTGCGCCAGAAATATCCGGGTCTGCGGATCTCTGACGTGACGGCCGCCGTGGGCGCGGTGCGGGCGGTGAAGAGTCCAGCCGAACTGGAGCGGCTCCGGATCGCGGCAGGGATCACCGCACGCGGCCATCTCGCGGCGATGCGCCTCGCCACGCCCGGCGTCGGGGAGTTCGAGCTGCAGGCGGCCGTGGAGCACGAGTGGCGGCGCGAAGGCGCGGAGGGGCCGGGCTTCGGCTCGATCCTCGCCTCGGGGCCGAACTCGACGACGCTGCATTATCTCGAGAACGCCCGCGTGGCCGAGTCCGGCGACGTGGTCGTGATGGACCTGGGCGCGTCCTTCGACGGTTACACCGCGGACATCACCCGCACGATCCCCGTCAACGGGAAGTTCACGCCGAGACAACGGGAGATCTACCAGACGGTGCTCGACGCGCAGAAGGCAGCCGAGCGTCAGGTGTGGTTGGGCGCGCCGGCCGCGTTGATGTCCGACAGCGCAAACGCCGTGTTGGCGGCGGGGCTGACCCGGCTCGGGCTGATCGAATCGCCCAATGCGACGTACGACTGCGGCAGTGATATGCGTCCGAGGCAGTGCCCGCAGCTCGAACTCTTCTACATGCACTCGCTGGGCCACGGGATCGGGCTCGACGTGCATGACCCGGCGGCGTACTACGAGACCGGGGTGATCACTGCGGGCACCGCGTTCACGATCGAGCCGGGGATCTACGTGCGCAGCCACGTGCTGGACTTGCTGAAGGACACGCCCCGAAATCAGGCGATCTCCCGCAAGCTCGCCCCGGCGGTCGCGCGCTACGCAGGGATCGGCGTCCGGATCGAGGACGACTACATCGTCACGGAAGACGGGGTGGAGCGGATCTCCGCTGAGGCACCGCGAGAGATCAGCGAGATCGAAGCCGTGCTGGCGCAGCCGCGGACGCCGCGGGTGCCAGGGGCGGTGGAGCGGTTCCTGCGGTATCGCACGGGACGCTAGCGGCCGTTCCGCCCTCGCAGGATCCCGGCCCGGATCCGCTGCGCCTTGGCATTCGCGTTCGGGTCCGGTTCGATCCGCCGCTCCACACGCGGCACCAGCTCCACGGTGACGGTCAGCACCAACGTGTCCTCCCCGCGCCGCACGGTCACGGGCATCCGCGCGCCCGGCCGCCGCCCCCAGTGCTCGCGCCACCAGCTGCCGAACGCCGGATCGTTCACCGCCCGTTCGCCGACGGCCGTGATCACGTCGCCGGAGCGCAGCCCCGCGCGTCCGCCCGCACCCCGCGGGTCCACGGAAGTGACGCGCACCCCAAGCTCGTGCCCCGCGAGCAGCGCCCCGAGCCGCGGCTCGGCGATCGAGTCCACGACCATCCGCCACCCGGCGCGCGGCAGCCACTGCGACCAGGGATACGGATCGCGCCCGTCGATGTACCGCCGTTCGAAGTCACCGAACGCGCGGCCCTTGCTCGCGCGAGCCACCGCGTTCCAGAAGTCGTCGTGCGTAAAGCCGCGTCCGCGCTTGTAGGCCCGCTCGTAGAGCTCACGCATCACGTCGTCGAGCGACGCCGCGTTGTCGGAGGCGTCGCGGATCAGGATGTCGAGCGCGAGCCCGGCCAGCGAGCCCTTGTCGTAGTAGAGATCGGCCGTGCCGTCACGCACGCCCAGCCAGGTCTGCAGCGACGCGTCCTCCAGCGCGGTGGGCGGACGCGCGTTGACGCCCTCGATCTTGGTGAGCGTGGTCTCGAGGAACTGCGACTCGTCCCGCGCACCGCTGCGCACGAGTGCGAGGTCGGCGTAGTAGTCGGTGATGCCTTCGCTCATCCAGAGCCACGGCGTGGGCTGCGCGGCATCGTAGCGGTAGGGGAACAGATCGGCCGGCCGGAGACGCTTCACGTTCCACGCATGGGCGAACTCGTGCGCGTGGATGCTCAGTACGAAGGGCTCGTCGAGGAACGGCGCGCCCACGATCGCCAACTCGCTCTCGCTGTGCTCCAGAGCCGCCATGCCGCCGAACTCGGGTGACACGACCTTGAGCACGGTGTACCGAGCCCACGGCACATCGCCAAAGACGGCCACCAGCGGATCGACCACGCGCGTGAACCCATCCCAGAGCGAGGCGCGTCGTTCCCCGGCGATGCTGCCCTCGGGCCAGCTCGCGAAGCGCATCCACCGCTCGGCCACCAGCGCGCTGTCCAGATCGAAGCGCCCCACGAAGACCGGGTGATCCACGAGGTCGTGGAAGTCCGTTGCGCGGAACCGATGCGCGGAGTCGTCGGGCGTCATGGCGGTGGCGACCAACCACGTCGGTTCCGTGCGCACCACGACCGTGGCAGGCGTCTCGAGACGCCCTTCCACCGCGAGAAAGAGATTCGTGCCGTTGAAGAACCCGAAGTCGCTCGACGTCCAGCTCGACGCCACGTCCATCGCCTCGGCGGCGACGCGGTAGCGCATCTCGACGTCGCCCGCGCCGCGCGGGATCAGACGCCAGGTGTCCGGATCGAGTTTGTCCCAGGTCAGCTCCCTGCCCCCCTGCCGGATCTGCACGCGGCTCACCGCGCCGGCGTAGTCGGCGACGCGATACGACCCCGGGGTCCAGACCGGCATGGACAGGAGCACGGGCGCCGTGCCGCGCACACGGAACCGGAGCGCCACATCGTAGGCGCGTGCCGCCATCTGTTCCCGTCCCGCGACGACCTCGAACCGCACGTCCTCGACGGGCGCGGAGACAGGCGCCCGCGACGGAGCGACTGCGGGGACCGTGGTCGGCTGCGCCGGCGCGAGCGCCGGGAGGCAGGCGGCGAGGATGAGCGGCCTGATGGCTCTCGGCGGGCGGCGCCCGGCGAGGGGACGTAGGTTGAGCATGCCGAAGGGTCGAATCCTCACCCGTGGATGGCAAGGCGCCGTGCCATTCTCGCCGGGTGGATCGTCCTTTTCGTTGGACCCACTCGCCCCGACCATGACCGCACCCAACGCAGCCAGTCGCACTCGCGCGCAAGAGAACAAGCGGCTCCACGTCGTCCTTCGCGACGGAAACCTCCTCGAGGGGTCAATTTTCATCGCCGAGGACATGTCGCTCGTCGCCTTCCTGGGGAGCCGGAAGGGCGGGTTCATGAACATGGTGGACGCCCGTCGGCCGAAGTTGCAGGAGGCGCCTGGGCACTTGATCGTGCAGACGGACCTCGTGGTCCTGGTCTCGGCCCCAGACGGCAACATGCAGGTGGTGGGGCAAGGGGGCGCGGGCGCGGGCGAACGTGAGGTGGAGCTGTACCTCATTGGCGGCAAGGTGCTCAAGGGCGTGATGTATATGGCGCCGATGCAACGCATGAGCGACTACCTGCACCACTGCGGCAAGTTCGCCGGGATCGCCAACGCCGTCTTCGTGGCGGACGGCGCAGAGGTCGGCGACGTGGCGGTGAACACCTCCGCGATCGCGATGATCCGCGAGGCGCGCGGCCCGGAGTCGGCAACGCCTTAGGGCGTCAGTGCCGCGAGGAGCAGGCTGGGGCGGTCGGTGAAGACGCCATCCACGCCATTCGTCCGCAACCACTGCAGGACGCCGACCTCGTTCACCGTGTAGACGTGCACGAACAGGCCAGCCGCGTGTGCGGCCTCGACCATCGCCACCGTCAGGATCCGCCGCGACGGGCCAATGCCCTGGGACGAGCGCGCGATCTCCTGCATGACCGCCGCGAGCGAGTCGCGCGGGATCGGGTCCTCGAGGAGCCGCACGAGCGGCACCTGAGCGTCGAGCGTTCTGAGCCGTGCGAGACTGCGCTCGCTGAATGACTGCAGGATGACGCGACCCGTGTCCGCCCCGGGGCCCGCCAGCCGGTGCCTCCGGAGAAGCGCGATGAGTGCCTCCTCCATCCCCGGGCGGTCGTCGGGTCGCTTCGTCTCGATATAGAAGCGACCGCGGTCCCGGTACCGCGTGATGACCTCGTCGAGCGTGCGGATCGGCTCGCCGGCGTACTCGGGCCGCGCGCGATCCGGGAACTCGGCGTTGAACCAGCTCCCCACCTCACAGCGCTGCAGCTCCGCCAGAGCGCGTTCGGCGACGCGTCCCGTGCACGCGTCCTCAGGGCCACGTGCCGTCCGGCCGAGCGTGTCATCGTGAAAGACGACGAGCGCGCCGTCGCGCGTCAGCGCGAGGTCCTGCTCGATCCAGCGCGCACCGTCCGCAAGCGCCCGATCCCACGCCGCAAACGTGTTCTCCGGCGCGTCCCAGGAGGCGCCGCGGTGCGCGATGAGCACGAACTCGCCACCCGGCCAGCCCAGAGGCGCGGCCGCAGTCACCAAGACCGCCGCGATGGCAATGACGACTCGCTGACGAAGGTCCACGCCCGTACTCTACGCCCCGCGTGGACGGAGGGAAGTCCGATCGGATAACTTCGGGACATGACTCGCTCGCTTCGGCTCCCTGCCCTCGTCCTGCTCGCCGGCTCGCTGGTCGCCGCGGGCCCCGGCACTCTCGTCGCGCAGAACGCGCGCCCGGCAACGGCCGCGTCAGTCGCGCCGCCGTCGCTCGAGACGGTGCTCTACACGATCAGCTTCCCCAACGCCGAGCAGCGGGAGGCGGAGATCGAGATCCGCTTCCGCGCGCTGCCGAACGGCCCGCTGCGTGTGCGGATGGCACGGAGTTCGCCCGGGCGGTACGCGCTGCACGAGTTCGCCAAGAACGTGTATGCCGTGCGCGCCACGGATGCGGCGGGCCGCCCACTCCAGGTGGAGCGCGACACCCCGCATTCGTGGGTGGTCACGGGACACGTTGGCGAGGTGCGGTTCGGCTACACCCTCTTCGCCGACCGCGCGGATGGCACGTACGCCGGCGTGGATCTCACCCGGGCCCACCTGAACATGCCGGCAGCGTTCGCATGGGCACCGAGCCTCGCGCATCGGCCGATCCAGATCACGTTCACACCCCCGGATCCCTCGTGGACGATCGCGACGCAGCTCGAGCCCACCGCCGACGCGCGCACCTTCCGCGCACCGGATCTGCAGTACTTCCTCGACTCGCCGACCCACCTGGGCGCACTCGACATTCGCGAGTGGCGCGTCGCAGGGGGCGAGAGCTCGCAGACCATCCGGCTCGCGCTCAACCATCAGGGGACGGCGGACGAAGCGGCCCGGTTCGCGGATCTCACCAAGCGCGTCGTGCACGAGATGGCCGGCGTCTTCGGAGAGCTTCCGCGGTTCGACTTCGGCACCTACACGTTCATCGCGTGCTACCGTGCCACCTGCGCGGGCGATGGGATGGAGCATCGCAACTCGACCTCCCTCACCTCGTCGGGATCGCTCGCGACGGGCACGATGGGACTCCTCGGCACGGTCTCTCACGAGTTCTTCCACGCGTGGAACGTGGAGCGCATCCGGCCCGCTTCGTTGGAGCCGTTCGACTTCACCGAGGCGAACATGAGCGGCGAACTCTGGCTCGCCGAGGGCTTCACGAACTACTACGGGCCGCTCGTGATCGCCCGCGCCGGGATCACGACGCCCAGTGCGTATGCGCGACAGCTGAGCGGGGCCGTCAACACGCTGACGACGAGCCCGGCGCGTGCGTTCGCCGGCGCCGTGGGCATGAGCCAGCAGGCGCCCTTCGTGGATGCGGCAGTGTCGATCGATCCCACGAACCGGGGCAACACGTTCATCTCGTACTACACGTACGGCGAGGCGCTCGGGATCGCGCTCGACCTCACGCTGCGCGCGCGCAGCCCGCGCGCGACCCTGGATGATTACATGCGCGCACTCTGGCTGGAGTTCGGCAAGCCGCAGTCGGCCGCTTTCGCCCCGGTGCGCGGCTACACGTTGGCGGACGCCGAGCGCGTGCTCGCGACCGTGAGCGGTGATGCCGCGTTCGCGCGCGCGTTCTTCGCGCGCTACGTAGTGGGAAGCGAACTCCCCGACTTCCCCGGCCTGCTCGCGCGCGCCGGAGTGCTCGTGCGGCCCGCGCAGCCGACCGTCGCGTGGTTCGGCAACACGGGGCTCACGGCGACCAACGGCGCGGTGGTCGTCGCTGGGCCGACGACCATCGGCTCACCGATGCGCGCTCTGGGACTCTCGGCGGGCGACCGCATCCTGACCATCGATGGCGCGGTCGTCGAGACGCCGGACGCGGTGCGCGCGGCGATCGCGGCGAAGCGCCCTGGCGACGAGATCCGCGTGACGTGGCGCGCGCGGAGCGGCGAGCGCGAAGGCCGGGTGCGCTTGATGACCGACCCGCGGGTCGAGGTGCTGCTGTACGAGGATGCGGGGCTCACGCCAACGCCGCAGCAACTGGCGTTCCGAGAAGCGTGGCTCAAGAGCACGCGCTGATCGACGGGATAGGCACGGTGCGCGCGCAACGCGCACGCGTGCTCATCGGCGCAGCCGCCAAGCGTCGAGCGCGACAGGCGGTTCCACGCCCGTCGCCAGGCACGCGAGCGCCTCGCCAGTGGCGCTGGAGAACTTGAAGCCGAACCCATTGCACGGGCTCGCCAGCACGACCTGCGGACACTCCGGGTGGCGGTCAATGATGAAGTGGCCGTCGCTGGTGCGGCTGTAGAGACACGTCGCCGCTCGCTGGTGCGCGCCGTAGCGCCCCGGAAACAGCTCGGCGAGTGCCGCCGCGGCCGGCGCCATGTCCTCGGCGTGGATCGCGCGATCCACGTCGTCCGGACGCATGGCCTCGCCGCGCCCGTGCCCGGCGACCTTCACGAGCGCGTCCCGCACGGGAAACACGACCATGGCCTGCGCGGTGCCGTCGCTGGCGATGATGACGGGCCGACGCGCGTCCGACTCGGGCGCACTGGATGCGTCGAACCAGTGCATCGTCTGACGCTCGATGCGGAGCGGGACGCCCAGCGGCGCGAGCTGCGGACCCATCCATGCGCCGAGCGAAAGAATCAGACGATCTGCCGTGAACGCGCCGCTCGCGGTCGTGATCCGCACCCCGGCGCCGTCGGGCGCCCACGAGACCAGAGGCTCCTCCCACCGGAGGTCGGCGCCACGCGCGGCGGCCGCCGCGTGAAGTGACCGGAGGATCGCTTCCGGAAAGAGCACACCGGCCGCGGGGTCGAGGATCCCGGACCAGCGCGCCTCCATGCGCAGCCCTGGCACCAGGCGACGCACGTCATCCGCGTTCAGTTCGGTGTACGCCGCACCCGTCCCCTCGGCGCTCACACGCGTGCCAGCGACGATCTCGTCGCCGGGCCGTCCGATGAACAGGCCGCCGCGAACGTCGCGGAACGTCGCCGCATCGCGTTGCTCGAGCTCCGTCCAAAGCTCGTTGGCGCGGCGCGCGAGCGGCACGTACGCTGCGCCCTCCCACGCCGTGACCCGGGTGACGCGCGTCTCGCCGTGCGTGGAGCCGTGCGCGTGCGGCGTGCGCCAGCGCTCGAGGGCGGTCACGCGGTGCCCGGCCTTGGTCAGCTGCCAGGCCGCAGCGCTCCCCATCGCACCGAGTCCAGCCACTACGACGTGCAATGCGCGCATCGCGCTCCCTCCTCAGGCTGCGGAGAAGGAAGCGCGGCGCGTGGTGCGGCGCTACCGGTACTGGAACTTGTAGGTCAGGCCCACCTCGTACGACGGCCCCTGATAGGTGCGCTCGCCGCCGAACTCCTGGAAGAAGCGCGTCCATTGGAATCGTGCACCGACGTTCAGTGCCATCGAACTCGAGAACCACCATTCGGCGCCGGCGCCGCCCTGCAGCGAGAAGCCCGGAACGATCTCGAGCCCGGCACCACCGGTCGTGCCGCCGAGCACGCCTCCGCCCTGCGTGTCGCGATCATCCAGGCCGAACGAGAACCCGGCGCCGCCGAGCACCCACGGCTCGAACGCGGCACCGGCGTCCGTGGCCGGGAAGAACCGCACGGCGGTCGTCTGGGCGATCACCCAGCTCTGCACTTCCTCTGCGGCCGTCCCGCCGATCCCGCCAGTGGCCGGCGACCTCTGCACGCGCCGCCAGACGCCGATCCCGTTCTCAAGCGAGAGACGCGCATCGAGACCTTTGCGCATGAAGCCGTAGAGCATGGGCATGGTGGAGACATCTACGCCGCTGGGTGCCTCGACGCCGCGCAGATCCCAGTGGCCCACCGTGATCCCGGCCGCGCGTCGTGCCAGACGCGCGCGAGACTCCGCTTCGCTCTCGGCCGACGGCGCTGGACGCTCCTGTGCGTTCAGGCTGAGGGCGGGCAGACAAAGCAGGGTGAGGACGAGAAGACGGCGGCCAAGCATCGAGGTCACTCCGTGCGTAGTGAGGGGGTGTGAAGTACCATATGAACGTGCGGCCCTACCCGGCAACGGCCGGAGGCGTTCCAGGTCACAACTGCACACAACTTTCTCTCGTGATGCTGCTCACTCTCACTCACCCACCGATGTCACGCTCTCGTCTGACGCGCCTCGTCCCGCTCTTGCTGTCCCTGTGCGCACTGCCGCTCGCGGCGCAGGCTCCCACGACGGCCCCCGCCGATCTCGTGGTGGTCAACGCGCGAGTCTACACGGCGGACGCCGCGCGACCCGTCGTCGATGCCTTCGCCGTCCGCGGCGGTCGGGTCGTGTTCGTGGGCGATCTGGCAGGCGCCCGGGCGATGGCCGGGCCGCGCACCCAGCTGGTGGATGCCGGCGGCCGCACGGTGATCCCGGGGATGACGGACGCGCACGCGCACGTCGCGGGACTGGGGCTGGCGGTCCGCACGGTGAACCTCGTGGGCACGACCTCGTACGCCGAGGTGATCGCGCGCGTGGTGGAGCGCGCGCGCACGACCCCGCGCGGTGAGTGGATCACCGGGCGCGGCTGGGATCAGAACGACTGGGCGGAAACGAACTTTCCCACGCACGAAGAGCTCTCGCGCGCGGTGCCCGAGCACCCGGTCTACCTCACGCGGGTGGACGGACACGCAGCGCTCGTGAACGCGCGGGCGATGCAGCTGGCCGGGCTCACGCGTGAGGCGACCGATCCACCGGGAGGGGAGATCCTCCGCGATCCGGCCGGTGCACCGAGCGGAGTCCTCGTGGACAACGCGATGCGTCTTGTCGGGCGCGTGGTGCCGGCGCCCACGCGCGCCCAGGTGAAAGAGAACATCCGTGCGGCGATCGGTGAGATGCACCGCTACGGCCTCACCGGCGTGCACGACGCGGGCTCCTCCGCGCAGGTGCTCGAGCTCTACGAGGAACTCGGCCGCGAGAACGCGCTGGACATCCGGCTCTACGCGATGATCTCCGACGACGCGCGCACGATCGATGCCTGGTTTCGTCGCGGACCGCAGAGCGGCCTCTACAATGGCATGCTCTGGGTCCGGAGCGTGAAACTGTATCAGGACGGCGCCTTGGGCTCGCGCGGGGCCGCGCTTCTTGGGCCGTACTCGGACATGGCATCCACGTCCGGGCTGCTCGTCTCGGCGCCCGCGCACATCGAGGACGTCGCCACACGCGGTCTCGCGGCGGGCTTCCAGATCAACACGCACGCGATCGGCGACCGGGGCAACCGGCTGGTGCTCGACGCCTACGAGGCGGCGCTCCGCGCGCGCCCGACCGCGGACCATCGCTTCCGCGTGGAGCACGCGCAGATCCTCCATTCGGACGACATCCCGCGCTTTGCCGCGCTGGGCGTGATCCCGTCCATGCAGGCCTCGCATCAGACGAGCGACATGTACTGGGCCGGTGCGCGCCTCGGCGAGACGCGCCTGCGCGGGGCGTACGCCTGGCGTTCGCTCCTCGCGACGAACACGATCATTCCCAACGGGTCGGACGCGCCGGTGGAGCGCATCGATCCGCTGATCTCCTTCAAGAGCAGCGTCGCGCGGCAGGATGCGCAGGACTGGCCGGCCGGCGGGTGGTATCCGGAGCAGCGGATGACCCGCGACGAGGCGCTCTACTCGATGACGATCTGGCCCGCGTACGCGGCGTTCCAGGAACAGGAGCTGGGGTCGATCTCCGTGGGCAAGCGCGCCGACTTCGTGATCCTCGATCAGGACATCATGCGGGTTCCCACTGAACTCCTCTCGCGCACGCAGGTGCTGAGCACCTGGGTCGGCGGGAAGCGGGTCTACGAGAGGAAGTAGCGATGCCCTCGAAGCACCTCTTCATCGTTCGCATCGGGTTGATCGGCGGTGTCTTCGCGTTCGCAGGCATCGCGCTCTACCAGCGAATGCAGGGTGTGGTGCCGCCCGGGATCGCCGAGTCGTTCCCACTGGACGCCATGCGCTACGTGCTCTGGATCGTGGTCGCGCTCTCGGCGATGGCAACGCTCTTCCTGCGGACGCGCGTCGAGGCCGCGCCGTCCGCGCAGCGCGGTCTGCTCACGCTCGTGGGATGGACCTTCGGCGAGGGCGCCGCACTCCTCGGCGTGGTCCTGCACTTCGCCGGCGGCCCAGTGAGCGCGCTCGCGCTGGGGATCATGGCCTTCGTCTTCGCGCTCCTGCTGCTGCCGGTCCCGTCGTCGCCGACGTGACACGCGTGGTCTCTCTCCTCCCGGGAGCCACCGAGATGGTGGCGGCGCTGGGACGGATCGAGTCGCTCGTGGGCGTGACCCACGAGTGCGACCATCCCGCGGCCGTGCGCGCCCTGCCGCGCGTGACCCGGAGTGCGGTGGCGAGCGCGGCCGCCGCTGCGGTCGTGGATGCGGAGGTCGCCGCGCTCAGCGCTGCCGGTACCCCGCTCTTCGAGATGTTCGAGGACGAGATCCGCGCGCTGCGTCCACAGGTGATCCTCACGCAGGCACTGTGCGACGTTTGCGCCGTGGTGGAATCGGACGTGCGGGCGCTCGCTGCCCGGTTGGACCCGGCGCCGGAGATCGTGACGTGCTCGGCGAGCTCCCTCGACGGGGTGTTCGATGACCTGATGCGGGTGGGCACGGCGCTCGGCGCGGCGGACACTGCCGAAGGATTCGTGCGCGACGCGCGGGCGCGTCTGCTCGGCGTGCACGAGACGCTGAAGGCCGCACGCGCTCCGAGGCCGCGCGTGGCCGTGCTTGAGTGGACGGACCCCGTGTATGCCGCAGGTCACTGGATGCCCGAGATGGTGCGGCGCGCCGGCGGCGTGGATGTCCTCGCTGCGCCGGGTGCGCACTCGGTGAGGGTCACGCCCGAGATCGTGCGCCAGGCGGACCCCGAGGTGATCGTCGTCGCGCCGTGCGGCTACGACCTCGACCGGTCGGTCGCGGAGGCCGAGGCGCTCCTGGCGCGGCCGGATTGGCAGTGGGCGCGGCGGCGGCGCGTCGTGGCGATCGACGCCAACGCGTATGCCAGTCGTCCCGGTCCGCGTTTGGTGGACGGTGTGGAGATCCTCGCGCGCTGCTTCAACGGAGCGCTCTTCTCGCCACTCGACCCCCGCGCGGCGCGGGTGCTCAGGGCGTAGCGACGGCCCGCATGGCGGTGGTCCGGCGCGACGCTTGCGCCACCAGCCGCACCGCCGCGTCACGCACCTCGCGGTCCCGATCGTCGCGGAGCGCCTGGACCGCGGCCATGCTCTGCGGCGTCCGAATGGCGACGAGCGCGGTGCACGCGGCGATTCGGAACTTGGCGTCGCGCCTGCGCGGGTGCGCTGACTCTCCCTGCGCGCACGGGATCAGCGCGGCCACCGCGTCGGCGCCACCGATGGTTCCCAGAGCGGCGATCGCCGCGTAGAGCACTTCGAGGTCTGCCTCGCGGTTCAGCACAGGCGCCAGCAGCGGCACCGCGCGCGGGCCACCCCGGCGCTCCAGCGCGGCGACGGCGCGGGCACGCACGATCGGCGATTCGTCGTCCAGCGCAATGCCGATGGCGTCGAGTGCGCCTGGCGTCTCGAACCGCGTGAGCGCCGCGACGGCCGCCCGTCGGGCCCGGGCGTCGGGATGCCGGATCAGTTCGATCAGCATCTGCTCGCCCCGTGGGTCGCCCAGCTCACCGAGGAGTCCCGCGGCCTGTCGCACCACCAGATCCCGGGTGTCGCGCACGAGGGCGAAGAGTGCGTCATGCGTCCGCCGGATCTTCCGGAGCGCGTCGAGGCAGATCGCGCGCGCTTCGGCGGTCGGAACGGAGACGTACTCGTCGATGAGCGCCTCCGCGCCGTCGGTGCCGAATCGGTAGAGCACCGCCTGTGCTTGGCGCGCGACGGTGGGATCGTCCGCCTTCCGGTGCCGCATCACGGCCACCTGTCGCAGCAGCAGCGGCTTGGCGAGCGCGCGGAACGTCCGGGCGTATGCGCGCCGGCGGTCATCGGAGGGGTCCTGCTCCACCTGGATGTGCTCGATCGCGACCAGACCGGCCATCCCCTGCACCACCTCCAGATACTTGCCCTGACGGAAGGTGAGATCGATCCGGGCTGCCAGTGCGTCCAGCGGCTCGGTGAGCTGGTCGGGCGACTCCGCCGCCTGCAGCCGCGCAAAGAGCGACGCGAGCTCGGCGTCCTCCGTCTCCGGCACCTCGAGTGCCTCGGTCAGTCGATCCGCGCGCTGGTTCTCGGCCGAGACGGGCTCCGGCTCGGGCGCCGAGGATGACTCCACGGGGTGGTCCGTTGGTGCGGCCCCGGGCGGCGTTCCAACAACCGGCGCGGCAACCGACGGGGTTCCGCGAGGCGTGGGCTTGGAGGACCGATCCCTTTGCGCGGTGGGCGGCTTGGCGGACGGCGGCTCGGCAGGCGCCTCCACTGGCACACTCGCGCGCTTGACCAGTCGGCGCGGGATCGAGCGCGCATCGACCGCCGACGCACGGGCCGCGAAATGACCGACGGGATCCTCTCCCGGGGGATCAGCGGCGACGAGTCGGATCAGCTCGTGGAGGTCGGCGTCCGCCGCGCGCGGAGTGATCGTGAGCTCTTCGACTCCATAGACGCTCAGGCGAGCCGCCAACAGTGCGCATGCCGCCGTCGCCTCCTCGCTGTCCGCGGCATCGAGGGCGCTGCCCTGGAGCAGGAGCGCCCCGTGGTCTCCGGGCGAGAGGACCAGATCGTCGGCGCGCTTCTTCTTTCCGAGCTTCCGAAGCTCCGCCCGCAGTTCCGGCGCACGGGGATCCGCCGCGGTGCGCGCGACCAGCGCAGCGAACTGAACGGCCAGCTTCGAGAGGTCAGCTGAGGTCATGGCATTCTGGTGCGCGTGGGAAACTCCCGATAACATACCTCTGATGCTCAAGACTCTGTATCGGCGTTCTCATCGAGGCGCTCCCGCCGCGTGGCGGCGGAGGGCGCTCGTGCTCGTCCTACCGCTCGCGATCGCGTGTCGCGCGGCGCCCGGAGACCTCGCCGGAGAAGTTGGGCCCGCTGCGCTGCGCGCCGATGTGGCGTGGCTGTCCTCGGACACGCGCGAGGGGCGCGCCACCGGCACGCCGGGATTCGACGCTGCGGCCGCGTTCGTCGTCCGCCGGTACGAGCAGCTCGGGATCAGCCACGCACCGGGATTGAACGGGTATCTCCAGCGCTATCTGGCGCAGACCGCGCGCGTGCGGGGCGAAGTGCCGACGGCGGTCACGGCGACCAACGTCGTCGCCTTCATCCCTGGCCGCGACCCGGCACTCTCGGATCAGGTGATCGTGCTCGGCGCGCACCTCGACCATCTGGGGCGCAGTACGGTCGGGGCACTCGACCCGAGCGCCGGGGCCAGCATCCGCAACGGCGCCGACGACAATGCGTCCGGCAGTGCGGTGATCCTCGAGTTGGCGCGCCGACTGCGGGCCGCGCCCACTCGTCGATCCATCCTGCTCGTGCACTTCAGCGGCGAGGAGCAGGGACTGCTCGGCTCGACGCACTTCGTCGAGCATTCGCCCGTTCCGCTGACGCAGATCCAGGCGATGCTCAACTTCGACATGGTCGGACGCCTCACCAACGACCGCTTGATCATCTACGGCGTGGGGACCGCCGCCGAGCTGCCAGCCTTGGTGGACAGCGTCAGCGCGGGGTCGGGCTTCGTGGTGAACAAGGTGCCTGATGGCATTGGCCCATCCGACCACGCGGCGTTCCACGCCCGCGGACTTCCCGTGCTCCACTTCTTCACCGATCTCCACGCGGACTATCATCGCGCCACGGACGACGTGCAGTGGATCAACGCGGAGGGGATGTGGCGCGTCGCGGAGCTTGCGGAGAAGCTGACGCGCGCGCTCGGTGATCGCTCCAGCCGACTCACGGCGCAGCGCACTGCGGCCAGCGCGAGTGCCGGGTCGCGGCAGTCGAGCGGAGTGTACCTCGGGTCGATCCCGGACATGGGTGCCGCCGACGTGGTCGGCATGCGCATCTCCGGCGTGCGCGCGGACAGCCCCGCGGAGAAGGGCGGCCTGCGCGGCGGCGACGTGATCGTCGAGTTCGGCGGACGCCCCGTGAAGGACATCTATGAGTACACGGACGCGCTCAATGCTTTCTCGCCGGGTGATACGGTCACGGTGATCGTGATCCGCGACGGCGCACGCGTCACACTCCAGATCACGCTCGGCCGCCGCGGCGGCTGAGCACCCGCTTCACCTCCAGGCTCCCCTCACCCCCGGACCCCCAGATGCGCCTCCGCTCCGCCCTCGCCGCTCTTGCAGCGGTTGTTCTCCTCGCGCCGCCGGTCGCGGACGCGCAGCACATCCCGACCAGCGGGCAGGGCACGGTGGTCCTGCGCGCGGCGCGTCTGATCGACGGCACCGGCGCCGCACCGATCCAGAACGCCGTGGTGGTCGTGACCAACGACAAGATCGTCGCGGTGGGCGTGGATGGTCGCGTGCAGATCCCGGCCGGCGCGCGGCGTGTGGATCTCGGCGACGTGACGCTGCTGCCGGGCTTCATCGACATGCACGTGCACCTGCTCGGGCGGGAGATCGAGGACGCGGGCGCCTTCGACGCGTCCGTGCGCGACTATCCCGGCTTCCAGGCCGTGCTCGGCGGCGAGCACGCGCGGCGCACGCTGCTCGCGGGCTTCACCAGCGTCCGGATGGTCGGTGCGCCAGGATTCGAGGACGTCGGGCTCCGAAACGCGATCAACACCGGTTACGTGATCGGCCCGCGGATCCAGACCGCCGGACACGCGCTTGGGATCACTGGCGGTCACTGCGACGAGAACAACTACCGGCCGGGTCTGGTGGACGGCACGCCGGAGTCAGGCATCGCGGACGGCGCGGACGAGGTGCGGCGCGCTGTGCGATACCAGGTCAAGTACGGCGCCGATGTGATCAAGACCTGCGCAACGGCTGGCGTGCTGTCCGGCGGCGGCCAGTCGGTGGGTGCGTCGCAGTACTCGCTCGCCGAGCTCACCGTGATGGTGGAGGAGGCACGGACGCTCGGCCGGAAGGTCGCGGCACATGCACACGGCACCGAAGGGATCAAGATCGCGGTGCGCGCCGGCGTCGCGAGCATCGAGCACGGCTCGTTCCTCGACGCGGAGGGCGCGCGGCTGATGGCGGAGCGCGGGACGTATCTGGTGCCCACGCTGATGGCGGGTGAGGCCGTGCTGCGCGCGGCGGACGCGGGTACGATGCCGCCGCTGGTGGCGATCAAGGCGCGCGCGGCCGGCGCCGCGATGCGGGATGCCACGCGGATCGCGCGCGCGGCCGGCGTGAAGATCGCGCTCGGCACGGACGCCGGGGTCGGGCGGCATGGGCAGAACGGCCACGAGTTCACGCTGATGGTCGAGTGGGGCGGACTCACGCCCATGGAGGCGATCGTGGCGGGGACGTCCTCGGCCGCTGACCTGCTCGGGTGGAGTGACCGCGTAGGGACGCTCGCCGCCGGACGCTTGGCGGATATCGTCGCCGTGCCGGGCGATCCGACGCGCGACGTGCGCGTGCTCGAGCGTGTGAGCTTCGTGATGAAGGGCGGCGTGGTCTTCAAGGGCGCGGGCGCCGTGCAGTGAGCGCGCGGTGACCCTCCACGTGTGGTCGAGTGCGGAGTACGTCATCGCACTCCCCGAGGGTCATCGGTTTCCCATCGCCAAGTACCAGCTGCTCCGTGACGCGATCCTCGCGGAGGGAGTCGTGCCGCGCGAGTCGCTGCACACGCCCGAGCGCGCGCCCGAGAACGACGTGCGCCGCGTGCACACGGCCGACTACCTCGCGCGGTTGTTCGGCGGCACGATGCCGGCGGCCGAGCAGCGCACGCTCGGCTTTCCCTGGTCGCCAGGGCTCGTGGAGCGCTCGCTGCGCGCGGCAGGCGGCACGCTCGAGGCCGCCGAGCATGCGCTCGCGGCCGGGGTGGCGATGAATCTCGCGGGCGGCACGCATCACGCCTTCGCGACGCACGGTGAAGGCTTCTGCGTGCTGAACGATGTCGCGATCGCCATCCACGGGCTTCGCGCGCGCGGGAAGATCCGCCGCGCCGCCGTGGTGGACCTCGACGTTCATCAGGGCAACGGGACCCACGCGCTCTTTGCCGCGGACGACGAGGTCTTCACGTTCTCGATGCATGGCCGGCGCAACTATCCGTTCCGCAAAGTGGCGGGCCGGCTCGACGTCGAACTCGAGGACGGCACCGGCGACACAGAGTATCTCGAACGCCTGGCCGACGCGCTGCCACGCGTGCTTGCGGCGTCGCGCGCGGACCTCGTCTGCTACCTCGCAGGCGCCGATCCGCACGAGGGTGACACGCTCGGACGCCTGAAGCTGACCTTCGACGGCCTCATGCGCCGCGATGCAATGGTTCTCGAAGCCGCGCGCGCGGTGGGGGTCCCGGTGGTGATCGTGATCGCCGGGGGCTATGGTCGAGACATTGCGGATACCGTGCGCGTGCATCTCAACACGGCGCGCGTCGCCGGCTCTTTCACCTAAGTCCGATCCGTGCCCCCGATCCCGCCGCCGACCTCCGAAGGCTTCACCGCCACCACCGTGCCGCTCTACTGGTGCCGCTACACGCCAGCGACGCCGCGCGGTTCACTCGTGGTGCTGCACGGCGGACCAGGGGCGCACCACGATTATCTGCTGCCGCAGCTGCTGGAACTCGCAAAGGACCGCGATTGTCTGTTCTACGATCAACGCGGGGGCGGCCGCTCTCGCACGGACGATCGCACGCCGATCACCTGGCGGACGCACGTGGAGGATCTGACGGCGGTGCTGGCCGAGCTCTCCCCAGGGCCGCTCTCGCTGGTCGGCTACTCGTGGGGCGCGACGCTCTCGATGCTGTACGCGATAGAGGCCGCGTCGGGGCGGGCCGGGCCCGTCCCGACACGCATGGTTCTGCTCGACCCGGGCCCGGTGAGCCGCGCGTGGCGCAGCGAGTTCGAGCGCGAGTTCTCCCGCCGACAGCTGGGACCCGAGGTGGCGGCGCTGCGCGATGCGCTCGCGGCCAGCGGGCTCAAAGAGCGCGATCCTGCGGCGTACAAGCAGCGCACCTTCGAGCTCAGCGTGGCGGGCTACTTCGCCGACCCCGCCAAGGCCCAGGATCTCACGCCATTCCGCGTCACGGGGCGCGTCCAGCAGTCGGTGTGGGAGTCGCTGGGCGAGTTCGACCTGCTGCCTGACCTGCGCCGGGTGGGGCAGATGCACATTCCTTCACTGGTGGTGCATGGGCGGCAGGACCCGATCCCGCTGGCGTCGTCGGAGGCGGCCGCCTCCGCCCTCGGCGCGGAGACGCGGTGGCTGGATGACTGCGGGCACGTCCCGTATGTTGAGCAACCCGGGCCGCTCTTCGCGACCGTCCGGGACTTCCTCGACCGCACCGACGGCGGAGCGCCGCACTGAGATGGCGACCAACGACGACATCATCCAGCCGTATGTGGCTACGATCGAGACGGAAGACCGCCGGTACAACGTCTCCGTGCGCATCGTGTTCGATGGGGTCGAGTACGTGGGCCGTCTCTGGTTCGCCGACGAAGCGTGGGACGATCTGGGCCTTCCCGATCGCGGCGCGATCCCCGGCCGTTCGCGCGAAGAGGTGATCGCGTTCGCCAAGCGCCTCACGCCCCACGAGCTGGGCAAGCGCCACAAGCGGGCGCTCGCGGAAAAGCGGCGCTTCATCGCACTCCGCAAGCACACGGACGACATCCTCGCGAAGATCCGCTACCTGAATCAGGTCGCCATCTCCATGCGGGCCGGCCTCCTCGACGTCGAGGGCGCCGCGCAGGAGATCGATCTCACCGAGAAGCAGCTGCACCAGCTGATCGGCAAGCTCTCCGAGCACGCGGGCAAAGAGACGTAGCCGGCCCGGCGCGCGCAGCGCGCCTTCTATATTCAACCGATGGACTCTCGCGTCGCCGCACACCTCCTGCACGAGGTCGTCGCGCTGCTCGAACTGCAGGGCGAGGACGCCACCGTGTCGGCGCCCTTCGCCGACGCGGCGCGTTCGCTCGGCGCAGCGGAGTCGCGGGCACTCAGCGAGGTGCTCAAGCGGGATCGCCGTCGCTTCGCGCCTGAGGTGCTCGAGGTGCTCGACGAGTTCAATGAACACGGCGATGCCACACTGCTCGACCGGCTGCGCGAATCCACGCCCGAAGGCCTCTTCGAGATGCTGCGCGTGCCCGGGCTCGGGCCCTCTCGGATCCGGCGCATTCACGAAGGACTCGGGCTGGACACGCTGCAGGAACTCGAGGAGGCGGCGCGCGACGGGCGGCTCTCCAAGCTGCCGCGCTTCGGCGCACGCATGGCCGAGCAAGTGCTCCGCGGGATCGCGTGGCTCAAGGAGAGCGGCGCCGAGGTGCTGCTGCCCCACGGGCGCGCCGAGGCTGAGCGCATGCTGGCGGGCGTGCGTCGGCAGACCGGCGTGCTGCGGGCGGAGATCGCCGGCGCGGTGCGTCGGCATTGCGAGACCGTGCGCGAGGCGGAGATCGTCGCCGCGTGCGCCAACGCACCGGAACGTGTGGCCGCAGCGTTCGCGCGAACACCCGGCGTGCGCGACTCGGTGGGCAGCGGCACGCGCGAACTCACGATCCGCTTCGACGACGGCATGCGGCTGCGGCTCCACTGCGTGACGCCGGCCGAGTTCGTGGTGACGTGGTTCCGCGCCACGGGCAATGACGCCCATGTCGAGGCGGTGGCGGCGCGTGCGGCGGCGCATGGCCTCACGCTGGGCGCGCACGAGCTCACCGATGCGGCGGGGCGCGCGGTGCCGCTGGCGGACGAAGCCGCGCTCTACGCGGCGGTGGGACTCCCGTGGATCCCGCCCGAGTTGCGCGAGGGACTCGGCGAGTCGGAGGCGGCAGCGGACGGGTCACTGCCGGCGTTGATCACGCTCGACGACATTCGCGGTGCGCTGCATTGCCACTCGCAGTACTCGGACGGCGGCGCGACGATCGCCGAACTTGCCGCCGAGGCGCGCCGGCGCGGGTGGAGCTACCTCGGGATCTCCGACCATTCGCAGTCGGCGTTCTACGCCGGCGGGCTCACCGCCGAGTCCCTCGCGCGGCAGCACGACGAGATCGACGCCATCAACGCGTCGTTCTCGGACTTCCGCGTACTCAAAGGGGTGGAAGCGGACATCCTCCCCTGTGGACGGATCGACTATCCGGTGGAGGTGCTCGACAAGTTCGATTACGTGATCGCGTCCGTGCATTCCCGCTTCGGCATGAACGGCGTGCAGATGACCGAACGCGTGCTCAAGGCCATGGAGGACCCGCACATGGCGGTGCTCGGGCATCCGACCGGCCGACTGCTCCTCACGCGCGAGCCGTTCGCGATCGACATGGAGGCGGTGCTCGAGCGCGCCGGGGCACTGGGCGTTGCGGTCGAACTCAACGCCGACCCCCACCGGTTGGATCTCGACTGGCGGCTCGCGCGCTCGGCGGCCAAGCACGGCGCCAAGGTCGAGATCGGCCCCGACGCGCATTCGGTGGACGGCCTCGACAACATGGCGCTCGGGATCGGGATGGCTCGGAAGGCCTGGCTGGGCGCGCCGGATGTGGTGAACGCGCGATCCGCCGAGGAGTTCGTCACGTTCGCGACGCGCCGGCGGGCCGTGGCCTGATGGCGGCCCGCACGTCCGCCAGGCGACCGGTGCGCGCCACGGTGCCCCGCAGCAAAGCCGCGCGCGTCGCGCACGCGGCGGAGATCGAGCGCCGACTGCGGCTCGCCTACCCCGACGCGCACTGCGAACTCGACCACCGCAATGCGTTCGAGCTGGCCGTCGCGACGATCCTCTCGGCGCAGTGCACCGACAAGCGGGTGAATCTGGTCACGCCCGAGTTGTTCGCGCGCTGGCCCGATGCCGCCGCACTCGCGCGCGCGCCGATCCGCGAGATCGAGAAGGTCATCCACAGCACGGGCTTCTATAGGAACAAGGCGAAGTCGCTCTCCGGGTTGGCCAAACAGCTGGTGAAGCATCACGGCGGCGACGTCCCGGCGCGGATGGACGTGCTGGTGAAGCTCCCGGGGATCGGTCGAAAGACGGCGAACGTGATCCTCGGGAACGCCTTTGGCCTTAGCGAGGGGATCACCGTGGACACGCACGTGATCCGGCTGTCCGGACGCTTCGGGCTCACCAGGGCGACGGACGCCGTCCGGGTCGAGCGTGCCCTCCTCCCCTTGTTCCCGAAGGCGAGTTGGACGATGCTATCTCACCTGATGATCTTTCACGGCCGCCGCGTCTGCGAGGCGCGGCGGCCGCGTTGCGGGGAGTGCACGCTCTCCGACATCTGCCCCTCAGCCACGCTCTGATGCTTCGCCCGACCCACCAGCGCCCCGCCTTGCTCGGCATCCTCGTCGTCGCGGGGCTCGCGGTGGCCGCCTGCGCTCCATCGCAGCCGCGCACCCGAAACGCCGAACTGCTCCCGCCCCCGACCGACCCGTGCGTACTCGCGCGCGAGGACGCGGCGCTGAATCCGCGCCTCGATGTGGAGCGTGTGCCCACCCCGATCGCGATGAACCCCCCGCCGATCCGACGCAATCCGCCGCGCAGCGCGTTGCGCCGCGACGGCAGCTCGTCGATCAAGGTGGAGGTGCTGGTGGACACCCTCGGCAAGCCCGACATGTCCACGTTCCGCGTGATCGAGTCCACGAGTGCCTGGCTCACCACCGGGGCGCGGCAGGCGATCGCTCGCTGGACCTTCGAGCCCGCGCTGCGCAACGGCTGCAAGGTGGCGCGCTACTACCAGTTCAGCGCATCATCGCCGCCACGCCGTTAACTTCAGGGAACGGCGCTCCCGCATTGCGTCCGCATCGCGTAGCGCCGTCCCTGACACCTGACTCCTGACACCCGACTTCTGGATCATGAAATCAGCCACCATCGAGACCAACAAGGGCAGCATCACCGTCGAGCTCTTCGAGAAGGAAGCACCGGGCACGGTCGCCAACTTCGAGAAGCTCGCGAACGCCGGCTTCTACGATCAGATCCGCTTCCACCGCGTGATCCCCGAGTTCGTCGTGCAGGGCGGATGCCCGAACGCGAAGATCGGCGGCACGCCGAAGGGCCCGCCGGGCACCGGCGGCCCAGGTTGGACCATCAAGTGCGAGACCGCCGGCAATCCCAAGACCCACAAGGTCGGGGCGATGTCGATGGCGCACGCGGGCAAGGACACCGGCGGCTCGCAGTTCTTCATGGTCCTCTCCGAAGCCAATACCAAGCACTTGAACGGCGTCCATACCGTGTTCGGGCAGATCACCGCCGGACTCGACGTGATGCAGAAGCTCACCGACAAGGACCACATGGTCTCGGTGCGCGTCGCCTGACGCACCGCATTCCCCACTCCAGCTGAGGCTCGTACCATGTCTGCACCACTCACCGGCCGCGACACCGCCGCGGCGTTCAAAGGACTGCTGATCGGACTCGTCGCGCTGGGCGTGATCGTGATGACGATCGTGACCCTGACGAACCGGAGCTTCGACAAGCACGAGGCGGCCGCCGAGTCCACGCACTGAGCTGCGGCCGTGCAATGCCCCTGACCTCCTCGTGAAGCACACGGCGGACGGCCCAGGAGTAGAGGAGCGCCCCGCACCCCCTCGAGGGGTCGGGGCGCTTCCGTTTCCCCTCACCGCGGCGCGCACGCCCGCACTCACTCTCGCGGCGCTCATCATTGGCGGCGCGCTCCATCTCGGAGCGCCAGAGCACCCGTGGTCGGCGCTGCTGCTCTACGGCGCGCTGGTGGTGCTGGGCGCGCCCGTCGTGCTCCAGACGCTTCGGGGACTGCTTCAGGGCAAGTTCGCCGCCGACGTCGTCGCCATGCTGGCGATCGTCACCGCCATCGTCCTGCGCGAGCCGGTCGCCGGGTTGGTGATCGTGCTGATGCAGACCGGCGGTGAACTGCTCGAGCGGTACGCGGAGGGGCGTGCGTCGGCCGCGGTCCACGAGCTCGAGGCCGCCGCACCGCGCGTGGCGCATCGGTTCGTCGGACGCGATCCTGCGGGAGTGGCGGAGGACGTCGCGGCGGACCAGGTCGCGATCGGCGACGTCATTCTCGTGCGCCCGGGCGAGATGGTGCCTGCCGACGGCGTCGTGGCGGAGGGGGCGACCTCGCTCGACACGTCGCGCGTCACCGGGGAGCCGGTGCCCGCTCGCGTCCGCGTTGGCGCGGCGGTCCGGTCGGGCGTGGTGAATCTCGAGAGCCCCGTGGCACTCCGCGTGACCGCTCCGGCGCGCGACTCCCTCTACGCCCGCATCGTGGATCTCGTGCGAAGTGCGCGGGCGGAGAAGGCGCCGATCCAGCGGCTCGCGGACCGGTGGGCCGTCTGGTTCACGCCAGTCACGCTCCTTGCCTGCGCGGTCGCGTGGTGGCTCTCGGGCGACCCGGCGCGCGTGCTCGCCGTGCTCGTCGTTGCCACACCCTGCCCGCTGCTCCTCGCGACCCCGGTCGCGGTGATCGGCGGGATCAACCGCGCGGCACGGCTCGGCATCATCGTCCGGAACGGCACCGCACTCGAGCTCCTCGCTCGCGTGGACACCGCCGTCTTCGACAAGACGGGCACGCTCACGATCGGTCGCCCGCAGGTCGCCTCGGTGGAAGCAACGGACGGCGCAACGGCAGACACGCTCCTCGCCACGGCTGCCGCGCTGGAGCTGGGATCGGGACACCACCTCGCCCGTTCGACGGTGGACGCCGCGCGCGATCGAGCGCTCGCGCTCCCGCGGGCCGAGGGCATCGTCGAGCATGCGGGACGCGGGGTGAGCGGGCGCGTGGCGGGCCGCGACGTGACGGTCGGCTCGCAGGCGCTCGTGCGCGAACGGCACCCCGCCGCCGCGGTCCAGCTCGCGGCACTGCACGCACGGTCGAGCGGACTCCGGGCGTACGTCGCGGCCGACGACCAACTCCTCGGTGCGATCGCGTACGCCGACCGTCCACGCGACGGCCTGGCGCCGCTGTTCGCTCGGCTGCACGCCCTCGGCCTCGACCGGATCGTGCTCCTTTCCGGGGACCACCTCGAACACGTCCGGCCGGTGGCCGACGCGCTCGGGATCGACGACGCGCGCGGCGACCTGCTGCCGCAGGACAAGGTGACGGCCGTACGCGAGCTCGAGCGGAGTGGACGACACGTGCTGATGGTGGGCGACGGCACCAACGATGCCCCCGCGCTCTCCGCTGCCACCGTCGGCGTGGCGCTGGCCGCGCACGGCGGCGGGATCTCCGCCGAGGCCGCAGGCGTCGTCCTCCTTGCGGACGACCTCTCGCGGACGGGAGACGCGGTGGCGATCGGGCAGCGTGCGGTGCGGATCGCGCGGCAGAGCATCGGAGTCGGCCTCGCATTGTCCGGCACGGCGATGGTCCTGGCCGCGCTCGGGTACATCCCGCCCACGATCGGCGCGATGCTGCAGGAAGGGATCGACGTGGCGGTGATCCTGAACGCGCTCAGGTCCGCTCGCGGGTAGCGAGGCGCGGAGCTCCGCCGCTCGAGCCTGCCGCGCGAGTCGGGGATCCCTTGACCCACCCTCGCGCTCCCGACCGGGGTCCTTCTATCATTGGGTGAGTTCGCCGGGTCTTCACGCCCGGCATGTCCGCACCCCCTCACCCGGACCCGTATGCGTCGTCTCTCCCTTCTCCTCGGCACGGTGCTGCTCGTCGGTGCCGTGGCCCCACTCGCCGCGCAGCGCGTCGAGATCCCGCGGACTCCCTCCGCCCGCGGGGGACGCACGATCGCTCCCCTCCCCGCCGGCCGCGCCGTCAGCGCAGGCCTCAATCCGGCCACTGAGCTGATCGCGCGGCGCCGCAAGCTCGGCCTCGACAATGCCACGGTCGATTCTCTGAAGGTCCTCGAGAACACGTACCGCGCGCGTCACGACGAGCGGTTCAGCCGCTATGACTCGCTGCGCGCGCAGGTGCAGATGTCCAGGAATCGACTGGACTCCACGCGGGCGCCGTCGCCAGAAGAGCAGCAGATCGCGCGCGAGCGGACGATCGTGCTGGTGCGCCTGATGACCGAACTGCGGGCCGACCGCGCCGCACAGATCAGCGAGACCCTGGCCGCGATCCCGGAGGACAAGCGCGCGGAGGCGGAAGCCCTGCTCACGGAACAGGCCGCCGAGCTGGACCGCGCCTTCCGTCGCGCGGGCCCCGAAGGCAATGCCGCAGCCGGTCCCGCGCCCCGGAATCCGGACGCGCCTCCTGGCGGACGCCGACCCTGATCCGTGGTCGCGAGAGTTAACCTTTCGGTGCCTCGGGTTGTCCAATGAACAGGGCCCGCCGCTGCACGCGGCGGGCCCTTGTTCTTTATTTCCAGCTCCACCTTCCCACGTCCAATGACCGACGCTTCGCTTCCTGACCGCGCTTCCGCGCTTGCCCTGATGGAGTCCTGGACCGCCAGCGACTCGTTACGCAAGCACATGCTCGCCGTCGAAGGCGCCATGCTGGCCTACGCGAAGGAGTTCGGTGAGGATGAGGCCCGGTGGGGCCTCGCGGGGCTGATGCACGACTTCGATTACGAGCGCTTTCCGAACGCCGCGCACGCCGCGGACGCCGAGCACCCGGCGGAAGGCGTTCGGCACCTTCGATCGCTCGGCTACCCGGAGGACGTCCTCGAGGCGATCCTCGGGCACGCGCACTACACGGGCGTGGCCCGGACCTCCCGGATGGCCATGACCCTCTTTGCCGTGGACGAACTCTGCGGCTTGATCACCGCCGCCGCGCTGGTCAGGCCCTCCCGCAGCGTCCTCGACCTCGAGGCCTCGAGCGTCAAGAAGAAGATGAAGGATAAAGCATTCGCCCGTGGTGTTTCCCGCGAGGACGTGACCCAGGGGGCGGCGGAGCTTGGGGTCGAGCTCGACGCGCATATCGCCTTCGTGATCGCCGCGCTCAGGGGCCGTGCGGCGCTCTTGGGGCTGGCCGGAAGCGCCGGCGCGTGACCCGGCCGCTCTCTCCCGAGCCGGCCCCCGAAACGGCCAACGCCCGCCGGGCGTCCCGCGTATGGGTGGGTGTGAGACGTGACTGAGCGGCCCTCCGACGAAAAGGACCTGATCCTCGCTGCGCAGCGCGGCGAACGAGAGGCCTTCTCCGAGTTGGTCCGGCGTCATCAACGTCGAGCCTACATCGTCGCGCGCAGCATCGTGATCAATCACGAGGACGCCGAGGATGCAGTGCAGGACGCGTTCCTTCACGCGTACAAGGCGTTGCACCGGTTCCTGCCGGATCAGGCCTTTGGCGCGTGGCTGCACCGGATCGTGGCGAATGCGGCGCTGGACCTGACGCGTCGCCGGAAGGTGCGGGACGCGGACGAGTTGCCCGAGACGGTCGCCTCGCAGTTTCGCGATCCGGCCGAGGGGGGCGAGTTGCGGCAGCGGTTGCGCGAGGCGTTGGAGACGCTGCCGCCGCGGCAACGGTCGGTGATCGTGTTGCACGATGTGCAGGGCTACAAACATTCGGAGATCGGGAAGATGCTCGACATCCCGGAAGGGACCGCGAGGTCCGATCTCCACTACGCCAGATCGCAGTTGCGCCAGATCCTCAGCGCATTGAAGGAGAACCCATGACGGATGACATGCAGGGCCCGGCCTTGGTCCGGGACGACGCGGTGACCACCGAGCTGCGCGCGATCGTCGCGCCGCCGGAGGACATCACCTATTGGGAAGGCCTCGAGGCCCGGATCATGGCGCGCATCGCGCGCGCCGGTGATGAAGGCCGCTGGTGGGCCTTCTCGGAGCGCACGTATCAGATCGGCCTCATGGCGGCCGCGCTGACGCTGATCGTCGCGGGCTCGATGTACCTGCGCGACCGCGCGCTCGAGCGGCGCATGGCATACGAGACGGTGATCGAAGCGCCGGCCAACACGCAGGTCTTTGCGCGTCGCGGGATCGTGCCTGATCGTCAGGCAACCCTCCGCGCCGTCACCGACCACTAACGAAGGCGGGCCGGATGCGTCGAACACGTGGATGGGCGGTGGCGTTCTTCGTCACGGTGGCAGCGGCGGGAGCCGCCGTCGGCGTGACCACGGACCGCCTCCTCCTCAAGGAAGGACGGGATCAGCAGTCGATGCGTGCGCGTCTCGCCGACGAACTCGGCATGGACGCCGCCCAGCGGATCCAACTGGACTCCGTGCTCGACGCCCGGAACCGCAGCTATGACTCGCTGATGGCGGTGGTGCGACCCCAGCTCGACTCCCTCGGGGTGCTCACCCGCCAGCGGATCCGGCAACTGCTCACTCCCGAGCAGCAGGCCACCTACGACCAGATGTTGCGTGAGCGCGATGAAGCGCGGCGCCAGGAGAAGCAGCGATGAAGGGGTTCGGTTCGATCACGACGTTCGGCGGCGTATTGGCCTTGGCGCTGCCGCTCGCGCTGGCCGCGCAGGACGCGCGGCCGATCTCGCTCGATGAGGCGGTGCGGCTGGCGCGGCGCAACGCGCCGGCCGCCGTGCAGGCGCGCAACGCCGTGCGGCAGTCGGGCGCGCAGGTGCGCACCAACTACGGCGGGTTCCTGCCGAGTCTCACCTTCTCCTCGGGCGCCAACCGCTCCGAGGGTGTGACGTTCAATCCGCAGCAGCAGCTCGTGCCGATCGTGCGCCCGTGGTCGGGCAGCCACTCGCTCAGCTCGTCCGTGGATCTCTTCGCCGGCGGCCGCCGCTACTTCAACCTGCAGGCCGCCAAGGCGAATCTCGACGCCGCCGAGGCCAGCGAGATCTCGCAGAGCTTCACCGTGGCGCTCAACGTGAAGCAGCAGTACTTCGCGGTGCTTGCCGCGCGCGAGTCGGAGAGCGCCGCCGTCAAGCAGCTCGAGCAGTCGGAGCAGCAGCTCCGCGCCGCCACGGCCCGCGTGGCCGCGGGCGCCGCCACCCGGTCGGACTCGCTGCGGTCCTCCATTCAAGTGGGCAACGCGCGTCTCGCCATCCTGACCGCCCGCAACAATCTTGCGACCGCCAACGCCGCGCTCTCGCGGTTGATCGGCTCCACAGAGATCATCACCGCGGCGCCGATCGTCGAGGACGAGAGCAGTGCGCTGGCTCTCACGGACGACGAGCTCTTCGAGATCGCTGCCCGGGGCCCCGCCGTCCTGCAGGCCGAATCGCAGATGGCCGCGGCCAAGCAGTCGTCGCGCGCCGCGCTCTCGCCGTACCTGCCGACCGTCAACCTCTCCTTCGGCGCCACGTACAACACGTCGAACTCGGACAGCACGTTCCGTCCGTTCGGCCGCAGCGAGAACTACAACTACTCCACGCGTCTGGGCATCTCGCTGCCGCTCTTCAACGGACTGAACCGGGAGCAGCAGGTGGTGAACACCAAGGTGGCCGAGGACAACGCGGCCGCGAATCTGCGTGACGCGCGGCTCAACGCGCGCCAGCAGCTGATCCAGCTCCTCGGGACCTACCGCACCGCTGAGGCGCGGGTCGGGATCCAGCTCTCCTCCGTCGCCGCCGGCGAGGAGGACCTGCGCGTACAGCAGGAGCGGTACAACCTGGGCGCCTCGACGCTGCTCGACCTGCTCACCTCGCAGACCACGCTGGACCAGGCGCGGACCGCACTCATCCAGGCGCGCCTCGACGCGCGGACCGCCAAGGCCCAGATCGAGGCCCTCGTCGGCCGCGATCTCTAAGCCGCACCGCACCACCTGACCACGACCTTTCGTTCCCTTTTGGAGTCCCCCGCCGTGCAGACCCGCCTTCGCACCACCAGACGCAGTCTCTCCTGGATCGCCCTCGTGGCGCTCGGTCTCGTCGCGGCGTGCGGCGAGAAGGGCCCGGCGCCGCGTCCGATCCAGGTCGCCACGCTCGAACGCCGCACCATCACGGTCCAGGCAGAAGCCACGGGCATCATCGAGCCGATCAACGTCGTCGAGGTGAAGTCGCGCTCGTCGGGGCAGATCGTCGAGATGCCGGTCGAGACGGGGTCGCTCGTGCGCCCCGGCGCGCTGATCGTCCAGCTCGACACGCGCGACGTGCAGAACCAGTTCGACCAGGCCAAGGCGGACCTCGAGTCCGCGCGCAAGCAGCTCGAAGTGGCCGAGACGCAGAAGCGGCGCTCCGACGAGCTCCTCGCGGCGCGCATCATCACGCCGCAGGAGAATGAGGGGATGCAGCTGAGCTACGCGCAGGCGCAATCGTCGATCGTGCGCGCCCGCACGAACCTCGACCTCGCCCAGCAGCGCCTCGACGACGCGCGCGTCGTCGCCCCCGTGCTCGGCACCATCATCGACAAGCCGGTCGCACTGGGGCAGGTCATTCAGTCCGGCACCAGCACGGCCGGTGGCGGCACGACCATCGTCAAGATGGCCGACCTCACCAAGGTCCGCGCCCGCGCGCTGGTCAATGAGACGGATATCGGCCGCGTGCAGGCCGGGCAGGAAGCGACGGTGATCGTCGACGCCTTCCCCGACCGCACCTTCACCGGCATCGTCGAGAAGATCGAGCCGCAGGCCATCGTGCAGCAGAACGTCACGATGTTCCCGGTCCTCGTCTCGCTCGAGAACCGTGAGGGCCTGCTCATGCCGGGCATGAACGGCGAAGTGGCGATCGTCGCCGAGCGCCGTGAGAACGTGGTCGCCGTGCCGAACGAGGCGATCCGTTCCATGCGCGAGGCGGCGCAGGGTGCCGCGATCCTTGGCATCGACCCGGACACCGTGCAGGCCCAGCTCCGCTCCGCGATGGGCGGCATGGGAGGCGGCTTTGGCGGACAGCGGCCCGCAGGCGCGGGCGGCCCCACGCAGGGCGCGCCACGACCGGGCTATGTGGATCTCGAAGCGCTCCAGCAGCAGGGCGGACGTCCGCAGGGCGGTCAGGGTGGCTTCCAGATGCCGGCCGTCACGGACGCGCAGTGCAAGGCGATCGAGGACGCGCGGAAGGCCAAGCCGGCCGCCGCAAAGAAGCTCGACGATCTGAACGCGAAGATGCGCGACCCCAACGCGGACCGAATGGCGTTGATGGGCGAGATGCGCGCGGCCTACACCGAGCTCGGCGTGGACGCGAACATCGCGCGCGCCTGCCGCGCGCGTGAGACGCAGGGTGGCGCCACGACGGCCACACCGGGCGCCGCCCCGACGCCGGGGACGGCGAATCCGGCCTCGACCCCGGTCCGTGGGCCCGCGAGTGCGAACGGAAGCACTGCGTCGCGTCAGGGCAGCGCTGGACGGACTGGCGCACGCACCGTGACGCGCACCGGACTCGTCTTCGTGCAGCGCGCGGACTCCTCGTGGGAGGCCCGCGTGGTCCGGCTCGGCGTCGCGGACTACGACTACACCGAGGTCGTGAGCGGACTCAATGAAGGCGACCGCGTAGCGTTGCTGAGCGCGGCGGCCCTGCAGGCCCAGCGCGTGGAGAACCAGGACCGCATGCGGGCGATGACCGGCGGCAGCAGCCCGCTGGGCGGCGCGACGGGTGGTGCGCGGCCGCCGGGCGGCGGCGGACCGAGGTAACCGGCCATGCTCTTCGGCGAGACCATTCGCGTCGCCCTCGGGGCGCTCCGCGCCAACAAGATGCGCTCGATCCTGACCATGCTCGGCATCGTCATCGGCGTGTCGGCCGTGATCGCCGTCGTAGCGCTCGGCCGCGGTGCGCAGCAGGCCGTGAACGAGCGCATTGCCTCGCTCGGCACGACGCTGCTCACCGTGTCGCCAGGGCAGGCGCGCACCGGCGGCGTGAGCTCGTTCGACGTGCGCTCGCGGCTCCTGCTGGAGGACGCACAGGCGCTGGTGGAACGCGGCACCCAGATCGGACAGGTGCAGCCCGAGATGTCGTCCAATCTCCAGGTGCGGTACCTGAACAAGAACACGGGCACGCAGGTGGTCGGGACGACCGCCAACTTTCCCGAGGTCCGGAAGTACGAGATCGAGTACGGCCGGTTCTTCACGAACGCCGAGGACATGGGCCGGCAACGGTACGCCGTCGTAGGTCCGACCGTGGTGACCAACCTCGGGCTGGCCAGCGGCAACGCGCTCGTCGGCGAGAACATCCGCATTCGCGGCATTCAGTTCGAGGTCGTGGGCGTCTTCAAGTCCAAGGGACAGGCCAGCCCGTTCAACAATCCGGACGACCAGATCCTCATTCCCATCCAGACGGCGCGCTTCCGCGTGATGGGCACCAACCGACTGCGGTCGATCTCCGTCCTCGCGCTGAGCGAGGAAACCATTCCGGAGGCGATGGCCGACATCCAGAAGATCCTCCGCCGCGAGCATAAGTTGCGCCCGGAGCGTCCGGATGACTTCCAGATCCGCAATCAGGCCGACTTCCTGAGCACCCTCGGCGAGACCACGCAGGTCTTCTCGATGTTGCTCGCCGGGATCGCGGCGGTCTCGCTGCTCGTGGGCGGGATCGGCATCATGAACATCATGCTCGTCTCCGTCACGGAGCGCACGCGCGAGATCGGCATTCGCAAGGCGCTCGGTGCGACCAAGCTCAACATCCTGTTCCAGTTCCTGATCGAGGCGATCGTGCTGTGTCTGCTGGGCGGCGCGATCGGCATCGCCGTGGGCGCGGGCGGCGCTATGGCCTTCACCAAGCTCCTCGGCTGGAGCACGCAGGTGGGCGCGTCGTCCGTGATGCTCGCGTTCGGATTCTCCGCGGCGGTCGGACTGGTGTTCGGTGTGTATCCCGCGCGTCGCGCGGCGGGACTCGATCCGATCGTCGCGCTCCGCTACGAGTAGATGTAACTCGTTATTTTGCAACATGTTAGAAACGGACGTCACCGGCAGGGTGGCGTCCGTTTCGATTTTCTGCCGAGCCGAGCGAACTGGACCCTGCAGGGACGCGAGATACATTCCGCATCCTGATGCCGGACGACCATTCCGAAGTTTCGTCGGATCCCAGCCATCCGACACCGAGCCTGACGGCGGAGTTTCCGCCGAACGAGCGCCGCCACGTCGAGGCACGTCCACGCGGAAAGCGACTCGCGCTGCTGACGCTCGGTGCGCTGGGCGTCGTGTACGGCGACATCGGCACCAGTCCGCTCTATGCGCTTCGTGAGTGCTTCAGTCCGGAATACGGACTCCTGCCGACGCGCGAGAACGTCTACGGCCTCCTGTCGCTGATCGTCTGGGCGCTCCTGCTCGTGGTGACGCTCAAGTACATCGTCTTCATCCTGCGCGCGGACAATCGGGGCGAGGGCGGGATCCTCGCGATGCTCGCGCTGATCCTGCAGAAGGAGGCCACCGCGCGGTCGCGGCGATTCCTGCTGATCGCGATCGGTCTGATGGGCGCGGCGCTGCTCTACGGCGACGGGATGATCACGCCGGCGATCTCCGTGCTCTCGGCCATGGAAGGCCTCACGGTGGTCTCGGAGAACTTCCAGCCGGTCGTCGTGCCGCTCGCGGTCATCATCCTCGTGGGGTTGTTCCTGGGTCAGCGGTTCGGCACGGCCAAGGTGGGGCGGATCTTCGGTCCGGTGACGTTCATCTGGTTCGCGACGCTTGGCACGCTGGGGCTGCACGAGCTGCTCAAGGCGCCGGAGATCCTCGCGGCGATCAATCCGTGGTTCGGCGTGCAGTTCTTCGCGCACAATGGCGTGGCGGGCTTCCTGGTGATCGGCGCGGTGGTGCTGGTGGTGACGGGCGCCGAGGCGCTGTACGCGGACATGGGCCACTTCGGGCGGCGGCCGATCCGTCTCGCGTGGTTCGCGATGGTGCTTCCCGCCCTGCTGCTCAACTATTTCGGGCAGGGTGCGCTGATCCTGCGCGACCCCAGCGCGATCAGCAATCCCTTCTTCCTTCTCGCACCGCGCGTGATGCTGTACCCGCTGATCGCGCTGGCGACGCTGGCGACGATCATCGCGTCGCAGGCCATGATCTCGGGCGCCTTCTCGATCACGCAGCAGTGCATCCAGCTCGGCTACAGCCCGCGCATGACGATCAAGCACACGTCGGCGAAAGAGTTCGGGCAGATCTACATCCCCGAGATCAACAGCGCGCTGATGGTCGGCTGCGTGCTGATCGTCCTGGGCTTCCGGAGCTCGGCGGCGCTCGGCGCCGCCTACGGGATCGCGGTGACGGGCACTTTCGTGCTCGGCACGATCCTCTATGCCGTGATCGCGCTGCGGCGTTGGAACTGGCCCGTGTGGAAGGTGGTGCTCTTCTTCGCGGCGTTCATGACGATCGACCTCGCGGTGTTCAGCGCCAGCGCGCTCAAGTTCATCCACGGCGGCTGGGTCCCGGTCGTCGTGGCGGTCGCGATCTTCACGATGATGACCACGTGGAAGCGGGGCCGGGCGATCCTCACCGAACGGATGGCCGACATCTCGCTGCCGATGGAGACGTTCCTCGAGGATGTCGGCGAGCACCCCAAGACGCGCGTGCCGGGCACGGCGGTGTTCATGACCTCAGAACCGCACGGCGTGCCCGTGGTGCTGCTGCATCATCTCAAGCACAACAAGGTCCTGCACCAGACCGTGATCCTGCTCTCGATCCGCACGGCGGACACGCCGGAGACGGAGCGCAGCGACCGCGTGGCGATCGAGGCGCTGGGCCACAGCTTCTTCCGCGTGATCGCCACGTACGGCTTCATGGAGACGCCGGACGTGAAGGAGGTCCTGCAGCGGTGCCGCGACAACGGGATCGCTGCACGACCGCTGGATACGAGCTACTTTTTGGGCCGCGAACAGCTGATCCCCCGCCGCGGTCCGTGGAAGAAGCACGGGATGTCGATGAACATCGCCCGCAAGAAGCTGTTCGCCGTGATGTCCCGCAATGCCCGCTCGGCCACCGAGTACTTCCAGCTGCCGCCGAATCGGGTGGTCGAGCTGGGGACACAAATTGAATTCTGAGATCAGGTGGCAGGTGTCTGGCATCAGGTCGTCGTCCCTGACTCCAGATACCTGCCACCAGCCACCTGCCGTTCACCATTCTTACTCCACGATCCCCATGCGCTCGCTGATCCGCGCCCTCTTCGTCCTCCTCCTCGTCGCCGTCCCGGCCGCCGCGCAGCAGCGCGTCCCGACCGATTCCATCCGCGACGACGCCAACTTCTCGTTCTACTCCAAGGGTCCGTACCGCGCGAACGTTCCGCGCCCCGAGACCATCCTCGGCTACAACGTCGGAAGCTGGCACACGCAGTACGACCGCCAGGAGCGCGTGCTGCTCGCCATCACGCAGGCCGCGAGCGACCGCGTGCGGATGGAAGAGATCGGCGTGAGCAACGAGCGACGGACGATGCGGATCTTCATCGTCAGCTCGCCGGAGAACATCGCGCGGCTGGATGCCATTCGCGCTGATCTGGACCGGATCGCCGACCCGCGGGGCGCCACGCAGGCGCAGCTCGACGCGGTGATCGCGCGCACGCCGGCCGTCGTCTGGTTCTCCGGCTCCGTGCACGGCGACGAAGTGCCGGGCTTCGAGGCCTCGATGCAGCTGCTCTACCACTTCGCCGCGAGCGAGGACCCGGCCACGGTCGAGCACCTCAAGCATGCGCTCGTGATCATCAACCCGAGCTCCAACCCCGATGGCCACGAGCGCTTCTCGGTGTGGAGCAACTCGATCGCCGTCGGGAGCCCGGAGCGGCTTTCGCTGGAGCAGCAGCGCAACCAGCCGTGGTCGGTGAGCGGACGCTTCAATCACTTCCGGTTCGACATGAACCGCGACCTGATGGCCATGACGCAGCGTGAGGTGCAGGCGATCGTCGGCGGGATGCTGCGCTGGCATCCGATGGTCACGGCGGACCTGCACGGGTACACGTCCACGTACTACATGGCGCCCGCCGCGCGTCCGGTGAACACCAACATCTCGCAGTGGCCCTACAAGTGGAGTGAGGCGATCGGCCGCGGCAATGCGACGGCCTTTGACGCCTACGGCTGGCTCTACTTCGTGCGCGACGCGTTCGACCTCTACTATCCCGGCTATTACGACTCGTGGCCCGCGCTCACGGGCGCGATGGGCACCACGTACGAGACCGATGGCGGCCCCGCCCTGCTCAAGCGGCGCGACGACGGCACGCTGCTCTCGCTCCGCGACGGGATCGCCAAGCATTACGTGGCAAGCATCTCGACCTTCGAGACCTCCGCCTCGCGGGCGCGCGAGATGGTCCGCGACTACGCTGCGTTCCGCGCCAAGGCCGTCACCGACGGCCGCAACGGCACCATGAAGCGCGTGGTGTTCGTGCCCGGGAGCGATCCCGCGCGCGCGGCCGAACTTGCGGCCGCACTGATGCGCGCTGGCGTCGAGGTCTCGCGCACCACGCAGCCGCTCTCGAGCGCGCGCGCCTACAGCTACAGCGAGGACGGCGCGCGCGCCCGCACATTCCCGGTGGGGTCGTACGTGGTGGATCTCGCGCAGCCGCAGGGCAAGGTCGCCAAGGCGGTGCTCGAGGCGGACCCGGAACTCGACCCGGTCTTTGCGCGGGAACAGCTCGCCAAGTTCGCGCGCAATCAGCAGCGCTCGCGCAACGCGGATGACACCGAAGGCTACGAGTTCTACGACGTTTCCGCGTGGGCGCTGCCGGTCGCCTTCGGCGTCGAAGCGTACTGGACCGAGGATGCGCCCGCCGTGAACGGCGCGCCGCTCTCGTTCACCAATGGCGTGATGCTCAACGGCGAGCGGCTGCCACACGCCATCGCGGGCGGGATCGTCGAGGGCGCCGACGCGCGCTCGGCGTTCCTCTGGCGCAACGACCGCCACGGCGCCGCCAAGGTGGCCGCGCAGCTCCTGCAGGAGGGCTACCGCGTCGCCATCGCCTCGTCGGAGATCCAGACCGGGAGCACCACGTGGCCCCGCGGCACGTGGGTCGCGCGGCGTTCACGCAACGACGGCACGCTGCCCGCGCGGCTCGACGCGCTCGCCAAGGCGGCGGGCGTGGAAGTGCGCGGCGTGAGCACCGCCTTCCCGGACGAGGCGCAGTACGGCACCGGGTCGGGTACGGTCGTCTCCCTGCAGGCGCCGCGGATCGCGCTCGTCGGCGAGACGGGGATCTCGCAGACGAGCTACGGCGCCGTGTGGTGGAATCTCGAGCAGCGCTACGGGATCCGCTTCACGCCCATCTCCACCGACGCGCTGAGCGGCGACCTCTCGGCGTTCAACGTCATCATCATTCCGAGCGGCGGACTCGGCCGACTTGGCACCGGCGCCAATCTCAAGCGGTGGGTCGAGGGCGGCGGCGCCCTGGTGACCTTCGGCGGCGCCACGGCCTGGGCCACGCGTGAGGACGTGGGGATGAGCTCCGTCCGGCGCATCCAGTGCGAGGAGAAGAAGGATCTCAAGCCCGCGCCGTCGCAGAACGCGCCGCTCGATTCCATCCGTGCCACCGCCAGCCCCAACGCCTGTCCCGAGGCCGTGGCCGATCTGCCCGGCAGCCACTTCGACGTGGTGCTCGATCTCTCGCACTGGGTCACGCTCGGGATGGAGCGCCAGCGCATGCCGGTGCTCGTCGGCGGCAGCTCCTTCTATACGCTCTCCAAGGACGGCGGGAACGTGGCCGTGTTCCCGACGAGCGGGACGCTGCGCCGCGGCGGCTTCGTGTTCCCCGACAACTCGGAGAAGCTCCTCAAGGGCAGTCTGTTCATTGCGCAGGAGCGCGTGGGACGCGGCAATCTCGTGATGTTCACGAGCGACCCGATGTTCCGCGGCTGGTGGCGCGCGCTCGACCGCATGGTGCTGAACGCCATGCTGCTCGGCACGTCGTTCTGATCGCTTGAAGCCGCGCGATGCAGAACGGGGGCGCCTCGCGAGGCGCCCCCGTTCTGCATTCCACCCTTCACACCGCTCAGAGCGTGATGATGCGCACCCCGGGGCGGAGCGCGCGCGCCGGAGTCGGCGCCGTTGGGGGCGTCGGCGGCGTGGGCGCCACGGCGGGCGTCGGCGCCATGGCCGGCATCGGCGTCCGGTAGATGAATCCGGCCGGGCCGTTGAACTCGAAGTCGTTGCCCGGCAGCTCGCTCGCCTTCATCAGGGTGACGCGCACCGTGCGCGAGCGTCCAGCGGAGACGATCACAAGCTCTGCGGTCTGCCCCGCCTCGAGCTTCTCGATCTCACGGCGCAGACGATTCGCCTTCGCGGCGCCCACCGCGCGATCCATGGCATCCTCGCGCGCCACGCGTACGCTCACGCCATTGATCGACGCCACGCGGTCGCCCTCGACGATCCCCGCCTTGTCCGCCGGTCCGCCCGTCGTGATCGCCGAGACGAAGACGCCCAGCGTGTCCCGCGGACTGCCGGTCGATCCGATCGTGAAGCCCACCACGGCGCGATCACTGCGCGCCATCGAGAAGAGGTTCCCTCCCGCCGCCCCGTACAGCTCGCTCATCTTGACGGGCGTGATGCTCACCGTGCGCGTGCGCCCTTCACTGAGCACGCGAAGCTCGATCGCCTTGCCCTCCTCGGTCTTCTCGATCTCGCGCACCAGGCGGCGATTGAGCACGCCGTCGTAGTCGCGTTCTCCGGCGTCGGTTCGGTCCGCGCGCAGGCTCACGCCATTCACGGACTGCAGACGGTCGCCGGCCTTGAGGCCGGCCTTGGCCGCCGGTGAGTCGCGCCGCACGTCGTCGATCAGCAGGCCCAACGTGTCGCCGCGAGCGCTTTCCTGCGAGGTGGTGACGCCGATCATCGGCCGGTCGCTCATCCGGTCGAGAACGATCCGGGTGCGCTCCATCGGCGCCTCCCACACGCGCACCTCCTGGGCACCGGAGATCAAGGGAAGCGCGAGCACGCCGACGGCGGCGGCGGCCTGGAACAGCTGAGTGAGTCGTTGCATGGCAGGTCCCTGTAGGGCTGAGGTTCTGCCCTCTGAGTCACCCCACCCCAGCGGATGGTTGCCGCAGGCCGTAGAATCTGGTTGGCCTGCGCCCACGCGGGGCGCCTGGCACACCCCGGACCTTCACTCCCGCTCTCCGATGCCTCTGCTCTCCCGGATCGCTCGCGTCGTCTCCCTCGGCGCTCTCGTGCTGGCCCCGCTGGCGCTGTCTGCGCAGGCGCGCGGGGCGCGGGGCAATACCCCCGCCGCGCCGGACTCCGCCAGCGGGATCCCCGCGAGCGCGCTCAACGCCTTCCGCTTCCGCGGCATCGGTCCGGCCAACTACTCGGGGCGCATCGCGGACCTCGCCGTGCATCCGGACGGCAAGACGTGGTACATCGCCGTCGCGTCGGGCGGCGTGTGGAAGACGGAGAACGCGGGCACCACCTGGGCGCCGATCTTCGACGGGCAGGCGAGCTACTCCACCGGCGTGGTGGTGCTCGACCCCAACGACCCGAACGTCGTGTGGGTGGGCAGCGGCGAGAACAACGCGCAGCGCTCCGTGAGCTACGGTGACGGCGTGTACCGGTCCGAGGACGGTGGGCGCACGTGGAAGAACATGGGCCTCAAGGCGTCCGAGCACATCGGCGACATCGTCATCGACCCACGCAACTCCAAGGTCGTCTACGTCGCCGCGCAGGGCCCGCTCTGGAGCGAGGGCGGCGAGCGCGGCCTCTACAAGACCACCGATGGCGGCGCGACCTGGACCCGCATTCTAGCCGGCACCAAGTGGGCGGGCGTGAATGAGGTCGATCTCGATCCGCGCAATCCTGACATCCTCATCGCCTCCACGTGGCAGCGGCACCGGCACGTGTGGGGGTATCTCGCCGGCGGTCCGGAAAGCGGCCTCCACCGCTCCACCGACGGCGGCGCCACCTGGACGAAGCTCAGCGGCGTGCCCGAGGGCGAGGGCCGCATCGGCCTGGCCCGGTCGCCGTCCAACCCCGACGTGCTCTACGCGATCGTCGAGGCCGCAGGGACGCGCGGAGGCGTGTTCCGCTCCGACGACAACGGCGCGAGCTGGCGCAAGCAGGGGCCGTTCTCGACCATCAGCCTCTACTACCAGCGCATCTTCGTGGACCCGCGCAATCCGGACCGCGTGTATGCGCTCGACACGCGCACCATGGTCTCCAACGACGCGGGGCGCACCTTCTCCGCGCTCGGCGAGAACGGCAAGCACGTGGACAACCACGCTTTCTGGGCCGACCCGCGCGATCCGGACCATCTCCTGATCGGATCCGACGGCGGCCTCTACGAGACCTTCGACGCCGGCCGCACCTACAAGTTCTTCGGCAATCTCCCGCTGGCGCAGATGTACAAGATCGACGTGGACCGCAACGCGCCGTTCTACAACGTCTATGGCGGGACGCAGGACAACTTCTCCTTCGGCGGTCCGACGCGCACACCCAACGACAACGGCATCCGCAACTCCGACTGGTTCGTCACCAACGGCGGTGACGGATTCCAGAGTCGGATCGACCCCGTGGATCATCACATCATCTACGCCGAGTCGCAGAACGGCGGGCTCGTGCGCTTCGACCGCCGGACCGGAGAGAGCGTGCGGATCGTGCCGGAGCCGGAGCCCGGCGAGGATCCGTCGCGCTGGAACTGGGACTCACCAGTGACGATCTCTCCGCATCAGCGCACGCGGCTCTACTTCGCGTCGCAACGGCTCTACCGCTCGGACGACCGCGGCAACAACTGGCGAGCGATCTCCGGAGACCTCACGCGCAATCTCCCGCGCACCGAGATGAAGATGCAGGGCCGCCAGTGGAGCGTGGACGCGGTCTCCCGCAACAATTCCACCTCCTTCAACGGCAACATCACGGCGCTCGCGGAGTCGCCGCTCATCGAAGGTCTGCTCTACGTCGGCACGGATGACGGTCTCCTGCAGGTCACAGAGGACGGCGGCGCCACGTGGCGCCGGCTCGACCGGTTCCCCACCGTGCCCGACACGAGCTACTTCGCCTACATCACGCCGTCGGCGTTCGACGCCAACGTCGTGTACGCGGGACTCAACAACTACAAGCGCGGCGACTTCAAGCCCTACGTGCTCCGTTCCGCGGACCGTGGCCGCACGTGGAGCGCCATCACCGCCGACCTTCCGGCGCGCGGCAGCGTGCACGTGATCCGTGAGGATCCGGTGAAGCGCGGCCTGCTGTTCGTCGGCACGGAGTTCGGGCTCTTCGTCTCATTCGACGACGGCGGCAAGTGGCAGCAGATGAAGGCCGGCCTCCCGCCCATCGCCGTGCGTGACATCGCGATCCAGCCGGAGATGAACGACCTGGTCCTCGGCACGTTCGGCCGCGGGATCTTCGTGCTGGACGACTACTCCGCGCTCCGCGAGCTCACGCCGGCGGGCCTGCGCGCCGAGGCGACGCTGTTCCCCGTGCGGCCGGCGCTGCTGTATGTGCTCGATTCCCCGCTGGGGGGGAACGACGAGAGCTTCCAGGGCGCGGCGCACTATTTCGCGCCCAACCCGCCGCTGGGAGCGACGTTCACGTACCACCTGCGGACCGCCCTGCGGTCGCAACGGCAGCAGCGCGAGACGCGTGAGCAGGCGCTCAACCGCACGGGAGCCGATGTGCCATTCCCGGGGTGGCAGGCGCTGAAGGCTGAGGAGGAAGAAGAGGCGCCGACCGTCGAGGTCGAGATCACCGACCTCACCGGCGCGGTCATCTCGCGCTTCACGGCGCCGGGCGGCGCCGGTACACAGCGGACCACGTGGAATCTCCGCTGGGCGTCGGCCACACCGGTGGGCGGAGGCGGCGGTGGCGGCTTTGGCGGTGGTGGTGGCGGCGGCGCGAGCAGCGGAGCGGGCGGCGCCACACAAGGTGGCAATGGTCCGTACGTGGTGCCCGGCAGCTACCGCGTGCAGTTCTTCAAGCGCGTCGCGGGCGTCCGTACACCGCTCACGCAGCCGACCCAGTTCGAGGTGTCGCTCCTCCCGAACGCGACCATCACGGTCGCCGAGCGCGAACGGGCGCAGAGCTTCCACCGCCGCGTGCAGGAGTTGCAGCGCGTGGTGATGGGGGCGAATTCGTTGATGGCCGAGACGAGCACGCGGCTCGACGCGCTGCAGCGCGCCGTGCAGCAGATCACGCGGCCGACCACGCTGGATGCCGACGTGCGCGCCGCCATCGCCAAGCTGCGCGCGATCCGCGAGCAGTTGAGCGGCGACAACACGCCGGGCCGCTACAGCGAACCGACGCCGCTCTCGCTGGTGGGGCGGATGGGCCGCGCCGCGAGCTTTGGCGGCACGCTGCAGGCACCGACGGGAACGCAGGAGCGGCAGTACGAGATCGTGGCGCGCGACTTCCCCGCGATCCAGGCAGCGCTGCGGGCGTTCATCGACGGGGACATGGCGCGGCTCGAGGCGGCGGCCGAGGCGCAGGGTGCGCCGTGGACGCCGGGGCGTCGGATGTAGGGCACCGCGTCAGCGCTTCTGGTACTTCCAGTTGCGCTGTTTTCCCTCGGTCAACCAAGTGATGGTCGTGGCCAAGCGCTCCGCCCGGGTGGCGGGGCGCTTGGCGCTTGTGATCCACTCGATGTACTCGCCGCGCGCGGACGGAGAGAACCCCTCGAAGGTCGCGCGCGCCTGGGCGTGCTTGGCGAGCGCTGCGCGCAGGTCGGCCGGCGGACGCAGTGTGGCTACCGTGCGGTGCTTGCGTGGGCGCTCGACCTTGGTCTTGGACACGTTCAGCGCCATGGCCTTCTTCACGTAGCGCGTGAGCACACTGGCGGCCGGGAGATCCTTCGGCGATGTGAGGCGTCCAAAGCTTCCCATCGCCTCGAGGGAACGCCCCCCGGGTCCGGTGATCAGTGACCCCTTGGCGAAGCCGAAGACGGCGTGCGCCTTGAACGCCGCCATCATGCAGAGCGGCCCCTCGTACTCGAAGTGCGGCATGCCCCACTTGATCGTCTCCGTGCAGTCCGGGCACGCTCCGTGCACCACTGCGCGCAGATGCGTGAGGATCGGCCGCGCGAACGGCGCGGACCGCTTGATGTAGGCGTCGATCCGCAGGTCGACGCCCGCATCATCGGCGCCCGGCGCCTTTCGCACGATGCTTCTCTACCGTTCGCGCTGATCCCGGAGCCGACGCAGGATCTCGCCGAGTCGCTGCATCTCGGCGCCATACGTCGCCCAGTCGTCTGCCCGTTGCGCGGCGCGGGCGCGGTCGTAGTGCTCCACCGCCTGACGCACCAGCGCCTCACGTGCGGCCGCCAACGCGGTCGCACTCGTGCCGGTGGTCGGCGCCGCGGCCACCACACCCGGCCGCACGGACGCGTTGCGCGGTCCGCTCCCAGTGCCGTCGCCAAAGAGCACCCGCAGGCCGGCGTCGAGCGTCTCCTCCATCACCACGCGACCCTCGTGCGCCACGATCACGCGCTTGAGCTCGGGGATCTTGCCGCCCTGCGCCCGGATGTACAGCGGCTGCACATACAGCAGTGACGCCTCCACGGGGATCACGAGCAGTTCGCCGCGGATCACCTCCGAGCCGCCGGCGTCCCACAGCGAGATCTGCCGCGACACCTCGGTGTCCTGACCGATGCGATTCGCGATCTGCGTCGGTCCGAACACGAGACTCTGCCGCGGGAACCGGTACGCCACGAGCTTTCCGTACGCGTCTCCATCATTCCGTGCGACCATCCACGCCGCGAGGTTGTCCTTCTGCCGCGGCGTGAACGGCCGCATCAGCAGGTACTCCGTCTCGGTCTCTCCGGGCAGCCGCATCACGATGTGCCGGGCGTACCCTCCGCGCACGCCGCTGCTCAGATCAGGCGGGATCTGCCACTGATCTTCCCGGTGGTAGAACGTCTCTGGATCCGTCATGTGGAACGTCGCGTACAGCGCGGTCTGCGCCTTGAAGAGGTCTTCCGGATACCGCACGTGCGCGCGCTCGTCCGCCGGCATCTCGTCGATCGGCCGGAGCAGTCCGGGATAGATCCGCGAGAACGTCTTGATCATCGGGTCATCCGGCTCCGCGAGGTACGCGCGGACCGTCCCGTCGTACGCGTCGATCACCACCTTCACGCTGTTCCGCAGGTAGCTCACGCCCGCGTTCATGCGCGCCGAGTACGGATAGCGGTTGGAGGTCGTGTAGCCGTCGATCATCCAGCGCAGGTGGCCGCTGTCCGTCACGACGAGATACGGATCGCCGTCGAACGTCAGGAAGGGCAGCGCCAGCGACGCGCGCTCCCGCACGTTCTGGTGGAACAGGATCCGGGTCTCTTCCGTCAGGTCCGTGGAGAGCAGGATGTTGATCGACCCGAAGCGCAGCGCGAAGAGCGCGCGCCGCCAGAGCGCGTGGATCCGGACGCCGGCGCCGCCGGAGTAGGTGGAGTAGACCGCCTGTTCCCCTTCGGCCGACGGATAGTCGAACTCGCGCTGGCGAGACGGCGCCAACACATAGCTCGTCGGCAGCTCGCCGAAATAGATCTGCGGCCGCGTGATCGGCAGGACGAACTCCGACGTCGGCGGGAGATCCTTGATCCAGAGCACGGGGAGGCCTTCGGCCGTGACGCCGTTTGACGCGCCGAGGGTGAGCCCCATGCCGTGCGTGAACGTCAGATGCTCGTTCACGAACGTGCGGGTCGGCAGACTCGCAGGGTCGAGCTCGCGCGCGGAGAGCAGGACGTGCCGCAGCACGCCGTTCACCATGTAGCGGTCGTCGTCCACGCCGACGAAGTCATAGTAGGTGCGGATCGACTGGATCTGTCCGAACGTCTGCAGCAGCGGTTCGCGGTCCCACAGCCGGATATTGTCGATCGTCGCCCGGTTCGCCGCGATGTCGCGCGCCGTGAGCTCCGTGTCGGCGCCCAGCTCCCGGCGCTCGACGCTGTCGAGCCCCCAGGCGCGGCGCGTGGCCGCGATGTGGTGCACGATCTGCGGCGTCTCCCGCGCCAGTTCGTTCGGCTGCACGCTGAGGCGCTGGACGATCGCCGGGAGCGCGCCGGTCACCAGCGCTGAGAACGCCACGTTGCCGACCGCGACGATCACCACGGTGCGCACGAAGTTGCCGCGCCGCGCCGCCAGCACCAGATAGATCGCCGCCGCGAGCAGCACGAAGACCAGCACCTTCATGCCCGGCATCCGCACGTGCAGATCCACGAAACTCGCGCCGGTGAGCGGGCCGTGGACGCCAAAGAGCAGCGACGGGATGCCCACCCACCAGATGCGCGCCGCGGAGATCACGAGCCAGATGGCCCCGAGCACGGCGAGATGCATCTGCGCCGGACGCTCGATGATGAGCCGGCCGAAGCGCCACTGCAGGTCGCCGCGCGCGAGATATGCCGGCACCGCCACACCCAACAGCGCGAGGAACAGCAGCCCCCACACCGTGTCGATCCCCATCTGCACGGCCGGCAGCGCAAAGATGTAGTACGCGATGTCGCGGCCGAACACGGGATCCACCTCGCCGAACGGCGTGCGGTACCAGAACTCCAGCAGCGTGCGCCAGCGGCCGGCGGCGCCCAGCGCAATGAGACCGGACAACAGGATCGACGCGGGCAGCGCTGCGCGCTGCGCGATCGTCGTGAGCAGCCGCTCCCGCGTGTGCACGCCCCCCTCGGCGAGGACCAGCACGCTCTCCTTGGAGCGTTCGATCCCGCGCAGGGCAATGCGCGCGTTCACATAGAGGATCACGAACGCGATCACGCCCGTCAGCAGGAGGAGCGCCCACCACGCCACGATCCGCAGCACGAAGACGCGCTCGAACCCGATCTCGCGGAACCACATCCAGTCGGTCAGCCGTTCGGCGAGCGCGGGGAGCACGAGCACGCCGACGAAGAGCGTCAGCGCGAGCGCGATGAGCCGCCGGCGGGCGACGAGGGTGGGGTCGGTCATTCCATACTCCGGATCAGCGTAAGGAGCGAGCGAGGCGCTTGAGCATGGCCACCTGCCCGCTGTGATAGATGTCGTGCTCGACGAGCGACCCGACCATGGAACGGCGCGAGATCGCCGATCCCGGCGGATCACCGGGACGCTCGGTCACCTTCGTGGCGAGCGCTGCTTCGTCCATCTGCTGCACCGCGGCAGCGAGCTCGGCGTGCGCCGCGTCGAGCGACGCGAGCGCCTCACGCCACGACCGCTCGCTGGCGGTCGCCGGTTCCGGCCAGTCGCCATCGACCGGATCGGCCGGCACGGCGCCAGACAGCCGCCGCGTGACCTCGCGCGTCCAACTGCGCATGTGCAGCACGAGGTCCCAGATCGAGTGCGCGTCCGGCGCAGGACGCCACGCGGCCTCCTCCCAAGTTACATCGGCGAGGATGTCCGCGCGGGACGGCCCGTGCCACGGCCGGCCATCGTGCACCCGCGCGAGCGCACGCGTGAGGCGCGTGCCGGTCGGTGACGCCGTCACGCGCTACCGCCGAATGACGAGCGTGGACGCATCGTCTGCCGAGAGTTTGCGCAGGAACTCGATCAGCTCCCCGATGCGCTCCGGGGGATACCGGCCGGTCTTTCCCGATGCAAAGCGTTCGATCCGGAGTACGCGGCCCTCCTGCGAGTAGCGCTTCCAGTACGTGCCCCAGATGTCGTCCACCTCGACCGACGGCGGGAGCTGCGCGACCCATCCTTCGGGGAGCGTGAGCTCGATGATCGACGAGGCCTGCGAATAGCCGAAGATCGACTGCGCTGAGATCGGATACTGACGCGGCGGCGCGTTGGTGAGCTCGTTCACCAGATTCGCCACGCCTTCCATGGTCGGCAGGTTGAGCCGGAGCAGTCCGGCGCCATTCACCGCCGCGCCGTCCGTGATGCGCATCGTCACGCGCGGCGGCGCCGTGAGATCCTTGCCGTCGGGCAGCACGAGGTCCGCGCCGCGACCGCCGGTGAACCACCGGCTGGCGATCCCGTCCGCCACGCGGGCGCGCTGGGTGGAATCGTAGGGATTCGCGAACGCATCACGAGACTCGTACTGCTGGTTCCCGTGTCCTACTTCCTCGAACTCCGCCTTCACGCGTCCGTTGACGTCGATCTCGCCGCGCAGCCGCACTTCCATCCGATTCTCGGAGACCGGCGTGAGCGGCAGCGTCACTTCCTCGACTGACCCGTCCGACTTGACGATGATCCCGAACTCGCCCTGCGGACCGAAGGGCAGCTCGCCGAACGGCGTGTAGAGCGCCGTGAGGTCCGTGAACTCCCAGCGGGAACTGCCCGGTCGCTTGAAGGCCGCGATCGCGTGGTCGAACTGCGTCAGCGACGGCAGCGACTCGATCACGCCGCCGGTCGAGTTGAGGATCACCGGATACGCCTCCAGCCCCATGCGGCGCAGCATGGAAACGAAGATCGTCGCCTTGTCCTTGCAGTCGCCGAACCCGGTGCTCAGCACCTCGTCCGGCGAGCGCGGCTGGTAGCCGCCGAGTCCCAGCGCCACCGAGATGTACCGCACATCCTGCGCGGCGTACTTGTGCACGGCGCGCAGCGAATCGTCGAGCGTGCGTGCGTTGCGGACCAATTCGGCCAGCTTCGCTTCCACCGCGGCGCCCATGCCGTAGCGGCTGCGCGCGTTCGATTCATACCAGGCGCCGATCGCGCCCCACGTGGAAGGCAGCGCCCACGTGACGCTCTGCGCCACGCCGTTGGAATCCGCCGCGAAACGCTCGGCACGAATGCGCGGCACGTCCTGATCGACCCAGCGGTACACGCGACGCCGTCCGACCACCGTCCGCTCAGGGGTGAAGCGCAGGTTCTGCTCGTCGAGCATCAGCTCCACCTGTGAGGGCACGTCCACGATGTACCGTGACCGGCGCACGAACACGCCGGTGCTGATGGCCCACGAGCCCATCGCGTCGCCGGGCAGGAAGGGCTTGAGCTCCTCCTCGGTCCAGCTGTAGTCGACGATGGTGCCGGCCTCCACGCCGCTGAGCGAGGCCCGCAGCACCTTGGTGTCGCTGTACACCGGGTCGCCGCGCTGCGCGGGCACGTCGGACTCCTGCTGCTGCGTCGGACGCGCGCTCACCACCGTGCCGTTGGGCCGCACCACGCGCGCCCAGTTCAGCGTGAACCGCTGATGCTTGGGCGCCCACGAGAAGCGCAGTTCCTGGTAGTTCTCCACCGCCTCCGGACGCAGGATCTGCATCACCACGCGGTAGGTCCGCGTGCCGCGGCCGTCCGCCTCGAGGCGGATCACGCCGTCGTCCAGCAGATAGATCGCGGTCTCCTCAGGGTGATCCGCGGGATCCACGGCCAACGCGTAGATGGTGTCGTTGCGGACCGACGGGTCGCCGCGGGGCGTGATCCGGGGAGCCTGCGCTGAGCTGACGGTGGTGGTGAAACCGACCAACGCGACGACGAGGGCGAGCCGCATGACCAGGGCCTCCGGGACAGTCCCTTAAGGGGTGGTCCGAGCCAACCTACGCTCCTGAGCGTCCCCTCGGAAGCTACCTGCCCTGCCGCTGACGAACTCCGCCCGACGCGGCGCTACTCGGCCCGCATCGAGACCGCAGGGTCCACGCGCGTGGCGCGGCGCGCGGGCACGAAGCACGCGATCGACCCCGTGACCGCCAGCGTCAGCGCGACACCGCCAAAGACCACCGGATCCATCGGCTGCACATCGAAGAGGATCACCGTGAGGAGCTGCCCCACGCCCGTGGCGAGGAGCAGGCCGATCCCGAGTCCCAGACCCAGCTGCCAGGCGCCGTTGTTGAAGATCAACCGCACCACCCGGCCCGGCGACGCACCGAGCGCCATGCGGATCCCCACTTCCCGCGTGCGGCGGCTCACGGCGAACGACATCACCGCGTAGAGGCCGATGCTGGCGAGGAACAGCGCCACCACGCCGAAGATCGCGAACATGGTGCCGAAGATCCGCACGAACCAGAGCTGCTCGGCGATCGCTTCGGTGAGCGTCATCGGCCAGTAGATCGGCAGGTCGGGATTCAGCGCGGCGACCGTCTGCCGCACCGGCTCCACCATCGCCATCGGCGGACCATCCGTGCGCGTGACGACATACGCGAACTGCGACTGCGCCTGCGCGAACGGTTGGAAGACGATCGCCGGCCGCGGATCCTCGGGATCACCCGCAAAGAGATCCGGGATCACCCCGACGATCGTGAGCCACGGATTCGTGGACTCCAAGCCGCCGAGGCGGATCCGCCGACCCAGCGCTTCGCCGCCGTCGAGATGCTGCCGCACGAAGCGCTCGTTCACGATCGCCACCGGCAGCGTCCCCTTGAGATCGCCCTCCGTGAAGAGCCGTCCCGAGCGCAGCGGGATCTCGAGCGCGTTGAAGAAGCCCGGTGTGACGGACGCGTTGCGCGTGTTGGGGAGGTCCAGATCGCGATCGTACGACTTGCCGTCAAGCGCAAAGCGATTGCCGTTGAAGCCCTGCTGCGCGCCCGGCAGACCCGACGCCACGGCCGCGGCCCGCACGCCGGGGATCTGCCCCGCACGCTCCGCGAGCTGCGTGAAGAACTGCAGCTGCGCAGCCGTGTCCGTGTAGACCGACGGGAATCCCACGCGCGCTGTGAAGACGTTCGCGGCCGCGAAGCCCGTGTCGCGCGTCTGCGCGCGTGTGACGCTCTTGATCATCAGGCCGGCCGCGACGAGCAAGCCGCACGAGAGTGCGATCTCGAAGACCACGAGGATCTTGCTCATCTTGCCGATCTTCATGCTGGACGAGCCACGCGAATCATCCTTGAGGACCTCGGCGATGTCCGGCCGCGACGACTGGATCGCCGGGATCAGGCCTGCAAAGAGCGTGGCAAGCAGCGAGACGCCGACCGCGAAGAGCAGCACCGGCGGATACAGCTGGATGTCGATGAACGACGGCGGGTTGGTCGGAGCGATCGCGCGATTGAACGCGTCGATCCCAAGCTTGGCCAGCACGATCCCGAATATGGCGCCGCCCAGCGCCAGCACGAACGCCTCGGAGAGGAAGATCCGGATGATCTGCGCCCGCGATGCCCCGAGCGCGGTGCGCACCCCCACTTCCTTGGAGCGATGCGCCGCACGGTCGAGCAGGAGATTCGCCACGTTCGAGCACGCGATCAGCAGCACGAAGAACACCGCGCCCAGCATCGTGTAGAGCAGCTGCCGCGGCTCGTTGCCAATGAACGCCTCGACGAACCCGATCGCGAACGCGGTGAAGTCCTTGTTGCTCTCCACGTGGTCCGCCGCGAGCCGCGACGCGATCGTGGCGAGCTCGACATTCGCCTGATCCGGCGAGACGCCGGGGCGCAGCTTCGCGACCACCTGCAGGAACTGCCCCTCCCCGCGCTTGCCGACGAGCGGATCGGTCTGCAGCGGGAGCCAGAGCTGTCCGTCGTCCGGGAACTGGAACCCTTCAGGCATCACACCCACCACCTGGAACGGCTCGCCATTCACGCGCAGCGTGGCCCCGATCGCCGACGCCTGGCCGCCAAAGCGCTCCATCCACGTGGAGTAGCCGAGCACCGCGACCTTTGCGCCGCCGGGCGTGTCCTCACCCTCGACGAACGTGCGCCCAAGCAGCGGCCGGATGCCGGGAATATCGAGCAGTCCCGCGGTGACCCAGGTTCCCGAGTACCGCTCGGCGCGATCGGTGCCCGACACGTTCATCGTCCCGCCCGTGTAGCCAGCGAAGCTCACGAACGACGTCTGCTGCGCCCGGAAATCCACGAAGTCCTGGATCGGCAGCGAGGAGCGCGTGATGTCCTGCGCCGGATTCGCACGCCAGACCGTCATGATCCGGTCCCCGTCCTCGTACGGCAGTCCCTTCAGCATCGCCCCGTAGATGATGCTGAACATCATCGTGGTGAGCCCGATCCCGAACGTCAGCGCCAGAACGGAGACGAAGGCGAGCCAAGGCGCTTTGATGAGCGTGCGAACGCCGAGTCGGATGTCGCGGAGGAAGGACGCCATGTGCCGGGGACTGGGGTGGGCCTGCCCCGGATACGACAGGATTCAGCGCGTCAAAGTTTCAATCGCTCGCGAGCGCGGCGTGGAGCGCGGCGGCGGAGCGCGTGAGATTGGCCCGGGCCGGCGCCTCGAAGAGGTCCCGAAACCACGCCGTGGCGTAGATCGTGGGGCGCGCGAGAAATCGCGTGAGGATCTCCAGTCGGCGCGCACGGAAGATCGGCTCCGGCACCCACGAGTACTCGCGGCGGATCGCCCGCTCGTACGAATCGAACCGCTCCGGCGGTGCGCCGAGCACGGTGAGATCCACGTCGCACAGCAGCTGCGCATCGCCGTCCACCGGCGGAGAGCTGTGCGCCGTCGCGATCACCAGCGCGTGCGCTTCCATCGCGCGCGCACTCGAGAACCCGCCGTCGAGCAGCGAGCGCCGGGCCCACTCCGCGCTGCGCCGTTCGTTGTCGTCACGACGCGGATCGTAGATCACGTCGTGCGCCCACAGCGCGAACTCCACGAGGTCTGCGTCGCGCGCGAGCCCGCGCGCGGGCACGAAGTGCGCACGGATCTCCTCGATGTGCGCGAGTGTGTGATAGGCGCGGTGCGGCTCCGCGTAGTGTGACTGCAGCTCGTCACGCAGCGCGCGGCGCCTGAGCGCGAGGCCGAGGCGGTCCGCGAGCGCATCGAACGACCGCCAGATCTCGTCGTTCATTGCCTCCGTCCCCCCACGCCGCAGTGCCACGCTAACTCATTCAACTGCAATAACTTACAATGACCCACGCGTGCGCTCCTAATGCTCCGTTAATGTTAAGTCGTTGCGATACAACGCCTTACCGGTAAAGCGCACTCTTTCACGCCAGTTCTTTACTTCATATATTATCAACGGCACCCACACCCGAATGGTTCGCGTGTGGCTGCGGAACTCACAAACCAGGATGCTCCCACATGTTGCGCGTTGTCGCTGTTGCTGCTGTTCTCGTGCTGTCCGCTTGCTCCAAGGGTGAGGAAACTCCGATGGCGGAGACTCCCGCCGCGTCCGACACCGCGGCGATGAAGATGGATTCGTCGGCGGCGATGGACACGACGATGAAGATGGCGGACACCACTGCCAAGAAGATGTAACTCCTTCCTCCGGGAAGCGAGGAAGGCGCGGACCTCACGGTTCGCGCCTTCGTCATTTCTGCCCCACCGACGCTCAGGTCGCGCGATCGCGTCGCACGAGGATCTTCTTGCCCTTGATCGTCGACGCTGAGAGCGCCGCGACGATCTCCTCCGCCAACGCCGCGGGCACCTGCACGATCGAGTGCCGATCGTGGATCTGGATCGCGCCGATCATCGAGCCGTCGATCCCCATCTCGTTCGCGATCGCGCCGACGATGTCGCCCGGACGCACCTTCAGCTTGCGTCCGGCGCCGACGTAGAGTCGCGCGGATTCTCCGCCGGGCACCGGGCGCACGATCTTCCCGCCCATCTTCTCGAACCGGCCCGAGGTCTTGCCGCTCGTGCCAGCCGCGGACGGCCCACGCTTGGTGCCGGCGGACTTCGCTCCTGCGGCCGCACGCGGGATCTCCGCCACTTCGTCGCTCTCTCCCTGCGCACGCGCCGCCTGCTTCACGGCTGCGGCGGCGATGTCCATCGGGTCGAACTCGCCCGCAAGCGCCTCCACCACGCCGCGCCACGGCGCGAGTGCGCCCTCGAGGATCACCTCACGCAGCTCCGACTGCGCCTTCTCCAGTCGGCGCGCCTTGAGGTCCGCCACGGTCGGCAGCGCGAGCTGCTCGATCGGCCGCCCCGTGGCGCGTTCGAAGATCCGCAGCATCCGGTGCTCGCGCGGCTCCATCAGCGTGATCGCCGTTCCGGTGCGCCCTGCGCGTCCCGTGCGCCCGATCCGATGCACATAGCCTTCGGCCGCTGAAGGCACGTCAAAGTTCACCACGTGTGAGACGTGCTGCACGTCGAGCCCGCGCGCGGCCACGTCCGTGGCGACGAGCAGCTCCGACGTGTGCGCGCGAAAGCGCTTCATGACGCGGTCGCGCTGCTCCTGGGAGAGGCCGCCGTGCAGCGCCTCGGCGTGGTAGCCCTGCGCATTCAGTGTTTCCGCGACCTCATCGACTTCGTTGCGCGTGCGGCAGAAGACGATCGCACTCTTCGGCTGCTCCACATCGAGGATCCGCCCCAGCGCCGCCGTCTTGTGCGCGCGCGAGACCGCGTACGCCACCTGACGCACCTTGGCCGTGCCGCCCGCCTTCACGACCTCTGCGTCAATGCGGATCACGTCCGGATCGCGCAAATGCGTCTTCGCGATCGCCGAGATCCGCGGCGCAAGCGTCGCAGAGAACAGCGCCACCTGCTTCTCGGAGGGCGTCGCCTGCAGGATCGCCTCGAGGTCCTCGGCGAATCCCATGTCGAGCATCTCGTCGGCCTCGTCGAGCACCACGGTGCTCAGGTGCGCGAGATGCACCGTCTTGCGACGGATATGATCGAGTGCGCGACCTGGCGTGGCGATCACGATGTCCACGCCGCGCTTGAGCGACCGGATCTGTCCTTCCATCGGCGCGCCGCCGTAGAGCGGGAGCGCCACCGCGCCGCTGGAGCGGCCATAGCGGTAGATCGCTTCCGCAACCTGCATCGCGAGTTCGCGCGTGGGCACGAGCACCAGCGCACTCGTGCGCTCGCGCGGCGGCGCCTCGGGGCGAATGCGCGAGAGCAGCGGCAGCGCGAACGCGGCCGTCTTGCCGGTGCCGGTCGCCGCCTGCGCGAGCACGTCCTTGCCGGCGATCAGCGGCGGGATCGCAGCGCGCTGGATTGGCGTCGGCTCTTCGTAGCCGAGGGCGGTGAGCGCGGCGAGCGTGGTCTCGGAGAGGCCGAGTGTGGCGAACCCCGCGGCAGAGGAATCAGGATCGGGTGCATCGGGGCGTGTGGACATGATTCAAGTTACCCTATTCCGGGTGCCGAACCCGCTCATTCGCTCAACTGGTCGATCGCTGAAGGTCCAGGCCGCCACGCTAGGCGGCTCGCTCGCCGCGCTCTGGGGCGTGAGTGCGGCCAATGTCGTGGTGGGCGGATCGCTGCTGCAGTACGGCATCCACCCGCGCACGACGCAAGGGCTCTGGGGGATCTTCGCCGCGCCGTTCCTCCACGCGAGTCTCGAGCACCTCGTCGCCAACTCGTTGCCACTGCTGATCTTCGGATGGCTGGTGATGGTGCGCGACCGCCGGCACTTCTGGCCCGTCACTCTGCTCGCGACCCTCGGCGCGGGCCTCGTGGCGTGGACACTCGGCGCAAGCGGCTCCGTGCACGTGGGCGCGAGCGGCGTCGTCTTCGGCTACCTCGGATTCCTGCTGCTCGCCGGTTGGTTCGCGCGGAGCGTGGGATCCATTCTCCTCTCCCTCGGTGTCGGAGTTGTGTGGGGCGGGCTGGTGTTCGGGGTAATGCCCGGACAGCCGGGGATCAGTTGGCAGGCGCACCTCGGCGGATTCCTCGGCGGCGTGCTGGCGGCCAAGTGGCTCGCGCCGCGCACACGCTCACTCTAGACCACCTCAGGATCATGCGACTTGCTCTGCGGACCGTTGCCCTCGTCTCGTTCGTCGTCGTCGGCTTCAACACGGTCGCGGCCTGCGCGCGCAGTGCGCCGCGGGTGGATCCGGCGGCCGCAGCCGCCGAGCTCCTGGCCGCCGACCGTGCGTTCTCAGCCGCGAGTGTGGAGACCGATCTCGTCTCGGGTGTGAGTGCTGCGTTCGCCGACGACGTCGTGATCCCCGGCCCTGGCCCGACGTTCACGGAGGGCAAGGCGGCGGCCATTGCCCTGCTGCAACGCGACTCGCTCAATGCCACGTCGCGCGCCACGTGGACCCCCGTGCGCGCCGGCGTTTCGGGCGACGGCACGCACGGCTTCACGATCGGGTTCATCGACGTGGTCCGCGCCGACGGCACGCCAGTGCCGGGGCAGTATCTCGCGTACTGGATCAAGGGTGACGCGGGGTGGCGTGTCGCGGTGTATCGCCGCGGACGACGCGACGCCGGGGCCGTGGACAGCGCGTTCGCCGGGTTCGTGCTGCCGACCGCGCCGGGTGCGGCGCGCGACGACGCGCAGCGCGCCGCTGATCTCGCCTCGCTCATCAAGGCGGAGTCGGACTTCTCCGATCTTGCCACCGCGATCGGGCTTGGTCCCGCATTCGAGCGCACGGGCGATCCGCTGGCCACGCACTTGAGCGGCGGTCCGCAGGAGCCAGATCTGATTCGCGGCAACGTCGCGATCGCGCGGAGCGTGTCGGCGGGTCTCGCGCCGGGCGCGAATCCGTACGTCTGGGCCACGGACTTCCGTGCAGTGGTGGCCCCGAGCGGCGACCTCGGCGTGAGCATCGGCTATATCCAGATCAAGGAGCGCGCGCCGGATGGCTCCGCGCGCGCGCCGATCCCGTTCTTCACGGTGTGGCGGCGCGCGGGGCTCGACGCGCCGTGGCGGTATATCGCGGAGTAGTGCGCGTTGGCCGTGCGGGGTGTGATCCGCCGGTCAGCGAGTGGCGCCCGGAATGCGTAACGTTGGGTGTCCACCCTTTCCCAAGAGCCAATGCCTCACTTCCGCTCGATGGCGGGCGCGCTGCTGGTCGGCG
>CAZGFE010000014.1:0-59396 GCA_964524665.1 uncultured Gemmatimonas sp.
CTCTGAGGTCGAGAGCGCGGTCAAGACCACCGTGAACGAGTGGCTCGCGAGTTATCTCGAGGAGCACCCACGCGTCGCGAACATCGTGCTCGAGAAGGCGCTCTCCGCCGCGCGCGCCCGTGAGGCCGCCCGCAAGGCGCGCGACCTCACGCGCAAGAAGTCCGCGCTCGACGTCGGCAACCTGCCCGGCAAGCTCGCCGACTGCTCCCTCTCCGACCCCGCGATGTGCGAGCTCTATCTCGTCGAGGGCGACTCGGCAGGCGGCTCGGCCAAGCAGGGACGCGACCGGATGTTCCAGGCGATCCTCCCGCTGCGCGGCAAGATCCTGAACGTCGAGAAGGCACGCATCGACAAGATCCTCTCGAACGAGGAGATCCGGACGATCATCACTGCGATCGGCGCGGGGATCAAGGAAGAGTTCTCCCTCGAAGGCGTGCGCTACCACAAGGTCATCATCATGACCGACGCCGACGTGGACGGCGCGCACATCCGCACGCTGCTCCTCACGTTCTTCTACCGGCAGATGCAGCAGCTCATCGACGCCGGGATGGTCTATATCGCGCAGCCGCCGCTCTTCCGCGTCGGCAAGGGCAAAGAGGAGTACTACGCCTACGACCTGGAGGAGCGCGATGCCATCATGACGCGCATGGGGAATGGCGACGGCAAGGCCTCGCTCTCCATCCAGCGCTACAAGGGTCTGGGTGAGATGAACCCCGACCAGCTCTGGAAGACCACGATGGACCCCGAGACGCGCACCATCCTCAAGGTCACGATGGACGACGCGTTCCAGGCCAACGAGATCTTCGAGAAGCTGATGGGCGACGAAGTGGAGCCGCGGCGGGCCTTCATCGAGAAGAACGCGAAGTTCGCGAGCAACCTGGACATCTGACCCGCGAGAGGCGCGCAGGCCTCACGAAGGGCCGGAGCGCGGCGCTCCGGCCCTTCGTGCATCTCACCCCGTGATGGAGATCGGCCCGCGCTTGAGCTGCAGGCCGAACCAGAGATGCGCCGCCGACAGGAGCGCAAAGACCACGAAGGACGCGGCCGCGAGACAGAAGTGCAGCACCGGCTCCATCCCGCCCGTCGCCACGGGGCGCATGAGCCAGAGGAAGCCGACCCAGCCGGCCATCGCGCCGCCCGCGACCCCGAGCGCACCCAGCGCGGCGAGCTTCTCGATCCGTGCCATGAGGTTGTCCATAGTGCCTCTAAGTTGCACCCGGACCGCCCAGGACTTCCACCCCCCCGGCGGTCACGCGATGTGAGATGAGCGGTCGACGCCTCACAGGCTCGTCCCCGAGCACGATCGCCTGCCGGAGCGCCTCCTCGGCCACCTGCTGCGTCTCCACGTCCCGCGCGTGGACGGTCGCCACGATGTCTCCGCGAGCGATCACATCGCCGGGGCGCACCTTGAGCACGATCCCCACCGCCGGGTCGATCACGTCGTCCACGCGGTACCGACCGCCGCCCAGCGCCGTGATGGCGCGCCCGATCAGTCGCGGCTCCACCCGCTGGACGACGCCGGAACGCGCCGCGTCCACGCGCGCGCGGATCGGCGCACGAGGCAGGATCGCCACCGGATTGTCCACGACGCCGGGATGCCCGCCCTGTGCCTGCACCACGGCGCGGAAGGTCTCCAGCGCGGCGCCGCTCGTGATGGCCTGCTCGGCGTGCTCACGGGCCTCGCGCGCGGTTGCCGCGACGCCCCCAAGGACGAGCATCTCGACCGCGAGCGCGAGCGTCACCTCGCGCACATCCGCCGGCCCCTCGCCGCGCAGGACACGGATGGACTCCTCCACCTCCAGCGCATTGCCGCACGCCTCGCCGAGCGGATGATCCATCTCGGTCAGCAACGCGACGGTCGGGCATCCGGCGCGTTCCCCGAGCGCGATCATCGTCTCCGCGAGCTCGATGGCGTCGTCGACGTCGGACATGAACGCGCCGGCGCCCGTCTTCACATCGAGCACGAGGCCCGTGAGTCCTTCCGCGAGCTTCTTGCTCATGATGCTCGCAGCGATGAGCGGAATCGCTTCGACCGTCGCGGTCGCGTCGCGGAGGGCATAGAACTTCCGGTCGGCGGGCGCGATCTCGCGTGTCTGCCCGAGGAGCGCGAGCCCCAGCCGTTCGATCTGCTCCACCGCGGTCTCGAGCGAGAGATCCGTGCGGAACCCAGGGATGCTCTCCAGCTTGTCGAGCGTCCCGCCGGTGTGCCCAAGGCCCCGCCCCGACATCATCGGCACGGCCACGCCGCAGGAGGCCACGAGCGGTGCGAGGATCAGGGAGACCTTGTCCCCGACGCCGCCGGTCGAGTGCTTGTCCACGCGCGCGCTCTTGAGATGCCCCAGTTCCAGCCGGCGCCCGCTCTCCAGCATCGCGGTGGTGAGCGATTCCAACTCCTCGGTGTCGAGCCCCCGGAAGTAGATCGCCATGGCGAGCGCCGACATCTGGTAATCGGGCACTTCCCCGGCGGCGTACGTGTTCATCAGCGCCCGCCATTCGCTCGGCGACAGGCGCCCGCCGTTCCGTTTGCGCTCGATCAGCTCCACCATGCTCATTGACCCGCCTCGTGGAGTCTGGCAACGTTAGTCTGTCGCATCATTCCTGAATGAACCGCCCGTTACCCCGAGAGTCCAGTATGCTGATCTCCAAAGCCATGAGCGCCGCCCTCAACCAGCAGGTCGGCAATGAGTTCGGCGCGTCGCATCAGTACGTCGCCATCGCGGCCTACTTCGATGCCGAAGGCCTCCCCACCCTCGCCAAGCATTTCTTCAACCAGTCCGCCGAAGAGCGCGATCACGCGATGCGGTTCGTGCGCATGATCCTCGATTCCGGCGGCGACCTCAAGATCCCGCAGATCCCGGCACCGAAGCCCACGTTCAAGTCCGCCGCCGAGGCGGTCAAGCTGGCCCTCGACTCCGAGCTGCGCGTCACGAAACAGATCAACGAGATCGTGGACCTCGCCATCAAGGAGAAGGATCACCTCTCCAAGAACGCGCTCGAGTGGTTCGTGAACGAGCAGCGCGAGGAGGTCTCCTCGATGGACACCCTGCTGCGCATGGTGAAGCGCGCGGGCGAGCCGGGCCTCTTCCATGTGGAGCACTTCCTCCTCTCCGGTGGACTCACCGCAGCGGAAGGTGAGGCGGCGGACTGAGCGCCAGCTCGCCCTCGCCCGCGGCCCAGGCCGCTGACCTGCGCCGCCGTCTCGATGAGGCGGCGCACGCGTATCACGTCCTCGACGCACCGACGATCAGCGACGCGGAGTACGACAAGCTCTTCCGTCAGTTGCAGGCGTTGGAGGAGGCGCATCCCGAGATCCGCGACGCGGACTCGCCGACCGCGCGCGTCGGCGCCGACGTCTCGGCAAGTCATCTCGCCAAGCACACGCATCTCGTGCCCATGGCGTCGCTGGACAACGCTTTCGACGAGGCAGAGCTCGCCGAGTGGGAGCAGCGCGCCCGCAAGCTCGTGGGCGATGCGCTCGACAAGAACGGATACTGCTGCGAGCTCAAGATCGACGGCGCAGCGATCTCACTCACGTACACCGACGGCGTGTTGACCGTCGGCGCCACCCGCGGCAACGGCAGCGTCGGCGAGGACGTCACCGCCAACCTGCGCACGGTGAAGGACGTGCCGCAGAAGCTGCGCGGCACCGGCTGGCCTGCAGTGATCGAGATCCGCGGCGAGGTCTATATGACCTTCGACGGCTTCGAGAAGATGAACGCGGAGCGGATCGCCGCCGGTGAGCCGGTCTTCGTGAACCCGCGCAACTCGGCGGCCGGCGCGCTCCGCCAGAAGGACCCGCGCGAGAGCGCCAAGAAGCCGCTCCGATTCTTCGGCTACGCCTTTGCGGTGCCGGGCAACGACGCGCTCCCGTTCACGACGCAATGGGAACTCCTCGAGAAGCTCGCGTCGTGGGGGGTGCCGGTCGCGCCGCACCGACGCGAATGCGCGACGCTCGATGCCGTGCACGCGTGGGCGCGTGAGCTCGAGAGCACCATTCGCGCCGACCTTCCCTTCGCGATCGATGGCGGCGTGGTGAAGGTGAATCGGCTCACGCTCCAGACCGAGCTCGGCGTGATCGGCGGCCGCGTGCCGCGGTGGGCCGTGGCGCGGAAGTTCGCGCCGGATCTCGCCGAGACCACGCTGCTCGATATCGAGGTGCAGGTCGGCCGCACGGGCGCGCTGACGCCCCGCGCCGTGCTCAAGCCCGTCGAGGTCGGCGGCGCGACGGTCACCTACGCCACGCTGCACAACTTCGACCTCGTGGCGGAGAAGGATCTGCGGATCGGCGACACGGTGCAGGTGAAGCGCGCCGGCGAGGTGATCCCGCAGATCCTGGGCCCGGTGCCCGAGCGTCGCACCGGCGCGGAACGCCAGGTGCAGGCGCCCAAGTCCTGTCCCGTCTGCGGCACGGCCGCCGAACGCGACGACGAAGAGGTCGCGATCTACTGCCCGAATCTCGCCTGCGCCGGTCGGCGTCTCGAAGCGCTCGCGCACTTCGTCTCGCGCGCTGGCATGGACATTCGGGGGCTCAGCTACCAGCGGCTGGAACAGCTCATGGCGGCCGGGCTCGTGACCGACGCGGCGAGCATCTACTCCATCTCGGCCGATCAACTCGTGCCGGTGAAGGCGGCCAAGGGCGAGGAACCCACCGGCGGCGTCCCCGGCTTCCAGAAGAAGAGCGCTGAGGCGCTGGTGGACGCGATCAGCGCGTCCAAGTCGCAACCGCTGTCGCGGCTGCTGCACGCACTCGGCATCCGGCATGTCGGTGCGGAGTCGGCCAAGCTGATCGCCCGCACATTCGGCAGCATGGAGGCCCTCGCCGCCGCCGACACCGACGCGATCGAGGCGATCCACGGCCTCGGTGGCACCATCGCCGCGTCGGTCCGCGGCTGGCTCGACAACGCGGCCATGCAGGATCTCGTCTCGCGCCTCGCGGCGGCAGGCGTACGGATGGACGAACCCCGCGCGGCCGAGAGCGATGGTGTCTTCAAGGGGCTCAAGATCGTCCTCACCGGAACGCTCCCTACCCTTTCGCGTCCACAGGCCACCGAGTTGATCGAGAACGCCGGCGGCAAGGTGACCAGCTCGGTCTCCAAGGCCACCGACCTGCTGGTGGCTGGCGAAGAGGCGGGCAGCAAACTGGACAAGGCGCGTGAGCTGGAGATCGAAGTGATCGACGAGGCGGAACTCTTGCGCCGACTCGGCAAGTGACCCTTCTTTGACCGCACGATGAGCCCCTTCTCCCTGCAGGCCTCCGCACTCTCCGCGATCCCCCGCGCCTCCCTGCGGTCCCTGCGCGCGTCCCTCGTGCGCGACCTGGGCGACAGCTTCGCTGCCGTGCTGCAGGAGGCGGGAGCGGCTGGCGGCGAGTCGGTCTTCGCGGCGATGCGCGACTGGTGCGCCGCCAATGGACTCGGGGCCCCCGAGTCAATCGCGTACTCGCAGTTCCAGGCCGCAGCGGCACGCTTCTTTGCGGACACGGGCTGGGGCGCCGTCACACTCGAGCCGATCGGCGACGCGGCGGTGGCGTTCGACAGCGCCGACTGGGCCGAAGCAGAGCCCGCGGCCGCGATGCCGTATCCTGCGTGCTACTACACGGCCGGGATGCTCGCGGACCTCTTTGGGCGCGTGGCCAACGGGCCGATCGCCTGCCAAGAGGTGGAGTGTCGCTCTGCCGGTGCCGCGCGCTGCCGCTTTCTGATCGCGAGCCCGGAGGTGATCGCGCACGTGTACCAGCGGCTCACGGAAGGCGTCGGCTACCAGGACGCGCTGACGGAACTGGCGTAGCGCCACCTGGCGCGGCGCGCGGTGCGCACCGCAGCGCTCAAGCGACCGCAGCGAAGCGCGCGGCCGCCAACTCAGTTGACCGTGACCGACCCCGACATGCCCGCGCCGTGAATGGTGCAGGTGTAGTTGAACGTTCCCGCGGCCGAGAAGGTGCGCTGGAAGGTCCCGCTCGACTTGTTGGTGGAGGCCGGGCCGTCGGAGAACGTCACGTTGTGCGTGGTCGCCCCCGCGTTCCAGCGCCACGTGACGGTCGTGCCCACGCTGACCGTGCGTGAGGACGGGTTGAAGAAGTTGTTCCCCACGCGAACCTCATTGTCCTCCGCTGAGCCCTCGGGGCCGCTGAGATTGCCGTCACCGCACGACACCACTGCGCCCATCACGAGCAGCGCGAGCGGCAGGGCGAAGAGAACGCGTCGCGTCGATCGAAGCATCAGAGTCCCTCCAGTCCCGCGTACTTCGGGTTGAGTCGGAGTTCACCATCGATGATCTGCTCGCGGTCCCACGGGAGCACGATCCGCGCTTCGGTCTCGATCCCGTGGAAGTCCGGCTTGAACGGGCCGGTGCGGATGCTCACCGCCGTCCGGACCTCGCTCGCGCCGGCATTGATGATCGCCGCGACCGCGAGCCGCAGCGTGTCGCCCTCGTTGCAGGTCTCATCCACGACGAGGACGCGTCGCCCCATCACGTCGGCTGGCGCGGCGGACAGCACCGCCGGCGCGTCACGCACGACCTCGCTCCGGTAGCGCCGGCTCACGATGATCGAGTGGAACGGACGGTCGAGCATCGCCGCCACGACCGCGCCCGGCACCACCCCGGCCGTGGCCACGCCCACGACGAGCTCCGGATCGAACTTTCGCGCCACCATCAGGGCCAGCGCGCGGGACAGCTCGCCGAAGAGCGGCCACTCGATGACCATCGTCTCGCGGGGAACGGCAACAGAGGCTGGGCGCTTGGCTTTGGGCATACTCTGAAGTTGGCGGGTGTCCTCCGGAATGCTACCCGACCGGATGCCAGCCGAGGGCGCGGCGTCCCCTCGCGCCCCCCAGCGTGGCCCGATAGCTTAGCCGGATGTCCTTCTGGGACCGCCTTTTCGGTGGCCGCGCCGAGTCCGCCCAACATCGCCAGCGCCTCGACTACCTGAGCGAGGCGCTGGTCTTGGAGCGTCAGGGCGACTTTGACGCGGCCGTCACCTCGTACCGATTGGCGCTGCGCGAGCGTCCGCAGGACCTCAAGGTCTTGCAGAACATGGCGATAGCCCTCTCCAAGATCGGCCGCGTGGAAGAGGCGATCCGCGCGTACCGAAAAGCGCTCGAGGTGGATCCCACGCTCGGCGGGGCGCACTACGGCATCGCCTTCCTGCTGATCAAGCGCGGCGACGCGGCATTCGCCCAGAAGCACCTCCGCGCCTTCCTGGCGCACCCGCCTGAGGGGCCCGACGCCGAGCGCTGGATCGCGCACGCGCAGTCGACACTCGACCAGTTGCGTGCGAATGACAGCACGCTTCCTTCTGAGAGCTGAGGCAGATAGTGGGGACAGTACTCGCGATCGTCAGTCAGAAAGGTGGCGTCGGCAAGACGACGACCGCCGTGAACCTCGCCGCTGCATTTGCTCGCCGGGGAATGAAGACGCTGCTGGTGGATGTGGATCCGCAGGGCTCCGTGCGCTTCGGCGCGGGGCTGCGCAAAGGCCACCCTACCTACGGCTTCGCCGATCACCTCTCGGGCGCGCGCAATCTGCGCGAGGTGCTCCTCCCGACCACACTCCCGTGGCTCCGGGTGATGCTCGCCGGCAGCGTCACGGAGGCGGTGGATCACACGGCCTACCAGGAACAGATCGCCTCGAGTGATCTCCTCGCGCGCATGCTCACCGCGGCCAGCGAACGGTGCGACATGGTGGTGGTGGACACGCCGCCCGGCTTGGGCCCGGTCACGCGGCGCACGCTCGAGTCCGCCGACCGCGTGGTGATCCCGCTGCAGGCGGAGCCGCTCGCACTGCAGACGACGCCGCAGATCCTGCGCGGGGTACAGGACATCGTGACCACCCACCCGCGGCTCGTCTTCGACGGGATCCTCCTCACGATGTTCGAGGCGGGGAACCCCGCGTGCGAGACCACCGTGCAGTACATCCGCGAGAAGGTGCCGGCGCACCTGATGCTCGACATCGTCGTGCCGCGGAGTGCGGCGCTCGCCGAGGCCTTTGCTGCGGGGCAGCCGGCGGTCGTTCGGTCCCCCGCTGACCCGGCGTCGCAGGCGTACGTGAACCTGGCCACCCGGTTGGCGGAACGCGTCGGCAAATGAGGGGAGTGCGCCCCCGCTTTGGGCGGCTCGCCCTGCCGCTCGGACTCGCGGCGGTAGCGTTCGTCGGTTGCTCGGGGATCTCGGATCCCTCGGCGGTCGCCGCGCTCGACTTCACGGGGATCCCGTTCCCCGCCGTCGTCACCGGCGACTCGATCCGGGACTCCACCGGCGCCGCCGCCCCGCTGCGCGCCACCGCCTACGACGGAAACGGCAATGAGATCGCCGGTGCGCCGATCACCTTCTTCTCGCTCGATACCGGGCTCATCATCCACGCGAGCGGGCATCTGGTCGCCACCAAGCGCGACGGCACGCTGCGCCTCGTCGCGACGATCGCTGGGCTGCAGAGCCAGGTGCGGACGATCCGCGTGACGCGCGCGCCGGACACGCTCGTGTCGCCCACGGCGAGTCCGGTCGCGTTCCAGTACGCGCTCCCGGACGCGGCGTCCAATGTCTCCACGGCCGTCGGGTTCACGCTCACCAGCCGCGACACGGCGGGCGCTGTCTCGCCGAACGTCGGAGGCTGGGTGGTCCGCTGGCGGCTGATCCACGCTGGCGACACGCTCGCGGCCACGGACACCACCAAGTTCGCGCTCTGGGACGTGGGCGCTTCGCGCCACTCGCGCCTGGACACGACCGGCACGGACGGCCGCGCGCAGCGCCGCGTGCGTGTGTACGCCAACGGTCTCACGCCGCAGCCGGACAGCGTGATCGTCGTTGCCGAGGTGCGTTCCCGCGGCGTTCAGGTGCCGGGCAGTCCGATCCGGTTCGTCGTGAACATCTCACCCCCGGCTCCCTGACGGTGTTCACGCGAGGGCACCACTGATGCACGCCACCGGCGGACCGCGGCCCGAACCGAGCACGCTGACCAAGCTCTTCTTCGAGGCGGTGGAGAAGTACAACGCCACGAACGCCTATCAGTACAAGCTCGTGGGCTCGTACACGCCGATCGCCCACGCGGCCGTGCTCAAGCGCGTCCGCCGCATCTCACTCGGACTCGGTGCCCTCGGCCTCAAGCCCGGCGACCGCGTCGGGATCATGTCCGAGAATCGCCCCGAGTGGGCGATCGCGGACTGGGCCTGCCTCTGCGGGGCCATGACCGACGTGCCGATCTACCCGACGCTGCCGGCGGATCAGATCGTGCACCCGCTCAACGACTCAGGCGCGGTCCTGCTCTTCGTCTCCACCGCCGAGCAGGCGGCGAAGGCGGCGGCCGTCCGCTCGCGGCTCACGAGCGTGCGCACCATCGTCTCCTTCGTCGACCCGGCGCCCGAGGGCGTCGACCTGACGTTCCACGAGCTGGAGACATCGGGTGCGGCGCTGGACGACGAAGCGCGCGCCACGGCGTGGAGAACTGCGGCGCTCCTCGTGAAGCCGGACGACCTCGCAACGCTCATCTACACGTCCGGCACCACCGGCCTCCCCAAGGGCGTGATGCTGACGCACGACAACATCGCGTCGAACGTGGGGGCCGCGCGCAGGCGGTTCCCACTGGTGGCAGGCAACGTGGCGTTGAGCTTCCTCCCGCTCTCGCACATCTTCGAGCGCACGGGCGACTACACGTTCTTCGCGAGCGGCATCAGCATTGCCTACGCCGAGAGCATCGATGCGGTGCCGCTCAATCTCTGGGAGGTGAAACCGCATTACGTGATGTCCGTGCCACGTCTCTTCGAGAAGATGTACGCGCGCGTCCTGGAGAGCGCGCTCTCGGGCGGCGCCGTGAAGGCGCGGATCTTCCAGTGGGCGGCGGCGGTCGCGGATCGCTGGGCTGATGAGAAGCTCGCGGGGCGCGCGCCTGGTGGATTCCTCGCCTGGCAGTACGCCCTCGCGCAGAAGCTCGTGTTTTCGAAGCTCCGCGCGCGCACAGGCGGGCGGATGCAGTACTTCGTGTCGGGCGGCGCGCCGCTTGCGCCGAGCATCAACAAGTTCTTCTACGCGGCGGGGCTGACCATTCTCGAAGGCTATGGCCTGACGGAGACGTCACCCGTGATCGCGGTGAACTGCGACGAGGCGTTCCGCATCGGGAGCGTCGGCAAGCCGGTGGATGGCGTGGAGGTGATGATCGCCGACGACGGCGAGATCCTCACCCGCGGCCCCCACGTGATGAAGGGCTACTACAACCGGCCGGACGCGACCGCCGAGGCCATCGACGCACAGGGATGGTTCCACACGGGCGACATCGGCGTGCTGGAGGACGGCTTCCTCCGCATCACCGACCGAAAGAAGGACCTGATCGTCACGGCCGGCGGCAAGAACATTGCGCCGCAGCCGATCGAGAATCGGGTGAAGACCAACACGTACGTCTCGCAGGCCGTCATGATCGGCGACAAGCGCAAGTTCCCGGCGATCCTGATCGTCCCGAACTGGGACGCGCTCGAGAAGTGGGCCGCGGTCAAGAACATCGCCTGGACCGAACGACGTCAGCTCCTCGAGATGCCCACCATTCAGATGAAGATGGAGCAGGAGGTCCGCGCCGAGCTGGAGGGCCTCGCGTCCTTCGAGATGCCCAAGAAGATCGCGCTGCTCGAGCACGACTTCTCGATCGAACGGGGAGAGCTCACGCCCAAAATGAGCGTCAAGCGCAAGGTCATCGACGAGAAGTACAAGGCGCTGATCGACGGGCTCTACGCCGGCGGCCCGAAGGACTAGGCACGCCGCAGCGGGACGACGCCGCCGCTCCCCGCCGCGCGCTCGGCGACCCACTCCTCCGCGTCGCGGGCGAGTTCGCGCAGCACCATCGGCAACGCCGCGGCCGCCGGTGCGACCAGCCGGCCGCCAACCACGACCGTGCGGGCGGCATCCGCCAGGAGTGCCGCATCCAAGGAGTCCACCGCCGCCGCGCGGAACGTGTGGTCGCTGAGCGGCACCACGGGCGCGGCGATCCAGACTGCGCTCACGTCCGCGTCCGGTCCGCCGCGATCCGCCGCGTTGGTCGTGTGCGTCACCACGATCGAGACGCCCGTTTCCCGGGAGATCGCCGCGGCGAAGCGTGTGAAGCCGCCTGTCAGGAGCACGGTGCCCTCGGGCTCCCCCACGCCGAGCAGGGCGATGAGTCGGTCGAGACGCTCGCGCTCGGCCCGCGCGTACTGGGTGGGGTCCGCCGACTCCGGGGCATGACGCGCTGCCCCGTCCAGCACGCCAAGCGCGTCGAAGTGCACGTCGCCGTCCCGAACGCGCACCTCGGCGCCGCAGACCGGGCACCCCGCGAGGCCGCGACGCAGCTCGCGCTCCACCACCTCCTGTGCCACGAGCACGAGCGGGGATGGCTCGTGCGGGCGCGGACAGCGCAGTCGTTCTGCGAGTTCAAGTCGCATGTCGGGCCGCCATTGGAGAGTCCACGCGTGTAAGTTAGGAGTCTCTCCCTGTGCACGCAGCGCGTGCCGCGAACCCTCTTTACTCGCCTATGCTCGAGTTCGCGCAGTCCGAATCGTATACGCTTGGAGTGGAGGTCGAACTCCAGATCGTCGACAAGCAGACCCTCGAGCTCTCGCCCAAGGCGTCGGAGCTCCTGAGTCGCTGGGACGGCAGCCCCAAGGTGCAGCCCGAGATCTTCCAGTCGATGATCGAGCTGAGCACCGGCATCTGCGCGACCCCCGCAGACGCGGAGAACGATCTGCGGGAGACCGCGAGGAAGCTGCTGCCGATCGCCCGGTCGCAGGGCGTGCGATTCATCTCCACGGGCACCCATCCGACGGCCCGGTATCTGGAACGCAAGCTGTACCCGGCCGACCGCTATCATGGCCTGATCGCACGCAACCAGTGGATCGCGCGGCGGCTGATGATCTTCGGGCTGCACGTCCACATCGGGATGCCGGACGCGGAAACGTGCATCGCCGTGCAGAACGAGATGCTCTACGACCTCGGACTGCTGCTGGCCGTCTCGACAAGCTCTCCCTTCTGGCAGGGAGAGGCGACCGGACTCGCCTCGTCGCGCATCACGGTCTTCGAGGCGCTGCCCACGGGCGGCATGCCGGCCCTCGTGCACGATTGGAACGAGTTCAGCGAGCTCGTGGCGACGCTGCAGAAAGCGAACGCCATCACCTCACTGAAGGATCTCTGGTGGGACATCCGCCCGAGCCCCCGGTACGGGACGCTCGAGATCCGCGTCTGCGACGGCCTCGCCACGATGCACGAGACGGCGATGATCGTCGCGCTGGCGCAGGCGCTGGCCAAGCGCGCCGGCGCACGCGTGGCCGCAGGCATCAACCGCCCGTTTCCGCCCGCGTGGCGGATCCGCGAGAACAAGTGGCGCGCGTCGCGGCACGGCATGGAGGCCGACTACCTGACGAGCAACGACGGGGATTCGATGCCGGTGCGCGCGTACCTCAAGCGCACGCTCACGGAGCTCGGGGCCGACGGATTCCTGGACGCGTCCACCCTGCACGCGGTCGACCTGATGAAGATCGCGGACGGCGCGCCCACCAGCGCCGAGCGTCAGCGCGCGATCTTCGAACGCACGGGCAGCCTCGACGAGGTGGCGCGCTCCGTGGCCTCGGAGTTCGAGGACGACATTCTCTCCAAGACCTCGGCGGGCTGAGCCCGCCGGAGTGGCTAGCTGCGCGAGAGCCGCAGCTCGTCGATGTCCACGTGCGAGGGGCGCGTGACGGCCCACAGCACCGCCTCCGCCACGTCTGCGGCTCGCAGCATCTGATCCCGCGAGGGCAGATGCGCCGAGGCGTCGGGGTCGTGCGGATCCCAGAGCGGTGTATCCGTGGCCGCCGGTGAGATCAGGGTCGTGCGGATGCCGCTGCCGCGGGTCTCGGCGCGGATCGCCTCGGCGGCGGCCCGAAGCGCGTGCTTCGTTGCCGCGTAGATCGCGTTGCCCGGCAGCACACTGCGGTCGGCCACGGACCCGATCATCACCACGTGGCCGCTGGCGCGTCGGCGCATGGCCGGAAGAAACGCCCGCGTGAGATGCAGCGGCGCCGTGGTGTTGAGAGCGAACGCGAGCGCGACGTCCTCATCCGTGCTCTCCTCGAGCCGCGCCAGGGGAAAGCTCCCGGCCGCGTGCACCACGATGTCGGGCTCGGCGCCGAGCATCTCCCGAGCCGCGGCGGCGACCGTCGGTGCCGCGGCCGCCTGCGATAGGTCCGCTGGCAACGCGAGTGCACCGTTCGGCAGCTCGGCGGCGATGCGCGTCAGCTCACCGGCCGAGCGCGCCACGAGGACCACGCGCGCACCAGCCGCCGCGAGCGCCCGCGCGCACGCCGCGCCGATCCCGCGGGACGCACCCGTGACGAGCGCCGACCGCCCGTCGAGCGGCCCGCTCACCGACTCGGGCCGTGGGCGAGCCGCAGGAACTCGTCGCGGGTCGCCGGGTCGTTGCGGAACGACCCCTTGAGCGACGAGGTGATCGTCTTCGAGTTCTGCTTCTCCACACCCCGCATCATCATGCAGAGATGCTCCGCTTCGATCACCACCCCGACGCCCTCAGGCGACAGGAACTCGTCGATCGCCTCGGCGATCTGCTCGGTGAGCCGCTCCTGCACCTGCAAGCGGCGGGCAAAGACCTCGACGATGCGCGGCAGCTTGGAGAGGCCTACGATCCGCCCCTTCGGGATGTAGGCGATGTGCGCCTTGCCGAAGAACGGCAGCATATGGTGCTCGCACATCGAGTAGAGCTCGATGTCCCGCACCATCACCATGGACTCGTGCGTCTCCTCGAAGAGCGCGTCGCCGACCACGTCCGCGACGCTCATGTCGTAGCCGCGCGTGAGCCACGCCATCGACTTGGACACGCGCTCCGGCGTCTTGAGGAGTCCCTCGCGCGTGGGATCCTCGCCGATCAGTTCGAGCTCGCGACGCACGAGATTCTCGAACTCGAGCATGACATCGCCCCGAATGGTTGCGGCGGCCTCCTCGAAGGCGTCGGGCCCCGTGGCGGTCCGTGCTGCGCGGCGGGCCGCGTCAGCGGCCGTCGTATTCGACATAATGGTTCTCCGTTTCCCAGAGCTTGAGCCGCGAGAGCCGCGCCGGCGCGACCTTCGGCGCCAGCACCGTCCAGCAGGCCACGACCAGATTCTCCGTCGTGGGGATCACGCCACTCATGAACGGGACATCGAGGTTCAGATTCTTGTGGTCCAGATGCCGCACGAGCTCGCGCTCGGCGATCTCCTTCAGCTTCCCCAGGTCCATCGTGTAGCCCGTCATCGGATCGGGTTCACCGGTGACCGTGATCTCGAGCGTGTAGTTGTGGCCGTGCCAATTCGGGTTGTTGCACTTGCCGAACAGACGGTCGTTCTCGGCGTCGCTCAACGTGGGGTTGAAGACGCGGTGCGCCGCGTTGAAGCGGACGAGTCGGGTGGCAGAGACGATGGGCATCGAAACGGGGAAGGACTACATTAAGCCTGTACGCCGTGCGGAGGTTCCGCCACGGTGCCGCACGAGGAGCGCAAAAGACCGAAGCTCCGTCCGGGTGGGCGGAGCTTCGGCAAAGAGTGGGAGCGAAGAGAGGTTTTTGAAGCCCCGTCGAATGCATGAGGCCCTCACCCTACGTTCGTCTTCCCGGCGTCCGGGCATGACGGTGGCAGAGATGTTGGATCCGCTTCGGAGGACTTATCGGCTCAAAAAGTGAATTCTCTCCGTCCCGTTCCGTTGTGCCCGAAAATGTAGGAGTGGGGCTGCAGAGCGTCAATCAGTCATTCCCTTCCGCACGTGCGCCCAACCCTTGACCTGTCTCGCCTCACGACCATGGACCTGTTGACCATCGCCGGACTCGCCATGTTGGTGCTCTGGGCCGCGGGCACCTTCGCCTTCGAAGCTCCCGGCATCATCCATCTCTTCCTGACGCTCGGCGTCTTCTTGATCGTTCTCGGCGCCGTGAAGCGCGCTGAGCGCGCACGCAAGGCGAAGTAGCGCGGGGCCGATCCGGCGGCGGGTGGTGATCGCCGGGCTTCGCCGCCGTCAGATCTCCCAGTTCGAGAGCGCGAGCCCGCGGGTGCCGGCCGCCGCGGCGCCGCTGGCGGCCGACAGGATCATGCGCAGGTCGGTCCAACGGACGCGTGCGCCGGCGCCGACGAGCGCCGCAAAGGCGTCGCCGTACTCCCCTTGCATCCGGATCGCGACGCGGAGTGTGCCGCTCCTCCGCGCCTGCGCCTGCAGCAGGGTCGCGAGACGCGGCAGATCTGCGGCGTCGCCGACGACGACCTTGAGCACCCGCGACTCCTCGCGGCTGCGGCCCTCCACCAACGGCACGTCGTGGAAGAGCGCGAAGCCGATGACGAGGCCTTGCGGACCGCGCAGCAGCGCGAGGTCGCCCAGCCCGTGCCGCAGCGTCAGTTGGATCTCGCGCGTGTAGTCGCTGCCGGGACTCACGCGGTCGGTCAGCGCGCGGCACGCCGCGATCAACTCGTCGCGCCCACCCTGGCCAGACGCCGACAGGAGTTCGGGCATCGCGGCGTCACCCCCGATCGCTTCCATCGTCAACGTGATCGTCATCGGAGCCGGCACGAAGCCGAGGCGCGCGTAGAATCCGATGTTCTCCATCGTCCGCGGCATGGTCTCGAGGCCGATCGTGCGGCACCCAGCGCGCCGCAGGTGCTCGATGCCCGCCGTCACGATCCGCCGTCCCAGCCCCTGGCCCTGCAGCTCCTCGCGCACGGCGAGCGGCCCCATCCAGCCTTCGGCGCCCGAGACGTGCGCCAAGTTGAACGCGGCGATCCGCCCCTGCGCGTCCCGCCACAGCATCGCACCCAGTCCGGCGCACTCGATCGCGTAGCGCCAGATGGGAGGATTCAGCGGCGGCACGCGCACGCCCGCCATGCCGTCGCGGCGGTAGCGCTCGCTGAACGCTTCGCTGAAGAGCGTGTTGAGCGCGGGCAGCTCAGCGAGCGGGATCGGCTCCGGTCCGACGACGGACTCGCGACCGGCGCTCATGCGGCCGCTCCGGCGCTCAACTGCGCGAGTTCGGCGAGCCCCGGCTCGCCGCGCGTGACGCGCGCCGCGCCGGTGGTCTCGTCGAAGCCCACGCTGATCACGCGATCCAGGCCATCCCGCACGCCCTCGATGTGCGTGATCACGATGACCTGGTCGAACCGGTCGTGCAGGCCGCGCAGCAGGTCCACGACGTTCTGACGGCGCACTTCGTCGAGCGACCCGAACACCTCGTCGAGCACGAGGAGCGTGAACGCCTGTCCGGCGCGCTCGGCGATCATCTGCGAGATCGCGAGCCGGAGCACGAGGTTCGCCACGTCCTCCTCACCGCCCGAGATGACCGGCTTCGGCACGCCATCTTCGAGCACGAGGAGCCGATACTTGTCGTCCAGCTCGAGCTCCGTGTACCGCGCGTCCGTGAGCTCCGTGAGGAACGCCGAAGCGAGCTCGGAGAGTTCGGGCCGCAGCGCGAAGTTGAGGTCCGTGCGCAGGTCCGAATACGCCCGGTGGAGCTCGTCGTGCAACCGACGCTGCGCGTCGAGCGCCTCGACCTTGGACGCCAGCGCGTCGAAGGCTGCGCGAGCCTCCGCCGCGCGCTGCGCGGCCGCGCCAGCGAGGTCGCGCGCGGCACGGGCGGCCGCCGCCTTCTGCGCGGCGTCGGCGTGCGCCGCGGCCACGCCGTCGTGCAGCCGCCGCAGCTCGGCGTAGTCGCCCTCCGGGATCGCGAGTGCGGTGAGCCGCGCTTTGGCCGCCGCGCGCCGCGCCTCCAGCTCCCGGCGCTGCCGCGCCACCGACTCGGCTTCGCGGCGGAGTGCCGGCTCCCGCTCGATCCGCGTCGAGAGGCGGTTCGCCTGCGTGGAGGACTCCACGAGCACGGCGCGCTCCGCCTCGAGGGCGCGGTGCGCGGCTTCGTCGTAGCCCTCGGGGATCGCCGCCAGTTCGGCCGCGATCGTCGCGAGCCGCTCGCGCTTCGCGGTCACATCCCGCTCGGCGGCGGCGCGCTGCTTGGCGTCTCCCTGCACTTCCGTGAGCCGCCGGACCAGCGCATCCACCTCGTCCTGCAGCGCCTTGCGCTGCGCATCGAGGTGCGCGATGTCGGCCGGCATCTCCGTGAGCTGCTCCAGCCGCTGCCTGAAGTAGGTACCGTCGGCCTCCACGGTCTCCATCTGCCGCTCGATCACATCCAGCACGGCGCGGAAGTGCTCGCCAAGGGGCCTGGTGCAGGTGGGGCAGTCGCCGGACTCGCCAGCGGTCACGAGCTTGTCGCGCTGGTCGCGCAGCTCGCCGTACTGGGTGCGCAGCGACTGCAGGCGCGAGTCGACGGCCTGACGATCGCGCACCCAGTCCGTGCGCCGCGCCTCGAGCTTGCCGCGCGTCTCCTCGAGCTCCTTGCGCCGCGCTTCCAGGTCCCCAACGACCGCCTCTTCGGTGGATGCGGCGGCACGCAGCCGCTCCAGCCGCTCCTCGAGCGTCGTCAGATCGGCCGCCACCGAGGCGCGCGACGACTCCAGCGCGCGACGACGGCCATCCCCGGCGCCGAGCGCGCGCTGGGCCTCGAGCGCGGCGGAGACCTGCTCCAGCTTCTCGACCGATGGCAGCAGCGGGCCTAGGAGCGTGCGCGCCTCCTCCACCTGCGCAAGTTCTGCGGCGAGACGCTCGGCCGAGCGCGCGAGCGCAGAATCCTCACCGTCGATCGCCGCGAGCTCGGTCTCCACCTTCTGCCGTTCGTCGCGTCCGGTCTGCGCGGCAAGCCATCGCGGCGCCACGGCGGCCAACGCCTCCTTGGTCTCCGCCTCCGACCGCTCGCTCGCGCCGGCCGCCTTGATGGCGTCCTTCCAGGCGGCCGCAGTCTCGCGCTCCTCCCGCACCACGGTGTCGCGCTCCGGCATGCCGGAGCGGAGACCCGCCACCTCGCTCGTGAGCTCCTTGCGGCGCGCCGCGCACAGATCCTGCGCCGTACGCAGCTTCTCGTAGCCGAGGACGCGCGACAGGAACTGCGCACGCTCCCCCGCGGTGAGCGACTGCATGACGGCGAGTTCCTTCTGCCCCGTGAAGTACGTGTTGAAGAACTCCGTGCGCGACATGCCGATGCGGCGCTGGAGCATCTCCGCCACCGCCGTCACCGAGTTCGCGATCGGCTCCTCGCCGCCGTCGAGGAAGAGCTCCGCCATGGAGAGGCCGCGCACCACGCGGTACCGATGGCCGGCCAACTCGAAGTCGAGTTCCACACGCACCGGCGCGCGAGGCGCCGCCCGGTTGAAGCGGATCGACTCGTTGCCGCCCCGCGCGGTGTTGCCGCCGTAGAGCGCCCACGCGATCGCCTCGAGGATCGTCGATTTGCCGGCGCCGTTGGGACCGATGATGCCCGTGAGTCCCGAGTCGAACTCGATCTCGGTCTCCGCGTGCTGCCGGAAGTTCACGAGGCGCAGCCGCGAGAGTCTCACGCGTCCACTCCCGGCAGTTCGCGCGCCGGCTCGGCCAGCTCGGCTTCCTCGAGATACGCGAGCCCCAGCGCGACGAGCGCCTCGCGCTCCACGCCCGCCGGGACCGCTCGCGCCGTGAGGGCATCGCGGAGCGTCTCCGCAAGCGAGGGACGCCGGCCCGGCGCGCCGCTCGTCTGACGCCGCACGACCTCGGGCCGCCGCGTGTCGAGGTGGAAGTGCAGCGCCCGCCGATGGAGATCGCGCAGCGCCTTGTGGTCGATCTCGCGCGCGATGTGGCGTGGCACGTCCCGCGCGACGAGGCGCACGACCTTCCCCTCGATCCCGCCTTTCACGCGGTCGACCGCCTTCTGGATCGCGGCGTCGATGTCGGCGGCCGACATCCCGCGGCCCTCCAGTGGAGGCAGGTCGACGAAGGCGCGCGAGACCGGGAGCGGATGGAATGTCTGCTTTCCCGTTGCGAGGTCGCGCTCGATCATCCCCTTGCCCGGCAGCTTGGCCGCCTTCTCCGCCGCCAGCTCGCCCCACGGATTGGTGCTCGTGTAGTCGAGCGAGCCCGAGTAGAACACGTGGTCCGCGATGCGTTGGTACACGTGGTAGTGCCCGAGCGCGACGTAGTCCCATCCGGGCCTGGTCACGTCGGCCACGGGAATGCGCATCGCGGCACGGTCCGGGTTCTCGTTGCGCTCGGCCTGCGGCAGCGTCCCCTGCACCTCGCCGTGCATCAGCAGCACGTTGTGCCTGAACGCCGGGTCGGGCGAGAGGTCCACGGTGCCCGGCGGCAGGTCCGGGACCGCGAGCACGGAGAGCCCGAGATCCGTGAACTCGAACCGGCGTGCTTCACGGTCCGCCACGTGGATCCCGAGCGGCGCCGCAAAGAGCCGCAGAATGCAGATCGTCTCCGTGGAGCGCGGCATGTCGTGATTGCCTGCGACGACCACGATCGCCGTGTGCGGAAGCGCCGCGACCAGGCGTGCGAACTGCTGGAACGCGTGCAGGATCGCCGTGTTCGTCGGCCGCACCGTGTGGAAGACGTCGCCGCCGATCAGCACGACCTCGGGCGCGATGGTGATGATCTTGTCCACCGCCCGCGCGAACGAGGAGGCCACGTCCGCCTCGCGCTGATTGATCCCCGCCGCGGTCTGCCGTTGGAACTGCCGGAAGCCGAGGTGCAGATCCGAGAGATGGACGACCCGCACGCCGGCGCTCATCCGTACGGATCGTCGTCCGGCGCGGGACGCAATGGCGTCGGCGCACGCCGCGATGCGCTCTCGGTCTTCGCGCGTTTCCTGAGCTGCGCGCGGAAGTACGCCTTCACGTCGTCCGGCCGCGCCTGGATCGTGCGGTTCCGCGCGCGCAAGATCTCCTCTTCGTCGTCCCCCGCGAGTGCGAGCGTGTCCTGCACCCACCCCAGCGTGACGCCCGGGTCGAGCCGGCGCAGCGCGCGCGTGATCGCCGCATCCAGCGGCAGCTCCTCGGCTTGCGGGAACCGCTCCACGCCTTCGCGTCCGCTCAGCACCGCCGGACGCGGGAAGCGCACGAAGATCGGCTGACCGAAGTGCGGGTGCCGGACCATCAGCTGCCCCTTTTCCAGCGTCGCGAGCCGCGCCTTGGTCGCGGGCGAGATGGTCTGATAGCCTGGCGTGGCGAGTTCATCGGGATCCATCCGGCCGTACAGCGACGTCCCGCTGTTCCCCACCACGCGGCGATGCACCTGCGACCGGAACTGCTGCGCGCCAAAGAGCACCATGCCCAGATAGCGGCCACGCTCGGCGATGTCGAGCAGCATCTTCCGCACGTACGTCTCGGGACCGTCGTTCGGCGCGTACTTGTTGAGCTCGTCCACGAAGACGACCACGTGGTCCACGCCGAGCTCGCGCTTCTCGAGGTGCTCGCGCAACTGCGACACCACGCGCGCAAAGACCAGGTCCTGCGCGTCCTCTTCGAGATTCGCGACATCCACCACGTACACCGTGCGGTCGGTGAACTCGCCGAACGGGAGATCGCTGACCGTGCCATCGTCGGTGACGAGTCCCTTGCAACGGGTGGAGATGTTCGTGAGCCGATTCCGTACTTTGCGGATCGTCGCCACGTGATGGGTGCGCCAGACGTCGGCGTTGCGGCCCTCCATCGCGCGGAGCAGCTCGCGGAACCAGCGCTCGAGGTCCGTGAAGCTGCGGACCTCGTGCGCGGCATCGAGGATCGGGTCCGTGAACGTCTGGTCGAGGACGCGCTCCTTGATGAAGTCGATCAGCGCGTCGGCCTTCGCGTCCACATCATCCTTGTTGAGCAGCACTTCGGCGTACTGCAGCGTCTCGCGGAGGCCCCAGGTGAGCGGCTGCACATTTTCCTGGAGCGCGTCGTTGGAGCGCAGCGTCGCGAGTTGCGTCCCGCGTCCCGTCCACGGCGCGAAGTAGCGCACATCCTCGAACGGCCGCGCCGGCACACCGAGCGCCTCGTACATCGCGCGGTCAGTGTCGTCGAGGACGCTCGCGGCCTGGTCGAGAAAGCAGAGGTCCGGGCCCTTCACGTTGAAGCAGACCGCGGCGACGCTGCCCTTCTTGGCAGGGAAGTGCGCGAAGATGCTCGAGAGCAGCCATTCCACTGCGCTCGTCTTGGTCGCGAGGCCCGAGACCCCGCTGATGCTGAGATGCGCCGCCTCCGGGCCGAGCAGGAAGTCGGCGTCGAGATGCACGACCGCCTCCGTGCCCCCGGCGCGGTAGAGACCGACCGGGATGCCGCGCGAGCTCTCGCCCTGCAGGTACGTGTCCATCCGCAGCGCCGACTGCACGTCTGCCTCGCCGGCCAGATGCACTGTCCCCATCGGCACCGGCTGGAGCGGCTCCTCGGGCACGTGGCGCAGCACGGCCGCCGTGTACAGCCGGATCTCCGTGCGCTCGGTCGGGGCCATCGCGGACGCGCCGGGTTCACCGTCGGCGCCGAGGACGTCGTGCAGCGGTGTCTGCAGATCAGTGTAGGAGAACCCCTCCGTGACCACCCCGAAGATGCGCGGCAACACGCCGCCCACGGCGCGCGACGACTCCACGCGCACGATCGTCCCGATCCCGACCGGCGCGTCGAGCGCGGTCCAGAAGTGGAACTCGTGCGGCGTGTTCGGCTTGCGCTCGGTGGCGACGACGCGGCCGAGAATGGGAGTGTCGGTCAAGTCTCGTTCATCGGAGGATGGACGAAAGGTACTGCTCGCAGTCGCGAATGCCGTGCAGGAGCACGTCCCACCGCTGGTCCGGCAGCGACACGGGGGTGCGCTCGGCGAGCAGCCACCGGGAGACGCGATCTGCCCGCTCCGTGAGCCCATCGCTCCCCGACGCGGCGACCTCCACTCGCACGAGACCGAAGAACGGCCCGCGCGTGCCGGGATCCCGCAGGCGCAGATACCAGGTCGCGACCGTGGTCCGACGCGGTGAGGTGACGGCCACGGCGGTCGTCCGCTCGCCGGCACGAAGCGCGAGCGTCGGCGCGAGCGAGTCGCCGTGCACGTAGAGCGTCCGGTGCGATTTCACCGCGCCGACGGCAAGCGGGTGCTCCGCGACCAGCGCGCTCCCGGCGATCCCGCCGTCGATCAAGAGGGGCGCCTGCGCGTCCCGCACCCACGCCTCCGCCAGGCCACGCTCGGCTTGCTCGCGCGCGCGTTGCACGGCGGTGAGCGCCTTGGCGGAGAGGCCGCTCGGGTGGTGCGGCATGTCCGACTCACCGGGCAAGCCGTCCAGCGTGTCCACCACGGGACAGCCGGCGCGAAGCAGCGCTGCGAACTCCGCGTCCACGAGCGCAACGGGGAGGTAGCACGCCTGATGGACCATGGGAGCGCGCCACGTGTGCAGGCGGCGGTCTGCGCGGACGCGCACCGCCGCCGCCACCGCGCCGTGCACGAGCGGCACCAGGCCGCGGTGCGCGAGGATCTGCGAGCGCTGGATCCCGTCGAGGAACGCGCCGAATCCGACCGTCGGCTCGCCGGGGATCGCACGCACCGCGATCCGATCTCCCTCGAGCGGCGTCGCGACCTCCAGATGCGGCGGCGCTTCCGCGGCTGGCCGGACCTCCAGCGGTACCGCCGAGTTCGTCGGTGCCGCCCCGGAGGCGCGGAGCGCTCGGAGGACGTCACGCGCGCTTGCCGCGCCCCTAGACGGGTCGTAGCTTGGCTCCATGCGCCGCATCGCGCTCATCGCGAGCATCCTACTTCTCGCCCCGGGCTGCGACAAGACGTCCCCGGACGCGTCGCAGGGGCCGAGCCTCTCCGAGGAACTCGCCGGCGCCACCGCCCTCTTCCAGGTCTTCGGTGCGCGCGACGAACCGCGCATCGCCCCCATCGCGCTCGTGCGCGGCGGAACGCTCGCTCCGCTCGCGCTCTCGCCGGCCCATTGGCGCGAGTTCGATTCGGTCTACTTCGCCGTCGGGACGCGGATCCCGCTCTACCGGAACAGTGCACAGGTCGGCGAGATGGAGATCGCGCGCGGCATGTGGACGGACGGCGGGCCCGCCCTCTATGAGGTCCCGGGGTGCTCCGAAGTGGTCCCGCAGGCGACCGGTCGGCTCCTCACCAGCACGCCGATGGAGGAGTCGGTGGAACTCCTCGCGACGTCGGTGGCCGTGGCGCAGAAGAGCGACACCCGCGCGTTCCCGCGTCAGGCGGACGCCGACGCCAAGGGCCGCTCGATGGCGAGCGCCGTGGCCGCCGGCGCGCAGATCGGACCGGAAGACCTCTCCGGGCTCGACTTCCACGCGCGTTGGATCCGGACCGGCGTCGGTCCGAACGGCCGCACGCTGCTGGCGAGCTACATCGACCCCAACGCGGGCGACCTCGGGCCGGGCGCCGGCAATACCGCGGTGATCCTCGCCCTTGCCGAAGACTCGGCGAGCGTGATGCACACGAGCTATCAGCACGCGCTCAGCGGCGAAGCCCGAACGGTCGAATTCCAGCGGCTCGTGAATTTTGCCGACCTCACCGGCGATGGCGTGAGCGAACTCGTGCTCGAGGCCTGGCGCTACGCAGGCATCCCAAGCCTCGCGGTGCTGTCGTATGCGGAGGGCCGCTGGCGCGAGACGTTCCGCGTCGGGCTGGACTGGTGCGTGGGAGCGCCGCGCTAGACCGACCTTCGGCGGACGCGCTCGACCTCGCTCAGTCCACCCCGAGGTCCCACGCCTGCTCGAGATCGGCCTTGGAATACGCCCGGAATGCCGTCAGCGTCGTGGTGCGCACCAGACCCGGCACCGTGGGGAACTTCTCCGTCACGATCTCCGCGATCTGCTCGTACTCCGCGACCTTGACCAGAGCGATCAGATCCCACTCGCCGGAGACCGAGTAGACATCGGTCACGCCGTGGATGCCGGCGAGCGCCGCCGCACACTTGGGGATCAGCCGCGGTTCGGCCTGAATGAGAACGATGGTCGTGATCATGAGGATCCAGGGGCAGCGGGAAAGGGCGGAACGTTCAGCAACCAGAGTCCGACGATCCGGGACTCCGCGTCGAGTTCGAGCAGGACGTCGGACGCGACCCGGAGCACCGCACTCGGTCGCGATGACCCGATCCGGAAGTGTATCGTCCGCTCCGCCTTGTCGGCCACTGCCTGGATCGCCGTCTCGACCTCGAGGGCCGCCAGCCCGGGCTGCGAACGGCGGGTCGGCACCCGGATCCGCGCAGGACGAGCGGTGGTCGGCTCGGGCAATGCGCTCACCGTCCGCACATCGGGCCACACGGCGATCTCCACCGATCCCAGTCGCCCGTTGGTTAGCTCGAGGGTGATCCAGGCGCCGTCCGCACCCTCGATGTCCACCGACCCGGTGAGCCCTTCGCTCACGTGCGTCGAGCGCAGCACCGCGATCAGGATGTCGGTGTCCGCGTCCCAGCGATACTCCACCTGCGGCAGCTCGCGCTCCGCGATCTCCTCCACCCGCACGTCGAGCGACATCGCGGCCTCCGCCGGATCAGGTGGACGCCAGCGTACGGCGCGAAGCGTGTGGTCCAGACATCACGCCATCGCGTCCGCCGTCGCGACGATGCGACGGCAAGCCTCGATCACCTGCGAGCGCTCCGCGGCGTACGAGATCCGCACCCAGTCGCTGGTGCGGAACGCCGAGCCCGGGACGATCGCCACGCCCTGCTCCTCCAACACCTTCTGCGCAAAGGCATCGCCCGCGCCGGGGCCCGACCCGGCGCCTGGCACTCGCAGATAGAAGTAGAATGCTCCTTCCGGCGGCAGGACGGTGAGCGCGCGCGAACTCTTGAGGATCGGGTACGCCGCGTCTCGTCGGGTCTTGAACTCAGCCACCATGGCGCGCACCGCCTCGTCCACCGGGGCGCCGAGCGTCAGGGCAGCAAGGGCCGCGTGCTGCGAGACGGCCGCCGCGTTCGAGGTCGTGTGCGATTGAAGCGCGGTCATCGCCTTCGCGACCGGCCCCGGCGAGATCGTCCACCCCACTCGCCAACCCGTCATCGCCCACGCCTTGGCCACGCCGTTGACGACGATGAGGTTGTCGCGGCGGGTGGCGACGTCGAGCGCACTCGGCGCCGGCGCGTCGTACGTGATGCGCTGGTAGATCTCGTCGCAGATCACCCACCAGCTGCGGGAGGCGGCCAGGTCGAGGATCGCGCGCAGCTCGTCCCGCGAGTAGACCGCCCCAGTGGGATTCGACGGCGAGTTGAGCATGATGCCGCGGGTGCGTGGCGTCGCGTCGCGCTCCAGACGCGCTGGATCCACCTTGAACCCCTGCGCCGGGTCGCCGTGCACTTCCACCGCGGTCGCGCGCGCGAGCGCGACCATCTCGTAGTAGCTCGTCCAGCTCGGCGTCGGGATCAGCACCTCGTCGCCCGGTCCGAAGAGCGTCAGGCACGCGTTGTACAGTGACTGCTTCGAGCCCGACGAGACCACGACATCCGTCGGTTGGATCGCGTCTCCGGCGTACAGCGCAGACCCCTGATCGGCGATCGCCTTCCGCAGCGGGAGGATCCCGTCCACGGCCGTATAGCGCGTGGCGCCGGCATCGACCGCCGCTTGCGCCGCGCGCCGAATGGGCTCGGGCGTGTCGAAATCAGGTTCGCCAGCGCCCAGGTCGATCACCTCACGCCCTTCGGCGCGGAGCGCCTTCGCACGTTGGGAGACGGCGATCGTGGCGCTTTCCCGCAACTCGGCGATGTTCGCCGACGGTCGGAAGGTCAGGTCGCTATATTCCATCGTCCGACGAAGGTTATCTCCGCGCACCAGTGCGCGCCATTGAAAATCGAGGGTTCGCAGTTGACCGGAACACCCCGCGAGACGGCAGGCTCCGTCCGCTCCGCCCACGTGGCGTACTTCATGCCCCCCGACTGGGGGCGCATCGCCCTGCACTTGGCGCCCGCTCTCGAGCGCGGCGTGGAGGGCGCGGTCCGACTGCTCGTCCTCGTGCCGGACGCCGCCGCTGCGCTCTCGCTTTCGCGCGCACTCGCGGCGCTCCCGAGCGGCGCCTCGCGTCGCGTGGTCGCCGCCACGTCCGCGGCACGCGTCAATCGGCTGCTCGCCGCCGGTCCCGCAGATGCCGTGGTCGGCACGGCGGCGGTGATCACGGCCGCGCTCGGTGCCTCCAAGCTCAAGCTCGAACAGCTCGCCACGGTTGCGCTCGTCGGCGCCGACGACATCGACGCGGACTCCGACGAACTCGCTGCGGTGCTCTCCGAAGTGCCCAAGGATGCCGCGCGCGTACTGACGGCGCTCGTGGTCACCGCAGGGGTGGATGCATTGATCGAGCGCTACCTGCCGCACGTGCGCCGCGTGGTCGAGGACGTCGTGCCCGCCGAGGGGTCGGCCGTCGCCGCAACGGTGCGCTATCTCACCGTGCACGGTGATCCCGCCGAGGCGCTGCCGATGGTCCTCGACGAGCTCGACGCGCCGTCCGCCGTGATCCTCGCCGCGGATGATGCCGGCGCGAGCGCTGCGCGCGAGGTGTTGCGAGGCGTCGGGTACGGTGACTCGGCACTCGCGAAGGTGAGCACCGACAGCGTCGCCGCCAACTCCGCGCTGGTGATCACCCTCGGCGTACCCTCCGCGAGCGTGTGGCAGCAGGCGGTGGACGCGCAGCCCGCGCAGATCGTCGCGCTGCTCTCCCCGCGCGATCTGCCGGCGCTTCGCCTCCTCGCGGGTGCCACCGAGCCCCGCCCGCTCACGGACCGCAGTTCGGTCTCGAAGGCGCGGTCCGCCGAGTCGCGGCGTCGCGCGGAGCTGCGCGCCGAACTCGGCGACGGGATCCCGTCGCGTGAGGTGCTCGCGCTGGAGCCGTTGCTGCGCGAACACGATGGGCTCGAGATCGCCGCCGCCGCGCTCCGTATCCTGGAGCGGGTGCGCGCCGAGCAGACGGAGCTCGTGCACGCCGCTGAACTGCGCGTGCGCACGCAAATGCGTGAGGCGCAGAAGGAGAAGGAGCGCGAGGAGCGCGACGCGCGTCCGCGGCCGGATGGTCCGCGCGGGTTCAAGCCGCGTGGCGATGGGCCGCGGGGATTCAAGCCGCGCGGCGACGGCCCGCGCGACTACAAGCCGCGTGGGGACGGCCCGCGGGACTACAAGCCGCGCAGCGACGGTCCGCGCGACCACAAGCCGCGTGGTGAAGGCCGTGGTGAAGGGCGAAGCGACAGCCCACGCCCCTTCAAGCCTCGCGCTGAAGGACGCGGTGATGCCCCGCGCGGATTCCCGCCCCGCGGCGACAAGCCCCGTGGCCCACGCCCGCCCCGGGGTGACCGGTGACGGGCGGGTACCAGCTGACCGGCGGCTGGATGGAGGTCGTCGCCGGCGTGATGTTCAGCGGCAAGAGCGAGGAACTGATGCGCCGCGTGCGGCGCGCGATGATCGCCAAGAAGCGCGTTCAGGTCTTCAAGTCGCATCTCGATGACCGGTACTCGGGCGGCGTCTTCGCCGTCGGCAGTCACGACGGCCGGACCATCGAGGCGCTCCCGGTGGACTCCTCGGCGCAAGTGGCGCTGCGGCTCGATCCGCTCGCGCAGGTGATCGCGATCGACGAAGTGCAGTTCCTCGACGACGGGATCGTCGCGATCGCGTCGGACCTTGCGCTGCGCGGCCGCCGCGTGATCCTCGCGGGCACCGACACCGACTTCCGCGGTGAGCCATTCGGCCCGATGCCGCAGCTGATGTGTGTGGCCGAGATCGTCGACAAGCTGCACGCCATCTGCGTGCTCTGCGGCGCGCCCGCCTGCCGCAATCAGCGGCTGATCAACGGCCGCCCGGCGCCGTACGACTCACCCACGGTGATGGTCGGGGGCGCGGAGAGCTACGAGGCGCGCTGCCGCGCATGTCATGCGGTGGCGCGAAAGGACGAGGGGCAGCTGAGTCTGTAGAGACGGAAGACGGAAGGTGAAAGGGGCTGCGATCTCGGATCGCAGCCCCTTCCGTCTTCCGTCTCTCATCTCCCATCCCGCTTCCCCAACAGCACCTCCTCGAAGTACGCCACCGCCCGATCGTCGCGCGATTGCCCCAGCCAGAAGATCGCCGTCCTCCGCAACTCCGGATCGCGATGGGTGCGCGCGATGCGGATCAATGCGGGCACGGACTCGTCCTTGGCGCGCTGTGAGAGGGAGAAGATCGCGCTCTTGCGCACTTCCTTGTCCCCAGGCGACTCGATGACCTCCTCAAGTCCGCGCGTGGCGGCCTCTTCTGCGGCCTGTCCGACCCAGAACATCGCGGAGTTTCGCACGTCCCGCGGGCGGTCGGTGTCTTTGGCGATCGCCAGGAGCGCGCGCCACGGGTTCGGTACATCGGCGAGCATGGCTGGGAGCAGCGCGCCCTTGGCGGGCTTCGCGTCGGCCGTCGCAGCGAGGTGCACCAAGAACGCGCTCGCCTCGGCCGCGTTCACACGCCCGAGGTCGCGGTCGGCCTCACCGCGCCACCGGCCGCCCACGTAGGCGCGCACGTCGGTGACCGTACCGCGGACGACATCGACGGCAAGGCGGACCGGGCCGCTCTCACACTCGTCCTCCCACTCGTTGCGCCCGTTGGAGATGCCGCCGCTCGAGTGCGTCGTGCGTCCATCGCCGCGGCGTACGGTGATGCTTCCGCGTCCATTCCCGCAGACGCCCTCCTGCGCGGGAAACTCGAGCCGGACGGTCCCGGTGCCGACAGCGGTGATGCGGGAGCGCAGATCCTGCGCGCCGAGACTGGCCACCGAGAGCGCCAGCAGCGCGAGTGTGTGCCTGATCATGGGGTCACCTCGACCGACGATGTGAGAACGCGAGGACTGCAGGTGGGAGGAGGCAGGTATCTGGCATCAGGACCGCATCGCAGTCCCTCACTCCTGACACCTGCTACCTCCCACCTGCCGTTCTATGGCTTGTTGATGATCTCTTCGAGGATCGCCGCCGCCCGCGGGTCGCGGGTCTGCCCGAGCCAGAACAGCGCCTGCTTGCGCAGCTCCGGGTCCGTCTCTCTGCGGGCGATGTCCACGAGCTTGTCCACGGCCGCCGTATCACCGCGCCGCTGCGAAAGCGTGAAGATCACCTGGTTCCGGAGTTCGCGATCGTTCGTGCTCGAGTCGTAGATCTCCGCCAGATCCCGCACCGACGCTCCGCCCTGGCCAGCCCAGAAGAGCGCAGACTTGCGGATCTCGCCCGAGAGCCGCGTGTCCTTGGCGCGTGCGAGCAGCCAGCGCGACGACTCGGGCGTTCGCTGCTGCCCGATCGAGAAGATCACCTTGTCCCGCAGCTCGTCGCTCTCGAGCGTCGGAAACACTTCCTGCAGGAACGTGGTGTTCTCCGCCGAACGGCGCTGCCCGAGCCAGAAGATCGCCTCGGCGCGCGAGTCCGACGATGCGTCCGTCCGACGCGCGTAGTCGCGGAGGATCGCGCCGGCCCGGTCAGAGCGGGTCTGTGCGAGCGAGAAGATCGCGCGCTTCTGCAGCTCCACATCGTTGGCCGACTGCCGCAGCAGGATCTCCTCCAGCACCTCGACCGCACGCTCCGACCGCGTCTGCGACAGCCAGAACACGGCCTGCTCACGCGTGTAGGCGTCCGGATCCGACTTGGCGGCGTTCACGAGGATGTCCACCGCCTCCTCCGAGCGCTTCTGCGAGACCAGGAACACGGCCTTGCGCCGCAGCACCTCGGAGCAGCGGTCCCTGCGCTCGAGCACGCGCTTGAGGATCGGCAGCGCCTGGTCCGCATTCATCTGCAGCAGCGCGTTCAGCGCTTCGATCCGTTCGGGCTCGATCACGCCCTCGCAGCCGGCAGGCACCGCATCCTCACGCTCGCGGTCGCGCCCCGCCCGTGGGCTCTGCGCCCCCGCGCGCGCCGCCTCCACCGCCACGCGTGCCGCATCGCGCGACACAGCCGCCACCTCGCGGTCCATCGTCGCCGCCGAGCGGGCGAGTTCGGCGGCGACCGCGGGCATGACCTCCGCGGCGACCGTCGTGCCGATCTGCGCCGCCGCCGTCGCGATCTCTGCGATCGCGTACGCCGCGTCCGCGTCGCCCGTGCGGGCCAGCCGCCCATTCACCCGGGTCAGCAGCGCCGCAGACTCGAGCGACGTGAACGTCGCGCTCTGCGGATACTGGTCGCGCTGCATCTCGAGCGCCCGTGCCGCGTTCCGGAGGTCACTCGTGCCGCCCGCGCGATGGAGCGCGAACGCCTGCCAGTAGAGCGCGTCGCCCGCGTACGCCGAGCGCGGGTAGCGCTCGACCAGCGTGCGGAAGTAGAACGCGGCGTCACGCCACGACTCCTCCGCGATCGAGATCCGCCCCTTCCGCCAGAGCGTGTCCGCGCTGTCGCGGAGCGCCCAGCTTTCCGCCGGAAGCGGCGCGCTGGTGGTCGTGGTGGCGACACTCGGGCCGCCGGCCTGCAACCCGAATCCCGCGGCCGCGATGAGAGAGAGTGCGATGAGTTTCATGGTCAGTTCCTCAGAGGCCGCCCGCATTCGTGCGGAGGCGGGTCAACAGTTGAGTGCGTTCGAGGGAGCGGTCGAAGAGCGCGCGTTCGTCCGCCGGCGCACCGGAGCGCTGGACGAGCAGGACGAGCACCGTCTCCAGATCCTCGAGCAGGAGCCGGCGCGCGGGATCCTCGCCGGCGGGAGAGTCGATCAACAGGCGCGTGCTCGTGAGCATCTCGCGCGCCCATCGGCTGGTGAGGGAATCGATCGCCAGGTCCGCCGCCGAAGCGGCCACCACGGAGATCAGCGCCTCGGCGCGCACCAGATGCTCGCGCGAGGCCACCTGCATCGGCGCGTTCGGGTCGAGCGCCGAGGCGGGGACAGACACAAACCGGACCGGCGGCGCGCCGCTCGGCGCCAGCCGACGCGGCGCGGCGTCGGTCGCGCCGGCGGATGGTGCGTTCGCGGGTGCCGCCGGGGTGACCGGCTCGGCCGCGGGCGTGCTGGTCGGTGCCACGAGGAACGGCGGCGTGGCGTTGGCCGCGACGTCGGTTCCCGATCCGGGGGGCTCGACCGCTTTGGTGCCCAGGGCGAAGCGCCCGATCCCCACGCCAATGAGCAGCGTGGCCGCCATCCCGATCCACGGCGCCATGCGCCAACGACGCGGGCGACCCGTGATCGCCGTGACCGATGGCTCTGCGAGCGGCGCGGCCGCAGACGCGCGCCCGGCGCGAGCGGCGGCGATCACTTGCCACATCTCATCCCGTGGTGCGTTGCCCGCCGGCGGCGTGTTGTACGCCGGCGCTTCGCGCTGCAGGAACTCCTCGAACTTCTCGTCGCTCATGACGCCCACTCCCCGGCGAAGTCCGCCAGTTCGGTGCGCAGCCGGGCCCGGGCCCGGAACAACTGCGCTTTGGATGTGCCCGGCTGGACTCCCAGCGCGGACGCGATCTCTTCGTGCGTATAGCCTTCGACATCGTGCATCACGAACACCGTCCGGTAGCCGTCCGGGAGTCCGTCGATCGCGCGCTGCAGTCGCACCTTGAGGTCCGGTTCTGCGTCGCGCGTCGGCACACTCACTTCGGGCAGCGCGTCCCCGGTCAGCTCGCGACCGTGGATCCGCTTCACCTTCTTCAAGCCGTTGAGGATCACCGACACCGCGATCGAGTGCAGCCAGGTCGCGAGGGAGCTGTCTCCGCGGAAGTCGGCGAGCCGTTCGAAGGCCCGAATGAACGTGTCCTGCGTGAAGTCCCGCGCGAGGGTCTCGTCTCCGGCCATCCGCCAAGCCAGCCGATAGATGCGGTCGACATGCGCGTCGTAGAGCGTGCGCTCTGCGCGCGGGTCTCCCCGCAGGATCTCGGCAATGAGTTCGGCGTCAGTCACGGGTGGTGGGATCCGCGTGCGGTGCTTCGGGAACGACCCAGAGACAACGGGTGCTCCAAAAGGGTTGCGTCGGGCGTGTGGGCGCCAGTGGGCGCGCGGGGCGCGCATCCTCCGCGGGCGGCGTGGGCGCGCCGCCTACAGCGTCTTGCCCTTCAGCCGGAGGAGGAGGTTCCGGATCTTGGTCGGGCTGTTCGCGGTCGAGGGTTCGATCTCGAGCGTGCGGATCTTGGTGTAGCGATTCGTGAGCGGGAAGAAGGGCGGGCGGCGGGTGGACGACTGGCACCGCTCCGGACGCCCACGATACCGCATGCCCTGATCCGTGCCGCCGTACAGGCTCGTGTAACGACGCATGATCGCACCGCCCGTGAGGGCCCAACACCCACCGTTGGATCGCGTGCTGGTCGCCGCGTCCTCTGGGCAGACGGGCTGGCTCGTCGATGCGCCCATCGTGACGCCCGGGTTCTCCACACCCACCGTGCCTGTAAGGCTCATCAGGCTCCCCACCAACTGCACGCGCTTGCCTGACCCCAAGTGCTCGGAAAAGTGCGTGATCGCAGAGAAAAAGCCGTTGAACCGACCAATGCGTCGCACGCGCGTCAAGGCCGTTTCCACAACCAGCACATCCCCTACAGCGAGAATGCCGAGGTCGTGCGCACACGCCTCCGCCTCCGGCGCATTCGGATCAGTGGCGTAGTCCAGTCCATCGAGGATCCCGACGCGCCCCGACGCGCGAAGCGTGACGCGTCCCGCGACGACTCCACTCACGTACACGGGACTCGTCGTCACGCTCAAGACCCCACGCGAGGCCGTGTTGTAGCTGCTCCCGACTCCGTAGGCCCACAGGTACGGCACCTCCAACGCTTGCCGAACGCTCGCAGAGATCCCCGTCGGATTCGTACCGGTACGCCAACTCCCGAGGTCGCCCAGCGTGCCCGGGTCACAGTTGCCGCCCGCGGGACTGGTAATGAAGAAGCACGTCCGGCTCCGCACCGTGAAGGTCGTGTCGTTTCCGCCGTATATCACTCCTCCCGGCCACCCTCCCGCCGGCGTTACCACACCAAAGGGCACCGAGTCCGCCACCGTTCCGGTGACCGCGCCCGACGTGTTGGTCATGCGCTCCGACGGCATCAGATACGGACTGCCGGCTGGGAAACAGCGGGCGGTCGGCTGTGCCAGGATATCCCGTGCCGCGTCGTAGTCGTAGTTGTCGAATCCGTTCATCGTGCCGTTCGACACCGCGGGATAGTTGCCCGACCCAGTCGCCTGGATGACACTCCTCGCCCACGTACGACGGTGCGTGGAGATCGGGAAGAAGTGCCAGCGTCCCGCGCGAATGTAGAACGCCCCGCATTGATTCTGGATCCGGGGATCGTCCCATAGGTGGTAGGACACCCACGTAACCGGAGGCGAGATGTACCACGTGGATCTGGGCGGACTCATGACCAAGTACGTCGAATCGCGCCCAGCCGCGAGTTCGAAGACCTTGAAGAACCCCTCCGTCGACCCGACCGTGCCATCGTTGTTCGCGTCGATCGCGACGAACTCGACCCGGAGCTGGCGCCCACTCAGGGACCCGAAACGCAGTCCTGCGTTCGCGGCGAGCGTGTCCAGTCGCATAAAGGTCGAGTCCTTCGGAAAAGGGACGCGAACCACCCCGGTGACCGCCGGCACCTCATAGGTGGCGCTTCCCGAGATCGACCCGACCACGGTGACCGTGTCCAGAAACCGCTCGCTGCTCCCCGCATTGACCCAGTTGTGGTTCGAATGCACGCGTCCGGCCACGACGCCCGGACCGTGCGTGAGGCCCGCCGGAAAGCTGTCAACGAAGTACTGGTACCTGGAAAAGCTCTCGCGTCGCAGATCCATCCGGCGCACATGTCGCGTCCCGGCAGCGTCGTAGGCGGCCGCAACCAGCGTCACGAAGGGGAGTTGCAGGCCCGACGTATCGCCTGTCGCGGCGGCATACACGTTGACGGCCACCCCGCTCACCGGGGTTCCGCCCGCCGTCGACGGCGTCCAGCCGGACAGCACCTGAAGCATCCCCGTGTCGGGGATCGCCAGAGCAAGATCCGTCAGCAGGCGTGACCGGGTGCGCTCGAGCGCCGCTTCTGCACCGAGGCGATACAACCGCTCTTTGTCGTAGAAGCGCGACAAGAGCCCGGCGCTCGAGGTCATGAAGATCGCCGCGATCGCGAGCGCCGCGACCGCGAGCGTCATCAGCAGCACGAGGATCAATGCCGAACCCTTCCTGGCGCGCAATCCACGGAGCGCGACGCTCACGGCAACGTGACCGAGTTCCGGGTGCCGCGCACGGACGCGAGGCCGCCGCAGTCCACCGCACGCACGCCGTAGTTGAACGCGCCGGTGTCCAACGGTGCCACATGGCTCCACCGATAGCTCGCCGCGCGCGTGGCCGGCTGCGTCGCGATCGTCGTCCAGGAAGAGGCGCTCGTCCGCTTTCGTTCGATCAAGTAGTGACTCACATCGCCCGCGCCGCCGGGGTCGTCGGGCGACGCATCCCAGTCGAACTCCACCCGGAAGGGTTTTCCGCCAGCACCGCCGGGCACGCTGTAGCTCACCTTGTTGTTCGGCGGCTGGCCGGGTGCGGCGCCGCAGTCGCGGCCGGCGCCAGTCCGGTTGTTCAGTACCACGGTCCAATAGATCGTGCGGATGACGTCTTCGCCCGTCTGGCGATTTCTGAAGAACCCCGCGGATCGAAGCCCCACCGCGCGAATCTCGGTCGTAAGCGTCGAATCCCACGGGAGGGGCAGTGAACTCGCCGGCACCGCGGTCAGCGCTCCGCTCACCATGCGCTGGTAGCTGAAGAAGGCAGAATCTGCCGGCACGTGGATCCCCCGAACGACTTGCACTGAGTCACGCGCGTTCACCCGCCGATACAGCACGTAGATGTCGCTCCGCCCCGTGATGGTGTCAGCGTGCAAGAAGTACTGGATCGTCTCGATCCGACTCAGGCCACCGTCGCCGTCCGTGTAGTTCACGGGCGGATAGGTGCGAGAGGACAGCGGGATCAGCGCCGCGTTGGCCACCCGCCAGGCTTCTGTCAGCGTCGTTGCCGCCCCCGACTCGACATTCTGCGCATTCACATCCGACGTATCGGGTGCCAGCAGATTTGCATTGAACGCGATGCTCATCGGCCCTGCATATACCAGCATCGGCTGTCCGGGGTCGTTCGCCGCGAGCCGCAGTTCCTGATCGATCGCCCGCTGGGCGTAGCGCGCGATCTGTTCCGCGTCGAGTCGGCCGGCGTTGTCGCCCAGCGCCCGCGTCTGCGCGCGCACGAACGGCAGCGTGATGGCGAAGACCACGAGCGTCAGCGAGACCGCCATGATCAACTCCACGAGCGAGAACCCGGGCCGGTGACGCATCGTCAGAACTTCGCGATGATGACCGACTTCGTCATCGGACTCGTCAGCACGTCGGCCGTGACGGTCACCGTCACCGTCGCAAAGCTCAGCGTATCGTTCGTGGTGAACGCGGCCACGGTGCTGCGCGTGTAGCCGTCGTACCCACTCATCGACGGATTCGCCGCCGTGGCCGACGTCTCCGTGACCCCGCTGAACGTGCTCACGATCGTCGCGTACGTCCCGTGCGCGCGGATCGCCTCGATCCGCGCCGTGGCCAGATCACTCGCCACCGCGAGATTGGCGGAATTCCGAGTCGCCTTCGTGAACGCATTCCCGAACCGCGACAGCGCCAGCATGACCCCGGACAGGATCACGATCGCGAACATGACCTCGATCAGGGTCATGCCCCGGCGGACGACGGGAGTGACAGTGCGCATTCTCCTTAAACTATTGGTACGACGGGCGCTTGCCACCGCCTCAAGTCATCAATTCCTTGACGGGGTGTCACAACGTGACATTGCGCCAGGACCGCAGACCCCTCATATCCAAGGAAGTGGCGACCCTCGCGACGCTCCTCACCGACCCCCGCGCCCTGCAACGGCTGAGCACCGCCGTGCAGGCGGACCACACCGTGGTCCCCTGCCGGACGTGGGACGAACTGGAGACCGCCTGTCAGGTCGAGGCCGTGTCGCTGGCCATCTTCGACCTCTTCGCCGAGGGGAAGGCCCACTTCGATGTCATCCGACGACTCAAGATGCGCGCCGAGCGGCTCACGCTTGTGGCGTATGTGACGGTCACCCCGGACCGCGCGCGCGACCTCTTCGACGCGGGCCGCGCCGGCATCGATGGTCTCTTGATCGCAGGCCAGGACGACACGCCGGCGGCGTTTCGCGCGGTCTTGGAGCGCGCCGAGGCGCGCGGGGTGGCCCAGATCCTCCGGCCGCGCGTGGCCCACTTCGACGCCGTGGTGCGGGACGCGATCATGGTGGCCGTCACCCGCGCCCACCTGCGGCTCACCTCGCACCGACTGGCCGAGATCTGCGGCGCGCCGAAGAAGACACTGCTCACCGCGCTCGCGGACGCGGGGTGCCCACCGCCCCAGCAGCTGATCACCTGGGGCCGGCTGATCGTCGCCGCGCAGATGCTGGAGGACGAGCGGCGCACGGCCGACGGGGTCGCACGCTTGCTCGAGTTCCCCTCAGGCTCGGCCTTCCGCAACACCTGCCAGCGCTACCTCGGCGCCACGCCGCACGAGATCCGAGCCAAGGGCGGCGCCGGATTCGCCGCGAACGCGTTCCTGGCGCACTTGGGGAAGATCGCCTAACGCCAGATGTGAGAGGTGAGAGGTCTGAGGAAGGACCCGCACCGCAGCTCTCTTTCATCTCACATCTGCCATCTCACATCTTGTCTAGTAGTTCCGCTGCGCCCACGCCCCGCCGCCGTGGCTCCAGAACCCCGTGCGCCCCGTGGCGCCGACGATCGTGAGGGCGCGCATGTCGTTCGGCCGGTCGGCGGTCGACCCGATGTAGAGCACCACGTCGCCCGAGAGCGACCCGTTGGGCGCGAAGCGGATCGCGCGCTGCAGCGGATTCCCCGTCTCGATCACGCCGGGTCCTGACAGATAGATCGGAAGGGCCCCGTCCACCGTGGTCGTTGGCGTGAGGAACCGCGCGTTGTCGAGCGCGCGATACAGCACCGTCTCGCTCGCGGAGACCGTCCCATCGTTGTCCGTGTCCTGGAGGATCCGCACGCGATGCGAGCTGGCGTCGAACATCACCTGCACATTCGTGTTCCGCGTGATCGCGGTCTGCTGCGCGCCGATCAGCGCGTTCTGCAGGAGCCGGATGTTCGAGTCCATGCGGTACCCCGTCACGTTCACGCGTGAGACGGCGAACCCGGCGATGATGCCGATGAGCACCATCACCATCATGATCTCGATCAAGGTGAACGCGCGGCGGGAGGTCTTCACCGTGCGCAATCTATCCGGTCACGGTAGCATTGTGCGATGCGGATCATCGGCCTGACCGGGAACATCGCCTCCGGAAAGTCCTCCGTGGCGGCGCGGTTGGCCGCCCACGGGGCGCACGTGATCGACGCGGACCAGCTTGCCCGCGACGCCGTGGCGCCTGGTACGCCCGGCCTCGCGGCCATCCTGGAGCGCTGGGGCCCCGCCGTGGGATCGGCCGCTGCAGGACTGGACCGCGCCGCGCTCCGCAAGATCGTCTTCCGCAATGCCCGCGAACGAGCCGCGCTCGATGCCATCGTCCATCCCGCCATCGCCGCGCTCCGCGAGGCCGCGCTGGATCGGGCACGGGCGGCGGGCGCAGAGATCGTCGTCTGCGACATCCCGCTGCTCTTCGAGGCCGGTCTCGAGGACACGGTCGACGAGATCATTCTCGTGGACGCGCCGGCGGACATCCGCCGTGCGCGGCTGCTTGCGAATCGGGCCCTGAGTGCCGAAGAGGCCGACGACATGATCGCCGCGCAGATGCCCTCGGAGAGAAAGCGCACCCGCGCGCACCACGTGCTCGAGAACACCGGCTCGCTCGAGGCCCTCGCAGCCAAGGTGGACGCACTCTGGGAAACGCTTGACCCTCGCGCGCGTCGCGGGTAGCGTTCGCGTCGCGTCACTCACCTGCGTCATTCCCATCGCCGGAGCCTGATCGTGTCGTCCATTCCGCAGGACCTGCTCTATACGAAGGACCACGAATACGTGAAGAAGACGGCCGACGCATCGGTCGTGCTCGTCGGCATCACCGACTACGCCCAGGGCGAGCTCGGCGACATCGTCTTCCTCGACCTGCCCAAGCCTGGCAAGAAGGTCGGCCATCACGACGTCTTCGGGACCATCGAGGCCGTGAAGGCGGTGAGTGAGCTCTACGCGCCGCTCGCCGGCCAGATCACGGAGGTGAACGCCAAGCTCGACGGCGAGCCGGCGCTCGTGAACACCGACCCCTACGGCGATGGCTGGATGATCAAGATGAAGATCTCCGCGGCCGACCTCGCTGGCCTGATGGACGCGGCGGCGTACGCGAAGCTGCTCGGACAGTAACTGCTTCACCACGAAGGCACGAAGACACGAAGACAGCATCGAAAGGGGGCTCGCGCGGACAGATCCGTCCGCGCGAGCCCCTTTAAGTATTCGTTGCGCTTGTTCGGACCCCTGCGCCAAGCGCCGCCTTCTCTGTGCCTCTGTAGCTCTGTGGTGAAGGCCGTTCGGCCAACGCCCTGATCACCGCCGAGTCAAGCCGCCCCCTTCGTGTCTTCGTGCCTTCGTGGTGAAAAAGTCCTTACGACGAGGCATACTCCTCGATCGGCGGACACGAGCACACCAGATTCCGGTCGCCGAACGCACTCTCCACACGCCCGACCGCCGGCCAGAACTTCCGCGTGCGCACCCACTCCAGCGGGAACGCCGCGCGCTCGCGCGAATACCCGCGCGACCACCCGTCGCTCACCACCACCTCGAGCGTGTGCGGCGCATGCGCGAGCGGATTGTCCTCACGGCTCAGCACGCCGCGCTCGATGTCGCGCGCCTCTTCGCGGATCGCGATCATCGCCTCGCAGAACCGGTCGAGCTCCGCCTTGGGCTCGCTCTCCGTGGGCTCGATCATCAGCGTACCCGCCACCGGAAAGCTCACCGTCGGCGCGTGGAAGCCGTAATCCATCAACCGCTTCGCGATGTCCTCGACCTCGACGCCCGCGAGACCCTTGAGTGGCCGCGTGTCGATGATGCACTCGTGCGCCACGCGGTCATTCTTGCCCTTGTACAGCACTTCGTAGTGCCCGCGCAGGCGATGCGCGATGTAGTTGGCGTTGAGGATCGCGACCTTCGTCGCTTCGGTGAGGCCCTCGCCGCCCATCATATCGATGTACATCATCGAGATCGGCAGGATGCTCGCGCTGCCCCACGGCGCCGCACTCACCGCACCGATCCGCTGGTCGCCGCCGAGGTCGATCACCGCGTGCCCAGGCAGGAACGGCGCGAGATGCGCCACCACGCCGATCGGCCCCATGCCCGGCCCGCCGCCGCCGTGTGGGATGCAGAACGTCTTGTGCAGGTTCAGGTGGCAGACGTCTGCGCCGATGTCGCCGGGGCGGCAGAGCCCGACCATGGCGTTCATGTTGGCGCCGTCCAAATAGACTTGGCCGCCGTGCTCGTGGATGATGGCGCAGATCGCCTTGATGCTCTCCTCGAAGACGCCGTGCGTGCTCGGGTACGTCACCATGAGCGCGGCGAGATCCTTGGCGTGCTCCTCCGCCTTCGCGCGCAGGTCGCTCACGTCGATGTTACCGTGCTCGTCCGTGCGCACCACGACCACCTGCATTCCCGCCATCACCGCGCTCGCGGGATTCGTCCCGTGCGCCGACTGCGGGATCAGGCACACCGTGCGATGCCCCTCGTTGCGTGAGCGATGATACGCGCGGATCGCCAGCAAGCCGGCGTACTCACCCTGCGAGCCCGCGTTCGGCTGCAGGGAGACCGCGGCGAATCCGGTGATCTCGGCCAGCGCCGCCTCGAGCCGCTTGAACATCGAGGCGTAGCCCTGCGCCTGCGCCACCGGCGCGAACGGGTGCAGGCCGCCCACCTCGCGCCACGTCACGGGATACATCTCCGCGCTCGCGTTCAGCTTCATCGTGCAGCTGCCGAGCGGGATCATCGAGTGCGTGAGCGAGAGGTCGCGCGATTCGAGCATCCGCATGTAGCGGAGCATCTCGGTCTCACTGTGGTGCGACGAGAAGACCGGGTGCGTGAGGAAGCTCGTCGCGCGCGCGAAGCGCTCGTCGTAGCGCGGGTCGAGCCCGCGAGCGATGGCCTCGAGGTCGAGTCCGTGCGGGGAGCCCGCGTTGAACGCGGTGAGCAGGTCGCTCACATCCTGCACGGTGGTGTTCTCGCCCATCGAGACACCGAGCGTCTTGGAGTCCACGACGCGCACGTTGATCCCAAGCTTGCCGGCCGCGCGCACGATCTTCGTGCGGCCGCGGCCGACGCCCACGGTGACCGTGTCGAAGAAGACATCCGGCGCGGGCTCCATGCCGAGCTTCCGGAGTCCGGCCGCAAACACCTCCGCCCGGTGATGCACCCGCTTGGCGATCCGGGTCAGTCCCTCGGGCCCGTGCCACACCGCGTACATCCCGGCGATCACAGCAAGGAGCACCTGCGCGGTGCAGACGTTTGACGTCGCTTTCTCGCGCCGGATGTGCTGCTCGCGCGTCTGCAGCGCCATCCGGAGCGCTGGCTTTCCGGACGAGTCCCGCGAGACACCGATGATCCGGCCCGGGATCTGGCGCTTGTAGTCGTCCTTGGTGGCGAAGAACGCCGCGTGCGGGCCGCCGTAGCCGTACGGCACGCCGAAACGCTGCGAGTTGCCCACCGCCACATCCGCGCCCCACTCGCCCGGCGGCGTGAGCAGCGTGAGCGCCAGCAGATCCGTCGCAACGATCACAAGGCCGCCCGCTGCGTGGACCGCTTCGACCAACGCGCGGTGGTCGTCCACCGAACCCAGTGTGTTCGGATACTGCAGCAGCACGCCGGCGGTGTGCTTGTTCGGCCGCATCTTCTCCGGCGCCACGACCTTCACTTCCACGTTCCGCGCCTCGGCGCGCGCCTTCACCGCGTCGATCGTCTGCGGGTGGCAGTCCTTCGCCACAAGAAACGTGTCGCGCCCGTCCTTACCGACGATCCCGTGCACCATCGTCACCGCCTCGGCGGCGGCGGTGCCCTCGTCCAGCAACGACGCGTTCGCGATCGGCAGACCGGTCAGGTCGCTCACCATCGTCTGATAGTTGAGCAGCGCCTCGAGGCGCCCCTGCGCGATCTCGGCCTGATACGGCGTATACGCGGTGTACCAGCCCGGATTCTCCAGGATGTTGCGCTGGATGACCGCCGGCGTGTGTGTGTCGTAGTAGCCCATCCCGATGAACGAGCGACGGACCTCGTTCGCGCTCATCTCGGCGCGGAACGCCGCCAGCGCTTCTTCTTCGGACTTGGCTCCCGGGAGCGCCAACGCCCGACGGAATCGGATCGTCTCGGGGATCGTGTCGTCGATGAAGGCGTCGAGCGACTTGTACCCGAGCGCCGACAGCATCTCGGCGATCTCGGCGTCGGACGGGCCGATGTGACGTTCGATGAAAGTGGCGGGCGCGGGATGCGCGGACGCGGCAGCGGTCACTGAGGACTCCGGCGGGGCCAGCGGCCCCTGCAGATGCGCGAGGTGTCAGAACGGGATCAAGGCCTCCGGCTGGCAGCCGGCGCCCGCGTGAAACCTAGTGACTCGGCACCGCGAAGGTAGATTGGGCGTACGCCGCCTCGCGCATCGCCCTCCCTCCCACCTGACACCTTCCACCTGACACCTGGAGCAACGATGTCCACCCGCGTCGAAGTCACCCGTGCCGGCGTCAGCTTCGGCTCCGCGCTTGCGATCGCGATCTCGTGGAGCGTGAACAAGTCGATCCTGTGGGCGATCCTCCACGGGCTGCTGAGCTGGATCTACGTCTTCTATTACATGATCGTCCGCTGATGGCGACCGCAGGCCCACCGGCACTGCCCGCCGTCCAGCGTCCGGCGCACGTGTGGGCAGAGTTCAGCACGAAGTGGCAGCTTCTCGAGTCCCCGCCGCAGGACGGCGCCACCAACATGGCCCTCGATGCGGCCCTGCTCGAGATGGCCGCGACGCACGGGCTGGCGAGCTTCCGGCTCTATGCGTGGTCACGCCCGACGCTCTCGCTGGGGCGCCACGAGCGCGCACGCGGCCGGTTCGACCCTGACCTGCTGCGGTCGGAGGGGATCGACGTCGTGCGGCGCCCGACCGGCGGGCGGGCCCTGCTGCACCACCACGAGCTCACGTATGCGGTCGCCGCTCCGAGCGCGAACTCCACGCCGCAGGAGCGTCGGCACGCGATCCGCGCCCTGCTGCGGGATGCGCTCGCGGCGCTCGGCGTGAACACTGCTGTCGCTGACAGTCCGGTGCGGGCGCTGCGCCCCGGTCGCGGCGCCTGCTTCTCGGAACCGAGCACCGGCGAACTGGTGGTCGGTGGAGCGAAGCTCGTCGCGAGCGCGCAGCTGGATGCGGAACGCGCGTTCCTGCAGCACGGGTCGATCCTCCTCGCCGACGACCAGCAGCGCATTGCGCAGGTGGCGACAGAGAGGGACTTTCCGCCCACCCGCGCCGCCTCGCTCTCTGACGCGCTCGGGCGGATGGTTCCATATTCCGAGCTGTCCAGTGTCCTGCGAGCGACATTCACGGTGACCCTGGCGCGCGAAGGCGTGACGCTCCCCCCGCTCTCCGAGTCGTTTGAGATGGATCCCCAGTTGGTGCAGCAGCACCGGACGCGGTTCCTCGACCCCTCGTGGACCTGGGTCCGCTGACTCTCTCCCTCCGACCCGCGACCTGCCCATGCGACCCGTGATCCGTGCGCTGACCCTCCTGCTGCTCGTGACGGCCTGCGGCGACCGCCGCGGCGGCGCGGGCGGCGGCACGCTCATCCTCGGCGCAGCCGCCGACGCGGATGCCTTGCTGCCAGGGATCGTGCGCAGCATCCAGGGCCGGGTCGCGAGCGAGCTGCTCTTCGACCGGATCGCCGAGATGGGCCCTGGCCTCAACGTGATCGCCGATACTGGCTTCACGCCGCTGCTGGCGAGCGACTGGAGCTGGAGCGCGGACTCCCTCACGCTGCGCCTCACGTTCGCGCCCTCCGCGAAGTGGCACGACGGGGAGCCGGTGAAGAGCACGGACTACGCGTTCGCTCTTCGACTCATTCGGAACCGCGCGCTGGCCTCGTCGATCGCCACCGACGTGATGGACATCGATTCGATCTCCACGCCCGACGCGCGCACGGCGATCGTGCACTTTGCCCGACGCGACGCCGAGCAGTTCTACGCAGCCACGCTGCTGGTGCCGCTCCCCGAGCACCTGTTGGGCGGGATCCCGCCGGAGGAGCTCCGTACCCATGCGATCGTGCGGGCGCCCGTGGGCAGCGGACGGTACCGGTTCGTCGCCTGGGAACCGAACGTCCGCATCGAGCTGCGCGCGGTGGAGGATCACTACCGTGGACGCCCGAATCTGGACCGAGTGATCTTTGCCAAGAGTGCCGACGTCTCGAGCGGGCTCGCGCGGGTGTGGGCCGGAGAGACGGATCTCTGGGAGCCGGTCACGCCGGACGTGCTCCCCGAGGCGGCGAGGTACCCGCACGTTCGCATCGTGAGCGGCCCCGGGTTCGACTACGGGTTCGCAGCCTTCAACTTCCGCAACCCGGCAGACACCGCACGCGCGCATCCCATCCTCGGGGACCGCGCGACCCGTCGCGCGCTCACCATGGCGATCGACCGCGACGCGATCCGCCGCACGGTCTTCGACTCGCTCGCGATCGTGCCGCTGGGTCCCTTCGTCCGGGCGCAGCGCACGGCTGACACGACCGTCGCACAGATCCCGTTCGATCGCGCCGCAGCTGCCGCCGAACTCGACCGCCTCGGCTGGCGCGTCGGTGCCGGCGGCATCCGGCACCGCAACGGACGGCCGCTGCGCCTGACGATCCTCGCACCCACCTCGAGCGTGGTACGGAGCCGCTCGGCAGTCCTCCTGCAAGAACAGTGGAAGGCCATCGGCGTGGACATCCGGATCGAGGCGCTCGAGTTCCAGCTCTTCCTCGACCGTCAGGCCGCCGGGCGATTCGACGTGACCATGGGCAGCTGGCGCACGACCCCGAGTCCCCGCGGGATCCGCAGCACCTGGGGCAGCCCGGCCATTGCGGGCGCCTCGCGGCAGAATGCCGGGCGGTACAGCAGCCCCGCCTTCGACGCTGCCGTCGTCGCGGGGCTCGGCGGCCTGACGCTCGCGGAGCGCCGGACGCACTTGCGCCGCGCCTACGAGACCATCAACGACGATGCCGCGGCGATCTGGCTGTACGAGGTGCGGAACGCGGCGGTCGTCCACACGCGCTACCGCATGCCGCCGTGGCGCTCCGACGCCTGGTGGGTGACCGTGGGTGAGTGGAGCATCGACCCCGCGCAGCGTCTGCCGCGCGACGCAGCACCCGCCACTCCCTGAGCGTCCGCCGTGTGGCGGCTTCTCCTCGACCGGATCGCGCAAGCACTCCTGGTCGTCGTGCTGGTGGTCACCGCGTGCTTCGTGGTGATCCGCGTGGCGCCCGGCGATCCCTTCGCGCAACAGCTCGAAGCGGAGGGGGTGAGCGCGGACGAGAGCGCTCGCCTGCGCGAGGCATACGGGTTCGACCGCTCGATCCCCGAACAGTTCGTTCGTTTCGTCGCGAACGCCGCGCGCGGTGAACTCGGCGCGTCCACCTCGCGGAACGCTCCCGTTCGCGAGGTCCTCGCGCAGACCCTGCCCAACACGCTCCAGCTCATGGGTGCCGCGCTCCTGCTGAGCCTGGCGGCGGGTGTGCTGCTCGGCGCGTGGCAGGGGTGGAGGCCGGAATCCGGCATGGCGCGGTTCACCGATCGACTCGGCCTTCTCGTGATCTCGGTGCCTGAGTTCGTGCTCGCGCTCCTGCTGCTGCTCGTCCTGGCGCTGGGCCTCGGTCTCTTCCCGGTGGGCGGCATGCGCGAGCTGGTTCCGCCATCGGACCCGCTCGGCGCGTTCCTCGGTCGCCTTCGGCACATGGCGCTGCCGCTGCTCTCGCTGACGCTGGTGCAGACGGCGGTGATCGCGCGCCACCAACGGGCCGCGATGCGGGACGTGCGCGAGGCGCGCTTCATTCTCGCGGCACGCGCACAGGGACTCTCCGAACGCCGGGTCTTCTGGCGTCACGCGCTGCGCAACTCACTCGTTCCCGTTCTCACGCTGGTGGGTCTGCTGCTGCCGAGCCTTGTGGGAGGCGCGGTGCTCGTCGAACGGATCTTTGCGTGGCCCGGCATGGGAAGTGCGCTCGTGGACGCCGTCACGGCGCGCGACTACCACCTCGTGGTCGGCGGCGTGCTGATCGGCAGCACGGGCGTCGTGCTCGGCACGCTCGTCGCCGATCTGGCGCTGCTCTGGGCGGATCCCCGCCGGCGGGCGCTCTAGTGCGCCCGCGCAACGCGGCGCTTCTGCTGGTCCTGGGCATCGCGGCCTTTGCGCTCGTCGCGCCGTTCTTCGCGCCGCATCCGCCAAATGCCGTCCTCGCCGACGGTCTCCGCGCCGCCCAGCCGCCGAGCCTCGCGCATCCGCTGGGCACGGACGTGCTGTCGCGCGATGTGCTCAGCCGCCTGCTCGACGGCGCGCGCGTCTCGCTCGGGATCGCACTCGGTGCCGTCGCTCTCGCGCTGACGCTCGGGACGCTCGTCGGTGCGGCGGCCGCGCTGCTGGGTGCGACGGCTGATCGGCTGCTGATGCGTCTCACCGATTCGCTCCTCGCGTTTCCGCGCGTTCTGCTGCTCTTGCTCCTCGTCGCGTCCACGGGGCCGGCCGCGCCGGTGACGCTCGCGCTGCTGATCGGGGGCACAGGATGGATGACCACGGCGCGGCTGGTACGGCAGGAGACGCTCCGCCTGATGCACTCCGAACATCTGCGGGCAGCGCACGCGCTGGGGCTTCCGCTGCGGCGGATCCTGCGCGTGCACCTCCTCCCGGGTCTCGCGCCGACGCTCGTCGCGGCGGGCACGGTGGCCCTCGCCGCCGCGATCCCCCTCGAAGCGGCGCTGTCCTACCTCGGACTTGGCGTGCATCTCCCGCAAGCGAGCTGGGGGAACATCATCGCCGAAGCCGAAGGGCAGCTGCTCCGGCGCTGGTGGCTCGTGCTCTTCCCGACGCTGGCGATCGTCGCGTCCGTGTTCGTGCTCAACGTGGCGGCGGAGCGGCTCCTCCCGCGGCAGGAGTCGGCGCCGCGGTGAGCACGCCTCTCCTGCACGTGCATGATCTCGGGGTGCGGCTCGCCGCGTCGGGCGGCGGCCGGGTCCTGGTCGAGGGCATCAGCTTCGACGTCGCTGCTGGCGAGACCCTCGGGATCGTCGGCGCATCGGGCGCAGGCAAGAGCACGCTCGGCCTCGCGCTGATGCGACTCCTCCCCGCGGGCGCGACCCTCGCCCCGACCACGCAGATCCGTCTCGGGGAGACCGACGTGACCGCGCTCAACGCGCCCGCGCTCCGCGCCTTTCGCGGACGGCGGATCGCCCACGTCCAGCAGGAGCCGCTGCTCGCGCTCGACCCGGCGATGCGCATCGGTGATCTCTTGGTGGAGGCACTGCAAAGTCATCAACTCGCCGTTGGCGCTGAGGCGCGCGAGCGGGCCGCCGATGCGCTCGCGCGCGTCGGCATCCCCGACCCGACTCGCGCGCTCGGTCGTTACCCGCACGAGTTCTCGGGGGGCATGCGGCAGCGCGCGTTGATCGCCGCCGCACTCGTGCTCGAGCCGGAAGTGATGATCGCCGACGAGCCGACCACCGCGCTCGACCCCACGTTGCAGGCACAGGTGCTTGACCTGCTCCACGAGATCCGCACCGCCACGAGGTCCGCGCTCCTGCTGATCTCCCACGACCTGGACGTCATCGGCGAGCGGGCGGACCGCGTGATCGTGTTGGATGCCGGTCGCTTGGTCGAGTCGGGAGCGACCGCGTCCGTCCTCAGGAGTCCGGCATCGGCGGCCGGTCAGCGGCTCGCGGCGGCTCGTCGGCGGACGCCCCCGACCGCCGCTGCGACTGACGCCGCAGGTGCAGCGGGTGCGACCGACGCGAGCGTGGGCGCGCGGCAGGATCCGCTCCTCGAGATCACCGATCTCCGCGTGGTGCATCAGCCGCGCGCCACGATGCTCGGCCCCAGGCAGCCGCCGGTCGAAGCCGTGGCCGGCGTGTCTCTCTCGATCGCCAGAGGTGAGGTGCTCGGTCTCGTGGGTGAGTCAGGCTGCGGCAAGTCTTCGCTCGCGCGGGCGGTGCTCCGCCTCGATCCGCTCACGTCGGGACGAGTGCGGTTCGCCGGTGAGGACCTGCACACGCTGGACCGGGAGACGCTGCGGCAGCGGCGGCGGCGGCTCCAGTGGATCCCGCAGGACGCGGGCGCCTCGCTCTCGCCGCACCGGACCGTCCGTCAGCTCGTCGCGGAGGTCGTGGAGTGCCACCGGATCGCTGAAGGAGCGGAGGTCCGCGCACGCGTGGAGGCGCTGTTGGACCAGGTCGAGCTCCCCGCCGGCACCCGAGACGCACTCCCCGGCGCGCTCTCGAGCGGAGAGCGCCAGCGCGCGGCGATCGCGCGCGCGCTGGCCACACAGCCGGAGCTGCTCGTCTGCGACGAGCCCGTGGCGTCCGTGGACGCGGCCACGCGGGAGCGGCTGCTGCAGTTGCTGGAGTCGCTCCGCCGCGCTCGCGCACTCACGATGCTCCTGATCTCACATGACCTTGCCGCTGTACGGCAGCTCGCGACGCGGATCGCCGTGATGTATCTGGGCCGGATCGTCGAGCTGGGCGCGGCCGCGACCGTGGGACTCGCGCCGCGCATGCCGTACATGCAGGCCCTCCTCGCCGCGGAGCCCACTGGCGACCCGGCGCGACGCGCGGCGCGGCGAACCCTCGCGGGGGAGGTGCCCGCAACAGTACCACGTGGAAGTGGCTGCCCCTTCCACCCGCGGTGCACCCACCCCGGGCGCGACACGGAGTGTCTGAGCGGGCGACCGGAGCTGCGCCCGCTCTCTCCCGGGCACGAGGTGGCCTGCTTCAAGGCGTGAGATCGGTGACAGGCGTCACGCCCGGCCCCCTGTGACAGTTGTCACCGGCGTGGCGCACAGCGCGGATTGCACGGGAACGCGAGACTTGGTGCCGTAGCACTCCCCGCAGGCCCGCCTCAACCGGTCCCGTCCCATGAAACTCCGCCACGTTCTCTCTCCCGTGCTCGCCGCCGTGGTGTTCCTCGGCGTCGTCAGCTGCAGTGATCAGTCCCCCACGGCACCCGAGCGTGCCGCGATCACCACCGAGCAGGCCCCCCTGCTCCTGGGCGACCTGACCAACACGCTCAGCGACGTCAGCCTGCTGCGGTGCACGCCGATGCCGACCGCGCGCGCGCAGGCGTGGATCGGACCGAACGGCGGCCGGATCGACGTGGGCCCGCACTCGCTCGTCGTGCCGCCTGGCGCGCTGACGCACGGGGTGCTGATCCGCGCCGAAGCGCCGCGCGACAACGTGAACCGTGTGGAGTTCCAGCCACATGGGCTGGAATTCAACCGCCCGGCGCGCATCACGATGAGCTATGCGAACTGTCAGGGGCTCGCCAGCCTGCTGCCGCGTCGCATCGTCTATATCGATGGCAACCTGAATCTCCTGGAAGTGCTGGAGTCGGTCACCAATCTGCGCGAAAGGGAAGTGAGCGCGCGGCTTGAGCACTTCTCCGATTACGCGGTGGCCTGGTAGACCCCGTGGCCTCCGATCGCGCTACCCTCCCGTCGATGACGTCCCGCTCGCTGGACGCGGACCGTTCGGCCGCCGAGCACCTGACGGCGGCGCGCGACCACGAGCGCGCCGGCGTGCCGGCGAAGGCGGAGGAGGAGTACGCACGCGCGATCGCGGTGGCCGAAGCGTCGGGGCAGTCCAATCTCCTGGCGGAGTCCTTGCGACGCCTCGGGATCCTGCGCCACACACGGGGAGAGGGCGCGGAAGCTCGCGTGCTTTGTGTGGCGAGTCACGAGGTGGCGGTCGGCGCGGGCAATGATGTGCTGGCGGCCGAGGCGTTGAACACGCTCGGCGTGATGCTGTTGCGGGAAGGCTCTCTGGTGGAAGCCAAGGAGCGTTTCTTGGAGGCGCTCGCCCTCAGCGGCGGCAGCGTGGAGGTGCAGGCGAGGGCCGAGCAGAATCTCGGCATTCTGGCGAACATTCACGGCGACCTGGACGAAGCGCTCGACCGCTACGGCCGGTCGCTTGCCGGCTACCAGAGCGCCAACGACGAGCATGGCTGCGCGCTCGCGTACCACAATCTGGGGATGGTGAGCGCCGACCTCGAAGAGCTCGACGACGCCGACCGGTACTTTGGGCTGAGTCACGAGATCGCCACCCGCGCCGGGGATCAGCGGCTGCAGGCGCTGTGCCTGCTGAACCGTGCGGACGTCGAGATTGCACGGCAGCGGTTCGAAGAGGCGCGGCGGGACGCCGAAGCTTCGCTTGTGATCTTCGACCGGATGGGAGCACGCGAGCAGAAGTCCACGGCGTACCGGTTGATCGGTGTAGTGTATCGCGAGACGGGCCGCCTGGCGCTCGCCGAATCGCGGCTCCGTGCGGCGATCGAGCTCGCGAAGAACGCGACCTCGGTGCTCCACGAGGCGGACGCCACGCGGGATCTCGCCGTCGTCTATCAGACGATGGGACGCAATCAGGACGCGCTGCTGCTCCTGAATCGCTCGCGCAGCCTCTTCTCGCAGCTCGACGCACGCCGCGACCTCGTCAACGTCGCCGGCAAGGTGCGCGACCTCGAAGGCACGTACCTCGCCCTGGTGCGCGAGTGGGGACAGTCGATCGAATCCAGCGACAGCTACACCTACGGTCACTGCGGACGCGTCGCCGACCACGCCGTCGCGGTCGCGGAAGCGCTCGGCCTGGACACGCTGGCGGTCACAACGATCCGCCTCGGCGCGTACCTGCACGACCTCGGCAAGGTGAAGGTGCCGCACGAGGTGCTCAACAAGGCCGGGCCGCTCACGCGCGAGGAGTTCGAGATCGTGCAGATGCACCCGGTCTGGGGGATCGAACTGCTCGAGGGCATCGACTTCCCCTGGGACATCAAGCCGATCATTCGCTCCCACCACGAGAAATACGACGGCACCGGGTATCCTGAGCGTTTGCGCGGCGACGAGATCCCGCTCGGCGCGCAGATCGTCGGCATCGTGGACGTTTACGATGCGCTCACCACGTCGCGGCCTTACCGCGGCGCGCTGCCGCACACGGTGGCGATGAGCAAGATCGCCGAGATGAAGAACGCGTGGAGCCCGGCGGTGGTGGAAGCGTTCCTCCGGACCATGCCGGCCGTGGTCAGGGACGCGGAGGCGGCTCCGGCGGTCGCAGCGGAGCGGACGGACCGCTCGCTCGCGGCGTAGGCGACCGACCCTTCTCCTGCGGCGTCTTCAGTCGACGCCGCAGCATGTGCCCGGCCGCGCTCTCGAGCGCCTCGCGATTCACGATCCGCACGCCCTCCTCGGGCGTTTCGATGACGCCCTTGCCGACCATCGCGCTGAAGGTGCGCGAGACGGTCTCACGAGAGGCGCCGACCATCTGGGCGATCACCTGGTGCGTCGGCAGATCCTTGATCAGCGCGTTCCCCGAACGCTCACTCTGCTCGAGCAGCAGGTGCGCCACACGACCGTGGACATCGAGAAGCATCAGGCCGCCGATCTTGTGGTCCGCCTCGAGAAGCCGCCCGGCGAGCGCGCGCAGCAGGCCGAACGACATGTCGGGCAGGTCCCGGATCGACCGGCGGAAGTCGTCGCGGCGAAGCACCAGCAGGCGCGAATCCTCGGACGCGATCACGCTCGCTGCATACGGTTCGTCGTCCAGCAGCGTCATCTCGCCGAAGAAGTCGCCTTCGCGCACGAGTGAGAGCACCACTTCGCGCCCATCCTCCGCAATGAGCATCACCTTCACTTGACCCCGGAGCACCACGTAGAAGGCGTCACAGGGATCGTGCGCAAAGCGGATCACGCGGTTCCTGGGATACTCGCGCTCCACGAACAGCGGTCCCAGGAACTCGAGGTCCGACTCGCGAAGCTGCGAGAAGAGCGGAACAGCGCGCAGGGTCTGGGCGAGGCTCATGCGAGGGATCAAGTGGACACACAAAGGGGCCACGCACCCCGTGACCCGTGCTGACCGAGTATACGAAGAGCCGACGCTCTGCGCTCGAACAAGGCAACGAACCTTCCGCTAGCCTCGTAATCGTGCCAGAATCCTGCCGGTTCCATGAACGCCGCGCTCCCTCACGTGACCGGAGCCGGGCGGCCCTCTCTCTCCTTCCCACGCGGGCTCGATGACACAGACCACGGCTCCGGCCAGCAGCGACACGCGCTTCTTCGGACATCCGGTTGGACTCGGACTCCTCTTCGCCGTCGAGATGTGGGAGCGCTTCTCCTACTACGGCATGCGCGCGCTCCTTGTTCTCTTCCTCGTCAACGCGCTCGCCTGGTCCGATGCCAGCGCGTACCAGCTCTACGGCACCTATACGGGACTGGTCTATCTCACGCCGCTGGTCGGCGGGTGGCTGGCGGACAACTACCTCGGCACACGCAAGGCGCTCGTGTGGGGCGGCGTGATCATCGCCGCCGGACACTTCGCGCTCGTGTTCGAAGGCATGACGATGTTCTACATCGGCCTTGGCCTCGTCATCGCGGGCACCGGATTCTTCAAGTCCAACGTCTCGACGATGGTCGGCCAGCTCTACAAGGACGGCGACCCGCGACGCGACGCGGGATTCACGATCTTCTACATGGGGATCAACCTCGGCGGCTTCCTCGGCCCGCTCGTCTGCGGCTTCCTGGCCGCGAGCCCGGCGTTCGGCTGGCACTGGGGCTTCGGCGCCGCCGGCGTGGGCATGGTCGCCGGTCTGATCGCGTATCAGCTCTGGAAGGACAAGTATCTGCCGGGGATCGGTCTCGCGCCGACCAAGGAGCAGTTGGCCGAGCGTCGCGCGGCCGCGCAGTCCGCAGGCAGCGGGTTGATGGCGTGGTGGCACGCGCCGGCAGGCGCCGCCGTCGGATTCGGGATCCTGATGCTCACGGCGGGATGGTCGCTGATGGGCGGCGCCTTTGCGCTGATCATTGGCGCGTCGTTCGGCATCGCCCTCCTCGGCTCCCGCGGTGACGACCTCAAGCGCGTGATCGCGCTGATCATCGTGGTGTTCTTCGTCGCGTTCTTCTGGATGGCGTTCGAACAGGCCGGCAGTTCGATGAACATCTTCGCCGACCGCCACACGGACCGCATGGTCGGCAGCTTCGAGATCCCCACCGGGTGGTTCCAGTCGGTGAACTCGTTCTTCATCCTGCTCTTCGCGCCGCTCTTCGCCGGGCTCTGGCAGATGCTGCAGGCCCGCGGCAAGGAGCCGAGCACGGCCATGAAGATGGTCTTGGGGCTCGCGCTCCTCGGCATCGGGTTCGTGTGGCTCGTCCTCGGCGGCCGCGGCGCGGATGCTGGCATGAAGGTCGCGCCGACGTTCCTGATCTTCGCGTACCTCTTCCACACGTGGGGCGAGCTCTGCCTCTCGCCGGTCGGCCTCTCCTACGTGACCAAGGTCGCGCCGGTGCGGTTCGCGTCGCTGATGATGGGCGCCTGGTTCCTCGCGAACGCCGCCGCGAACAAGATGGGTGGGTGGCTCGCGGCGCAGACCGCGAACATCACGTCGCTGGCGGACTTCTTCTCCATCCCGCTGGCAACCTCGCTCGGCTCCGCGATCCTGCTGCTCGCGCTCGTGCCGCTGCTCAAGCGGCTGACGGCGAGTGTGAAGGCCTGAGCGTACCGAGGCACTCCTGACGCAGAAGATGGGGCGCGAGACTACTCGCGCCCCATCTTCTTCTTCAGGGCGTCGAGTGCCGCGTCTGCCGCCGCCGCGCGATCGGCGCGGTCGCGCGAGCGCGCCAGGCTGTCCAGCTCGGAGCGGAGGGGCGCGTCGTCCGGCAGACCGAGATCGGCGTCCGTGGGCGGTCGGTTCTCGGCCGTCTGGCCGCTGCCGGCGCCGACGCTCGCCTGCTTGAGCTGACCGAGCATCTCCGTGTAGTCGCGCTCGGCGAGCGCGTGCTCGGCCTCCTGCGCCTCCAGCTTCCGTTCGAGGACCGCCACGCGCTCGGCGTGCTGCGCCTCGTACTTGGCGGCGATCGCCACCGTCTCCGTGTCGTTGATCCCTTCGGCGAGGGTGCGCCGGCGCTGGGCGGTCGCGAGCCCCTCGCGCTCCGCCGCGAGCTTGCGGCGCGTCACCTCAACGCCCTCTGCGAGGTCCTCGACGCCGAGCTTGGTGAGCGTCAGCGCGCGCTTCATCTCCGCGATCACGGCCCGGCGATCTGCGGGCGCGATGCGACCGCTGAGCAGGTCGGCAATGGTGCTCTTGAGGGATTCAAACATCGGTGTTCCCGCGCGAGTGGCAACGGCGTGACCAAGGGGTGCGTTCCGTGGTCAAGAAGGATAGCTCCGGGTAGAACGAGACGTGGCCCCAACCTAGCTTATACGAGTGCTCTACATCTGCATCCCGACCTTCGACGAGGCCCCGACCGTGGGCGTCCTCCTCTGGCGCATCCGCAAGGTGTTCCAGGAGTACACGCGCGAATATGAGATCCTCGTGTACGACGACGCCAGCACGGACTCCACCCGCGAGGTGCTGGCCCCGTATGCCAAGTCGCTGCCGCTGACGGTGCTCGGCGCGCGTGAGCGTGTGGGGTACGCGGGCGCGGTGCGCGCGCTCCTCACGGCGGCCTCGGAACGGACCACGTACCCGCGGCGCGACGCCGTGATCCTGATGCAGGGGGATTTCACCGATCAGCCCGAGCAGATCCCCGAGCTCGTCAAGCGTTTCGAGGGCGGCGCGGATCTCGTGGTCGCGGAGCGCGAGTTGCCGGCCGGCACGCCAGAGGATCTCCGCAAGCTGCACCGGCTCGTCGGGCTGCTGCCGCGCCTCTGGCCGATCCGGGCCTCGGTCACGGTGCCCGGCGTTCGGGATCCGTGGGGCACGTATCGGTTGATGCGGATCGCCGTCGTGCGCGACCTGCTGCGTGCGAGCGCGAACGGCGGAGCTCCCTCGAGCGGGGCCTCTGGCGCGCCCACGCGGCCCGCGGAACCGTGGCAGGCCAATCTCGACCTCCTGCGCGACGCGCTGCCGCACGCCCGTCGGGTGGAGACGGTCTCCGTCGCGCCGCGCTTCGACGTGCGCCAGCGGACGTCGCGCCGCGACCCCTGGCCCGACGCGTGGAGTCTCCTCAAGAACGGGTGGGCCGCTCGCGGGCGACGTCCGGCCCCGACGCCGTGAGGATGCGCGCGCTGCGAGCCGTGCTCGGGATCACGCTCGGAAGCGCGAGTGCGCTTCCGGCGAGCGCGCAGTTCGCGGGCGCACAACCGCCCGCATCCCGGGCGCGGCCGGCGCAGGTGCCGTTCCAGGTCGGCGAGCAGCTCACGTACGACCTGCGCTTCGGCGTGCTCAAGGTCGGGACCGGACGGATGCGGGTGCTCGGTCAGGAGGCGGTGCGCGGGCAGCTGGCCTGGCGGGTGCGTTTCAGCGTGAGCGGCGGGACCTTCTTCTACAAGGTCAACGACGTCTACGAGAGCTGGATGGACGTGATGACGTTGAACTCGCTCCGCTACGAACAGGACCTGAGTCAGGGCTCGCGCGACCGCGAGCGCAGCTTCGAGATCTTTCCCGAACGTTCGACCTACCGCGAGACCACCCGCAACCGGGAGGAGCGTCCGAGCGTCGCGCAGCCGCTCGACGACGGGTCGTTCCTGTTCTTCGTGCGGACGCTCCCGCTCGAGGTGGGCGAGACCTACACCTTCCATCGGTACTTCAGGCCGGACCGGAATCCCGTGATCATCCGCGTCCTGCGCCGCGAGCGCATCCGTGTACCCGCAGGCGAGTTCGACGCGATCGTGCTGCAGCCGATCATCAAGACCTCGGGGATCTTTGCCGAGGGCGGGCAGGCCGAGATCTGGCTGTCGGATGACGCCAGCCGGATGATGCTGCAGATGAAGACCCGCCTCTCCTTCGGCTCGCTGAATCTCTACCTGCGGTCCTTCCGTCATTCGGCGACGACCAGCGAAGTGGGGACGATCGTGCCGGACTCGCTGCCGTGAGTAAGAACCGCCGCGCGCCGCGCGAGGCCGATCTCTCGAAGGTCCGGACGCTCCCCGTCGCGACGCGGCCGAACAAGGTCGCCGCGAGCGACTTCGCGAAGCCGATGCGCGACAAGCGCTCCTTCGCTGATTTTCTCGAGGCCCTGCCAGAGGTGCTGCGCGCGCAGGACTTTCTGCGCGTCGTCGAGGCCGTCGCCGCCGCGGCCCGCAAGAAGCGCGGCGTGATCGCGATGCTCGGCGGCCACGTGGTGAAGACCGGGATCGCGCCCGTGCTGATCGACCTCATGGAGCGCGGCGCCATCACGCATCTGGCCATGAACGGCTCGGCCGCGATCCACGACTACGAGATCGCCCGCTTCGGCGCGACCTCCGAGGACGTCGCGAGCGGACTCAAGGACGGCTCGTTCGGCATGGCAGAAGAGACGGGCGCCGGACTCAATGCCGCGTTCGTCGCTGGCCAGAAGCACGGCTGGGGGATGGGCGAGAGCGTGGCGCGCGCGTTGGACGCCGAGCCCAAGCTGGCCAACGCCGAGCTGTCGATCATCCTCGCCGCGCATCGCCGCTGGATCCCTGTGACGGTGCACGCGGCCCTCGGCGCCGAGATCATTCACCAGCACCCCAAGACCGACGGCGCCGCGATCGGAGAGACGAGTCACCGGGATTTCCGCCGGCTGGCCGCCTCCTGCGACGACCTGCATCTGGGCGGGGTCGTCCTCAACCTGGGCAGCGCGGTGATCATGCCCGAGGTGTTTCTCAAGGCGCTGACCGTCGCCCGCAATCTCAACGACGGAAAGCCCACCGACTTCACCGCTGCCGACTTCGACATGCAGCGCCATTACCGGCCGCGGGTGAACGTGGTGCAGCGCCCCGTGCTTGCGGGCGGCGCCGGCTACGAGATCACCGGCCACCACGAGATCATGATCCCGATGCTCGCCTGGGCGGTGGCCACGGCGCTGGACGAGAAGTAGCTCCGGGCGCGGCGCTCGAGCGCCCGTTCACATCTCCAACACCGCCGTTCGAGATCCCTGAAACAACACGAGGCGCCGGTCCCAAAGGGACCGGCGCCTCGATCGCATGGCCCAACCGGGTCGGCCAGCGACCGCCCTCAGTTGCCGCCGAACTTCTCCTTCATGCCGCGCGCCGTATCCGGCGCGAAGATGAGCAGCACCACATAGATCAGCGCCCCAAGGATCGCGACCGGGATGGCGAGCGCGAGGAGGCCGAAGAAGAGGCCGAACAGTCCGCTGAGAATGCCGAAGACGAGCTTCAGCGCGAAGAGTCCGACGAAGGCAAGCAGACCGATCATGAAAATGGTGCGTAGCATGGCGCGCTCGAGATTGGGGTCGATGAACTCTACGATACTTGGTCCGGCGCGGTTTCACAGCGGTGCGGGATCGATGCGGGGGCCCTGGCTTCGGCCCGTCGGTCGGGTCGGGCGAAGGACGTCCCTACGCGACGCATAACCCCAGCGTCGCTTGGGGACGCCCTCCGCCCGACCCTCCCACGCTTGATCGCCCCCCCATGCCGCATCCAAGTCGCCCCTACGCAGTACCCGCATCCAGTCCCGCATCTCGTATCAGGCAACCCCGCGTCCCGCGTCGCCGGTGTATCGCGCATCGCGCCACCTTCAGCATCCCGAGTTGCCCCACCGTAGTTCAAGCATCGCCGTGCATCCAGCATCGTAGTACCCGTCATTAGTTTAAATAGATGGTTAGCCCGACTAGCCCATCCCCAGACCGCAAGATACCCTTCCCGCATCGCCCCACCCACCGGAGCCTAGAAGACAAGCATGGCTGAGGTCCTGTACCAGATCATGGGGCGCCATCGCGCCGACCCCCTCCCCGAGCGCAAGCCGAGCTGGCTGAAGGTCAAAGCCCCCGGCGGCCCCAACTATCTGCACCTCAAGCAGCTGATGCGCGACCTCGACCTCCATACGGTCTGCGAGGAAGCCCACTGCCCGAACGTCGGCGAGTGCTGGGAACACGGCACCGCCACCTTCATGATCCTCGGCGACGTCTGCACCCGGAACTGCGCCTACTGCGCGGTCGCCCACGGCCGGCCCCCGAAGTTCGACCCCGCCGAGCCGTCCCGCGTGGCCGAGGCCGCACTCAAGATGAACCTCCAGCACTTGGTCATCACGAGCGTGGACCGCGACGACCTCCCCGACTTTGGCGCGTGGGCCTTCGCGGAGACCATCCGGCAGGTCCACGAGGCTGTCCCGGGCTGCTCCGTCGAGGTGCTCGTCCCGGACTTTCAGGGGAATGAGGACTCGATCCGCGCGGTCCTGGAGGCGCGCCCCGAGATCTACAACCACAACACGGAGACCGTCCCGCGTCTCTACAAGAAGGCGCGTCCTGGCGGCCGCTACGAGCGCGTGCTCGAGATCTTCCGCGTCAGCAAGCGCATCGCCCCCGACATCCCGACCAAGACCGGGATCATCCTCGGCATGGGCGAGACCAACGAGGAGGTCCTCAAGACCATGCGCGAGCTGCGCGAGGTCGACGTCGACATCCTCACGCTCGGCCAGTACCTGAAGCCCTCGGATGACCATATCGCGCTCGACCGGTACGTCACGCCCGAGGAGTTCGCGATGTTCCGCGTCGAGGGCAAGGCGATGGGTTTCAAGCACGTCGAGTCCGGGCCGCTCGTGCGGTCTTCGTATCACGCGTGGGAGCAGGTGCAAGCGGCGGCAGCGGGATAGAGACGGAAGACGGAAGACGGAAGCCTCGGCGGAGCATCGCTGGAATCGTCTTTCACGACCCCTCGCCTGCTCCTCCACCTTCCGTCTTCCGTCTTCCGTCTCAACCATGGCCCCCAAGAAGAAGTCCGACGTCAAACTCCCCGGCTCTCCCGAGCTCCACAAAGAGCTCCTCCACTCGATGCTCCTCCAGCGTCGCTTCGAGGAGAAGGTCGGCGAGGCGTACGCGCTCGGAAAGATCGGTGGCTTCTGCCACCTCTATATCGGGCAAGAGGCCGTCTCCACCGGCGTCCTCTCCATGCTCCGGCCCGATGACTATGTGGTCACCACGTATCGCGACCACGGGCAGGCGCTCGCGCGCGGGATGACGCCGCGGTCGATCATGGCCGAGCTCTTTGGGCGCGTGGACGGCTGCTCGCGCGGCAAGGGCGGCTCCATGCACCTCTTCGACCGCAATCTCAACTTCCTCGGCGGACACGGGATCGTCGGCGGGCATGTGCCGCTCGCGGCCGGTGTCGGCTTTGCGATCAAGTATCGCGGCGGCGATCAGGTGATCGCCTGTTTCATGGGCGAATCCGTGGTGAACACGGGCGCGTTCCACGAAGCGCTCAACATGGCGGCGCTCTGGAAGCTGCCCTGCCTCTTCATCATTGAGAACAACAAGTACGGCATGGGCACGGCCGTGGAGCGCGCGGCGGCCATCAAGGACCTCTCGCGCCGCGCCGATGCGTACGACGGCATGGCGGGTGAGCACGTGGACGGCCAGGACGTCTTTGCCGTGCGCGAGGCGATGAGTCGCGCACTCGAGGTGCTGCGCCGTGAGTCCAAGCCCGTGCTGCTCGAGATCCGCACGTACCGCTACATGGGCCACTCGATGTCCGACGCGGTGAGCGGCACGTATCGCACCAAGGCCGAGCTCGACGAGTACCTCAAGCGCGACCCGATCAACCTGCTCAAGGCGCGCTTGATGGAAGCGGGCGAGCTCGAGGAGGCGGACGTCGCCGCGATGGAACAGGAGATCAAGGCCGTCGTGCAGGATTCGTGGGACTTCGCCGACGCGTCGCCGGAACCGGCGCCCGAGGCGCTCTATGAGGACGTGCTCGTGGATTCGGTGAGCTGACCATGGCGATCATCACGTACCGCGAAGCGCTGGGTCAGGCGATCCGCGAAGAGATGGCCCGCGACGACCGCGTCTTCCTGATGGGCGAAGAGGTCGGCGTCTACAACGGCGCCTACAAGGTCTCGAAGGGACTGCTTGAGGAGTTCGGCGAGATGCGCGTGGTGGACACGCCCATCACCGAACTCGGATTCGCCGGCGTCGGTGTCGGCGCGGCCATGGTGGGGCTCCGCCCCGTCATCGAGTTCATGACGTGGAACTTCGCGCTGCTCGCGCTGGACCAGGTCGTGAACGCGGCCGCCAAGATGCTCTACATGTCGGGCGGCCAGTACAACATGCCGATGGTCTTCCGCGGCCCGAACGGCGCCGCACTTCAGCTCTCGGCGCAGCACTCGCAGGCCTGGGAGTCGTGGTTGGCGCACATTCCGGGCCTCAAGGTCGTCACGCCGGGCACGCCCTACGACGCCAAGGGGCTGCTCAAGGCGGCGATCCGGGACGACAACCCCGTGATCGTGCTCGAAGGCGAGATGCTCTACAACACCAAGGGGGAGGTGCCAGAGGAGGACTACATCGTCCCCATCGGCAAGGCCGACCTCAAGCGCGAGGGCGACCACTGCTCGATCATCACGCACGGCAAGATGGTGCTCGTGGCGATGACCGCCGCCGACCAGCTCGCGAAGGAAGGGATCCGCGTGGACGTCGTGGACCTCCGCACGGTGCGCCCAATGGACATCGAAGCGATCACGGCGTCGGTGAAGAAGACGAACCGCGCGGTGGTGCTCGAGGAAGGCTGGGAGGTCGCCGGCATCGGCGCTCAGATCGAGGCCCTGTTCACCCGCGAGTCGCCGTGCGAGCGGAGAGGT
>CAZGFE010000015.1:0-12066 GCA_964524665.1 uncultured Gemmatimonas sp.
CACCGACAGGGAACATGGTGATCGACATCGGCGGCGGGACGACGGAGATCGCGGTGATCGCGCTCTCCGGCATCGTCTCCGACACTTCCATCCGCACGGGCGGCGACGAGCTCGACGCGAGCATCGTGCAGTTCATGCGGAAGAGCTACAACCTCTTGATCGGCGAGCCGACCGCAGAGCAGATCAAGATCCAGATCGGATCCGCCGCGCCGCTCGGCGAAGAGCGCGAGATGGAAGTGAAGGGACGCGATCTCGTCTCCGGCATTCCGAAGACGGTGCGTGTGCACTCCGCGGAGATCCGTGAAGCCGTGCAGGAACCGATCCAGCAGATCGTGAACGCGGTGCGCCGCGCCCTCGAGATCACGCCGCCCGAACTCGCCAGCGACATCGTGGATCGCGGCATCGTGATGACGGGCGGCGGCGCGCTGATCCGCGGGCTCGACGTGCTGCTCACGCAGGAGACCGGGCTGCCGATCCACGTGGACGAGGATCCGCTCACCTGCGTGGTGCGCGGCACGGGGCGCATCCTCGACGACGAGGCGAAGTACTGGTCGGTGCTGAGCACCTGATGCGCGGCTGAGGGAGCCGACCTGATGCCGCGCGGTGCCAAAGCGGATTCGCGGGCCGATACGGTCATCGCCATCGGGTGCGTCCTGCTCTCACTCCTGCTGCTGATCCTGCCCGACGAGCCGCGCGACCGCGTCGCGGCGGTGGTGCGCGGGAATCTCATCGGACCGCTGGCGGCGATGCAGGAGCGCGCGGCGGGTGCGCGCCGCGCCTTCGTGCTCAACGACAGCCTTCGCCGGGTGGCGGACAGCGTGGTGATGCGCTCGCAGCGGCTCGATGCCGTCACCGCGGAGAACGAGCGATTGCGCGAGCTCCTGGGGCTCGGCCGTGCGCTGCGCTGGGGATTCGTCCCCGCCGAGCGGCTCGTGGGGCGGGGAATGGGCGAGGAACACACGATGCTGCTCTCCGCCGGCAGCGCGCAGGGCGTGCAGCGGATGAGCGCCGTGGTGACCGCCGAGGGGCTGATCGGCATGATCGAAGCGGTGGAGGAGCGCACCAGCGTGGCGATCATCTGGGCCCATCCGGATTTTCGCGTGAGCGTCACGACGCCCGACGGCAGCGCGTTCGGGATCGTCTCGGCGCACCAGGGGGTCGGCGCGGATCGGTATCTGCTCGAATTGCACGGCGTGCCGTATCGCGCCTCGCTGCGCGCGGGGACGCCGATCGTGAGCTCGGGACTTGGCGGGATCTACCCCCGCGGCGTGATGGTCGGGACGGTGGTGCGGGAGCTGCGGACCGGCAGCGGGTTCGCGCGGAGCTATCTGCTGCGTCCTGCGGTGCGGCCCTCGGAGACCTCGTCGGTGATGATCGTGTCGCCGGAGCGCGACGCGCAGGGCGTGGAGAGCGTGTGGATGCCGCAGGCCGAAGCGCAGCTGCGACGGTTGCGGGCGGCGGCGGACAGTCTGGACGCGGCACGCGCGCGGGCGGCGGCCGACAGTGCGCGGGCAGCTGAGCGCGACTCGACCACCGCACGCGACTCGGCGGCCGCGGTGGGAGGAGACACGCCATGAACCTCCGGAGCCTTGCCGTCGCGCTGATGCTGGTGGTGCTGCTCGCGCTGCACTTCACGCTGCGTCCGCTCCTCGACTGGCGCGCAGGCGTGGACTTCGTCGTGATCGGGACGCTGGTGGTCGCGATCCGTGTGCGTCCGGGAGCGGCGGCGCTGGTCGGCTTCGCGCTCGGGCTCGCCACGGATGCGATGGCGCCCACCTCGCTGGGGGCCGGCACGCTTGCGATGACGTTGATCGGCTTCACGGCGTCGCGCCTCAAGGCCGCCTTCTTCGCTGACGACCTGATGCTCAATGCGATCTTCGTCTTCGGCGGCAAGACGCTGTTCGATGTGATCTACGTGCTCGCCGAGGGACGGCTGGGCGGGATGGAGCTCCTGTCGCAGTTGTTGCTCTGGACGCCGCTCTCGGCGCTCTCGACGGCGTTCGTCGGACTCGTCGTGCTTGCGATGCTCCGTCCGACGCTCGAGCAGCGGAGGTCCCTGTGAGTTTCGCCCCGAACGCCGTCCAGCAGCGCGCGCGCGCAGCCTCGGCGCTGCTCTTCCTCAGTTTCGTCCTGCTGCTCGTCGCCTTCTTCCGGACGCAGGTGCTGCGCGGTGCGCAGTACGTGCTCAAGAGCGAGGAGAACCGGCTGCGTGAGCTGCCGCTCCCCGCGCCACGCGGGGTGATCTACGACCGCACCGGGCAGGTGATCGCCGAGAATCTGCCGGGCTACGCGATCAGTCTGCTCGCGCGCAACGAGGATTCGCTGCGCGTGACCATGCGACGGATCGGCAGCGTGGTGCCCGTCTCGCCGGAGCAGATCGGCGCGGCGGTGCGTCGGTACCGCCGCGAGCCGACGCGGCCGACCGTGATGTTCCCGGATGCGTCGTTCGAGCTGGTGTCGGTGCTGGAGGAGCGGCGTGTGGAGTTTCCGGGGCTGATCATCCAGTCCTCCCCCAAGCGCTACTATCCGGATGGCCCCGCGGTGTCGGCGCTCGTCGGGTACACGGGCGAGATCAGCGAGAACGAGCTCGGGGAGGAGTTCTTCCTCACGTACAAGCCCGGGCAGCAAGTGGGCAAGGATGGGATCGAGAAGCAGTACGAATCGCGGCTGCGCGGCAGGGAAGGCGTGCGCTTCGTGGAAGTGGACGCGCGCGGGCGCGTGGTGCGGGAACAGGCGCGGCCCGATCTCCTGCCGGAGGCGCCGCCGCCGCTCTACACGAACATCGATCTCGACCTGCAACGCTTCGTGCACTCGCTCTTCGGCGACTCGCTGATCGGCGGCGTGGTCGCGATCGAGCCCAAGTCGGGGGAGGTGCTGGCGCTCCACTCCGCGCCGACCTTCGACCCGAACCTGTTCATCGGCGGGATCCCTCGCGCGTACTGGGAGGAACTGCAGAACGACCCGCGGCGCCCGCTCTACAACAAGGCGATCAAGGGCACGTATCCGCCGGCCTCCACGTGGAAGCTCCATACGGCGATCATCGGCATGGAAGAAGGCGTGGTGAAGATCGGCGACCGCATGCAGGTGCCGTGCACGGGCGGCTATCAGTTCGGCAACCGCTATTTCCGGTGCTGGAAGCAGGACGGCGGTCACGGTGACGTCACGCTCGCCGAGGCGATCGAGAAGTCGTGCGACGTCTACTTCTATCAGCTCGGGCTCAAGATCGGGCTGCAGAAGCTCGTGGCGGGCGGCATCCGGCTCGGCTCGCGTGAACGGTCGGGGATCGACCTGCCCGCCGAGACGCGCCCGCTGTTCCCGTCGGACCCCGCGCGCGCGTATTACGATCGGCTGTTCGGGCCGTCTGGGTGGACGACGGCGGTGAGTCTCAATCTCTCGATCGGGCAGGGCGAGAACTCGCAGACGGTGGTGAACATGGCGCGCTTCTACACGGCGCTGGCGACCGACGGCGAGGCGGCGCGGCCCGAGATCGTGCGCGGCGAGACGCAGCGGCAGCGGCTGTTCAATATCACACCGCAGCAGCTCGCGGAGCTGCAGGGTGCACTCACGGATGTCGTTGGACGCGGCACGGCCGTGAGCTCGCAGCTGCGCGGGATCGTCGTCGCTGGCAAGACGGGCACCGCGCAGAACGCGCAGGACGCGACGCGCGACCACAGCTGGTTCGTGGGGTACGCGCCGGCGGGGGAACCGAAGATCGTCGTGGCGCTGATGCTGGAGTTCGGCGGCTCGGGCACCCGTGCCGCGCGCTTCGCGACGCGGATCATCGAGCACTACCTCAAGGCGCAGGTGGTGGTGATGCCGGCGACGGAGGGCGAGTGAGGTCCGGCGCGATCTGCCCTGAGAGTGCGCTGCGGTGAACCCGCGCAGCGCGGTGCCCTCCGACTGGCCGCTGGTCGCCCTGGCGGCGACGCTGAGTGCGGCGGGGATCGCCATGGTCTACTCCGCGGGAGAGACCGACGTCCCGACGTTCGTCGAGGGCCTCTGGCGCACGCAGACCCTGTGGTTCGTCCTCGGCCTCGCGGTGGCCTACGGCATCACGCGGCTGTCGGTGCGTTGGCTGGAGTGGGGCGCGGTGCCGCTCTATCTCGCGGTGACCTTCGTGCTGTTTCTGCTCCTGTTCATCGGGCAGGGGGCCGGCACGGCGGCGGGCACCAAGAGTTGGCTCGCGATCGGCGGGGTGCGGCTCGGGCAGCCGTCGGAGCTCGCCAAGATCGCCGTGGTATTGATGCTGGCGCGCGTACTCGCCGAACAGCGCAAGGCGGCGACCTCGCTCGTGGAGCTCTGGAAGCCGGCGCTCATCGTCGGCATCCCGTGGCTCTTCATCATGGGCCAGCCCGACCTCGGCACCGGGCTCGTGTTCATCGGGATCTTCTTTGCGATGCTCTATTGGAGCGGCGTCAGCTGGCAGCTCCTGCTCGTCGCGGCGAGCCCTGGCATCAGTCTCGTGATGGCCATCGGCCCCGGCGTCTGGGGGGCGTGGTTCCTGCTGCTGCTCGCGCTCGTCGTGTGGATGCGGCCGAGTTGGGTCGAGGGCGTGGCGGTGGTGCTCGCGAACGTTGCGACCGGCGTGGTCGCGCCTCTGCTCTGGGCGCGGCTCAATCCGTATCAGCAACGGCGGCTGCTCGTCTTCCTCGACCCCTCGAGCGACCCGCGGGCGTCAGGCTACCACCTGATCCAGTCGCAGGTGGCGATCGGCTCCGGTGGGATGTTCGGCAAGGGCTTTACGGACGGCTCGCAGAAGCGGCTCGCGTTCCTTCCCGCGCAGCACACCGACTTCATCTACGCCGTGGTGGGGGAGGAGTTGGGCTTCGTGGGCGTTGCGGTCGTCCTCGCGCTCTTCTGTGTGCTGCTCCTGCGCACGATCCGGATCGCGGCGCGGGCGTCGAGCCCCTTCGCGTCCCTCGTGGCGTTCGGGCTGACGGCGACGATCTTCTCGCACATCCTGGAGAACATCGGGATGACCATCGGCCTGATGCCGATCACTGGGATCCCCCTGCCGTTCTTCTCCTACGGGGGCTCGTTCATGCTCGCGATGTGGATGGCCATGGGGATCCTGGTCCTCATCTCCAGCGAGGGACGTGGGCAGGCCGACGGACTGGTGATATAGCGTGTCCTACGTCACTTTTCCCTGATGGCTTGGTTCCGCAAGGAGAAGAAGCCGCGCCAGCCGCGGCCACAACGGCTCGAGATCCCGCCGGACGCCTGGGAGAAGTGTGAGGCGTGCGGGCACACGGACATCCGCGAGAAGTTCGTGAAGAACGCGAATGTGTGCCCTTCCTGCGACTACCACCGTCGGATCCGCGCGCACGAGTATGTGGCGCTGCTGCTGGACGAAGGTTCGGCCGACGAGAAGGACGTTGATCTCGCCTCGGTGGATCCGCTGAACTTCCCGGAGTATCCCGGACGCCTCACCAAGGCGCGCAAGAACGCGGGGGAGCACGACGCCATCCTGACCGTCTCGGGCTTGATCGACCAGATGCCCGTGAACATCGGCGCGATGGACTTTGCCTTCATGGGCGGGTCGATGGGCTCCGTGGTCGGCGAGAAGATCGCGCGGCTCGGGCAGCGGTCCCTCGAGAAGAAGTGGCCGCTGATCCTGATCTCCGCCTCTGGCGGCGCGCGGATGCAGGAGGGCGTGCTCTCGCTGATGCAGATGGCCAAGACCTCCGCGCTGCTCGCGCAGCTCTCCGAACGCCGGATCCCGTACGTCTCGATCCTCACGAACCCGACCACGGGCGGTGTGAGCGCGAGCTACGCCATGCTTGGCGACGCGATCCTCGCCGAACCGGGCGCGGTGATCGGCTTTGCCGGACCACGCGTGATCAAGCAGACGCTGGGGCAGGACCTCCCTGAAGGCTTCCAGACGGCGGAGTTCCTGCTGACGCACGGCATGGTGGACCGGGTGGTGCACCGGCATCAGCTCAAGCGCACCGTGGGGCAGCTCCTTCGCCACATGAGTGGCAAGCCTGCGGCCGTGGGCTGGGCCTCCAGCTGAACGACGCCGCGTACCAGGCCGCGCTCGACGCCCTCTTCGCGCGGACGACCGGACAATGGAAACTGGGATTGGAGCGCGTCGAGGCCTTCCTCGGCGAGCTCGGCGATCCGCACCGGCGGCTGCGCGTGCTGCACGTGGCCGGGACCAATGGAAAGGGCAGCGTCTGCGCGCTGCTGGAAGGCGCGCTGCGGGCGCGCGGGCTCCGCGTGGCCAAGTACACCTCGCCGCACCTCGTGGATTTTCGCGAACGGTTCGTGGTCAACGGAGTGATGGTCACGCAGGACGCGATCGCCAACTTTCTCGAGCGCTGGACGCCGACCGTCGAACGTCTGGGGGCCACCTTCTTCGAGGCGACCACGGCGATGGGCTTTCAGCTGTTCGCCGACGCGGGCGCCGACGTGGTGATCGTCGAGACCGGACTCGGCGGGCGGCTCGACGCGACCAACGTGGTGATGCCACTCGTCGCCGGCGTGTCCGGCATCGCCATCGACCACACCGAGTGGCTGGGCACGACGCGCGAAGCGATCGCGCCCGAAAAGGCGGGGATCTACAAGGCGAACGTGCCGGCGGTGGTCGGCGAGCCCGACCAGGGGATCCGCGAACTCCTTGCCAGCGAAGCGCGGCGGCGAGGCGCGCGGCCCGTGCGCATCGTCGCAGAAGAAGGGGCGGCGTCCGGCGTTCGCGTCAGCGGTGAGGGCACGCACTTCACTTGGGCTGTGAACGGCGCGACGCACGCGGTGGCGTCGGGGCTCGCGGGCAGGCACCAAGCGCAGAACGCCATGACGGCTCTGACCATGCTCGATGCGCTGCCGCCAGACCTCTGGAGGCCGATCGGCGAGGCGCTGCCGGCACTCAAGGAGGTGCGGCTTCCCGGAAGGTTCTCCCGCACGCGCGAGTGGATCTTCGACGTGGCGCACAATCCGGAGGGCTCGGCGGTGACCGCCGAGACCGTCCGCGCGGTGGCGCCTGCGCGGCCGTTGGCGGCGCTCGTGAGCATCCTCGGCGACAAGGACTGGCGCGGGATGCTGTCCGCGCTCGCCCCCGTGGTGGATCACTTTGTGCTCACCAACGCGCCCACGGCCCCCGCGAGCCGGGCGTGGGTGGCGGGCGAGGTGCTGGAGTACACCCGGAGTCGAGGCTGGACGGCCGAACTGGAGCCCGATTTCGACCGCGCGCTCGCCTTGGCGCCCCAGCGGGGGGCCACGGTGCTCGTCACGGGGAGTTTCCACACCGTGGGAGACGCGATGGCGCGGTTGCAGGTGTCTCCGACCACCGGGTAAATTGCCCCGATGAGTAGTGGCCCACTCCCCGGATTTCGCGATTTCTATCCCGAAGAGCTGGCCCGCCGAGCGCACATCTTCCGTGCCTGGCGGGCCGTAGCGCGCAAGTACGCCTTTTCGGAGTACGACGGGCCCCCGTTGGAGCCGCTGGACCTCTACACGAAGAAGAGCGGCGACGAGATCGTCGGGCAGCTCTACGCGTTCACGGACAAGGGGAACCGCGAGGTGTCGCTCCGGCCGGAGATGACGCCGACGTTCGCCCGGATGGTCGGGGCCAAGGCGAGCGCCCTCCGGAAGCCGGTGCGGTGGTTCTCGATCCCGCAGCTCTTCCGGTACGAGCGGGCGCAGCGCGGGCGGCTCCGCGAGCACTTCCAGCTCAACGTGGACATCGTGGGCGAGGCGAGCGAGGTCGCGGATGCGGAGCTGCTCGCCGTGGCCGTGGACGTGATGCGCGAACTTGGGCTCACGAGTGTGGATGTGCGGGCCAAGGTCAGTGACCGGCGGATGCTGAACGGCGTGCTCGACGCGCTCAAGGTGACCGAGACGCAGCGCGGCGCGGTGTACGGCGTGATGGACAAGATCCATCGGCAGCCGCGCGAGGTGAGCACGGAGAAGCTTGCCGCCGCGGGTCTCGAGACCAAGCTCGCGGAGCGCGTGCTTGCGCTCGCGAGTGGCACGAGCTTCGCGGACCTGCAGAAGGAGTTCGGCTCGCACGCCGCGGCGCGCGAGAGCATCGAACGCTTCGGCCGCTACCTCGAGCACTGCGACGCGTTCGGCATCGGCGACTGGGTGGAACTCGACCTCTCGATCGTGCGCGGGCTCGCCTACTACACGGGCGTGGTCTTCGAACTGTTCGACGCCAAGGGCGAACTCCGCGCGATCTGTGGCGGCGGACGCTATGACGATCTCCTCAAGGCGCTGGGCGGCGCTGACCTTCCGGCGCTTGGCTTCGGCATGGGCGATGTGGTGCTCGGCGAACTCCTCACCGAACGCAACCTCTGGCCCGCGGACGTGCAGGAGGCCGTGGACTTTCACGTCGTGGCGGGGAACGGCGCCGTGGGTCGCCCGTACGCCGACGTGCTCAAGCTGGCCGCGCGGCTCCGCGAGGCCGGCTTCAGCGTGCATCACGGGATGAACGCCGAGCGGTATCTCTCGCAGGCCACACGGAATCAGGTGGATGGCGCGCGAAAGGCGGGCGCGAGCGCGGTGATCTATTTCCGCGAAGATGGGGCCGTGGAGGCGATGAGTCTCCTCGGCAAGATGACGGGGGCCGCGACGCACGCGGTGGACGCCGGCGACGCCCTCAGCGGGCAGGCGCAGGCGATGCAAGGACTTCGCCACTGGCTGCACACGCAGCGCACGCGGTAGCCGCAACAGGAACTCAAGGCATATGGCAGACGACAAGAAGCTCACGACCCGCGCTGACGACTTCAGCGCCTGGTACAACGAACTGGTTCTCCGCTCGGAACTGGCCGACTACTCGCCGGTGAAGGGCTCGATGGTCATCCGCCCCAACGGCTACGGCATCTGGGAGCGGATGCAGCGCGCGCTCGACGACATGTTCAAGGCCACGGGCCACGAGAACGCGTACTTTCCGCTATTCATTCCGCAGAGCTTCCTGCAGAAGGAAGCGAGCCACGTCGAAGGCTTCGCGCCCGAGGTGGCGGTCGTCACGCACGGCGGCGGCAAGGAGCTCGAGGAACCCCTGATCGTCCGCCCGACGTCCGAGACGATCATCTACCACATGTTCGCCAAGTGGACGCAGTCGTACCGCGACCTGCCGATCCTGATCAACCAGTGGGCGAACGTCGTACGGTGGGAGATGCGCACGCGGCTCTTCCTGCGCACGCTCGAGTTCCTCTGGCAGGAAGGGCACACCGCGCACGTGAACGAAGCCGAGGCCGAGGAGGAGGCGCGCCGCATGCTCGGCGTGTACCGCGAGTTCATGGAAGGCTTCATCGCGATGCCGGTGATCACGGGCCTCAAGACGGACAGCGAGCGATTCGCTGGTGCGCTGCGCACGTACTCCTGCGAGGCGATGATGCAGGACAACAAGGCGCTGCAGGCGGGCACGTCGCACAACCTCGGGCAGAACTTCTCCAAGGCGTTCGACCTCAAGTTCCAGGCGGAGAACGGCGAGATGGCGTTCGCATGGAACACGTCGTGGGGCGTCTCGACCCGCATGGTTGGCGGCCTCGTGATGACGCACTCGGACGACAATGGCCTTGTGTGCCCGCCGCGTCTCGCGCCGATCGAGGTGGTGATCATCCCGATCTGGAAGTCGGACGACGAGCGCGCGCGCGTGGTGGAGGCCGCGGAGAAGGCCAAGGCCGAGCTCACGGCGTGGACCGGACGCGGCGCGACGGATCGCTTGCGCGTGCGCATCGACGCGCGCGAAGGCATCAAGCCGGGCGCCAAGTATTACGAGTGGGAGATGCGGGGCGTACCGCTGCGTCTCGAGATCGGGCCGAAAGATCTCGAGAAGGGCAGTGTGTTCTCCGCGCGCCGGGACACGCGCGCCAAGGCGGCGCTGCCGATGGCGGGGCTGCCCGAGGCGGTGGCCAAGCTGCTCGAGACGATCCAGAACGATCTGCTCGCCGCGGCCAAGGCGCGGCGCGAGGCCAACTCGCATCGCAACGTGACCTCCTACGCGCAGTTCAAGGAGATCATGGAGGGTCCGGGCGGGTTCGTGTACGCGGGCTGGAACGGCGATCCCGCGGTCGAGGCCAAGGTGAAGGAAGAGACCAAGGCGACGATCCGCGTGATCCCCGACCCGGAGTTCCGCTCTCCCGAGGCGCCCACGAAGTGTCTGGTGACCGGCGAGCCCGCCAAGCACGAGGTGTTGTGGGCCAAGGCATACTAGTGCACACCGGCTTCACTCGGCGTGACGGCGTCCTCCACGCGGAGGGCGTGGCGCTGCCGCGCATCGCCACCGCCGTGGGGACGCCGACGTATGTCTACAGCGCGGCGGTGATCCGTGACCGCGCGGAGCGACTCACGCAGGCTCTGAGCGCCGTTCCGCACCGCATTCACTACGCCGCCAAGGCCAACGCGAGCGCGGCGGTGCTGCGGGTGCTGCGCGACGCGGGGATCGGCGTGGACGTCGTGAGTGGCGGCGAGCTGTTCCAAGCGCTGCGCGCAGGCTTCAAACCGGCAGATGTGGTGTTCGATGGCGTCGGCAAGAGCGAGCGCGACATGGCGGACGCGCTCAAGGCCGGCGTGAAGCTGATCAACGTGGAGAGTGAGCCCGAGGCGCGGCGGCTCTCCGAGCTCGCCGTCTCGATGGGTACGACCGCCACGGTCGGTCTGCGTGTGAACCCCGACGTCGAGATCGAGAACGCGCACGAGTACATCGCCACCGGCGACAAGGAGCACAAGTTCGGCGTGCCGATCGACGACGCCGCCCGCGTGGCGCGGATCGCCATGGCGCTGCCCGGCATCGCGTTCAGTGGCGTGCACATGCACGTCGGTTCGCAGCTCTTCTCGTACGGCGCGTACGAGACCGGCGCGCGCAAGCTGATCACGCTTGCGCGCACGCTGCGTGGCGAGGGCGCCCCGATCAAGTATCTGGATCTCGGCGGCGGGCTGCCCGTGCCGTATCGCCCGGAGGAGCCGGAGCCGGATCTCGACGCGTACGCGACGCTGATGCGCCGCGCCGCCGAGACGATGGGCGATGTCGAATTGGTGATGGAGCACGGGCGATATCTGGTCGCTGCCTCCGCCGTGCTTCTGACCCAGGTGCTCTACCGCAAGCACAACGGCGGCGTGGAGTTCGTGGTCTGCGACGCCGGCATGACCGAGTTGATCCGCGTCTCGCACTACGATGCGTATCATCATATCGAGCCGGTGGAGCCGGTAAACCCTAAAGGCGGCGAGACTCTGGTGGATGTGGTCGGACCGGTCTGCGAGAGCGGCGACTTCCTGGGCGTGGATCGGATGCTGCCGGCTGTGAAGCCGGGCGACCTGATGGTGGTGCACACCGTGGGCGCGTACGGCGCGGCGATGGGCACGCGGTACAACGGTCGCCCGTTCGCCGCCGAGGTGATGGTGGATGGCAGTCGATGGGCCGTGGTCCGCGAGCGTGAGGAGTACGCGGACCTCGTGCGACACGAAGTGGATGCTCCCCTTTGGCAGGAGGCGTGATGCGGATCGGCCTGATGGCGGACACGCACGACCGGGTACCAGCAGTCGATGCGTTGCTGCGCGAGTTCGCGAAGCGGGGCGTGACGTTCGTCGTGCACGCCGGAGACTTCTGCGCGCCGTTCTCGCTCAAGCCCTTTCAGGACCACGGGATCGCGATGCAGGGCGTGTTCGGCAAGAACGATGGCGACCCCGAAGGCATTCGCGCCGCCGCCGCGCAGGGCATGGGGCAGGAGCTCTTCGAGTCGCCCCACAGCGTCAAGCTCGGTGACCACAAGGTGCTCATCGTCCACGACATCGGCGACGTCGTGGAGCGCTCGGTCCTGGCGCATGGCGTGGTGGTGCACGGCCACACACATCTGCAAGAGGCCAAGACCAAGAAGAACACGTTGATCGTGAATCCCGGCGAGGCATGCGGCTGGATCTACGGCGCACCGAGCGCGGCCGTCGTCGACCTCGATACGAAAGAAGTGGAGTTCATCAAGCTCGATGGAGCGGAGTGGAAGACGTGAGTGCAGCGGATGTGAGTTCGCGGGTCCTGATCCTCGATTGCGGGTCGCAGTTCACGCAGCTGATCGCCCGCCGGGTGCGCGAGGCGCGAGTGTTCTCCGAGATCCATCCGCCGGACCGGTC
>CAZGFE010000015.1:12166-58789 GCA_964524665.1 uncultured Gemmatimonas sp.
CCCGCCGGGTGCGCGAGGCGCGAGTGTTCTCCGAGATCCATCCGCCGGACCGGTCCCTCAACTGGATCCGCGAGTGGAAGCCGACGGCGATCATCCTCTCGGGTGGGCCGAGCTCGGTGAGCGACGAAGGCGCCCCGACCTTCGACCCGGCGATCCTCGACATCGCACCGGTGCTGGGTGTGTGCTACGGCATGCAGTGGATCGCGCGGCACGCAGGCGCTGAAGTGAAGGGCGGTGGGCGCCGCGAGTATGGACGCGCCGAGATGCAGGTGGAGGAGACCGACGGGCTCTTTGCGGGCTTCGGCCGCCAGGAGCGCTCCACCGTCTGGATGAGCCACGGCGATCACGTCGAGTCGGTGCCCAAGGGCTATGTACTCACGGCGACCAGTGAGGGAAATCCCGTGGTCGGGTTCCGTCACGCCACGAAGCCGATCCACGCCATTCAGTTCCACGCCGAGGTCGCGCATACGGTGCGCGGCGCGGACATCATCCAGAACTTCCTGTTCCGCGTGGCCAAGTGCACGCCCGACTGGACGCCGGGCCACTTCGTGGAGCAGGAGGTCGCGCGCATCCGCGCCCTCGTCGGCGAGAAGCAGGTGATCTGCGGACTCTCGGGCGGCGTAGACTCCTCCGTGGCCGCTGCGCTCGTGCACAAGGCGATCGGCGACCAGCTGACCTGCATCTTCGTGGACACCGGGCTCCTGCGGCTCAACGAGCGCGAACAGGTCGAGCGCACGATGGGCCAGCACCTCGGCATCAAGCTCATCACCGTGCGCGCGGAGGATCGGTTCCTCGGTGCACTGGCGGGACTCGATGATCCCGAGAAGAAGCGCAAGGCGATCGGTCACACGTTCATCGACGTGTTCGAGGATGCGTCCGCCGAGGCGGGGCAGGGCGCCGAGTTCCTGGTGCAGGGAACGCTGTACCCGGACGTCATCGAATCCGTGAGCGCGAAGGGTGGCCCGAGCGCGACGATCAAGACGCACCACAACGTGGGTGGGCTCAAGCCGGACATGAAGTTCAAGCTCATCGAGCCGCTGCGTGAGCTCTTCAAGGACGAGGTGCGCAACGTTGGGCGCGAACTGGGGCTGCCCGAGGTGATGGTCGGACGGCATCCGTTCCCGGGCCCTGGCCTCGCGATCCGCGTGCTGGGCGCGGTGGACCCGGTGAACGTGGAGACGCTCCGCCGCGCGGACGCGATCTACCTCGAAGAGATCCGCGCCGCCGGGCTCTACGATGAGATCTGGCAGGCGTTCGCGGTGTTCCTCCCGGTGCGCTCGGTGGGGGTGATGGGCGACGGCCGCACGTACGAACACGTGATCGCGCTCCGCGCTGTCACGAGCACGGACGGCATGACGGCCGACTGGTTCCAGTTCCCGCACGACGTGCTGGGCCGGATCTCGAACCGCATCATCCGCGAAGTGCCGGGCGTGAACCGCGTGGTCTACGATGTGAGCTCGAAGCCGCCGGCGACGATCGAGTGGGAGTAGGCTGCAACTGCTTTCACCACGAAGGCACGAAGGCACGAAGGGATTCGTGGTGGTTGCTGGACATCGTCATCGACGGTCATTTCAAGCCTTTTTGGATACAACAGCCCGACTCTCTTCGCGCGGCTGTCTTCGTGTCTTCGTGCCTTCGTGGTGAACGTCGTTCAGGACCGAGCAGATGCAAACGTCCCTGAGACCCACCAAAGCCGAACTCCGCGAGATGCTCCGTCTCGCCTCCCCGATGGTGCTCGTGAATCTCGGGATGCAGAGCATGGGTCTCGTGGACGCCTTGATGCTCGGCCGCGTCTCGGCGGCGGCGCTCGCGGCGGGGGCGCTCGGGCACTTCTACTTCTTCGTCACCGCCTTCTCGGGCATTGGGATCCTGATGGCCCTGGATCCCGTGATCGCGCAGGCCGTCGGCGCGAAGGATGAGGTCGCGGTCGCCCGCGGAGTGCAGCGCGGCGTTCTGATGACCTGCATCATCGCGCTCGGCACGTCCGTGATCTTTCTGCCGGCCGAGTGGGTGTTCAGCGCGCTGCAGCAGCCGGCGGACGTCACGCCCGCCGCAGCGAGCTACATCTTCTGGAGCATTCCGGGGCTCTTGCCGTTCTTTGCGTTCAACATGATGCGGCAGACGCTGCAGGCGTTCCGCACGCTCACACCGATCGTTATCGCGATGCTCGTCGGCAACGTGGCGAACGTCTTTCTCAACTGGGTGCTGATCTTTGGCAACCTCGGCTTCGCACCCGGTGGTGTGGTGGGCTCGGCGCAGGGGAGCACGATCTCCCGCTGGATCATGGCGATCGTGATGCTCGCGGCGGCGTGGAAGGTGCTCTCGCCGTCGCTTACGCGGTGGCACCCCGAGTCATTCACCTGGCGGCCGATGGGGCGGATGTTCCGCCTCGGGATCCCCGTGGGCCTGCAGTTCCTCGCCGAGGCCGGGGCCTTTGGCATGGTGACGGTGATGAGCGGCTGGATGGGCACGGCCACGCTGGCTGGCCACGAGGTGGCGCTCACGTTGGCCTCGATGACGTTCATGGTGCCGATGGGCGTGTCGGCGGCAGCCGCGGTGATGGTCGGGCACGCGGTCGGGCGCGGTGACATGGCGGCGTCGCGGCGCGATGCCGTGGCGGCGCTCGCGTGCGGCGTGGGATTCATGGCGGCCATGGCCGTCGTCTTAGCGCTCGTGCCGGAGGCGCTGGCGGGCGCGTTCACGCGAGACCCGTCAGCCTTCGCGATCGCCGCCGCGCTGATCCCCATCGCCGCTGTCTTTCAGGTGTTCGACGGCACCCAGGTGATCTCCGCGAGCGTATTGCGAGGCGCGGGAGACACGCGCGTGCCGATGATCCTGCATACGCTCAGCTTCTGGGCGGTGGGGATCCCGCTCGGCGCCGCGCTCGCATTCGCGGCTGGCTGGGGCGCCGCGGGTCTCTGGTGGGGACTCACGGCCGGACTCGCGGCGGCGGCCGTCCTGCAGCTGATGCGCGTGCGCGCCAAGCTGGGGCGGGATGTCGCGCGCGTGGTGATCGATCACGTCAGCCCGACCTAGAAGCGAACCGTCACTCCCAGGTGCGAGCGCAGGGAGAGGCTCGAGCTGGTGTTGCTGCCGCCAGCACTGGGTGGACGCACGTTCGTGAATCGCAGACCGCCCTCACCGAACACACTGAAGCGATCACCCACGGTCACGTCCGCACCATACAGCGCGTCGAAGATCCAGGTGTCGGTGTGCGAGCCGTCGTTGAAGACCGTGCGTGAGATGGCGGCGCGCGGAGCGAGGTACGTCGTGAGTGGTGCCTGTCGAGACATGGCGTAGAGCACGCTCAGGCCGACGCTCTCGACCGTGATGCGGCTGGTGCTGCCCGCCACCTTGAAGGTGGTCTTGGTGAGCGAAACATCCGGACGCAGCGACCATCGCCCGCCGAGCGGGAGCAGCAGGCCGAGTGATGACGGACCCGCGATGACGAGCGCGCGTCCGGGGGGCGCGTCAGCGGCGGGCGATGGCGTGGGATCGGGCGACTGAGCGGCGAGGGTGCCGCTGAGCGCGAGGAGCAACGCGAGCGTGCGGGAGAGGCCGCGCGCGCCTACCCTCACGCCTAGAGTCCCTTCTCCTCGAGCAGCGACATGAACTGCGCGGGCTCCGTCATCGCCAGCATGCGCTGTGGGACGTCCGCCTCCTTGGAGAACTGCGCGATCTTCCCGAGCACCGGGAGATACTGGTTGGAGACCTCGAGCGGCGGTGCGACGATCAGGAAGAAGAAGTGCACCGGCTTGTCGTCGATCGCCTGAAAGTCCACGCCGGACTTCTTGCGGCCGAAGGCGACGCGCAGCTTGCTCACGACCAGCGAGCGGCAGTGGGGGATGGCGATGCCGCGGCCGATCCCTGTGGAGCCGAGGTTCTCGCGCCGTTTGAGCATCTTGAACAGCATCGCCTCGTCCTTCTCGCCCAGCTTGAGCAGCGCGATGAGCTCCTTCACGATGTCGTCCTTCGTATTGCCCGCGAGGTCGAGCGAGATCGCGTCCTCAGCGAAGAATTCCCGGAGTTCCATACGGCGAAGTTATCAGAGGGCCAGAGGGCTGTCAAATCGTGTTATTGCAAGGATTTGGGGGCTCTCTTAGCTTCCATTCACATGCCGTTCCCGTACCCGGTCGGCCACGCCGTCCCTCTCTTCTTGGCCCCTATGGCGGGGGTCTCGGAATCCCCCTTCCGCCGGCTCTGCCGTGCGTGGGGGGCCGACGTCGTCGTGACCGAGTTCCTCTCGGCCGAGGGGATCCGGCGCGAGAATGAGGCGACGCTGGCCAAGCTCCGCTTCGGCGCCGACGAGCGTACGATCGGCGTGCAGATCTTCGGGGCGGACCCGCAGGCCATGCAGGAAGCGGCTGCCCTGGTGACGGATGTGTTCCAGCCCGAGTACATCGACATCAACTTCGGCTGCCCCGTCAAAAAGGTCGTCAAGCGGAACGGCGGCTCAGGCTGCCTGCGCGATCTGGACCTCGTGCAGGACGTGATCCGCGCGGTGATCCGTGGGACGCACCTGCCGGTGACCTGCAAGATCCGCAGTGGCTGGAGCGAGGAGATGCGCGATCCGGTGAAGATCGGGCTGCGCTGTCAGGATGCGGGCGTGCAGGCGATCGCCCTGCACCCGCGCACCCGCACGCAGATGTACACGGGGTCGGCGCGCTGGGACGAGATCGGACTGCTCAAGCAGGCGCTTGCGATCCCGGTGATCGGCAACGGGGACATCAAGACGCCCGAGGACGCGGTCCGCATGCACCGAGAGACCGGCTGCGATGGCGTGATGATCGCGCGCGGGTCGTTCGGGCAGCCGTGGATCTTCCAGCAGGCGCAGGCGATGCTCGAGGGCCGACCGGTGCCGCCGACGCCCACGGTGGAGGAGCGCTTTGCGGTGGCCCTCGACCACGCGCGCATGGTGCAGAGTTACGAGCCGGATCCCATCGGGGCTGCGCTCGAGTTCCGGAAGCACCTCGGGTGGTACGTGAAGGGTCTGCCGAACTCGTCGGAGCTGCGCAAGAAGCTCCACGCGGTGAACTCCTTCGGAGAAGTGGAGGGGATCTTCGCGGAGTATCTCGCAAGCGACACCCTCCGCGCGGCCGAGGCGGCGTGAAGCGAGACCGCGTCCGCGACCTGCTCGAGGCGGTGGCGCAGGGACGGACGACGGTCGAGGCGGCCCTCGCTTCGCTCGACGTCGCCCCCACCGAGGAGCTGGGCTTCGCGACGCTCGACCACCATCGTGCGCTGCGGCAAGGGTTTCCCGAGGTCGTGTTCGGTGAAGGCAAGGAGCCGGCGCAGGTCGTGACGATCTGCGAACGTCTGGCGGCGCATGGCGACGGATTCCTGGTCACGCGCGCGAGTGAGGCGACACGGGCGGCACTCGCCGCGGCGTTTCCGGCTGCGGCGGTGAACGCGCTCGCGCGTACGGTGCTGCTGCGCGGCACGGCGACTGGCGCCGCGTCCGTCGCGCGTGGATCGACCGGCGAGCGCACGCGCACCGTCGCGATCGTCACCGCGGGCACCAGCGACCTGCCCGTGGCCGAGGAGGCCGCCGTGACGCTCGACGCCGTGGGGCACAGCGTCGTCCGCATCTCGGACGTCGGCGTGGCGGGGATCCATCGAGTGCTCGCCAAGCGCGAGACGCTTGGTGGCGCCGCGGTGGTGATCGTCGTCGCGGGGATGGACGGGGCGCTGCCGTCGGTCGTGGGCGGTCTGGTGCGCGTGCCCGTGATCGCTGTGCCCACAAGCGTGGGCTACGGCGCGGCCTTCGGCGGGCTGGCGCCGCTCCTCACCATGCTCAACTCCTGCGCGGCGGGCGTCACCGTCTGCAACATCGACAATGGATTCGGAGCGGCCGTGGCCGCCGCTCGCATTCTGGACGGGACCGCGTGACGTGATCTGGTTCTACCTGATCATTGGGTTTCTCCTGGCGACCGCGCTCTGGCGATGGCGCGCGGCGTTCGGAGGGCGTCGGACCACCGCGTCGGCGCGCATGGTGCCGATCGAAGGGCGCGAGGTGCAGTCCGTGGAGGGCGTGTTCGGCCTGAGCGATGCGCCGCGCCCGCCGCGGCAGCTTCCGAACGAGGTGCTCTACGCCGCGTTCCGCTCCGACGAGCTGCCCGTGCCGGCGGACGCGGAGCGGGACGACCAACGCACCCTCGTGCGCTCGCTGCAGCTCGCAGCCGACCACCTCGGCGCCGCCGACTGTGTGCTCTGGCTGCAGGACTACGACGACGCAGCGCGGATGGAGATGCTCGCGAACGCTCGCGAGACGCCCGCGACCGTGTCGGCCTCCGACCGGGCGATGGTGCTGTGGAGTGCGCAGGAGGGCGTCGTGGCCGGCGACACCGGCGGCGAACAGCGGGTGCGCCTTCTGGTCGCGCCCGTGCGGCTGGGCGACGGACTCGGGGCCCTGTCCGCACACTTCGAGGAGGAGCCCACGAGCGGGCGCACGGTGCTGCGCCAATGGCTCTCACGCCACGCGGCCAACATCGGGGCGCTGCACGAGCTGCTGCGTACGCGCGCGGAGTCGGCGCGGCGCAACTACAAGCTGCGCGCGACGATCCGCACCGCCAAGACCCTGCAGGGCAGCCGCGACCCGCAGGCGCTGGAGCAGATGCTCGTGCGCGATTCGCTCGTGGTCGTCGGTGGGGAGTGGGGCATGCTCGTCCGCTGGGACAGCGCGCAGCGACTCGGCGTCGTGCGCGTGGCGACGGAGGGCGCGCCGAGCTTTGGCGTACGTCCCGAGGCGCGGCAGGGATCGCTGGTCGGCGAGGTCTGCCTGAGTGGGGCGCCGCGTGTCTTCAGCGATACGCGCGCGCTGGTGGCCGCCCGGGAACCGGTCTTCGACGGCGCTCCGCTGCTCGACGGCACAGGATCGCTGCTCGTCGTTCCGCTCCGGCGCAGCGAGCAGGAGCCGGTGGCCGGGGCGCTGCTGTGCGGGCATCGGTCGCTGCGCGCACTCCGGACGACCGATGCGCACGCGGCACGCGAACTTGGCGTCATCGCGGCCGGCGCGCTCGAGACCGCGTGGGCCGTGCAGGAGGCGACCGAGCGCGCGCGCACCGACCAACTGACCGGACTCGCGAACCGGCGCCACTTCAACGAGATGTTCGCGCGCATGATCGGCGAGACGGACCGCTATGGCGGCTCGGCGGCGCTGGTGCTGGCCGACATCGACTTCTTCAAGAAGGTGAACGACACCTACGGTCACGAGGCGGGGGACGCCGTGCTCATCGCCGTGGCGCACGCGCTCGCGGGTGAGCGCCGAACGACGGACTTTGCCGCGCGGATCGGCGGAGAGGAGATCGCGTTGCTGCTGCCGCAGACGGATGTGCAGGGCGCGCGTGATCTGTCGGAGCGGCTCCGGGCGCGCGTCGAGTCGCTGGTGGTGAAGACGCGCGACCACGAGATCCGCGTGACGGCGAGCTTCGGCGTGGCGTTGTATACCGCGCGCTCCGGCGCGGGGGCGCGACTCTTCGACCGCGCGGACAAGGCGCTCTACGCCGCCAAGCACGCCGGCCGGAACCGTGTGGAGCTCTCGCTCGCCGAAGAGTCGTGGCGCGCTGATTGAGTTCTCGCTCGCCCTGCGCTAGCTTTCGAGAGCAACAGGGGGCGACTGGTTTCGATTGTGTCGGTGGCTCTGTGGTTGCGCGCCCAGGTCCTCGAGTCCCTGGTAAAATCCCCTCGGGAACGTTCCAACTGCGAACAACAACTTCGCTCTCGCCGCGTAAGACCTAGGTCTTGCTGTGGCAGTGCCTGAGAGGCAGCCCGCCCAGGGCGGTACTCAGGTAACGCAAATCTGGGCTGGTCCAATGGGGCGCTCACCCTCGGCGGACGAGACAACAGTGAGCTCATCCGGGAGTCGGCGGCCTGTCGGCCAGCTCACGGAAACATCAATCGACGGGACACGCGCGTAGACACTGCGGAAGATCCTGCATAAGACGGGAGTTCGAATCTCCCCGCCTCCATCGAACGGCAGGTCTCAGGAGTCAGGAATGAGGAAGGCCGCCCATGCGGGCGGCCTTTTTCACAGCGTCCCTCTCGCCGCACACCGACTTCTCACATCCGCAGTCGCATCGCCACGGCGGTGGCCGGGCAGGCGCCCTTGAACTCCTCGGACGCGAACAGCGCCTGCGGCAAGGCGGATCGCTCCGTGCGCGCGAAGCCGAAGCGGGGGAACCACTGCTCGGCGGTGGTCGTGAGCAGGCCGATCTCCTGCACGCCGAGCGTGCGGGCGTGCTCCAGGAGCGCGTGCACGAGCGCCTCGCCGACGCGGCTGCCGCGGGACGCCGGATGCACCACAGCGGACCGCAGCAGCGCGGCGTTGCCGTAGACCTCGAGACCGATCGCCCCGACGAGGGCGCCGCCAGACTCGGCGACGAGGAAATGCTCGAGCGCGCTCGGAATGCCATCGAGCGGCAACTCGGCCGCTTTGAGCAGCTCCGCGACCGCTCCGCGATCCGCCGGGGTCGCCGGGCGGATCGTGGATGGCGCAGGGGCTTGGGGCGTGGGCATCAGGCGGCGAGGGGTTTGATGGCGCGGACGAAGGCGCTGCAGAAACTCCCATCAAGATCGGCCGAGACCGCGTCCGCGTCGAGTCCCGAGCCCGTGAGGAAGGCGCGGGCGTCCTCGGCCTTGTAGATGCGTGTCGGCTCGACGGACGGGCCGACGAACCCGACCTCGTCCAAGAGGCGAATGAACTCCTGCTCATCCAGCGCGCCGGCGATGCAGCCGACGTAGAGCTCCATGGATCTGCGGACCATGTCCGGGACCTCGCCGCGCACCACGACGTCGCTCACGGCGAAGCGGCCGCCCGGCTTGAGGACGCGGAAGGCCTCGCGGAGCACCTGTGGCTTGTCCACCGCGAGATTGATGACGCAGTTGGAGATGATCACGTCCACCGAGTTGCTCGGCAGGGGGATCTGCTCGATCTGTCCCCTGAGGAACGTCACGTTGGTGACGCCGGCGGCCGCGGCGTTCTTGTGCGCAAGGGCGAGCATCTCCTCGGTCATGTCGAGGCCGAAGACAAAGCCCGTCGGGCCGACGCGCTGCGCGGAGAGCAGGACGTCGATCCCGCCGCCCGAGCCGAGGTCGAGGACCGTCTCGCCTTCCTTGAGCGACGCGAGGGCGGTGGGGTTGCCGCAGCCGAGGGACGCGAGGACAGCGCTCGCCGGGATGCCCTGGATCTGCGACGCCTCGTACAGATCGGAGGAGATGGGGTCCTTGTCGCCTCCGCAACAGGCGGAGCCGCTTCCGGCTGGGCCGCAGCACGAGGCCGCAGCGGCGCCGGATGCGACGGCGGTCGCGGTGGCGCCGTAGCGGGCGCGGACCGTGGCATGGATCTCATCCGCGGCCTGCGCGGCGGACTTCGTGGTCGCCGGCGTCGAGGTCACGGCCGACGGCGCGTCTCCTGTGGCTGCCTTCTCCGGGCCGCAGCACTCCGGCCCGCAGCAGGGCGCACTCTGGCCGATGGTCTTGGGGGCAACGGTGGCGGTGGTCATATCGAGTTTCCTTGATCTATGAAAGTAGAAGAGAGATGAAAGCCGAAAGGGCGGGTGGGTCAGAAGGTCAGGCGCAGCAGGCGACGGGGAGGCGTCGGCGTTCCTGCGCGGGGACTCGAAACGCGGCGGCGGCCTCCTCGGCGTGCTCGAAGGCCTGCGGCGCGATCTGGTAGTAGGACCAGCGGCCCTCCTTGCGCATCGTCACGAGGCCGGCGTCGCGGAGGGTCTTGAGATGGAAGGAGAGCAGGGACTGGCCGCAGTCGAGGTCGGCGAGGAGATCGCACACGCACTGCTCGCCCCGCCGCAGGAGGTCGAGGATGCGGAGGCGACGGACGTCAGAGAGCGCGTGGAACAGCGCAGCGTGACGGACGAGACTGTCGTGGGTGTTCGCGGTGGCGGTGACCATGCATCAACAGATCAAGATATATTGATTAGCGCAAGCCCCCCGGCCGCGAGGAGACTCCAGGCCACCACCCAGAGCGGAGAGCGACGGCCCGACCACAGGATCCCGAGGCCGATCGCCGCCACAACGGCGTCGGCTGCGCTCGACACGCCGGCCGTCCAGATCGGATCGTAGAGCGCGGCGCCCAGGAGGCCCACCACCGCCGCGTTGGCCCCCGCGATGGCCTGCAGCGCCCTCGGACGCGCGGTCACGCGAACCCAGACCGGGAGCACGGCCACCACGAGCAGAAAGCCAGGCAGGAAGATCGCGAGCACTGCGGTGACGGCGCCGGCCAGCGGCGACCCACCGGTCGGCACCAACGCCCCGAGGTAGGCCGCCAGGGAGAACATCGGGCCGGGCACCGCCTGCGCCGCACCGTATCCCGCCAGGAAGGATTCGGCGGACACCCAGCCGCTTGCGACGACGGTGTGCTCGAGCAGCGGCAGCACGACGTGGCCTCCGCCGAAGACCAGCGCCCCAGCCTGCGAGAAGGACGTCCAGATGCCGCCGAGCACCGGAGCGCGGGAGGGCCAGAGCAGCGCGAGCGCGAGAAGCACCGCGAAGGCCGCGAGCGCCGCCAGGGCGGCGGCACCTCCAAACTGTGGGGCCAGCCGCTCCGCCGATCCGTCGACGCGCGCGCCGTCGGTGCCACGCAGCAGTGATCCGCCGAGCCCCGCGCCGCCCGCGATCACGATCAGCTGCTCCCACGGCGACCGCATCCAGATCAGCGCACCGAGGGCCAGCACGCCGATCGCGGCGCGCGGAACATCGGGCGTGAGCTGCCGCGACATGCGTACCACCGCGTGCGCCACGACGGCGACCGCGACCAGCTTGAGCCCGTGCACGATCACTGCGCCCGGGGCGGTCGAGAGCCAGCGGCCGCTCGCGGAGAGCGCGAAGAGCAGCGCCGCAGACGGGAGCGTGAACGCCACGAAGGCGGCGAGCGCACCGAGCCATCCGGCCCGCAGCAGTCCGATCGCAAACCCGAGCTGGCTGCTCGCCGGCCCAGGCAGCACCTGCGTGATCCCGACGAGCTGCGTGAACTGTGCGTCGCTCAGCCACGCTCGCCGCTCGACGAACTCGCGCCGGAAATATCCGAGGTGCGCGATGGGCCCACCGAAACTCGTGAGGCCGAGCTTCGTGAACGCGCCCAGCACCTCCAGCGGAGAACGCGGGCTCACCGCGCCTTACGGGCGATGCACTCGATCTCGACGCGCGCGCCGAGCGGCAGTCCGGCGACCGCGACGGTCGTGCGCGCGGGGTAGGGTGCTTCAAAGCGCGCCGCGTACGCGGCGTTCATGGCGGAAAAGTCCGCCATGTCGATCAGATACACGTTGCACTTGATCACATCCGCGAGCGTGAGGTCCGCCGCAGCGAGGACCGCCGCGAGATTGTCGAACACGCGATGGGTCTGCGCCGTGACGTCCCCGGTGATGAGCTGCTTGGTCGCGGGGTCGATCGGCGTCTGACCCGAGCAAAAGAGCTCCTGGCCGGACCACACGCCCTGGGAGTAGGGGCCGATGGCGGCGGGAGCAGAAGAGCTGGACACTGCGAGGCGAGTAGGCATGCCGGGGAAGATACGCGGTAGATTCTCCGAGCGGCGCGCCGTAGCCTCGGTGCGCGCTTGGGTCCTCCACTCGCAGAGGTGTTATGACGGAGCGTCGAACGATCTCTCCCGCGGCTTCGCGCATGGCATTGCTGCTTGCGGTCCTGACCGCGCCCCTCGCCGTGCCGCTCGAGGCGCAGGCGCCCCGCACGCGCGCCATGGACGACCTCAACTGGATGGAGTTCGCGGAGCTCGTGCCCGCGCGGGTGCGCACCGTGATCCTGACGGTGGGGACGCTGGAACCCCACGGCGTCGCGAACAATGGCGCGGACAACACGGCGCCCGTGGCGATCGCACGCGCGATCATGGCCGACGCTGGCATCAACGCGCTGCTCGCTCCGCACGTGCCATACGGAGTGACGGGGAGTATGGCGCCCTACCCGGGCGCGCTGACGATCCCCGAGGAGGCGTACCGCCTGTATATCCACGCGGTGCTCGACGGTCTCGCCAGAAATAAGTTCCGCGACATCATCGTCATCAACGGGCACGGCGGCCCGCAGACCGCGATCCTCAATGACGTCGCCCGCGAGGTCGCGCTCGCGCGCGGCGTCAACACACTGGTGATCAACTGGTGGTCGCTCACTACGGACATCTCGCGCGCGGTCTTTGGTTCGGACGGCGGGCACGCGGGCGTGAACGAGACCGCGTTCATTCAGGCGACCGACCCCTCGCTCGTGCGGCGCGAGCGGTACACCGGTCCCGACATGGCGACGGCGAATCCGGCGCCGGGTGCGTGGAGTGCCGTGCCGTTCCCGTCTGCGATCACATTGTACCAGCCCGGGTCAGGCTGGCCGACGGACTTCGATCAGGCCAAGGCGGAACGGTATCAGCGTGAGGTGATCGCGCGCGTGCGCGAGTTGGTCGCGGAGACGATCACAAAGTGGAAGCGCGCGGGGTTCTGACGGACTGACGCGTCCCACAGGCGCGCAACAGGCGCGGGCGGCTACGTGCCGACCGCCTGCGCCGCGGCCAGCCGGGCGATCGGCACCCGGAATGGGGAGCAGGACACGTAGTCGAGTCCCGCCTGGTGGCAGAACGCCACCGAGCGCGGCTCGCCGCCGTGTTCGCCGCAAATGCCGACCTTGAGGCCCGGGCGCGCCGCGCGGCCATCGGTGGTCGCCATCGAGATCAGCCGTCCGACGCCCTCGACGTCCAGCACCTGGAACGGGTCGTCCTTGTAGAGTCCGCGCTCCACGTACTGCGGGAGGAACCGTCCCGCATCATCGCGGCTCAATCCGAGCGTGGTCTGCGTGAGGTCGTTCGTGCCAAAGGAGAAGAACTCCGCCTCCTTGGCGATCGCGGCCGCGGTGATCGCGGCGCGCGGGAGCTCGATCATCGTGCCGACGAGGTACGGCACCTCCACGCCGATCTCCTTCGCCACGCGGTCCACGATCGCGCGCTGGTGCCGGAACTCCTGCACGGCGGACACGAGCGGGATCATGATCTCGGGGTGCACCTTCACGCCCCGCTTCGCGACGGCGTTCGCCGCCTCGAAGATGGCGCGTGCCTGCATCTCGGTGATCTCGGGATACGTGACGCCGAGTCGGCAGCCGCGGTGGCCGAGCATCGGGTTGGTCTCCCGCAGCGCCTCGACGAGCCGTGTGAGGTCGCGGCGCGTGATGCCCATGCGGCGCGCGAGGAGCTTGGCCTCCTCGCCTCCGTGCGGCAGAAACTCGTGGAGCGGGGGATCCAGGAGGCGGATCGTCACCGGATGCCCGTCCATCGCTTCGAAGATCCCCTCGAAGTCCGCCCGCTGCATGGGGAGGAGCTTGGCGAGCGCGCGCCGGCGACCGCCCTCGTCGCGCGCGACGATCATCTCGCGCATGCCGTGAATGCGTTCTCCATCGAAGAACATGTGCTCGGTGCGGCAAAGCCCGATCCCCTCGGCGCCGAAGCCCCGCGCGACGCGCGCATCGTGCGGGGTGTCGGCGTTGGCGCGCACGCGGAGCCGCCGGCGTTCGTCCGCCCACCCCAGCAGCTCGGCGAAGCCGCGGTAGACCGGCGCATCCTCGGGTGCCAGGGTCCCCGCATTCACCTGCATCACCTCACTCGGCATCGTCGGGAGGTCGCCGAGGAAGACCTCGCCCGTGCCACCGTCCAGCGTGATCCAGTCGCCTTCGTTGATCTCGCGCTCGCCGACCGTGAACAGCCGGCGATCCGCGTCCACGCGCATCGCACCGCAGCCGACGATGGCGCACTTGCCCATGCCGCGTGCGACGACCGCCGCGTGCGAGGTCATGCCTCCGCGCGACGTGAGCACGGCGCGGGCAGCGACGATCCCGTGAAAGTCCTCGGGGGTCGTCTCCTCGCGGACGAGGATCACGGCCTCGCCGGTCGCCGCGCGCTCCTCGGCGTTGTCGGCGTCGAACACGGCGATCCCACTCGCGGCGCCGGGACTGGCCGGGAGCCCCACGCAGATCGCGCCTTTGCGGGCGTCCGCATCGATCACCGGGTGCAGCAGCTGATCGAGCTGCTGCGCTGGCACGCGCGCCAGCGCCTCGGTGCGGTCGATCTTCTGCTCGCTCACGAGGTCGCGGGCGATCCGCACCGCCGCGGCCGCCGTCCGCTTGCCGGTGCGCGTCTGCAGGAGGTAGAGCTTGCCGCGCTCGACGGTGAACTCGAGGTCCTGCATGTCACGGAAGTGGGATTCGATCAACGCCTGCGTGCGCAGGAGCTCCTCGTACGCGCCCGGCAGATGCTTGGCCATCTCCGAGATCGGCTCCGGCGTGCGGATCCCCGCGACCACGTCCTCCCCCTGCGCGTTGACGAGGAACTCGCCGTAGAACGTCGGCTCCCCTGTGCTCGGATCGCGCGTGAACGCGACGCCCGTGCCCGAGTCGTCGCCCAGATTGCCGAACACCATCGCGACGATGTTCACGGCGGTGCCCGGTGTCTCGGCGATGCCGTTCACCCGGCGATAGTCCTGTGCCTTCTTGAGCATCCACGACTTCCACACCGCGACGATCGCCCCCCAGAGCTGTTCGCGCGGATCGTGAGGGAAGGGCTTGCCCGTGGCCGACCGGATCAGCGCCTGGTACTCGGTGACGAGGGTCTTGAGCGCCTCCGCCGGCAGCTCGGCATCGGTCCGCACGCCACTCGTCAGCCGCTTGGCGGTGAGCAGATGCTCGAAATCGTGCATCGGCACCTCGAGCACCACGTTCCCATACATCTGGAGCAGTCGGCGATACGAGTCGTACGCGAAGCGCTCGCTGCCGCTCTGCGCCGCAAGCCCGCGCACGGTCTCGTCGTTGAGGCCGAGGTTGAGGATCGTGTCCATCATGCCGGGCATCGAGACACGCGCGCCGGAGCGCACGGACACGAGCAGCGGTTCCTTGGCGTCGCCGAAGCGACGGCCTGCGGCCTTCTCGAGACGCGCGAGTGCCGTCGCGACCTCGGCCTCGAGCCCGTCGGGGATCTTGCGGGTGGCGAGGTACACGTCGCAGAGCGGACACGCGATCGTGAAGCCCGGCGGCACGGGCACACCGAGATTGGTCATCTCGGCGAGGTTTGCTCCCTTGCCGCCGAGGAGATCCTTGTCCTTTCGCGTGGCCTCGGCGGCCCCATTCCCAAAGAAGAAGACGGACTTGCTCACGCGCGGCACTCCGGCGGAACGAGGAGCCGCTACTTGCGCCGGATCTTGACCGGGCCCGCAGCGGGCGGCTTGGTGGGATACTGCCCCGAGAAACACGCGTGGCAGAACCCGTCGGGACCATCGGGGACGGCGCCGAGCATGCCGTCCAGTGAAAGGTAGCCCAGCGAGTCGACGCCGAGCTGCTTGGTGATCTCCGCGACGCTGTGATTGGCGGCGATCAGTTGATCCTTGTCGGGCGTGTCGATGCCATACCAGCACGGGCCGGTGATGGGCGGCGAGGAGATGCGCATGTGCACCTCGCGCGCGCCCGCCGCACGCACGAGCGCGACGAGTCCGCGGGTGGTGGTGCCGCGGACGATCGAGTCGTCCACCATCACCACCGACTTGCCAGCGAGCACTTCGCGCACCGGGTTGTACTTCACCTTTACCTTGGCGTCGCGTCCTGCCTGCGTGGGCTGGATGAACGTGCGCCCGACGTAATGGTTGCGAATGAGCGCGTGCTCGAGCGGCAGCCCGCTCGCTTCCGCGAAGCCGAGCGCCGCCGAGTTGGACGAGTCCGGGACGGAGAAGACGAGATCGGCCGTGGGCGCCGGATGCTCTTTGGCGAGCTGCTTGCCCAACGCGCGCCGTGCGCGATCCACCGAACCGCCGAACACGCGCGAGTCCGGGCGTGCGAAATACACGTACTCGAACACGCAGCGGTGCTGCGGCTTGGGGGTGGGGCGCCCCAGCGAGCGCACCGCGCCATCGGCGCCGACGGCGATGATCTCGCCGGGCTTGATCTCCCGGTCGATCCGCGCGCCGACGATATCGAGGGCACACGTCTCGGATGCGAACACCACGGCATCGTCCAGCCGTCCCATCACGAGCGGGCGCCAGCCGAGTGGGTCGCGCGCGGCTACGAGCGTGTCGCCAATGATCACGAGCAGTGAGTACGCGCCCTCCACGCCTTCGAGCGCCTCGGCCAGCTGCTGCTCCGGCAGCGCAGCGCGCGACTTGGCGAGGCGATGCACTACGACCTCGGAATCCGCGCTGGAGCTGAAGATCGAGCCCTCGTCCTCGAGCGCGGCGCGGATCTCGACGGCGTTGGTGAGATTGCCGTTGTGCGCGAGGGCAATGTGACCGCCCTTGAAGCGCACCAGCGCGGGCTGGGCGTTCTCAATGGACGATGCCCCCGCCGTCGAGTAGCGCGTATGCCCCATCGCCACGCCGCCGACCAGCGCGGCCATCCGGTCCGGCGAGAACTGGTCGGAGACCAGTCCCATGGCGCGGATCGCGTGGACCTCGCCGTCGTCCACCGCCACGATGCCCGCCGACTCCTGCCCGCGGTGCTGGAGCGAGTAGAGGCCGAGGTGCGTCATCGCCGCAGCCTCGGGGTGCCCGCTGATGCCGAAGATGCCGCACATCAGGCGGTCCCTCCGGCGGCCACGGGTTCCGGCGTCGCGACCTGCGCCCGCGGACGGGACATCGCGCGCGGGAGGGCTTCGTGGTACGCCGCCGCGAGCGCAGCGACCTTGGCCTTGAGCACGCTGCCGCCGGTCTGAATGGTGAGACCGTCCTTGGCGCCCGTGACGCGTCCGATCACGCGCGCCGGGACGCCGTGCTTCTTGGCGATGCCGAGGACGGTCGCCTCATCCGCTGTGGAGACGATGACGCGGCCCTGCGCCTCCCCAAAGAGCAGCGCGCGCGCAGGGAGCGCCTGCCATGCCGAGAGGTCGATCGCCGCGCCGAGCGTCCGCGCCTCGTCTGCTACGCAGCATTCGCTCAGCGCCACCGCGATCCCACCCTCGGCGCAGTCGTGCGCCGAGCGAGCGTGTCCGCTCCGGATCGTCTCCAGCAGTGCGGCGATGAGCTTCTTCTCCGCGTCGAGGTCGCACGCGGGCGGCGCGCCAGCGACCACGCCGTGGATCCACGCCAGATACTCCGAGCCGCCGAGCTCGTCGGTGTTCTCGCCGAGCAGCACGATCGCGTCGCCGGGCGCCTGAAAGCGCATGGACGTGGCGTGCGCGGCATCCTCGAGCACTCCCACCATGCCGATGGTCGGGGTGGGGTAGACCGCGCCCTGCGGATTCTCATTGTAGAGCGAGACGTTGCCGCCGGTGACCGGCGTCTCGAGCGCGCGGCACGCGTCGCCCATGCCGTACACCGCCTCGCGGAACTGGAAGAACACGTCGGGCTTCTTGGGATTCCCGAAGTTGAGGCAGTTGGTGATCGCACGGGGGGTGGCACCCACGCAGGCCACATTGCGCGCGGCCTCGGCCACCGCGATGCGCCCGCCGACCCGCGGGTCGAGGAACACGTAGCGCCCGTTGCAATCGGTCTTGACCGCGAGCGCGCGCTTGGTGCCGCGGATGCGGAGCACGGCGGCGTCGCCGTGGCCGGGGCCCATCACGGTGTTCGTGCGGACGGTAGAGTCGTACTGCCGGTGGATCCACTGCTTGCTGGCGATGGTCGGTGCCTGCAGCAGGCGTTCGAGCGTCCACGCGGGGTCCTTCTCGCTCGGCAACTCGGGGATCGCGTGCACGTCGCGCTGCCGGCGCGCGACGGCTTCGGCGCTCTCTTTGGCCTCGGGATGGTACTGCGGGCAGTCGGTGACCAGCCGCGTGCCGGGGAACTCGGCCACGATGTGGTCGCCCTCCATCACGCGGTAGACCGGTTCCGCGATGACCTCGCCGATCACTTCCGCAGCGAGATCCCATTTGGCGAGGATCTTCTTGACCTCAGCGTCGTGTCCCTGCTTGGCGACGACGAGCATCCGCTCCTGCGATTCACTCAGGAGGATCTCGTACGGCGTCATGCCCTGCTCGCGCACCGGGACCTTGGTGGTGTCGATCCGCACGCCGACCTCGCCGCGCTCGGCCATCTCGGCGCTGCTCGAGGTGAGGCCCGCGGCGCCCATGTCCTGAATGGCGACGATATGACCCGAGCGGATGAGCTCGAGCGACGCTTCGAGGAGCAGCTTCTCGGTGAACGGATCGCCGACCTGCACGCGCGGCCGCTTGGCCTCGTTCTCTTCGGAGAGATCCTCTGAGGCGAAGGACGCGCCGTGGATCCCGTCGCGTCCGGTGCGCGCGCCGACGGCGATCACCGGATTGCCCACGCCCTCCGCCTTGGCGCGGATGAGTTCGGATTCCTTCATCACGCCGACGCACATCGCATTCACGAGCGGGTTGCCCTCGTACGCGGCGTCGAACATCACGTCACCGGCCACGGTGGGGATGCCGACGCAGTTGCCGTAGTCGCCGATGCCCTTCACGACACCGGCCACGAGGTAGCGCACGCGCGCGTTCTCGAGCGAGCCGAACCGGAGCGAGTTGAGCATCGCGATCGGCCGCGCACCCATCGTGAAGACGTCGCGGAGGATCCCGCCGACGCCGGTGGCCGCACCCTGATACGGCTCGACCGCGGATGGATGGTTGTGCGACTCGATCTTGAAGGCGACGGCGAGGCCGTCGCCAATGGAGATCACCCCCGCGTTCTCACCGGGCCCCTGCAGCACCCACGGCGCCTGCGTCGGCAGCGTCTTGAGGACGGGCCGCGAGTGCTTGTAGGAGCAGTGTTCGCTCCAGAGCGCCGAGATGATGCCGAGCTCGGTGAAGGTCGGCGTGCGGCCGAGCATGCGCTCGAGCCGCGTGTACTCGTCGGGCGTCAGTCCGTGCTCGGCGACGAGCGCCGGCGTGATGGTCGGATCGCCGGCGCGGGGGGTGGCTCCAGGGGTCACTTGCCGGGAAGTCCCTTCATGATGTCCTTGAGGAATCCGCCGATCGCCGAGTTGCGAACGCGTCCCACGAGGTCGAGCTCACCGGCGTCGAGCCACATCCCCTTGCAGTTGGGGCAGACGTCGACCTTGACCGAGGCGAGTTCCTGCTCTTTGAGGTCAGAGCCGCACTTGGGGCACTTCATGTAGTGCGCGGACTTCTGGGCGGCGGCGCGCTCGGCGTCGAGCTTGGCGCGCTGAGCCTTGAGGAGTTCGGCGTCCTGCTTGGCGAAGTATTCGTCTTCGTTTCTTGAGGGCTTGGTTTCCATGATTCAGGTCTCAGGTGGCAGGTGTCTGGAGTCAGGGACTGCGATGCAGAGCTGCGCTGCGGGTCAGGCCTTCACACCCGCGAGCAGGCTTTGGAACAGGATCAGTCCGTCCGCGCTCCCCAAGAGAGGGTCGAGCGCGCGTTCGGGGTGGGGCATGAGGCCGACGACGGTGCCGGACTCGTTCGCGATGCCGGCGATGTTGCGCATGGCGCCGTTGGGGTTGGCCGCTGCGGTCGGGTGGCCGTCGGCGTCGACGTAGCGGAAGACGACCTGCCCCTCGCCCTCCAGGCGGTCGAGGACGTCGTCGTCGGCGGTGTAGCGGCCGTCGCCGTGCGCGATGGGCATCGTGAGGCGCATGCCCTTGGCGGCGGCGCTGGTGAAGATCGTGTTGGTGCTCTCGACGCGCAGCGTCACTGGCATCGAGCGGAACTGCAGGCTCGCGTTGCGGAGCAGCGCGCCGGGGAGGAGTCCCGCCTCACAGGCGATCTGAAATCCATTGCAAATGCCGATCACGGGTCCGCCGCGCTTGGCGTGCGCGACGACCTCCTGCATGATCGGCGAGAAGCGTGCGATGGCGCCGGAGCGGAGGTAGTCGCCGTAGCTGAACCCGCCGGGGAGGATGATGACGTCCGCGCCCTTGAGGTCGTGATCCTTGTGCCAGAGCAGGAACGCCTCTTCCTCCAGTTTCTCGACGACGGCGAGGACGGCGTCCTCGTCGCAGTTGGAGCCGGGGAAGGAGATGACGCCGACCTTCATTGCGCGGCCACCGCGGCGATCTCGTAGTCCTCGGTCACCGGATTCGCGAGCAGCTTGGCGCACATCTCGCGCACCGTGCCCTCGGCGGCCTTGGCGTCCTTGGCCTTGGTCTCGATCACGAGGTGCCGCCCGACGTGCACGTCGTCCACGTCAGCGAAGCCAAGCGTGTGCAGTGCGTCGGCCACGGCCTTGCCCTGCGGGTCGAGCAGTCCCTTGCGCGGGACGATATGAACGGAGATGCGGAACGACTTCACGTGCGAGCTCCCTCGGGAGTGAGATCACCATTGGAATCGCCCGTGTCCTCGTCATCGTCGTCGAAGGGCGACGGGAGCTCGAAGACGCCGCGCGCCACCGCGAGCAGCACGCCGAGCGTGACGTAGAGAACACCGACGGGGAAGAAGAACTGCTTGGGCAGGAAGAACAGCGCGAAGATCGAGACGATGAAGACCACGATCCCCGACGCGCCGTGGACGGTGCGCCAGGTGAACTTGGGCCACGCCGGGTACGGCACGTTGCTGATCATCAGGAAGGAGAGCGCGACCATGAGAAAGCGCAGGATCACTTCCCAGGGCCAGCCGCTCAGGAAGGACTCGTTGTAGAGCGGCGTCTGGCTGAACCAGTAGTACGTGGCGAGCGTGCCGCCGGCGGCCGGCGTGGGCAGCCCCTTGAAGTAGTCCTTCTTCTTCCCGGCCTGCTCCACGTTGAACCGCGCCAAGCGCATCACCGCGCACGCACTGTAGAGGAAGACGAGGATCCAGTCCCACCCCGAGTGGCGCAGCACGGCGAAGTACATCATCAGCGCCGGGGCGAGGCCGAACGAGATCGCATCCACGAGGGAGTCGAGCTCTTCGCCGAAGGCGCTCCCCGTGTTGGTCGCGCGCGCGATCCGACCGTCGAGCGCGTCCGCGAAACCGCCGAGCACGATGTACCAGCCCGCCTGGATATGGTCGCCGCGTGACGCCGACACGATCGCGAAGATGCCGAAGAAGAGATTCGCGAGCGTGAAGCCGTTGGGCAGCATCACGAGCGAGGGGCGGGGGAGCCGGCGGCGCAGGGCGCTCACGGCAGCTCCGCCAACACGGTCGTGCCCGCCACGGGACGTTCGTCGAGCTGCACGCGCACCGTGCTGCCGACCGGCACGAACACATCCACGCGCGAGCCGAAGCGGATGAGTCCCATCCGTGCACCCTGCGCGGCGGTGTGCCCGACCTCGCTGTACGTGACGATGCGCCGCGCAATGAGCCCCGCGATCTGCCGGAACATCACCTTGTGCGTGCCGGTGTTCACGCCGACCGACATCTGCTCGTTGTCCAGCGACGCCTTCTCGGCGGCCGCGTTGAAGAACTTGCCCGGATTGTACTGCACGTGCTCGACCCGCCCGCTCACCGGATATCGGTTCACGTGCACGTTGAAGACGTTCATGAACACGGAGATGCGGATCGCGCGGCCGCCCAGGTACGACGGCTCGTCCACCTCGCGGATGTCGATCACGCGACCGTCGGCGGGGGAGATCACGAGCTTCTCGCCGCGTGCGCCCGTACGCTCCGGGTCCCGGAAGAAGTACGCGACCCACAGGACGAGGATCGTGAGGACGAACGCCAGCAGCCAGAGGATCCACGAGCGACGCATCAGCGCGGCGGTGTAGCCGCCGGCCGCCAGCGCCAGCGCGATCAGGATGAACGGATAACCTTCGCGGGCAAAGTTCACGGGAGTCGGGTCAGGTCGAGGGGGGCGCCAGTGAGGCGCTCGAATGCTTCGAGATAGCGACGGCTGGTGGCCGCTACGACCTCGTCAGGGAGTGTAGGGGGAGGCGCGTCCCCATTCCAGCGTCCGGCCGTGCGCTCCGCGTCCAGCCAGTCGCGCAGCGGCTGCTTGTCGAAGCTCGGCGGCACCGCGCCCTCGACCCAGGCGTCGGCGGGCCAGAAGCGCGAGCTGTCCGGCGTGAGCACCTCGTCGATGAGCAGAATGCGCCCGTCGGCGTCGCGCCCGAACTCGAACTTGGTGTCCGCGATGATGATGCCGTGCGTCGCGGCGAGGTCGCGCCCCTTGGAGTAGATGAGGCGCGCCAAACGCTCGAGTTCGGTCGCCGCGTCCGCTCCGACGACCTTCGCCATGGCAGCGGACGTGATGTTCTCGTCGTGCCCGGACTCGGCCTTGGTGGCGGGGCTGAACCGCGGGGGATCGAAGCGCGCGCTCTGCTTGAGTCCCTTGGGGAGCGATTCACCCGCGAGTGACCCGCTGGCGCTGTACTCCTTCCACGCCGACCCGGAGAGATAGCCGCGCACCACGCACTCCACGGGGAACACCGTCGTGCGCGCACAAAGCATGGCGCGTCCCGCGAGTTCGTCGCGGTGCATCGCCAGCGCTGGCGCCCGCGCGACGATCTCGTCCACGTCGCAGGAGAGCATGTGATGCGCCACCTCACCCTCGAACCGCGCGAGCCACCACGCCGTGAGCTGCGTGAGCACGGCGCCCTTGTACGGGACGAGCTCACGCATCACCACGTCGAAGGCGCTCACGCGGTCGCTGGTCACGAGCAGCAGGCGCTCGTCATCCACTTCGTAGACGTCGCGCACCTTGCCGCGCCGAAGGAGCGGGAGGGGCAGCGTGGTCTGTCCCACGAGCAGCGAGGTCATACGCGCACCTTCTCGCGCGGCGGCCCGCTCTCGCCGGACGCCACGAGGATCGGGTGGATCACCTCGTGCAGGAACTCATCCACCTGCGCCGGCGCACGCCCCACGAAGCGCGCGGGATCGGTCACGGCACGCAGATCGGCCGTCGGCACGGGGAACGCCTTATCGGCCGCGAGCCGCTCGAGCAGATCGTTGGCCTTGCCCTCGTCCTTCATCGCGCGCGCGGCGGCGATCGAGTGGCCGCGGATCACCTCGTGCACGGCCTGTCGGTCGCCGCCGGCCTGCACGGCACGCACGATCAGCGCCTCGGTGGCCATGAACGGCAGTTCCTCGGCGATCCGCGCCCGAATGCGTGCGGGATGCACCTCGAGGCCCGCCGCGATGTTCTCGAGCAGGATCAGGATCGCGTCCGTGGCGAGGAAGCACTCGGGGATCGACAGGCGCCGCACCGCCGAGTCGTCGAGCGTGCGCTCGAAGTACTGCACGCTGTGCGTCTCGTTCGCCGTGCCGGCGAGCGCGAGCACGAAACGGGCGAGCGAGTTGATCCGCTCCGCGCGCATCGGATTCCGCTTGTACGCCATGGCCGAAGACCCGATCTGATCCTTCTCGAACGGCTCTTCGATCTCGCCGAAGCTCTGCAGCATGCGCAGGTCGGACGCGAACTTCGCCGCGCTCGCCGACACGCCGGCCAGGAGGTCCATCACCTGCGCGTCGATCTTGCGCGAGTACGTCTGGCCGCTCACGGGGATCGAGCCGGGGAAGCCCATGGCCTTGCACACGCGCTGGTCGAGCTCCCGCACCTTCTGATGGTCGCCGCCAAAGAGCTCGAGGAAGCTGGCCTGCGTGCCGGTGGTTCCCTTCACACCGCGCATCGGCATCGTCGCAATGCGGTGGTCGATGTCGGCGAGGTCAAGCACGAGATCCTGCATCCACAGCGTGGCCCGCTTGCCCACCGTCGTGAGCTGGGCGGGCTGGAGATGCGTGTAGCCGAGCGTGGGTTCGTCCTTCCACTGCCGCGCGAAGGCGTCGAAGGCGCGAAGCACCGAGACCAGCCGCGCGCGCAGCAGCTCCAACCCGCGGCGCATCTGGATCAGGTCGCCGTTGTCGGTCACGAAGCAGCTCGTGGCCCCGAGGTGGATCACGCCCTTCGCTGCGGGGGCGACGTCGCCGTACGCGTGGATGTGCGCCATCACATCGTGGCGGAAGCGCTGCTCGTACGTGGCCACCGCAGCAAAGTCGATGTCGTCGAGGTGCGCACGCATCTCCTTCAAGGCCGCGTCGGGGATCTCCACGCCAAGCGCCTGTTCCGCCTCCGCAAGCGCCACCCACAGCCGCCGCCAGAGTCCGTGCCGCGTCTGCGGACTCCAGAGCGTGAGCATCGCCTTGGAGGCGTAGCGCTCGGCGAGTGGGGAACGGTAGGTGTCGTGGCTCATTTGATGCGGAAGTCGGTCGAGTAGATGGCCCCGTTGCGCTCGAAGTACATGCGGATCGCGTCACGACCGATGTAGTACTCGAGCACACGCTTGGCCTGCACGGCGTCGGTCACTGGGGTGCGATTCACCTGGATGATCACGTCACCGGTGCGAATGCCGAGGTCGGCAGACACGCGGTCACTCACCGAGTAGACCACCGCGCCCTGCGACGACCGCAGTCCGCGCTCGGCACGGATCGCGGGTGACAGCGAGACGAGTTCGAGTTCTCGGAGAACTGCCACCTTCTCCGCGCCGACCTCCGGGAGGTCTCGCACGGGGACGTTGACGAGCTGCTCGCGCCCGCCGCGACGGACGGTGATGTCGGCGGTCTCACCGACGCGCAGCTCGAGCAGTTCCGCTTCCCAGTCGTAGGGATTCCGGATCTGCCGGTCGCGTGAGCGGACGATCACATCGCCTGCCCGGAGGCCGGCGTCCGCCGCGGGGCTGCCGGGCACGACCTGTTCCACGGTCGCCCCCGCGGTGAGCGAACCACGGGCGGCCGTCGCGCCGGACTGCTGGAGCTTCACGCCGATCCACGGCCGCCGCACGCTGCCGTGCGCGAGGAGGTCCTCTGCGACGCGGCGCGCGCGGTCGATCGGGATCGCGAAGCCGAGTCCGATCGAGCCGCCCGACGGGGTGTAGATCGAGCTGTTCACGCCGACCACTTCGCCCGCCGCGTTGATCAGCGGGCCGCCCGAGTTGCCGGGGTTGATCGACGCGTCGGTCTGGATCATGTCCACGTACACGCCTGGACCATCGCCGCGGCCGGTGAGATTGCGTCCCACCCCGCTCACGACGCCGGCGGTCACGCTGGGCTCGGTGTTGCCGAGCAGGAAGCCGTACGGATTGCCGATGGCGACGACCCACTCGCCAATGAGCATGCCGCGCGACGTGCCGAGCGGCGCGGTGGGAAGGCCCGTCGCGTCAATGCGGAGCACGGCGAGGTCGTTGAGCTCGTCCTCGCCGATCACGGTGGCGGGGTAGATGGTGCCGTCGCGCATCGCGACGTTCACGCGGCTCGCGCCGCTTACGACATGCGCGTTGGTGACGACGACGCCGTCCTGCCGGACGATAAAGCCGCTCCCGAGGCCGGGGCGCACCTGTTCGCCGGAGCGCGTGCCGAAGAAGAGGTCGAACGGCGTGACCGCCGCCCGCTCGACGCGTTCCGTCTGGACGGTCACGACCGCTGGTGCGACGCGCGCCACGGCTTCGGTGATCGCGGTGCGCCGCGAGCTCTCGATCCCGGTCGCGGAGCGATCCACCATCGGGATCACGTTCTCGGGTCGCGTCTGCGCTGGCGAGCTCTCCGGCGTCGCACCTTCGCACGCCACGAGGAATGCCGCGAATAGCGGTGAGACGTAGCGCAGCAACCGCCGCCCGGGCCGGTGCCGCGGCTGCGAGCGCGTCTGCCGGGGGCTCACTTGGATCTCCGCGGCCGGGCGCGGCGCGCGATGTCGCCCAGGAAGCGGTCGATCCCGCGGTCGGTGAGCGGATGCTGCATGAAGGCCCGCAGCGACTCCGGGGGCACGACCGCCGCATCCGCACCCGCCAATGCGAGCTCCGCCAGCCGCGACGCGTTCGCCGGCCCGGCCACGACGATCTCGCAGTCCGTGGCGGAGCGATCGAAGGCTGCTCGCAGCGAGGCGATCGAGTCGTCGGGACGCTCGCCGATCGCTTCCAGCGCGTCCACGGCGATGACCACAGCCTCGGCACCAGCTTTGGCCGCGAGCAAGCCCTGCGCCACCGAGTGGACCAGCGTCGCGGCCGTGCGCACACCGGCCGTCGCGAGCGCACGGTACGCGGGGAGTGCGTCCTCCACGAACGGGATCGCGATGATCGCGTGCTCTGCCAGCTTCTGCAGCGCCTTGCCACCACGCACGATCTCTGCGGCCTCCAACGATCCCACGCTCACGAAGATCGGGAGGTCCGTCCGCTCCGCGAGTTCCGCGAGCACCTCGCGGGGATCGGCCTGTGGCAGTTCTGCCGCGAGCACCGACGGCGTTGCGACGATGCCGTCGATCAAGCCTGCCGATTCGGCCCAAGCGATCTGTTCCGTGGCGACCGTCGCGAGGTAAAGGCGCATCTAGAGAGGCTGAGAGGGCGGAGGCGGGTCGAGGTAGAGCTCGGGCGGGTAGCGCACTGCTTCGAGGCAGAGTCCCGCCGCCGCGATCGGCGGCGAGACCTCGTCGTTCGTGGTGGCGGTGAGCAGCTGCACGAACTCCTCGCGCGGCCGGGCCCCACTCGCCACCTCCAGCATCGTGCCGACCAGGAACCGCACCATGTGATGCAGGAACCGGTTGGCCGCGACGTCGAACACCAGCGTGCGCTCGGGCCCTCGGTCCTCCGAGCGCCAGCGCGCCAGCCGTACCTCGCAGACGTGATCATCCTCGGCAGGCGCTGTGCCACGCACGGCGAAGCCGAGGAAGGCGTGCCGTCCCACGAGCCGTTCGGCGCACCAGTCCAGCGCGTCACGGTCGAGGGCCCGGGTCCAGGGGAGCGTCCAGCGCCGCCGGAATGGCGACGCGGCTCCCTCGTCGAGTCCCACCGTGTAGCTGTACCGCCGCTCCACCGCTCCGTACCGGGCGTGAAAGCCCGGCTGCATCTCGTGCGCCCGCACCACCCAGAGATCGTCCGGCAACTGCTCGTTGAGCACCCGCCGCAGCCGGTCGGCGGTCCAATGCTCGGGCATCCGGACCCCCGCCGCCTGTCCCCGCGCGTGCACGCCGGCGTCGGTGCGTCCCGCGCCCATCACCCGCAGCGGAGCGCCAGCCAACCGCGCGAGCACGCCTTCGAGGACCCCTTGCACGGTGCGCTGATCCGGTTGCACCTGCCACCCGGCGAACGCGCCGCCGTCGTAGTGCAGGACCAACTGAAGTGTGCGCTCCGCCATCGCTCCAAAGTTACCCGCCGTGAGAGCGCACTTCAAGGAATGCCGATTGACACTCACACGGCGACCGGGCAACCTTCGGCTCTCTCTTCATGCCCGCCCACCTGCTTCCTTCGCTCGCGCACGCCCTCGGCGCGGCGTCCAACCTCGACGACGCGTTCGTGCGACTCACCGAGGCGCTGGCGCAGACCGATCGCGACGTGGCGCTGGCGCTCCTGCGGGTGGATCCGCGCGCAGGACTCATTCGCGAGCGGATCTCGGTGACGGACGGCCGTGCGGAGCGTGCGCCGCTCGAGACCTCGGTGGAGCAGCTGCCGACGGCCGTGCTCCGGGTCGTTCAGGAAGGAGGCACGTTCGTGGAGGTGGCGGAGGAGCAGGGCGCTTATGCGCGTCTCCTCAAGCTCGATGAGCCGGAGGCCGGGGGGGCGCTGATCCTGCGCGGGATCCGCGTGGATCGCCAACTCGTCGCGGTGATCGCCGCCGTCGAACCGAAGCGGGTCTTCGGCACCCGTGTGACGGAGCGGCTGGGGCCGCTCGTGGCGCTCTTCGAGTTGGCCGGCGCCCGCTTTGTGGAGCGCGAGGCCCGCGCCGAGGCCGTGGCGACCCTCGAAGCGGTGACGCAGCGCGTGCATGGCGACTACTTGGTGCGGCTCGCCGCACTCGAGCAGCAGCTTGCGGCGCAGACGGGCGAGATGCAGGCGCAGGGCGCGGCGGCCGAGGTCGCGCGCGAGCGCGACGAAGCGCGGCGCGCGGAGGAGATCCGGCGCACGGCGCGTCGCCTCGTGGCCGTCGAGGATCAGCTCACTGCGTCGATCGCGCAGCTCGAGCAGGCGCACATCGAGCTGCACCGCCGCAGCGAGGCCGTGCGGCAGCGTACGCGCACGCTCTATCTGCTGGACCGCGTCCTGACGCTCGCGGTGCGCTCGCGCGATCCGCGGGGACTCGTCGATGGCCTCCTCACGCTGCTGGGCGACGACATGCAGGCGCTTCGGTGCTCGATCTTCCTGCGGGCCCCGGAGGAAGGCACCCTGTTCCTGGCGGCGTCGCGCGGCGTCGCGCCGCACGTGAAGCTCGGCCACACGATCCGCGTGGGCGAGGGGATCTCGGGCAAGGTCGCGCAGAGCCGCGAACCGCTGCTCGTGCGCGATGTGGCCGAGGCGGTGAGCGAGGCGCTGCTCCGCGACGACCACTTCACGAGCGGGTCATTCATCTCGTTCCCCCTGGTGCTGCACGACACGGTGATCGGTGTGGTGAATTTGACCAACCGCGTGCAGCGCGGGCTGTTCCTCGACGACGACGTGGAGCGCGTGCGGCTGCTCGGCCTGGTGATCGCGCTCATCGCGTCGCAGGCGCAGCTCCCGGAACGACTCTGGAAGCAGACGCGTGACCAGTAGCGTGCTGGCGGGGGTCCTCAAGCGCATTGCGGCAGGCGAAGTGCTCTCGGCGGATGACGCCGCGGCAGCCTTTGGCGCCGTGATGACGGGCGAGGGTACGCCGGTGCAGATGGCGGCGCTGCTCATGGGCCTCAAGGTGCGCGGGGAGCACGCCAGCGAGGTCGCCGGCGCGGCGCGCGCGCTGCGGGACGCCATGACGCGCATGGAGGCCGCGGATCCGTCCGCGCTCGTGGACACGTGCGGCACCGGCGGCGGCGCGGTCGGCACCTTCAACATCTCCACGGCGTCGGCGATCCTGGCGGCCGGCGCGGGCGCCCGCATCGCCAAGCACGGTAATCGCTCGTTCACCTCCAAGTCCGGCAGCGCGGACGTGCTCGAGGCGCTCGGCGTCCCGATCGACGTACCCGTGCCGAAGATGCGCGAGGTGCTCGACGACGCCGGGATCGTCTTCATGTTCGCGCCGACGATGCATCCGGCCATGCGGCACGTCGGTCCCGTGCGGCGCGAACTCGGGCTCCAGACGGTGATGAATCTGATCGGGCCCTTGGCCAATCCCGCCTCGGCGGGACGGCAGGTGATCGGTGTGGCCGACCCCGCGCGACTCGAGCTGATCGCCGGTGCGCTCGCGGAGCTTGGCACCACGCACTCCATCGTGGTGCACGGCGAGCCGGGCATGGACGAGATCTCGCCGCTCGGTCCGACCACGGTCATCGAGCTCAAGGGCCACGTGCTGTCGCGCTGGACGATCGATCCCGCCGCGCTCGGCGTGCGCGGTGCGACGGCCGCCGAGCTGGCCGGAGGCGAGCCCGCGCAGAACGCGACGATCATCGAACGGGTCCTGCTGGGCAAGGGCCCCAAGAGCGCGGAAGCGGCCGTGGTGCTGAACGCTGGCGCGGCGCTCTACGTGGCGGGAGCGGCCGACACGCTCGAAGCGTGCGTGGAGCGGGCGCGCGACGCGCTCAAGGCGGGGAAGGGATGGGACGCGCTCGGGCGCCTGCGAAGCGCGTCCGCCTCACGCCGCTAGGCGCGGGCTTTGGCGCGCGCGGCGGCTCAGTAGCGCCGCATCACGCCGACGACGATCCCCTGCACGCGCACCTGGCTCTCGTGCACGTAGATCGGTGACATCGTCGCGTTGGCGGGCTGCAGGCGGATGCGCCCGTCGCGCTCCCGGTAGAAGCGCTTCACGGTGGCGCCGGCATCCTCGAGCATCGCGATCACCATCTCGCCGTTGTCCGCCGAGGGGCGGTCGTGCACGACCACGTAGTCGCCATCACTGATCTGTTCCTCGATCATCGAGTCGCCGCGCACGCGGAGCACATAGTGGTCGCCCGCGCGCCGCACGAAGGCGTCCGGCACGGCGATCGTCTCGGTGGACTCGAAGGCTTCGAGCGGCAGACCGGCCGCCACGGACCCGCGGATCGGCAGCTCGATCGCCTTGGGGAAGACCTCGCTCGGCAGGATCTCGATCGCCCGGCTCTCGTTGAACGACTTCCGGATGTAACCCTTCCGGTCGAGGTTCGAGAGGTGCTCGTGCACCGTGGCCAGCGAGTTATAGTTGAACGCTTCGGCGATCTCCTCGAAGCTCGGCGCGTAGCCGTGCTCGCTGCTGTAGCTCTGGAGATAGTCGAGGATCTTGCGCTGTACCTTGGTGAGCGGCATCTGGAACGCCCCGTTATATGGAAGTTGAGGAGCCAGCCTCTCGTGGCTGCAAATACCGAGACGCCCGAATACCCCCCGAAGTAACGGTAGCCGAACATTGCCCGAAGCACAAGCACAACGCGCGTGGACAGCCCCCGAGGGACCCCTCGGCGAACTGACGGCCCGATCGCTGGTTCGGGCGCGGGAGAGCGCACTCGCCCGCGGGGAACTCGAGATCATCGTCGCGGAACTCGCGCCGGCCCCGGATCTCGCGGCGGCGCTGCGCGGCCCGATGGTGCGCGTGATCGCAGAGATCAAGCGGCGATCGCCGAGCAAGGGGGCGTTGAACGAAGGGCTCGATGCGCGCTCACGCGCGGCGGAGTATGCGGCCGGCGGGGCGGCGGCGCTGAGCGTGCTCACCGAACCCAGCCGCTTCGGAGGCTCGCTCAGCGATCTCCGGGAGGCGCGCGGCGCCGTTGCACTGCCACTCCTTCGCAAGGACTTCATCACGGATCGGGTGCAGCTGCTCGAGGCGCGGGCCTTTGGCGCGTCGGGGGCGCTGTTGATCGCGCGCGCACTGGCGCCGGAGCGGCTGCGGGCGCTCGCGCGCGAAGCGGCGGAGGTTGGGTTGACGCCGCTGATCGAAGTGCGCGATGAACGGGAACTGGCGGAGGCGGTCGCGGTCGAGGGCGCGGTGATCGGCGTGAACAACCGAGACCTGGAGACGCTGGAGATCGACCCGCGCGTGGGCGCGCGCTTGATCCCGCTGATCCCGGCCGCGCGCGTGGCGGTCTACGAGAGCGGCGTGTCCACCGCCGAGGATCTGCGCGCGGCGGCGGAAACGGGCGCCGATGCGGTGCTCGTAGGCTCCGTCCTCTCCGCCGCAGCGGACGGTGCGGCGGCCGTCCGCGCGTTGACGCAGCAGCCGCGGAGGCCGCGTGGTTGAGATCAAGTTCTGCGGACTCACGCGTCCGGAGGACGCGGCGGTCGTGGCGGAACTGCGCGCGGCGTACGCGGGCGTGATCTTCGCCGGTGGGCCTCGGCTGCTGACCGCCGCGCGTGCGCGCGAGGTCTTTGCGGGGTTGGACGGCGGTCCCGTGCAGCGCGTGGGCGTCTTCGGCGCGCAGTCGGTGGAGGCGATCCTGGAGATCGCCCGCGAGACCGCGCTCCATGTGCTACAATTGGCAGGCGATGCGACGGAGGATGAGGTCGCGCGCATCGCAAAGGAGTTCAATGGTGCCATCTGGCCGGTCATTCGTGTCCGGCCGGCGGGCGCGGACGTGCCATCCGCCGGCGCGGCGCTGCTGGACGGCGGAGCGAGCGCGGTGGTGCTGGACGCTGCGGTCGACGGTCGGCTCGGCGGAACGGGCGTCGCGCTCGATTGGCGGGCGCTCGCGCCCTCCGTGCGAGCACTGCGACGGCGCGGGCGGGTGGTGTTGGCCGGTGGGCTGAAGCCGGAGAATGTGGCCGGTGCCGTCGCGCTCGTCGCGCCGGATGTCGTGGATGTGTCGTCAGGAGTGGAGAGTGCTCCTGGGATCAAGGACCCTCAACGGATGCGCGCGTTCGCCGAGGCGGTTCGCGCGTACGAGGTGTGATGCCGCTGGTCGTGACGGAACGTGCTGACCGCTTTGGCGCCTTTGGTGGGCGCTATGTGCCGGAGACCCTCATCCCTGCGCTCGACGCGCTGGACGAGGCGCTCGCCACGGCGCTCGCCGATCCCGCATTCACCCGCGAACTGACGCATCTCCTCGAGACCTACGTCGGACGTCCGTCCATCCTCACCGAGGCACCACGATTCAGCGAGCGCATCGGCGCTCCCGTCTGGCTGAAGCGCGAGGACCTCAACCACACCGGCGCGCACAAGATCAACAACGCGCTCGCGCAGGCCTTGCTGGCCCGCCGCATGGGCAAGCGTCGGATCATCGCGGAGACGGGCGCTGGCCAGCACGGCGTGGCGACCGCCACCGTGTGCGCGCGCCTCGGGCTCGAGTGCGTGGTCTACATGGGCGAGGAAGACATGCGGCGGCAGGCGCTGAATGTCTTTCGGATGAAGCTCATGGGGGCGACGGTCGTGCCCGTGACTGCCGGCACGCGTACGCTCAAGGACGCCACGAGCGAAGCGATCCGCGACTGGGTCACCACCTGCGAGCACAGCCACTACATCATCGGCTCCGTCGTCGGCCCGGCGCCGTACCCACGAATGGTCCGTGACTTTCAGGCCATCATCGGACGCGAAGCACGCGCCCAGATGCTGGCGCGCGCGGGACGCTTGCCGAGCGTGGTCGTCGCGTGCGTGGGCGGTGGATCGAATGCGATGGGGATCTTCCACGCCTTCGTCGACGACAAGAGCGTGCGGCTTGTGGGTGTTGAGGCCGCGGGCGAGGGGCTCGAGAGCGGCCGCCATTCTGCGTCGCTCACGCGCGGAACGCCCGGCGTGCTGCACGGCACGCTGAGCTATCTCCTCCAGGACGACGAAGGGCAGGTGCATCCCGCGCACTCCATCTCTGCCGGACTCGACTATCCGGGCGTGGGCCCGGAGCACGCCGCGCTCCGCGACAGCGGGCGTGCCGAGTACGTGTCGGTCACGGATACGGACGCGCTCGCTGGATTCGAGCGCCTGAGCCGCCTCGAGGGGATCATCCCCGCGCTGGAGACGTCGCACGCAGTGGCGTGGGTGGATGCGCAGCGCGGGCAGTGGTCCGCGGACGACGCGATCCTGCTCTGCGTGAGTGGACGCGGGGACAAGGACGTGCAGCAGGTGGCGGAGGTGCAGGCCGCCGGGAGCACGGCGTGACGAATCCGTCGATGGGGCGCGTGTCGAACGCGGCGGCGAATCCCGAGACGGAGGCGCTGGAACCGCCGCCGTGTCCGCCCGAGATGGTCGCGGAGATGCTCAAGGTCTTTGACAAGACCATCAAGGCGCACCAGCTGTATCTCCCGAACAACCCCACGTACCAAAAGGCGCTCGCGGCGGCCAAGGCGGCCATCGAGCCGATCTGGGAGCACACGGGCAGTCTCGTCTTCACGGTCACCGACACGCAGTTCAAGTGGTACGGCGTGGTCGTGAACGACCATCCGGAGAAGGGCGGCGACTCGCTGCCGTGGCTGCTGTTCAAGGACGGCCTGCGCGAGCTCACGCTGTTCCCGGGATTCGAGGACGAAGAGATGGAGCGCTTCCTCGCGATCATCCCGCGCGTGCGGCACGCCCAGCCGCACGAGGACGATCTGCTGACGATCCTCTGGGAGCAGGACTTCCAGACGCTGCGGTATCGGTACGTGGAGATCAATGATCCCGCCGCGCCGCTCGATCCGGACGGACAACCCGGGCGCTGGCCCGCACCCGCGGGCAAGACGCTGGAGCCGCCGGTGCAGGCGATCAAAGAGGCGCAGGAGGAACAACAGGAAGGAGAGGCCGGCGAGGGCGCTGCCGAGGCCCCGCCCAAGCCGGGCGTCGTGCGCATGGAGGACTTCGACGCGTCGCTCTACTTCCTGGACCCCAACGAGATCGACTATCTGCGGAAGGAGACTGAGCGGGAGTATGCGCTCGACCTGCGCCGCCTGGTGCTGAACTGCCTCCTCGACATCTACGAGCTGCAGGCGGACCCGCTCGTCCGCGAGGAGATCGCCGGCGACCTGGAGGCGCTCGTGCTCCACCTGCTGACCGCCGGGCAGTTCGCCACGGTCGCGTACATGCTGCAGGAGCTGCAGGGCACGATGCAGCGTGCGCGTGAACTCCGGCCCGCCGACCGCGAGCGCTTGGGCAAGCTGCCCGACCGTTTGAGCAACCCGGAGGCGCTCGGGCAGATGCTGCAGGCGCTCGAGGAGTCGTCCAGACTTCCGGCCAAGGACGATCTCACGCAGCTGTTCGCGCAGCTCAAGCCCACGGCGCTCGCGAGCCTGCTGGATCACATCGACCGGACGCAGAGTGCGGAGCTGCGGCCGCTGCTCGAAGCGTCGGCCGAGCGCCTGGCCTCGTCGAATACCGGGGAGTTGGTCAAGCTGATCACGAATCCCAAGCCCGCCGTCGCGCGCGAGGCGATCCGGCGCGCCGGTGGGATGAAGACGCAATCGGCCGTGCCCGCGCTCGGGCAGGTGCTGGCGAGCGACGCCGAGCGGCCGATGCGTGCGGCAGCCGCCGATGCGCTCACCCAGATCGGCTCGGCCGGTGCCCTCTCTGAGCTTGTGCACGCCCTCAACGATCCCGACCGCGACATTCGCCTCGCGGCCATGCGGGCGCTCACCGCCAAGGCACACCGGCCGGCCCTCGATGCGGCCAAGGCGCTCGTGGAAGGCAAAGAGTCGCGCGCGGCGGATCGCACCGAGCGCATCGCGATCTTCGAACTCTACGGCACCCTCTGCGGTGACGCGGGGGTGCCTGTGCTGGATGCGATCCTGAACGCGAAAGGTGGTCTGTTCGGGAAGCGTGAGGATCCGGAGTTCCGCGCGTGTGCCGCGGTGGGACTCGGCCGGATCAATACCGATGCCTCGCGCGCGTCGCTGCAGAAGGCCTCCTCCGAGAAGGACGTGATCGTCCGCAACGCGGTCTCGCGCGCCCTCAAGGGCCCGACGCCGGGAGCCACCCAATGACCGACCCCAAAGGCACGCCGCCTGACGGCCGCCCGGGCGTGGTCGCCCGCAATACGCAGGCGCTGCAGGCCACGGGACTCGGCGAGGGCACGGTCCGCAAGATCGGCCGGACGTGGGTCGTGTCGTTCTATGTGGCGCTCCGCAATCTCAAGATGTATCCGCTGGAGAACGCGGTGGTGCAGAAGGCGCTCGAGGAGCTCACCAGTCTCTCCGAGGAGCTGATCAAAGGCGACGGGGAGTGCGAGTTCCGGCTGGCGGGCGAGTTCCTGTTCCTGAACGCCACGCGCATGAAGCTCGACCTCGACAACTACACGAGCTTCTCCTTCATCCTGAATCGCTGTCGCGACGCGGGACTGGGCGTGCTGCGGTTCCACGAGGGACCGTCGGTGCGCGACTGGACCGTGCTGCTGTCGTTCCTCGTCTCGCCGCTGGGCAAGGCGCCGAGTGAGCGCTTCGAGAACTTGGCCAAGCGGCTCGCCGACCTGAACGTGCACGTGTTCGACATCGCGCCGCCGGTCGACAGTGCGGACGATCCCGAGGACGAAGGCGAATCCAAGGAGCGCGCCAAGAAGACCTACCAGCAGTCCGTGTCCACCACGAAGGAGGTCATCAACTCCGTGCGCATGGGGCAGAGCCCCAACGTCAAGAAGATCAAGCGCGTGGTGCAGGGGATCGTGGACCAGATCCTCCAGGACGAGACCTCGCTCGTGGGCCTGACGTCCATCCGCGACTACGACGACTACACGTTCACGCACTGCGTGAACGTCTGCATCTTCTCGATCGCGCTCGGTCGCCGGCTGGGACTCACCCGGCTGCAGCTCTATGACCTCGGGTTCTCCGCACTCTTCCACGACCTCGGCAAGTCGCGCGTGCCGATCGAAGTGATCCAGAAGCCTGGCGCGCTCGAAGAGGATGAGTGGCGCCTGGTGATGTCGCATCCGTGGCTCGGCGTGCTCGCGCTCTTCCAGCTGCGCGAGCAGCAGGAGTTCCCGTACCGTTCGATGCTGGTCGCGTACCAGCATCACATGAAGCGCGATCTCACCGGGTATCCGCGGTCGCTGCGCATGACCGAGATGACCTTCTACAGCAAGATCGTGTCGGTGGCCGACGGCTTCGACGCGGCGACCACGCGGCGCGTGTACACGACCGAGCCGCTGACGCCGGCTGGCGTGCTGCAGGAGATGCGCGACAATCCGCGGCGCGGCATGGATCCCGTGGTCGTGAAGGCCTTCGTGGCGCTGCTCGGCGTGTACCCGGTGGCGACGCTCGTCGTGCTCGACACGTTCGAGCTCGCGATCGTCCACGCCGTGAACCCCATTCCCGAAATGGTCTCGCGGCCGATCGTCCGCATCATCAGCGACGACATGGGCAACCTCGAACACCCCGGTCGCCTCGTGGACCTCGCCGAGCAGAACGCGGAGGGTGGGTACACGCGCACGATCATCAAGACGGCAGACCCCGACCGGTACGGCATCCGCGTCGGCGACTACTTCGTCTGATCCGTGCTCACTGATCGCTTGCGCGAGCTTCGCGCCTCGGGGCGTCGTGCGCTCGTCTGTTACATCACGGCGGGACATCCGGACGCTGCGGCGACCCTGACGCTGCTCAAGGAACTCCCCGGGGCCGGGGCGGACGTGATCGAGCTCGGCGTGCCGTTCTCCGACCCGCTCGCGGACGGCCCGATCATCCAGGCGAGCTCGCAGCGGGCGCTCGAGGGCGGGATGACGCTCCGCGGCGCGCTGTCGCTCGTCGCGGAAGCGCACTGCTCGGCGCCCGTCGTACTCTTCTCCTACCTGAATCCGCTGCTCGCCGCGGGCCCGGAAGTGCTCGCGCGCGCACACTCCGCGGGCGTGCGCGGCGTGCTGGTGACCGATCTGCCGGTCGGCGCGGATCCGGAGCGCGAGCAGTGGCTCGGCGCGAGCCCGCTCGAGTTCGTGCGGCTCGTGGCGCCGACCACGCCGCGCGAGCGCATGGCGGAGATCGTCAAGAACGGCAGTGGATTCGTCTACCTGATCAGCCGGCTCGGCGTCACGGGCGTGCAGGAGGAGATCGCGGCGGATCTGCCTGCGAGCATCGCGCGACTGCGCGAGGTCTGCACGCTGCCGATCTGCGTGGGATTCGGGATCTCCTCGCCGGCGCAGGCGCGCACGGTCGGGGCGCTCGCGGACGGCGTCGTGGTGGGGTCCGCCCTGGTGCGGGCGCTGGAGGAGGGCGGGGTGAAGCGCGCGCTGCAGCTCGTTCGCGAGCTGCGCGCTGGACTCGACGCGGTGGAGGCCTGAGATGAGCGATCCGGTGGTCCTCCCTGACTGGGCGGTGGTGAGCGAGAAGCGTCGCGCCCACATCGGGCGCGTGACCGCCTTGCTCGACCGCTGGGCGCGCGCGCTCGGATTGCCCAAGGACGAGGCGCAGATCTGGCACGACGCGGGCCTGCTGCACGACGCGCTGCGCGACGCGGACGACGCAACGCTCCGCGAGCTTGCCGGCGACGACAAGCGCCCCGTGGAAACGCTGCACGGCCCGGCCGCGGCGGCCCGTCTGGAGCAGGACGGCGAGACGCGAGAGAGCCTGCTCGCGGCCGTGCGCTGGCACACGGTGGGGCACGCCGAGTGGGACCGCGCCGGTCGTGCGCTGTACATGGCGGATTTCCTCGAGCCCGGGCGCGCGTTCCAGCGCACGGACCGCGCGTTCCTGGCGGATCACTTGGTGCACGACTTCGACGGTGTGTTCCGGCAGGTGGTGCGGAAGCGGATCGAGTGGAACGTGCGCGAGGGGAAGGCGCTCTTTCCGGAGACGGTGGCCCTGTGGAACAAGCTCCGCTAGACGCGGGAGGCGGTGCCGGCCGCCTCAGGGGAAAGGGCCGGTGGCTCCTTCTCGCGCTGCTGCTGCTCGGGGGCGGGGCGTGGCTCGCGACCAGGTGGTTCGGTGGGCCGCCATCTGGCGTGCGGGGGAGCGCCAAGGTCGAGCGGATCGTCCCGGACTCGGTGCGGATCCGCGTGGAAGTGCTCAACGCGTCCAACGTCCGCGGACTGGCGCGGCAGGCGACGTTCTATCTGCGGGATCTGGGTTTCGACGTGGTGGGCTCGGGCAACTCGTCCGAGCGCAGCGATTCGACCGTGGTGCTGGTGCGCAGCGGGCGACTGGACTGGGGCGAGCTCGCAGCGGCCGGGCTGAACGGCGCGCGCGTACTCGTCCGCCCCGACTCGCTACGCTACGTCGATCTCACGATCCTCGTGCACGGCGACTGGCGGCCGCCGGCGCAGACGTTCTACCCGTAGCTGGCCGCACGCCGCGGCGATGTCCTTGCCGCGGCTCTTCCGGATCGCGACCTCCACGCCGAGGTTCCGGATCCGCCGCGCGAACTTCGCGATCGCCTCGGGGGGCGTGGGCGTGAATCCCATGGCACCGCCGGGATGCAGCGGGATCAGGTTCACGAACGCCTTGCACTCACGCGCCAGCTTGGCCAGCTGATCCGCGTGCGCGTTGGCGTCGTTCACGCCGCCGAGCATCACGTACTCGAACGTGACCCGCCGATCGAACTTCGCGGCCGCGTCGATCACGGCCGCGAGCGGATACTTGGTGTTCACCGGCATGAGCGTCGCGCGCAGCTCGTCGCTTGGGGCGTGGATCGAGAGCGCCAGACGGAACTGTTCCTTGCGTTCTCCGAGCGCGACAATGCCGGGGAGCACGCCCACCGTGGAGACGGTGATGTGCCGCGCGCCGATCCCGAAGCCGTGCGGATCATTCAGGATCGTGAGCACCGGATCCACCGCCTTCCAGTTCATGAGCGGCTCACCCATGCCCATGAAGACGATGTTCGTCGCCCGGATCGGTGGATCGAGCAGGGCGAGCTCGCGCACCTGACCGGCGATCTCGTGGACGGCGAGATTGCGCGCGAAGCCCATGGCACCGGTAGCGCAAAAGGAGCACTGCAGCGCGCAGCCCGCCTGGGACGAGATGCAGAACGTCATCCGGTCGCCGTCCGGGATGGAGACCGTTTCGATCGCCTGACCGTCGGCCATCCGGAAGAGGAACTTCTGCGTGCCGTCCGTTGAGGCCTGCCGCGTCTCGAGCGTGAGGCGGGGGATCGTGAAGTGGTCCGCGAGGAGCGCCCGGAACTTGGCGGGGAGGTCGGTCATCTCGTCGAAAGCGCCGACCGGCTTCTGCCAGAGATGGGGCGCGACCTGGGAGCCGCGGTAGGCGGCTTCCCCCTGCGCGACGGCGAACTCCCGGAGCGTCCGTTCGGCCTCCGCCGGGGCCAAGTCGAGCAGATTCAGCATCTTGGAGAGTACCGGGTCCGGAGGTCGCGGTCAACTTGAGTCAGCTTCCACCAAGTCGCTACGCCCGTTAGATTTAGCCCTTCAATGCCCTCTGAAAGTACCCCCGCCGCGCGCCCGTCTGGATCGGCCGCGGCTCGCTGGACTCCGCCGGCTCTGTGGGTCGCCCTCATCCTCGTCGGGACCTCTTGGCCCGGCATCAGTGTCGGCCCCGACGACATGGGGTTCGACAAGGTGGCCCACCTCACGGCCTACGGCATTCTGAGCGGGCTCGTGCTCCGAGCCACACGCACCCCGTTCCGGTGGAGTACGCTCGCCTGGGTCGTGATCGGCATCTCGCTCTTCGGCGCCGTGGATGAGTGGCACCAGTCGTTCATTCCGCGGCGCTCCATGAGCCTGCTCGATTGGGTCGCGGACACCTCCGGGGCGCTCCTCGGCGCGCTCGCCGTCCGCTTCATTCCGCTGCTCGCGCCCCGTCGCGCGATCCCCGTCTCCTAGCTCTCGTGCCCTCACTTCCGAACGCCGGCGCCACCTCGCTCCGCTCCCACCTGGGCGGCTCACTGCGCGCCACGCACATCGGCCAACCCGTCAAGCTCGGGGGCTGGGTGCACCGGTCGCGGGACCTCGGCGGGCTGGTGTTCATCGATCTGCGCGACCGCGAAGGCCTCGTCCAGGTGTCGTTCAACCCGGAGTGGACGAGCGCCGAGGTGATCGCGGCCGCGGCGGCAGTGGGGACCGAGAGCGCCGTGCTCGTGGAGGGCACGGTGGCTGCGCGTCCCGACGGACTCAAGAACGCGGATCTGCCCACGGGCGAGATCGAAGTGCGCGCGACCGCCCTCCGCGTGGTCGGCCCGGCGGCCACGGCACCGATCCCCGTGGCGCTCGGCAAGGAGGCCAAGCTGGCGGCGGAGGAACTTCGCCTGCGGCATCGCGTGCACGACCTGCGGCGTGCGGCGCTGCAGCACGCGCTGGTGCTCCGGCACCGCCTGATGCAGACCACCCGCCGGTATCTCAGCGACCTCGGGTACCTCGAGCTCGAGACGCCGATCCTTACCAAGCCCACCCCCGAGGGCGCGCGCGATTTTCTGGTGCCGAGCCGGATGCACGCGGGCGAGTTCTTCGCGTTGCCGCAGTCGCCGCAGATCTACAAGCAGCTCTTCATGTGCGCGGGGTTCGACAAGTACTTCCAGATCGCGCGCTGCTTCCGCGACGAGGACCTCCGCGCGGACCGGCAGCTCGAGTTCACGCAGATCGACATCGAGGCGTCGTTCGTCGGCCGCGAGGACATCATAGCGATGGCCGAGGGACTGATCGCGGCGCTGTGGAAGGAAGGCGGCGTGGAGATCCAGACGCCGTTCCAACGGATGACCTACGCCGAGTGCATGGAGCGCTTCGGCTGCGATCGCCCAGACCTGCGCTACGCGATGGAGATCGAGGATCTCACCCCGCTCTTTGCGTCGAGCGAGTCCGGCATCATCAAGGGGGCGCTCGACGCTGGGGGCCGCGTGCGCGGGATCCGCGTGAGCGGCGCCGCCGGCTGGAGTCGCAAGCAGGTGGACGAGCTCGAGGCGATCGCCAAGAGCGCGGGCGCGGGTGGACTGATCCGCCTCAAGTCCGCGAACGGCACGCTCGAAGGCCCCCTCGCCAAGTTCCTCGCGGCGGACACCGCGCCCAAGCTCAAGCTGGCTGACGGCGATCTCCTGCTCGCGGTCGCGGCGGCAGACCGCATCTCGAGTCCCGCACTCGACCGTGTGCGCCAGGAGTGCGCGGCGCGGCTCGGGCTCGTCCGCGAGACGGATCGGAAGTTCCTCTGGGTGCTCGATTTCCCGATGTTCGCGCTCGACGACGAGACACAGGCGTTGGCCGCGGTGCACCATCCGTTCACGTCGCCCGTCCCCGAGGACATGGCCGCGCGTCCGGAGGAGCCCGCCAGCTGGCGCGCGCTCGCGTACGATTGCGTGCTCAACGGCACCGAGCTTGGTGGCGGGAGCATCCGCACGAGTGATCCCGCGGTGCAGGCGCGGATGTTCGAACTGCTCGGGATCCCGGACCAGGCCGAGCAGGAGCGCCGGTTCGGCTTCCTGCTCGAAGGGCTGCGGGCCGGCGCGCCGCCGCACGGCGGGATCGCCTTTGGGTTCGACCGGATCGCGATGATCCTCTCTGGTGCGGAGTCGCTGCGCGACGTGATCGCGTTCCCGAAGACCACCGCGGCACGCGCCCTGTTCGAAGGCGCGCCCACGCGGGTCACGCCCGATGATCTCGACGAGCTGCACCTCCGTCTCAAGGAGACGCCATGACCGACGGCACACTGAGCGGCGAAGGCACGACGCTCAAGCTCTCGACCGAAGGCGCGGACCTGCTCACGCTCGCGGGCGTGGCGGACTCCAACATCGCCGAACTGCAGAAGCTGTTCCCCGTGCGGGTGACGCTGCGCGGCGACGCCATGACGCTCAGCGGGACGAGCGACGCCGTGGAGAAGGCGGCGGTCGTGGCGCAGCGCATGATCGACAACGCCAAGCAGGGGCTGCCGCTCGAGCCGGATGACATCCTGCGGTTCTCGATGGAAGGTCCGGGGCGCGACGGCGCCGCGGGCGGACGGTTCGTGCTCCCCGGCGTCCGCAAGATCATCCAGCCCAAGACCAACGGGCAGGGCGCGTACATGCAGGCGATGCTCGACAACGAGATCGTCGTCGGCATCGGTCCTGCGGGCACGGGCAAGACGTACCTTGCCGTCGCCGCGGCGGTGGATGCCCTCGCGCGCAAGCGCGTGCGGCGGATCATTCTCGCGCGGCCAGCGGTCGAGGCGGGGGAGTCGCTCGGATTCCTCCCGGGCGACATGCAGGCCAAGGTGGATCCGTACCTGCGCCCACTCTACGACGCCCTCGACGACCTGATGCCGCCCGAGCGCGTGGCGCGGGCGCTCGAGACGCGCGTGATCGAGATCGCGCCGCTGGCCTACATGCGCGGTCGCACGCTCGCGGATGCGTTCGTGATCCTCGACGAGGCGCAGAACGCCACCACCGCCCAGATGAAGATGTTCCTCACGCGACTCGGCCTGAACTCGCGCGCCGTGATCACTGGCGACAAGACGCAGATCGATCTGCCCAAGCGCGAGGAGAGCGGGCTCCTGCAAGTGGAGCGCATTCTCCCGGGGATCGAGGGGATCGCCTTCCACTACTTCACCGAAGTGGATGTGGTACGTCACCGTCTCGTCCGCGAGATCGTGAAGGCGTACGCGGCGGATTCGGGCGCTTGACCCATCCCACGGGGCCCACCGGGCTCCGGGTCGTCGTCAACCCGGAGGGACAACGCGTCGGCGTCGCGCCGCGGCGCTTGCGCGACGTGTGCGCCCTCGTGCTCCGCGCCGAGGGCGTGCGCCGCGGACTCGTCTCCGTCACGCTGCTCACGCGGCCGCAGATGGCGAAGCTCAACCGCAAGCACTTCGGCCGTTCGGGCAGCACCGACGTGATCGCGTTCGGCTTTCGCGACCCGATCGGCGCGCTGATCGGCGACGTGTATCTCTGTCCGGCCGAAGCGGCCATGAACGCGTGGAAGTTCGGGGTCGGCGTGTGCGAGGAGATCCTGCGCACGGCAGTGCACGGCACGCTCCACGTGCTCGGCTATGATCACCCGGAGGGCGAGTCGCGGACCAATTCCGCGATGTGGAAGCGACAGGAGCGGCTGCTCGCTCGGTATCTGGCGTCCAGATGAGCCTCTTTGCGACCGTCCTCGCTGTGGCCGCCGCCATTCACGCGGGGCTCTGCGCGTTCGCGGACGGCGCGCTGCTGGGCATCGATGCCGACGAGCCGGTCGCAGACCCGAGTGTGCGCGCGCTGTTGGCTCGGCGCGAGCGAGTGCACAGGGCCCTCGCGTTCGCGCGGATCCTGGCGCAGCTCATCGCGGGCGCCGCAACCTCGGTCGCCCTGCTGCATTCCGACTGGGTGCCAGCCGCGCTGCTCTCGCCGTTGATCGTGGTCGCGGGGATCGCGCTGGTCGGGATCGCCGAGGTCGGCGCGCGCGCGGCGGGTGACGCGCGTGGCGAACGGGGCCTGCGCGCCGTGCTCCCGGTGATCGATGGCGTCGAGATCGTCTGCGCGCCGGCGGTGGGATTCGGCGCGTGGGCCGACGCCGCCTTGCACCGAATTCTGCCGCCTCCGCCGCTCGACGAATCCGACCGCGAGGATGCCGTCGAGCGCTTTCGCGAGGTCGTGGCAGCCGAGGCCGATGCCTCCGACGACGGCGAGGTCCTGCTGCACGGGGTCTTCTCGCTCGGTGACACCGAGGCGCAGGACATCATGATCCCGCGGGTGGACATCGTCGGCATCGAGCGCGACACGGCGTGGTCCGAGGTGGTGGACAAGGTGCGGAGCGCCAAGCACTCGCGGCTCGTCGTCTTCGACGGCACGCTGGACGAAGTGGTCGGTGTGCTGTACGCCAAGGATCTGTTGCCCGCCCTGTTGGAGGACGAGGAGCCGCCGGGCGGCTGGCGCGCGTTGGTGCGCCCGACGCTGTTCATTCCGGCCACGAAGAGCGTGGAGACGCAGCTCCGGGAGTTCCGCGCCACGCGGCGTCACCTCGCGATCGTCGTGGACGAGTTCGGCGGCACGGCGGGCATGATCACGCTCGAGGACGTGCTCGAGTTGATCGTGGGCGATATCCAGGACGAAGGCGACGTGGAACTGCCCGAGGTCGAACGGGAGGAAGGGGGCCGCCTCTGGCTCGACGCGCGGGTCACGCTCGATGCGCTCTCGGACCTCACTGGCCACGACTTCCGGCGCGGCGATGTCGCGACGGTGGGCGGCCTCGTCATGGAAGTGCTCGGCCGCGTGCCGCGCGCCGGCGAGTCGCTCATCGTGGACGGATTCAAGCTCGTGGCCGAGCGCGTCGTGCGCCGCCGGATCCAGCGCGTGTACCTCGAGCCGATGGAGGTGCCCGTGGCCGGACCCGAGGAGACGAGCGAATGACGACGCTCTGGTCCATCACCATCCTGGTCGGCGTCGTGGGCGTGCTCACCGGCGCCGCCACCGCGCTGCGGTCGGTGAGCCGCATCTGGCTGCGCCACTGGGCCGAGCGCCGGCTCGCTGGGGCGGGCACGGCGACGCTCTACCTGGAGAAGCCGCAGCGGCTGCTCATCGCGGCCGGCACGGGGATCGCGGGCACGGTGTTCGCTCTTGGCGCGGTGCTCGGACTGCAGAGCGGCGACCGCGCGCTCGCGCTGCTGCAGTCCCTCGCGGTGGCGATCGTGCTCTTGCTGGTGTTCGGGCAGCTGGTGCCACGCGCGCTCGCACGCCGGTGGCCCGCGCAGGTGTTGCCCGTGCTGCTCCCCGTGCTCCGTGTGATCGAAGGCCTCACCGCACCGCTCGCGCTCCTCGCCTTGCGGCTGGTCCGACGGTTCCGCGGGCCGGCGAGCGCCGCGCCGAGCGCCTACGAGACGCTCGAGGACCTCCTGCGCGAAGGCGAGGTCGAGGGCGTCGGCGCGGCCGCCGAGCGCGCGATCATCAGCGGCGTCGTGGAGTTCGGCTCCACGCGCGTCCGGGCCGTGATGACGCCCCGGGACCAGATCGTCGCCGTGGACGCGGCGGCGCCCGCGGATCAGGTGGCCAAGATCGTCGCGCAGTCGCAGTTCAGCCGGCTCCCCATCTACCGTGGCACGCTCGACACTATTGTCGGCATGCTCACGAGCTGGGACGTGATCGCGCGGCCGGAGGCGCCGTTCCGTTCCCCGCGTCCGGTCTCGGTGGCTGCGCCGGACGAGTTCTGTCAGGTGATCCTCACGCGCATGCTGCGCGAACGGCGGCATCTCGCCATCGTTCGGGGGGCCGCGGGCGAGACGCTCGGGCTCGTGACCCTTGAGGACCTCGTGGAAGAGATCATCGGCGACATTCACGACGAGCACGACGAGCCCGGCCACGACTCCGGGAGCGAGGGCGCGTCGCGATGAGCAAGGCGCCCGCCACCGGACCAGTGCCATCCAAGCCGCACACGGAGCTGTTCGAGCAGCTCCTGGCCGGCCGCAAGGCGGCGCTGGCGCGCGCGGTGAGCATCGTCGAGGATCGCCGCAGCGGCTGGGAAGCGCTGCTCGCGGCCTGTCACCCGAAGATCGGACACGCGCGGCGTGTGGGGATCACGGGGCCGCCGGGCGCGGGGAAGAGCACGCTCACCACCCTGCTGGCCGAGCAGTACCTGAACGCCGGCTTCAAGGTCGGCGTGGTGGCGGTGGATCCCACGTCGCCCTTCACGGGGGGCGCGCTCCTGGGTGACCGGGTGCGCATGGAACGCGTGGCGCTCCACGAGAACGTCTTCATTCGGTCCATGGCCACGCGCGGGTCGCTCGGCGGGCTGGCCGTGGCCACGCGCGAGGTCTGCGACGTGCTCGACGCGGCCGGCGTGGACCGCATTCTGGTGGAGACCGTCGGTGTGGGGCAGAGTGAGCTCGACATCGCGCGGCTCGCCGACACGAGCACCGTGGTGCTCGTCCCCGAGAGCGGCGACTCCATCCAGACCCTCAAGGCCGGCGTGATGGAGATCGCCGACCTCTTCGTCGTGAACAAGGCGGACCGGCCCGGCGCGGACCGACTCCGCACCGACATCGAGCTGATGCTCGGCCTCCGTTCCGGCGCGACGATGAAGGACGTCCCCGCGCACCACGGCGTGGACCTCAAGGCGATCAAGTCCAAGGGCGGGGGAGAGGCGGAGATCGCCGCGGCGAAGCGCGCGAACAATCCCGCACGCACCGCGCGCGAACTCGCCAAGAAGAACGACGAGGCGCACTGGATGCCGCCGGTCCTCCGGGCGGTGGGCGTGACGGGCGAGGGCGTTCCGGAACTGATGGACGCCCTCGAGCGTCATTTCACGTACCTTGAGAAGAGCGGCAAACTGCGCGAGCGGCGGCGCGCCCGGCTCCGGGAGCGGGTGGTGGATGCCGTGGAGCAGCGAGTGCGCGCGCAGCTGTGGAACGATGCGGAGACGACGCAGTGGTTGGAGGGGCAGCTTCCCGCGCTCGAGCGCGGTGAGACGACCCCGTTGACGGTGGCCAAGGCGCTGCTGGTGCGGAGCGTGGCGGCCGGAACTCTCACCGGGCAGGACACGAGCCGATGACACCGACGAAGACCGACAAGGGCGCAAAGGCGTCGAAGACCGCGAAGGCGACGCCTCCCGCGACGCCGACCGACCCCGCGATCGCCGCGATGCAAGCGGAGCTCGACGCCTTGCGTAAGGAGATCGCCCAGTGGCGCGCGCGCTACGACAAGGGCGAGGTGCGCGACATCGCCTACACGAACTCCGCCAAGGAGGTCGCGCCGCTCTACACGGCACTCGACCTCGAGGGCTCCGCCGGCACGGCGTTCGAGACGCCCGGCACCTACCCGTTCACGCGCGGCGTGCACCCCACCGGCTACCGCGGCAAGCTCTGGACGATGCGCCAGTTCGCGGGCTTCGGGTCGGCCAAGGAAACGAACGAGCGCTACAAGTTCCTGCTCAAGCACGGGACGACCGGCCTCTCGGTGGCGTTCGACTTCCCGACGCTGATGGGCTACGACTCCGACCATCCGCGCTCGGAAGGCGAGGTCGGCAAGTGCGGCGTCGCGATCAGCTCGCTGGCGGACATGGAGGCGCTGTTCGACGGGATCCCGCTCGATCAGGTCTCGACGTCCATGACCATCAATGGCCCCGCGATCATCCTGTGGTGCTTCTACATCGCGGCCGCCGAAAAGCAGGGCGTCAAGCCGGAGCAGCTCCGCGGCACGGTGCAGAACGACATCTTGAAGGAGTACATGGCGCAGCACGCCTGGTGCTTCCCGATCGAGCCGGCGCTGCG